>JAHJKA010000036.1 GCA_018822545.1 Pseudomonadota bacterium
AGAGACTATCCACATCGGTGAGGCAGATAAAGATATCGGCATCAATCAGGTTGGTAACCAAGGCACCCAAGGTATCATTATCACCAAACTTCAACTCCTCAGCGCTCACCGTGTCATTCTCATTAATGATGGGAATAACACCCCAGTCAAAGAGGGTGGACATGGTATTTCTGATATTGAGATAGCGGCCGCGATGGGCCAGGTCAGAATGGGTGAGAAGGACTTGAGCGACTTGCAGGTTGCGCTTGGCAAAGAGGGCGTCATAATAATGCATGAGTCCGCATTGACCGACTGCGGCTGTCGCCTGTTTTTCCTGGAGGGACAAGACCGGCTGGATGATGCAGAGCTTGCGGCGACCCACAGCCACGGCCCCGGAGCTGACCAGAATTACTTCACGACCACTCTCGCGTAAAAAGGTGATCTCATCGGCCAGACTTTCCATGGTTTCAGGATGAAGACCCACGTCACCGGTCAACACAGCGCTCCCCACCTTCACCACCACCCGCTTTACATCCTTGAGATGGGCCAAACGAAGCTTTTGGCCCTCATCTGCGGTAATACTCTCAGGCATGCTGCTGCTCACCTTCAAATAAAATTTCGTCCAGCCACTCTTTCAATTCATCAAGACCAGCACGGGTCTCAGCAGAGATAGCCAGGTACGGAATGCCAGCCTTCTTAAAGCGGGCTGCTACCTTTTTGAAATCTTTCGGATCCATGATATCAGTCTTATTAAGCAGCACCATCCGTTCCCTGTCCATTAATTCCTCGTTGAACTGGGCAAGTTCATTTTCTAGGACATGATACTGCTGCAAGGGATCCCCTTCAAGACCAGTGGAATCGATGACATGGAGAAGAATGCGGGTCCGTTCGATATGGCGCAGGAATTTATGACCAAGACCAGCTCCGTCATGGGCCCCCTCGATAAGACCAGGGATATCGGCTATGATGCAGGACTCACCATAATCAAAGTTCATCACGCCAAGCTGGGGCTCAAGGGTCGTAAAAGGATAGGGGGCGACCTTGGGGTTTGCGGCAGACAGTCGGGAAAGCAAGGTAGACTTGCCGGCATTGGGCAGACCAATAAGACCGACGTCGGCAATGAGCTTGAGCTCAATGCGCAACCAGCGCTCCTCGCCCGGCATACCTTTATCTGCTATGCGGGGTGCCCTGTTGGTTGAAGAGGCAAAATGAACATTACCACGACCGCCCTTGCCACCCTGGGCCGCAAGATACCGCTGACCCGGCTCAACAAGATCAATAATCACCTCGTCGGTCTCGGCATCCTTAACAATGGATCCGGGCGGAACTTCAAGGACATAATCCTTACCGCCATGACCGTGCATTTTCTTGCCCCGGCCATAGGCACCGTTTTCAGCGATAAAATGGGAACGAAATTTGAAATCTAACAGAGATTGAAGACGAGAAGACGCCTCAATATACACAGAACCGCCCCGACCACCGTCACCGCCGTCAGGACCGCCCAGGGGAACATACTTCTCCCGGCGAAAGCTTACGCATCCCCGACCGCCGTCACCGGCCTTGACAAAGAACTTTGCTTCATCAATAAATGCCATGGTGAGATGCCTTCATAAAAGAACGGGCTACAAAGAGCCCGTTAAACAAAAAAAGTGATCAAAGGGCAAAACACCCTCTGACCACGTATAATAAAAAATTATTCGGCAGCAGGATAGATGCTTACCCGTTTCCGGCCACGGCCGAATTTTTCAAAGGTAACCACGCCATCAACCAAGGCGAACAAAGTAAAATCACGCCCTAAACCAACATTGGTTCCAGGATGAATTTTAGTACCCAACTGACGAACCAGAATATTACCGGCCCGTACAACCTGTCCACCAAAACGCTTAACGCCCCGGCGTTGGGAATTACTGTCGCGACCGTTCCTGGAACTACCGCCTGCTTTTTTATGAGCCATTGCCTTTTCCTCTATATGGTTCAAACCGGCTTTTAGGCTGCCGGCATTGCTGATTTATGCAGAGATACCCTGAATTTCAAGGGCTGTGAACAATTGACGATGACCCTGCTTCATAGAATAACCCTGACGACGCTTCTTTTTAAAGATAATTACTTTCTTACCTTTATCCTGCTCAACAATCGTGGCAGTTACCTTAGCGCCCTCAACAACAGGCTGTCCTACTTTTACTGCCTCGCCGTCAGCTACCATGAGAACATCGGTAAGCTCTACGATATCGCCAACCTCGCCGGTCAGTTTTTCAACCCGCAGACGATCACCCTCTGCAACCTGATACTGTTTACCGCCGGTACGAATAATTGCGTACATTCCATTCCTCCAAAACTAAAAAGCTTCCCTGTGCAGAAAGCACCCCGCAGCCCCAAAAGAGCCACGTTTAATTATCCTTCATTAAAATTCCACACCCTCTCTAAAACAACAAGAGATTCCCGGATACGGAAACAGTGATAGATACCACGTTTCGTTTTTTTGTCAACTATGAAAAGAGGAAGAGCTGCCCTCTTTTTCTTTTTTCTGGCCATTAAAGAAATGATACCATATCATTTCTTTAAGCTTACATCCCTCCGGGTCGCCCTCAATAACATATGGGTTATTTTTATTAAAGTATTCTTTTGGCCCTGGGAACAACCTCTCTCTTTTTCTGACACCCTTGCGAACTCTTTCCCATTAAGCAACCTATGCATCGTTTCCTTATAACCATCTTTTTTCTCGCCTTCTTTGCATCAGGAAACGCCTTGGCCTCAACACCCGGCCTCTTCCAGGGCAACGCCGCTTTTGAAAAGGGAGAGTACAAACAGGCCCTGGGCCATCTGCTCACCGCCTTTTCCCACGAACCCGCTGATCCTGAAATAAATTTTCTCCTGGGCCGCACCTATTTCGAGCTGGCCAGATATGAGGAAGCGGTAATGTCCTTTGAACGTGTCCTTTTTGTCAATCCCGACTCCTCCCGAGTCAAACTGGAAATCGCCCGGGCCTATCTGGCCCTGGGCTCAAAAGAGTTTGCCAGGCAATACTTCCAGGAGGTGCTGGCCACCAATCCTCCCGAGGCGGTGTGGAGTAATATCCAGCATTTCCTGAAATCAATAAAGGACTCCGAACAGCGCCATTTCTTCACCGGCACCCTGGCGCTGGGCTTTGATTATGACGACAATCCGCGCACGGCTCCCTTGCACGACACCATATCCCTTGGTCTGCTCGAATTCCAACTCACCGGTGACGGCTCCGTACCAGAAGACGATTTCGCCGCCATTCTCACCGCCACCTTGAATTACATCTATCGCCCGGAGGACATGGGCTTTTTTTGGAAAACCGGGTTCTTGAGCTACAATTCCTTCTACAATGACGAGAACGACCTCAACATAAATTATAACGAACTGACCACGGGCCCCAGCTGGAAGAACGATCATTTTCTCTGGCAAAATAATCTGCTGGCAACCTCCGTTGAAATCGACAACGAAAGGTATCACACCTCGTACGGCGCCGCATCCACCCTGACCAGTCAACTTTTTGACCGCTTCCTTGTTACCGGCAAAATCCGTTTCGAGGACAAGGACAATACCCGCTTCACCTTTCGTTCTGCCGAGAATTACCAAGGCACAGCCCAGGCCGTCTTGCTGCTGGCCTCTGCCCGCCTGGGCCTGACCTATGTCCGGGAGCTGGAGAGTGCCGAAAACGAGGTGGTCAGCTATGACCGTGACCTCATCGAGCTTCGCCTCGACACCCCTCTGCCCCTGGGCATCGCCTTTTATGCCAGTGCCGCTGTTAAACTGACGCTCTACAAAGAAGAGGACGCCATCTTTTTAGAAAAACGGGATGATGAGCACCAGGAGCTGGCCATCGGCCTGTCTAAGGCCGTGTGGCACGACAGCGACAGACATCAAAGCCTCATCCTTTCCGTAAGCCATAAATACACGGACTGCGAGTCGAACTTTGATCTGTATACCTATAGAAGAAACGTCAGCAATCTTTCCCTGACCTATGCCTTTTAAGCCGAAGAGGACGACAATGCGCTCCCTGATTTTACTCATGACAGCCTTCATCCTTGTCCCCCTGCTCGTCGTGCCTGTCTGTGCCACCGTTGACCAGGAACCGGTGGCCCGCATCGCTGCCCTGCGCAACCAAGCCATGGCCACCAATGTAAGCGGCGAAAAAAGAGCCCTGCAGGTGCGCGATGCCCTCTACGAAGGGGATACCATTGTCACCGGCACCAAGGCCAGGTTGCAGCTTCTTTTCACCGACAACACCATCATCAGCCTGGGACGGGCCACCACCTTTGTCATCAACGACTACCTCTGGCAGCCGGACACGCAAACCGGCAAATTCCACTCCGAGGTCAAGGAGGGCATCTTCAGGGTCATGGGGGGCAAACTCACCAAGGTGGCCCCCCAGAACTTCACCACCAAGACGCCGGCCGCCACCATCGGCATCAGAGGCTCCATGTACGCCGGCGTCGTTGCCGGGGAGAATCTCTCCGTGGTATTTCTGGGCGGCACAGGCATTGTGGTCAGCAATGAATTCGGCAGCGTGGAGATCCCTAAGCCCGGCTATGGCACCCATGTCCGGGCGAAGGCCCCGCCGCCGCCGGCCACAGCCTTCAGCGGCGCCGACATGGACGCCTTCACCACCGGTTTTAACGGTACAGACGATGATGGCACCACTAACGACAGTGACACAGATGATGGCGGTGGCACGCCGCCGGCGGATGAGCCGGGAGAGCCAACGGTGGTCGATGTTCCAGTGCTCCCCCCTCCCAGCGACATCAAACCCCTTCTTGAGACCACAGGCATCTGGACGCCTCCCACTGACGGCATCACCCATTTTCGGGGGACTCTCGGCGGCACCTCCCTCCATTTTGCTGATGGAAGTCTGGAGAGCATTAATGAAACCGTGGATATCTATGCCAACTGGCATAACCACAAGGTTCTCGGCCTGGTCTATGATCCCTTAAAAGATAAAGCTATGCCTGTTTTCTTTTTCGGCGACATTGTCGGCAACATGGTCGCCAACGTCAAGATCTATGGCAATAGCGGTGGTGGCCCTTTCGATACCCAGAATCCTCTGCCCGGGGATATCAGTGTTGTCGAAGGCACGGGCAGCGGCAGCTTTCTTGGCACCGACACCCCTCTCTTTCAAATGACGGCCACCGGCGCCGACTATGCCATCGAACCGGCGACCCAGCCTGCCACCGGTTCCTGGCAGGTCCAGGGCCTTGGTCAGGAGATGGCCAGCGGCGCAGCCTTGACAGGCACAGAGACCTGGGGAGGCTATGCGGTGGGCATTTCAGAAGACATGAATAATATCGACACCAACCGCCGCCTGCTGACCAGTAATCCAGGAGGTTTCAGCCTCAGCATCAACAAGGACACCGGTAATATCAGCGGCACCCTCTCTGCCTCGGACGGAGCCTTTACCATGAACACTATCACGGTGGGCGGCGCCTATGGCTCCGCCTTTATCCATGATGATCTCTTTGCCGCCATCCTGGGGGGAGGTTCCGTGCCCCTCAAGAACCATGGCAACTTCCTGATCACCGGCCCCAAGGATAAGCAGTTCATGGAGTACGCCACCTGGGGCTATTGGGAGGTAGCCTACACCGATGCCGGCAAGCAGTACCATAACCATGTGCCGGGGGCGATGTGGGTGGCAGGGCAACCCACATCCGTCAGCGACTTGGCGGCCCTGGCCAGCAACAGCGTGGTGGGCAATTATTCCGGCCAGGTGATGGCCAGTAAGATAGACACCGCCAGCTCTCCACAGGTATCTGAGGTGGGCGGCGCCATAAATCTCAACATCAACTTTGCAAACTTAGGCACCACCAGTGCCATCACCGGCAATATGGCGTTAGACGGCAACTCATTCACTGTCGACACGCCAGGCACTGCCGGTAATCCACTTTTCACTTCGACCTTGAACGGCGGCAGCTTCAGCGGTTTTCTGAACGGCACCATGTACGGCCCCAACGCCCAATCTGTAGGCGGCAACTTCAAGACCAGCGACGGCACCCTTACCTACCAGGGAATATACGGCGGCAACAGGTAAGGTATATGAAAAAAATCATACGCCTTCTGGCCCCCTCGCCCTTTAAGATCGGTTTCCTCCTTGTTGTTTGCAGCATCGCCTTTTATAATTCTTTCGAGGGCCGCAAACCTGCGCTGCTCCAAGGCCTGGATAACCGCCTTACCGACGCCATGTTTCATCTGCGTGGCCCGCAACCGGTGACCGGCCAAGTGGTCATCATTGATATCGACAACAAGAGCCTGACCGAACTGGGCCAATGGCCCTGGTCCCGCAACATTGTCGCCCAGCTCATTGACACCCTCGCGGCCCAGCAACCAACCTCAATTCTCCTCGATATCGTCTTTGCCGAACCGGATCGCACCTCACCCAAGAGTTTGATTTCCACCCTGCTTCCCCACACCACAAACAAGAATGCCCTGGCAGAACTGCGCAACTTACAGAGCAAGGAGCAGTTCAATTACGATCTTCTTCTTGGCGAGGCCTTATCAAAGGCCCCCACTGTGCTGGGCTACGCATTTTCCCTTGATACCGGATATGACGGTCAGGGGGAGGGGCAACCCTTTCCCTCCATCAACATCGCCATGGAGCCCCCTGGCTCCACTTTCTCGGATCTCAACCTCATTGTCGGCCGCAGTGCGATCTTAAACATCTCCGATGTTGCCATGGCCGAGAGTGAAGGTTTTTTCAATATGTACCCCGACAACTCAGGCACCGTCAGAAAGGTTCCCCTCTTCATGTTCTACAAGGGATTACCCTACCCTTCCCTGGCCCTGGAAGGTTTTCGTCTCGGGGACAACCAAGATCAGGCCATCATTCATTTGACCAAGAAAGATCACACTGCCAAAACCGGCATTCTCGGTGTTTCCGTGGGCAACACCTTTATTCCCACCGATGAAAAAGGCCAACTCACCATCAATTACCGCGGCCCCTTTAACAGCTTCCGTTATATTCCAGCGGCTGATCTTCTCGCGGCAAGGTATCCCTATGACCTGGGCGGCAAACATATTGTCATCGGCACCTCAGCTGAAGGCCTCTATGATCTCCGCGCCACACCCTACGCCAATATTATTCCGGGAGTGGAGATCCAGGCCAACATCATCGACAATATGATTGCCGCTGACCCCATGATCTATGACACCTTCACCGAGATTGGTCTGACCTATGCCATACTTATGGTAGGCGGCATCCTTCTCACGGCAATATTAGCCTATTCAACACCCCTGGCGGGCGGGCTGGGCGGCCTGCTCTTTATTGTGCTAGCACTGACGGCCAGCTACATCCTCTTCCTTTTCAACCGCATCGTGGGCATTACCTACCCACTTTTTTCCGTGAGTATTATTTTTCTATGCGTCACCCTGTTCAACTTCTTCTTTGCCGGGCGGGAAAAACGGTATCTCAACGATGCCTTCAAACGCTACGTGGCACCCGAGGTGGTCCAGGAGGTCATCCGCAATCCAAGCTCCCTGTCTCTAAAAGGAGAGACAAAAGAACTGACCGTTTTCTTCAGTGACATCAGGGACTTTACGGCCATCTCCGAACGTCTGACTCCAGAACAGCTCAGTCAGCTCATGAATGAATACCTGACCGCCATGAGTAATCTCATCATGGAGAGCGGCGGCACGGTGGACAAATTCATCGGTGACGCCATCATGGCGATCTGGGGCGCCCCCCTGGACCTTGTCGACCAGGAACTGAAGGCGGTGCAAACAGCCCTGAACTCAATGGATGTCTTGGGCAAACTTCAGCCTGCCTGGACCAGCAGAGGGCTCCCGACCATCAAGATCGGCATCGGCATTAATACGGGGAAGATGCGGGTGGGGAATTTCGGCAGCGAGAAACGCTTCGATTACACGGTGATCGGCGACAACGTCAATCTGGCTTCGCGCCTTGAGGGGCTCAACAAGACCTACGGCACCACTGTTTTAATAAGTGGCGCAACGGCAAAGGCCATTGAAGGAAAAATACCCTACCGTTACATTGATATGGTACGGGTAAAGGGTAAAACCAGACCTGTGCGTATTTTTGAGCCTTTTGAAAAAAATTCTCTAAACTCCATCCGCCCCCAGCTCTCTCTTTTCAAGGATGCCATTGAGCTCTATCAGAACAGAGATTTTAAAGGGGCAAACCACCACTTCAGCACCTTAAACAAAAAATATCCCCACAAACTCTACCAGGTGTATGTCGAACGTTCAGCCTTCTTCAGCCTGAACCCACCAAGTCCAGACTGGGACGGAGTCTTTTCCTTTACCAAAAAATAGAAATTATCCCTCTTTCCCGACAGTTTCCAGTTGCCGTTTGGATTGGTCAGAAGCCGCAGCATCGGCGCTCTCCCAGATAATCTCATATTTTTCCATGTGAATATCTTTCTGGGGAATAATGGTGAGGCTTTTTTTAATCTCATCCTCGAGATGATGGATGGTGACGGCCTCTTCTTTAAGCATCATGCCTGCCACCTTGGGATGGACCTTGATGGTGACACTGGGGCCGGAGATATTTTTGGCGCCAAGAGAAATTCTGCGGAAAATCTCATAACAGACCGTGCGGTTGGACTTGAGCAGGCCATCGCCGCCGCAGTAGGGACAGGGCTCGCACATCATGTTGACCAGATCTTCCCTGTTACGTTTCCTGGTCATCTGCACAAGACCAAATTCGGAGACCTTGAGGATATTCACCCGGCTCTTATCCTTCAACACCGCCTCGCTGATGGCCCGAAACACCTCTTCCCGGTGGCCCTCCACCTCCATGTCGATGAAGTCGACGATGATGATGCCACCGATATTACGGAGCCTGAGCTGGTAGGCGATTTCGCGGACTGCCTCCATATTGGTCTTAAAAATGGTTTCCTCAAGATCTGTCTTGCCCACATAACGACCGGTATTAACATCGATCACCGTCAGGGCCTCGGTGTTCTCGATAATGATATAACCGCCACAACGTAGCCAGATCTTCTTATCGAGAGCCCTGCTGATATCCATCTCAACGCCGTAGGCATCAAAGATCGGCACGCCTTGGTCATACTTGAAAACCCGACTAAGCATATGGGGGGCAAAGGTCTGGATGAATTTCAGAACACGCTGATATGTTTTGGCATCATCCACCACCAGACGATCGACATCGGCCGTGAAAGTATCACGCACCACCCGCAGGATGATATCAAGATCTTCATAAACCAGGCTCATGGGCGCGGTTTTTTGGGCAGTATCTTGAATCTCGCTCCAGACATGGAGAAGAAACTCCATGTCCGCCTCCAGATCTTCCCGGGTGGCGTCTTCTGCCACGGTGCGGACAATAAAACCGGTACCGGCCGGTCGTAGTTCCTCGATATCGTTGCGCAGTCGTTGGCGCAAGGCCTCGTCTTCCATCTTGCGAGAGATGCCGATATGATCGGTCATGGGCATGAAGACAAGGTTACGGCACGGCAAGGTTATGTGACAGGTAAGCCTGGCACCCTTGGTGCCGATGGGCTCCTTGCAGATCTGGACAAGGATGTCCTGCCCCTCTTTAATAAGATCCTCAATGGATTTACCCGGGGTACGAACCCCCAGGGACTCAGGAGGTTCATTATCGCAACAAGCCGCGCCTTCGCCGCAATTTTTCAGTCTTTTCTCAAAGGAATCGGTGGAGATATGGATATCATCGACATAGAGAAAACCAGTGCGCTCCAGGCCAATATCAACAAAGGCGGCCTGCATGCCCGGCAGGACACGAACCACCTTGCCCAGATAGATATTACCCACCAGCCCTTTTTCAGTCGGTCTTTCAACATGAAACTCAACAAGGTTGCCATGTTCAATAAGGGCGATACGCACCTCGTAGGAGGTGGCGTTTATAAGAAGATCAGTTGCCATAATTTATAAAGGAGTACCGGTGGTTGCAATAGATCAGCAAGCGGCCTTAAACCACTCCTTCACCACCCTGATTTGTATTAATTCCTGCTCGGACAGATCCAAAACCGTCCGGATAATTTCCAGGGGCTTGAGTGCCGCCTTGCTCACCTCGGAAATCATCCGGAGCTCAACAGTCTTGTCATCAACAAGATGCAGACCAGTGACCTGTGAGCGCCCGTCAATGATGCGTTCCTTGCTTTTCCTGGTCACAGCCACAGGAAAGACGTCCGCCGCCATAAAGTCAGCGATGCGCTGATTTGCCGCAGGCAATGCCAATTGAAAGGTGTAACACGTTTCCACCTTTGCCGGAATCTTTTTTGAGTCGTCCTGACTTAATTCATGGACACGGAGACCCTCGGGCAACTCAGTGTTAATGGCGTCCAGCCACTCCTCCGGCTTGATTAAAGCGCTCAATTCCACAAAAAGGTACTCGGCCTTGCTCTCGGTACCAAGGGGCAGAGCCGGACTGAAAGACACCTTAGGTGATGGGTTAAAGCCCTTGGAATAATGGAGCGGCAGGCCCGCCCGATTAAAAGCCCGAAAAAAGACCTGGAGCAGCTCAAGGTGGGAGAGCAGGCGGGAGCGACCCAGCCTGGAATAATCGAGGCGATAAAAGAAATGCCCCTCACCATCCTCGCCGAGATCATCGCTCTCTTTCTCTCCCGACCAGTCGGGTTCATCCTTACAGGTCCGTGGAAACACGGTCTTAAAATCGCACAGACCGCATTTCTGGCAGCCATGCACCCGGCAATCAGGGGTATAGGCCCCCTCCAGGGCTCTGGTATACTCAACCTTGATAAAGTCAGGATCCACCCCGCAGTCCAGATGATCCCAGGGCAGGGGCGCATCCATATCACGGCGGCCAAGATAGCTGTCGAGATCAAGGCTCAGGGCTGCTGCCGCCTGGCGCCAGGTATCAAGGCGCAAATGATCATTCCAGGCGTCAAAACGAGCACCACGCTGCCAGGCCTCGATAATAAGGGCAGAAAGCCTGCGGTCTCCCCTGGCAAAAACACCCTCAAGAAAACTCTGGCGGGGATCGCCCCAGCGCAGCTGCAGACCGTTGTCGCGCAATTTCGCTTTCAGAAAATCAATGCGGGCAAACCCCTCATCAACATTAAGCTGCGGTTCCCATTGAAAGGGGGTATGGGGCTTGGGCACGAAGGTGGCGGCGCTCACCGTAATCTTGCGGCCCGGCCCGGAGCCGGCCCGCAAACCTTTCAGAGCCAACTCCGGAATGGCAGCCAGATCTTCTTGCGTCTCGGTGGGCAGGCCGAACATGAAATAAAACTTAATCACTTTCCAGCCCAGACCAAAGGCCGAAGCGCAGGTGGCCAGGAGATCCTCTTCAGTGATCCCCTTATTAATCACCTCACGAAGGCGATCGGTGCCGGCCTCCGGGGCCACGGTAAAACCGGTCTTCCGCACCCTCTTGATCTGCTCCATGATTTCCGGAGTCAGGGTGCCCACCCGCATGGAGGGCATGGAGACCGACACCCGGCGCTTGGCAAAGGTGTCCATCAACTTGACAAGCAACGGCCCCAGACAGGAATAATCGCCGGTGGAAAGCGACAGCAAGGCAAGCTCCTCAAAGCCGCTGGCCCCGATGCCTTCTTTGGCAAGACGCAGCACCTGCTCCGGGGTACGCTCCCGCACCGGCCGGTAAATCATGCCGGCCTGACAGAAACGGCACCCGCGGGTGCAACCGCGAGCAAGCTCGATGCCTAAACGATCATGGACGATTTTATTAAAGGGCACCAGCGGGTCAGGGGCCGGATCGCTCGTCAATTCCGCCAAAATCCGCCGCCGCACCTTTTCATAACCGGCCTTGAGCGGCTTCATGCCTTTAAAAGCATGGGCTGCGTCATATTGCGGTTCAAAAAAGGACGGTACATAGATACCTTCGATTGCCGACAGGCCGACCAGCACCTCCTGCCGTGTCGCCCCTTCTTTCTTGGCAGCAAGCAGAAAGTCACTGATCTCGACAATGGCCTCTTCGCCATCACCCAGCAAGATGGCATCAATAAAATCAGCCACCGGTTCGGGATGAAAGGCCCCCGGGCCGCCACCAAGAACGAGGGGATGATCTTCGTTCCGGTCCTTGCTGTAAAAAGGCATTCCAGCCAGATCAAGGATGGTGAGGATATTGGAAAAGCAGAGCTCATAGGGCAGGGTAAAGGCCAGCACATCAAAATCAAGGGGTTGATGGCGCGATTCCAGACTAAACAGAGGCGTCTTGGTCTGCCGCAACAAATCTTCAAGATCCGTATCAGGGGCATAGACCCGTTCGGCCAGGAGATCTGGCCGTTTATTAATAATATGATAGAGGATCTGCAAGCCTTGATGGGACATGCCGATTTCATACATATCAGGGAAGGCCAAAAGATAGCGCACAGAGACATCCTGCCACTTTTTGACCGACGCATTAAATTCGTTGCCGCAATACCTGCTTGGCTTGCGGACCAAAGGAAGAAGCTGTTCTGGATTCACAATATTTTAGGGGCTAAATCAGAAGACGGTGACTTTTAGAGGGCCGAAGGAAAAAGGCCTGGCCATCTAAAACCCATAAGAGAAAAACGCTGTTCTACTCCACCAGCACCTCTTTAAAGCTTGCTGGAGGAGAATAATCAAAATCCTGGAGGGAAAGTGCCGCATCCTCAAGGAGATCGTCAAGACGAATCTCCATGGTGGAGTCAAGGGTCAGCGACGTTACGGTGATGTGGCGCGGCACTTCGCACTCGCCCGCCCCATACTGATCGTAGAGGATATTCAAGATTCGTTTACCCTCACCAGTTAAAACGATGTGCCGCCTAATCTGCAGGGTCTCTGGATCAAAAAGGACCAAGGCTTTCCTTTCGTCGTCATAAAGCAGTTCCACCCAATAACCACTTTCTGCATCGCGGCTCACCTGGGTCAAAAGGACCGGTCCGGGCTGCAGTCGACCAATCAACCAATAATAAGAAAACGTGGGAATGAAGCCCTCCGGGGTATATTTGGCAAAGGTGTCGCTGTCGACATCGCCGCTATATACCGTTTTCTCCATGGTGGAAACGTAGCGAAACTGCTCGCCATTGGTGGTAAAGATCGCCAGCGGTTGGCCAAGAGGATTGACCCCGACAAATTTCACATAGGAGGGGCTCATGGCCTGCACATAGCCGGAAACAGCACCCGAGTAGAGGAGATTCTTCAGAGAGACATGAACAGCGCCATCAAGGCAGCAATGGCATTTATGCTGCTGGGCAACCATCTCCTTGAAACGCTCACGAATCTCGTTATTTTCCTGGCGACTGATCCCAAAGAGATTGGGCATGGTCACGCAGCCCGACAACAGGAAAAGACAGCAGACAAATGGTAGACATCCCTTAAAAAAACGCATAGAAGCCTATCGATCTCCCTCTTTGGCCTCTTCAAGCTTACGGCGTGCTATGGCCCTCTGCTTGGCATCTTTATATAATTCCACGGCCTTCTTGTACCGTTCCGCCGCCTTGGTGAACTCGCCGATTTGCATATAGGCGTCACCCAGGTGTTCATTCATGGTGGGATCTTCCGGCTGCAACTCGCAGGCCTTGGCAAGCTCGACCACCGCCTGCTTAAATTCTCCCCGCTTATAGTAAACCCATCCCAGCGAATCGCGGACAAAGCCATCCTCGGGCCGGGCAGCCACGGCTCGGCTGATGTAATCAAGGGCCTGATCAAGATTAATCTCGGCATCGGCCCAGGTGTAGCCCACATAATTAAGGGCATAGGGATCATCCGGGTCAATCTCCAGAACCTTGGTCATGTACTGCATGGCCTCCTTCTGGCGTCCTATCCTGTCCATGAACAGCCCGTACTCAAACCAGACCCGGCTCTCCTCAGGAAAGGCCAGAATGGCGCGTTCAAAAACCGCCACCCCCTTGTCAATCTCTTTCGTCTTGTGATAGACCGCCGCAAGCAGATAGAAAAAGCTCTGATGCTGTGCAGAACTCACCTGCAGGGCGTTCTCTAGAATCTTCGCCGCCTCTGACAGTTTATCCTCCTCCTGATAGAGGCGAACCAGCATCAGGATAGCATCCTCATACTCCTTGGACTCAACCGGCACCTGGGCCAACACCTTCTTGGCACCTTTCGCGTCCCCGGCCTCGTAATAGGCCAGGGCCATCAGCGGCCGGACAATATCCATCTGGGGATAGGCAACCAGCATCCGCCCAAAATGGTGAATGGCCTCTTTATATTTCTTCTGTTCAAGAAAAAGGCGGCCAATGGCAAGGTCTACCTTTTCAGGCTCCTGGCTGGTTTTTTTCAGGGCCTCAAGTTCCAACACCGCCTGTTCAGGCTTACCAAGCAGCATATACAGACCCGCCAGTTTACGACGACAGGTCTCGTTATCGGGTTCTTCCTCAAGAAGTTTCGTATAGAGTTCAACCGCCTTATCGTAATCCCTGATCTGCTCATAGAATTCTGCCGCATCAAGGGCCTGGAGAAAAGACCAATTCAGAGCAAGAACCTTTTCATACATGGTTCTGGCCAGTTCAATCTCGCCCATGGTCCGGTACAACCGGGCCAGCATCACTGAACCGGAGTAGGAGTCAGGCTCCTGGGCCACATGTTTTTCAAGGGCAACACGGGCCTCATCCAAACGATCATGGCGGAAATAAAGATAACCCAGAGTCAGGCGGCTGTGATTATCCTTGGGATCATCGCTGATATTTTTCTTTAAGATCTCAATGGCCTTATCCGTTTTGCCAAGATTCTCAAAGATGCCGGCGAGTTCAAGACGGGCGCGGTTATCGTTGGGTGAGTTCTCAAGAATTTTGTCAAGCTGGACACTGGCCTGCTCCTTTTTGTCCATGGCAATGAGCAGATAGGCCAGACGCTGGTGGAGATAGGTGGAATGCTGGTCACAGACCAGGGCCTTGGTATAGGCATCCTGTGCCTCTTCAAGGCGTCCTGCCATCTCGGCAAAACGACCCCATGAAAAATAGAAATAGGCGCAGGAAGGATCATCCGGCTCGGCAGCAGCAATCTCCTCAGGCGTGAGAGTACGGTGCCCGGCACAACCAGTCAGGAGCACGATCAGCAAAAGCAAAGCAGCCGGTATGGAAAACAGCGTTCGGTAGTTCATAGAGTCCTTAAAAATGTTTCGACGACACTCTCTATGGTGAGTAGCAATTTAAGGCCACCTTGAACAAAGCCTCTTTTCAAGGCACCCTTATAAACAAAGAGTTCCATTCTATCGTGAATCTAGAAAGGGGTAAAGCACTTCTCTTGGATAAAAAGACATCGTTTGGTAATGGCGATACAGTTTCGGGGCATTACCGAGAACGTCACCTGCTGGCGCTCATCAAGACAGAGACCAAGAACCAGGGTATTGAGATGTTCGATATAGGCCTCGTTCAAGGCCGCCTTGCCCGGGGCGGCAATGAGAGGGATACCGGGCTGCACCACACAGAGGCGGCCAAAATAATGGTTGGTGGCTGCAAAACAATTCTGCACATACTGCTGGAGGGCCTCAAACTCGACCACGGTACGACCCTGAATATCTCCCAGGGTATAGGCCAACATATCAAGGGGCGTCCGGTCGGTGATAAAATGACGATGCAGGGACCAGATCTCCTCAGCAGCCCTAAGCACCTTGTCCTGAATCCACAGCCGAGTGGCAAAATCCATGGGCGAAGAGGGCTTAAGACCATGGGTGGCAAAGACGGCGCTGGTGGTGGTCTCCACAAAGGGGATGTCATTATCAATGGCAAGTTTTTTGGCTGTGGTGGTTTTGCCGGTACGATGGCTGCCGCACAGGCCGATGCCCGAATATGTGGTCACGATACGCTTTTCCTGGTCCGATTTTGATAAATCTGCTTGGCCATGGCACAGGCGGCCTGCAGGCTGGTCGCACTGGCCACACCCAGGCCTGCGATATCATAGGCTGTGCCATGATCAACCGAAGTGCGAACAATGGGCAGCCCTAAGGTAACATTGACGCCATCACTGAAATGCAGGAGTTTGAAGGGGATCAACCCCTGGTCATGATACATGCAGACAACCGCGTCAAAATGGCCCTGACTCGCCCTGTGAAAAACTGTGTCCGGCGGAAAAGGTCCCTGAACATTTTTAGCTTCTGCCCTGGCCGCAGCAATGGCCGGCGCAATCACATCCAACTCCTCGCTGCCGAACAGGGCATCCTCCCCGGCATGGGGATTAAGGCCGGCCACAGCCAGACGCGGCGCGGCAATGGCGAAATCATCATGGAGTGCCTGCCAGGTAATGTCAATCATCGCGGACACCGCTGCCGTGGTTACCATTTTCGGTACCGAGGCAAGAGCCGTATGGATGGTGACAAGGGTCACGCGCAGGGCAGTACCGGCCATCATCATGGCAAAACGCTCAGTTTTGCAGAGCTTAGCAAGCATCTCGGTGTGGCCGGGAAAGTGGTAGCCCCCCTCATTGAGGGCCCTCTTGGTGATGGGGCAAGTCACCACAGCACTGGCACTGCCGCCTTGCACAAGGGCCACCGCCTCTTCAATATAGCGCCCCATGGCACGGCCTGTCTTCTTGCTTGGCTTGCCCCAGTGCAGATCATCTCTGGAAAGTGCTGCATCCGCGGGGGTATAGAGAGGGATGGTACCGGGCTTTAACGCATCTCCGGGCTGCCAAGGGCTAAGGGGTGCGGCAAGGCCTGTCTCTGCGGCACACCACGCCAGGGCCTCGCCATCGCCGATCACCACAGCGTTGTTTTGGCCTGCAGCAAAAAGCTTGAGAATCAGTTCCGGGCCAACTCCCACCGGGCAACCCATGGTGATGGCAATGGGCTTTATGTCTGAAACTGATCCATTCATAATCTGTCAACTGGCATCAAAGGCATTTTTTATATGTTCAATGTGGACGCTGTCACCAAGGAGGATACCGATCACATCAAAACGAATCGGTTCTTCAAAGCCGTCATGTTTGAGAAGATACTCCTTGGCTACCCGGACAATCTGCCGGCATTTCCGGGAATCGACAGCCTCCAGGCCAGAACCGAAATCCGAACCGGAACGGGTCTTGACCTCGATAAAAACCAGTTCCTTTTTATCCCTGGCAACAAGATCAAGCTCGCCACAGCGGGTCCGGAAGTTACGTTCCACGATAACCACACCCTGCTTCTCAAGAAATTGGGCAGCAAGCCTCTCACCTTCCCTGCCAAGAGCCTTGCCCTTCAATACCATCAGACATGCTCCAGAACGCCTTTGAAGGTCAGGCGATGAATGGGACAAGGGCCGTGCTGGGCAACAAGGGCCTTATGGGCCTTGGTCGGGTACCCCTTATGCTGTCTGAAATTATAGAGGGGGTATTCTTCGTCAAAGCTGAGCATCAACCTGTCCCTGGTAACCTTGGCGACCACGGAGGCGGCGGCAATGGAGGCGCTCTTGCTCTCTCCCTTGACCAGGGCCTGCTGGGGCAAATCCATTTTAATGGTAAATTTACCGTCGACAAGCAAAAAGGCGGCGGCATGGCAAAGCTGCTCCACCGCCCTTTTCATGGCCAGAAGCGAGGCCTGCAGGATGTTTATTTCATCAATCTCCTGGGCCGAGCAAATCCCCACAGCCATAGGAACATGAAGTTCCTCAAGAAGAGCAAACACCCGGTCGCGCCCTTTTTCTGTTAATTTCTTCGAATCCTTAAACGGGCTGTAATCAAGGTCAACAGGCAGGATAACGGCGGCCGCCACCACCGGTCCGGCCAAGGGACCACGACCAGCTTCATCAACACCGGCAACCGGAACGAAGCCCTCCTGATGAAGGCGGCGTTCAAAGGAAAAAGTATCGATGATCGATTTGCCATCCATGGCTATCACATAAAAAAAAGGCGCAAATACAGAGGTTGACACCACGCTGCATTTGCGCCTTCAGGCAAACGAGGTCACCGCACCCCTTGCCGGGGCCCAGGCCTCATCCAGCCGCAGCCGGATTTACTGTTTATTTTTTAAGAATCGTGGACAGATGCCCTCATCCTTAAAAAAAAGCAATTCTTCTCAGACGCTTCGTTATTTTATGCCGCGCTCACGGATACGAGCCGCCTTGCCACGCAGGTCGCGCAGGTAGTAGAGCTTGGAACGACGAACACGTCCACGGGTAACCACCTCAATTTTCTCAAGACGAGGATTATGCAGGGCAAAAACCTTCTCCACACCAACGCCGTTAGAGATCTTGCGCACGGTGAAATTGGCGCCCATGCCGCCGTTTTTACGGCCGATAACCACGCCCTCAAAGATCTGAATCCTTTCCTTCTCACCCTCAATAATACGGATGTGGACCTTGACGGTGTCACCGGTACGAAAATCGGGAAGGTCAAACTTCATATTCTCTTTTTCAATCTGATCGATGATGATGCTCATTGTAGTCACTCTCTTTGTTGAGGCTGCTTAAAAAAAGTAATCCCTTAAAGCCAGCCAGGTGTTTTATCCGATTGTGAAACCGGGTATTTATCTTATCAATCTCGTGTTCCGAGAATTCTATCCAACATTATAGCAACCGCAGACCGTACCGAAAGATGGTTATAGTCACCGGATCCGATGATGGGTGGCAAGGTGCCATCCACCATTGTAAAAACTTGTTCAGTCAGGCCCCAGGCTGTCCCAAAGAGCAGGAGAACGTTTTCTTTTTTCTCAACTGCACCCCTGACGTCCTGAAAACTCACCATCTTGTCCTGACAGGACGCACAGGTGGCCAAGATGGTAGGCCGGCCCTGCCTGGCTTTTGTTACCCGCTCAAAAAGCTCATCGAGATCCGTACAGATCTCAATAACGGTCAAGGCCTCTTTACGGTCCTTGTTATACTGGGCTCCGTAACCGTCCTGCCAATGACCAACAATTTCTTTTACCAGCTCCTGCTGGTCGGCAAAGGGGGTGACGATATATACCGCACCCACCCCGTAGGTTCGCCCCGCCCTGGCCAGATCATGGAGATCGAGATTAGTGACTGCCGAGCCGATAATTTCATGATTCTTGTTATATACCGGATAATGAACAAGGGCGATATCCAGCATAAATCCCACTTTTACCACGTACGAACAATTATATAACGCCGTGTTTTCTTAGAAGCTTACGCTCTTTGCTGGAAAATTCCATGGTAGCAAAGAGATCAGGCCGCTTTTTTTTTGTGTTTTCCACAGCCTGCAGCCAGCGCCACTGCTCAATCTTGGCGTGATCACCAGAGAGCAAAACTTCAGGCACTTCCTGGCCCTCAAAAATCCGCGGGCGGGTATATTGCGGATACTTCAGGCTGCCGCGGCTGAAGGTATCAGCCGTCACCGAATCAGCGCAGCCAAGAACTCCGGGCAAAAGCCTGGTCACCGCATCAATAATAATCATAGCGCCAAGCTCGCCACCGGTGAGGATAAAATCACCGATGGAAATCTCCTCATCAACCTGCTGGTCAATATAGCGCTGGTCAATGCCTTCGTAACGGCCGCAGACCAAAATCAGCTGCGCCAACCCGGCAAATTCTTCCGCCACCTGCTGATCAAAGCGCCGACCTTGGGGGCTCAGCAGCACGACCTTGCCGTTTCCTGTTCCCTTCACCTGGTTGGTGGCAGCGGCGAGTGGTTCCGGCTTCATAACCATGCCTTCCCCGCCGCCAAAGGGGCGGTCATCGGTCATGGCATGTTTATCCGTGGCAAAATCACGGATATTGGTGATAACAACCTCTATCTTGCCATCCTGTCGGGCCCGGCGGATGATCCCCTCTTCTAACGGCGAGGAGAGCAACTCGGGAAAAATGGTCAAGACATCAAAACGAAGACTCATTTTGCTCGGTTGATATCAAGGAGACCAGGAGGCAAATCAACAATAATTCTGTCCGCTCCGATCTCCACTAAAAATTCCGGGCGACTGGGGATGAGAACCTCATCACTATCCTTCCGCACCACCAGCAATTCGCCACCACCTGTGGTCATGAGAGATATCAGGTTGCCGATAACGTTGCCCTGCACATCAACAACCTCGGCGCCCATGACATCGTGCCAGTAGAACTCATCATCGGCCAGAGGGGCCAGATACTCTTGGTCCACCCACACCTGAGAGCCGTAAAGCTCTTCCGCCCGGTTCCGATCGATAACACCCGCCAGGGCAACAACGACAAACTTGCCCTGGACCCTTAACGAAGACACTGTATAGTCACAGCGTTCGCCATCTTCAGCAATAAGGACCAGCGCAGGATAATCGCGGAAGTTCTCAGGCTGACCAGACAGACAAAATATCTTCACCTCACCGCGGATACCGTGCGGTTTCGCCACCGTACCAACATGGATAAGGCCTGTCGGCTCTACATTCTTAGCGCCGACCACGTGCTATTCAACTATTTCCAGACGAATATCCTTACCGCTTCCTACCGTGGCAGCCGCAAGCAACGAGCGCATGGCCCGAGCCGTCCGGCCCTGCTTGCCAATCACCTTGCCAAGATCGTCCGGTGCCACATGGAGCTCAATGACCTGAGCATCCTCCTGGTCAATCTCCTTGACCTCAACACTGTCCTTATCTTCCACAAGGGACGTGGCAATATGCCGAATAAGCTCGATCATTTATTCGGCAGACATCTTAGCCATCAGGCTTTTAACGGTGGTGGAAGGGGTAGCGCCCTGATCAAGCCAATGCTGGAGTTTGTCCTTATTCCAGGTGACCGCGGCAGGCTTCTGCAAGGGATCATAGGTGCCGACAACATCAAGAAACTTACCATCACGGGGAGCTTCAGAGTTTGCAGCCACGATACGGTAAAAAGGCTTTTTCTTCTTACCCATTCTGGTCAAACGAATTTTTACAGCCATGTTTTTCTCCTTAAAAAAAGTTTTCGAGAGCGCCGAGGGGCTGGACGTTTTATCCACCCTGAAACCGACCTCTCAAAAAACCTTTATTTTATGTTACAACCTGTTTTTCTTATTATTTAAAGAAGTGCTGCCCACTAAAAAACAGCCCCTCTATCTCGTCAAACCTTTAGGACGCTTGCGCTTGTTCTTTTTACCGCCACCAGCGCCGCTGGGCATCATACCGCCGCCCATCTTACCCTTCATCTTCTTCATCATCTTGAGCATTTCGGTATAGCTCTTGATCACCTTATTGACATCCTGGACCTGGGTGCCGCTGCCCCTGGCAATACGCTGGCGACGGCTGGCATCGATGATCTGATATTTGTGCCGTTCCTCAGCGGTCATGGAAGAGATAACCGCTTCTACCTTACCAAGCTCCTTTTCATCGGGCTTTGGCATATTCTGCATCTGCTTCATGCGGCTTAAGCCAGGAATCATCCCCATGATCTGCTCCAGGGAGCCCATTTTCTTGATCTGCTGGATCTGACCAAGAAAGTCTTCCAGGGTGAAGGCATCGCGGCTGATCTTTCTGGCCAGTTTTTCGGCCTGCTTCTTGTCGACAACCTCCTCAGCCTTCTCAATCAAGGTGAGGATATCACCCATGCCAAGAATACGGGAGGCCACTCGATCAGGATGGAAGACCTCAAGGGCATCAAGCTCTTCACCAACACCGACAAACTTGATGGGGCGCTGGGTCACTTTCTTGATGGAAAGCGCTGCGCCACCGCGGGCATCACCCTCCATCTTCGACAGCAAAACACCGGTGATGGCCAGATCTTGATTGAACTTATCGGCCACGGTGACGGCGTCCTGACCGGTCATGGCATCAGCCACAAACAAGATCTCGGAGGGATTTACCGCCGCCTTAATGTTCTGCAACTCCTCCATGAGTGTTTCGTCAACATGGAGGCGACCTGCCGTATCAATGAGCAGGGTGTCGTAATTACTCTGTATAGCCACCTGCACGGCATTCTTGGCGATGGCGACCGGGCTCTGATCCGTGGTGGACGGATGAACCGGAATACCAAGGGTGTCGCCAAGAATGGTAAGCTGCTGGATAGCGGCCGGCCGGTAGACGTCAGCAGGAACAAGATAGGGACGCCGTCCCTGCTTTTTCAATAATTTGGCAAGTTTACCGGCAGAAGTTGTCTTACCGGAACCTTGCAGACCAACCATCATAATGATGGCCGGACCTTTCCCGCCAAGCTGCAGGGGCTCGGCCTGGCCGCCTAAGAGGTCAACAAGCTCATCGTGGACGATCTTGACCACCTGCTGACCGGGAGAAAGACTTTCGGTGACCTCACGGCCCACCGCCTTCTCCTGCACGGTCGCAATAAAATCTTTGACCACCTTGAAGTTGACATCGGCCTCAAGCAAGGCCATACGCACTTCTTTTAGGGCTTCCTGAATATTTTTTTCAGAGAGCTTGCCGTGACCACGCAGGTCCCGGAACACTTTATTGAGGCGATCGGAAAGATTATCAAACATTTTTTATAACTATATAAACCTGCGTCGCTGCTTTTATAAAGCTGAGTTGAACAGCTTGTCTGCTCAAACGAAACTTATACCCCTCAAGGGGTTACTGAAAAGAGTACCCTTGTGTGTGGTATAACAATATAATAAGCCCTTACAAAGGGGCCGCACCCAAAGGGACTCTCGAAGTCTACACTTATCTCCTGCCGGACGTACCGGTAGCTTGGGTACGAAAACAGGAGAAAATACTTGGTCTACCTGTGGATGTCAAGTTTTTAAACTAGCCTCCAGGCCTTAGATTTTCTCCAGGCAGGCGGCCAAACCAGCCGGATCTTCCACCTGCAAACAGGTGCAGGTATTACCGGCCGGCAGCAGTTTCTTCATCAGACCGGTGAGCACTTTCTTGGGACCCACTTCAATAAAGGTGGTGGCTCCTTGCTCATACATCTTCATGATGATCTCATACCACCTGACCATGGCGGCAATCTGCTGACTCATGATGATTCTGATGGCCTCCGGCGAGGTTTCCGGAGCAGCGGTCACATTGAAAAACAATGAGCCCTGAGGAGTGTTAAAGGTCACTGCGGCCATGGCCTTTTCAAAATCAGGGATGGCGCCGGCAACAAGCTTTGAATGCCAGGCCCCGCTCACCGGCAGACCAATGGCCTTGCCACCCTTTTCCGTGGCCAGCGCCCCAGCCGCCTCCACAGCCTCTCTTTCGCCGGAGATAACGATCTGCTGCTCGGAGTTATAATTGGCGGCGGTCACCTCACCCTTGTCCTTACAGGCGGCAACAATCTCCTGGACTTCATGAATACCAAGCTTCAAGATGGCGCTCATGGCGCCCGGGTTGGCAGTGGCTTCCCGCTCCATAAGCCGCCCTCTTTCGGTGACGAGCTTCAAGGTATCCTCAGCAGACAGAACGCCGGCGGCATACAAAGCGGAATACTCACCAAGGGAATGACCAGCAAAAAAATCGCCTTTCACCCCGGCCTTGGCCATGGCCTGCCAACAGATGAGATTAAGTACGGTCATGGCAGGCTGCAAATGGAGGGTACGGGTTAGATCCTCCATGGGGCCTTCCAGGCATAGTTTTTTGAGGGGGAAACCAGAAATCTCTTCCGCCGTAGCCATCAAGGCCTGGGCCTCGTGGTCATGTTCAAGAAAATCCTTACCCATCCCAACAAACTGGGAACCCTGGCCCGGAAAAAGAATTGCTATTTTCGACATTGTTTTTGCTCCTCTAGAGTCAGATCAATACGGAGAAATGATAAAAAATAAATCTGCCACGGAATCCACGGAACGCACGGAATCAAAAAATATATTTTCCGTGCTTTCTGTGGATTCCGTGGCAGAAATTTAATCCTGTTATTCTTTTTCTGCCCTGCCTTCACGCAGATTGAGAAAAAGAAAAAGCCCGACACCCACACAGATGGCGGAATCGGCGACGTTGAAGGCGGGCCAATGATGACCAGCCAGATAAAAATCAAGAAAATCCACCACCGAGCCAAAGCGCAGGCGATCGATGAGATTACCGACGGCACCGCCACCGATAAGACCAAGGGCCACGGTATAGGCCATTTTTGCTACACAGTACTGCTTGAACAGGACAAGAATAAACCCCAAAGCGCCCACGGCCACCACCACAAAGAACCACTGTTTCCAGGCGCCCTCCACCGAGGAGAGCAGGCTAAAAGCAGCGCCGCTATTATGCAGATAGACCAGGTTGAAAAAACCCGGCACCACCTCCCGCAGCTCATAGAGTCTGAAGGTTCCCATGATCCACCACTTTGTGAGCTGATCAAGGGCCACCACGCCCCAGACAATGGAGAGCAGGAAGTAGAAACGGCGCAGGGCCAGGTTGAGATTCTGCCGGGTTGCTTGAAATGCCATAGTATTCATGTGTAAGTTTGGGGGGCCAAAGCGGCGGAAAAAAAATCTCAGCACAGAGGACACCGAGGTAAAGCTTTAAGAAAAAAGAAACCTCTGTGCTCTCTGCACCCCTCAAGGGGGTATTAAACAGAATGTCCCCTGTGGCTAATTGTACATTTCTTTTTGTTACGCAAGTTCCCTGATGACACCAAGGCAACGGGCGCAAATGGTAGGATGCTCGTTATCGGCACCGACGCTCGCGCTACGGGTCCAGCAGCGCTCGCATTTTTCACCGCTGGCCGGTTGCACCAGGACATGCAGGCCCTTGATCTCTTCACTGGCCACGGCCCCGGCAGCAGGTTCAGCAGCCTGCTTAAGCACAGAGACATTGGAGATCATCTCCAGGGTCTGCCATTTATCGGCCAAAAATGCTGCCAGATCATCGCCAACCGTAACCACCACCTCAGCCTCCAGAGGATGGCCGATCACCTTGTCGCGCCGGGCTGCTTCCAGAACCTTGGTGATCTCGCCCCGCACCTCCTGCAGACGTTTCCAGGTGGTATGCAGCTCGTCCTGGAGATAGGCGTCATTGTTCTCAGGAAACAGGGAGATAAAGATGTTTCCCTCCCGCGTGGCATCTGCTGGCAGATACTCCCAGGACTCAACCGCCGTAAAGCTTGTCACCGGCGTCATCAGCTGCAACATGCCAACCAAGACCTCATAAAGCACGGTCTGGGCCGACCGGCGCAGGCGGGAGGCAGGCAACTCTGAATAGAGGCGGTCTTTAATGATATCGAGATAGAAATTACTCATCGTCACCGTACAAAAATGCTGGAGACCATGAAAAACGTGATGAAAATCATAGGAGTCGTAGCCACCCCGGACCCGACGCTTCATGCGCTCGTACTGAGACAATGCCCAGCGATCAAGCTCTTCCATATCCGCAAAGGCAACCGTGTCCGTGGCTGGTGTAAAATCGCCAAGATTGCTGAGCAGATAACGGATGGTGTTTCGTATCTTGCGGTAGGCATCGGAAAGCTGCCGTAAAATCTCATCGGATATTTTGATGTCATCACGGTAATCCTCAGACGACACCCACAGGCGCAGGATTTCAGCACCGTATTGCTTGATGATTTCCTCCGGGGCAATGACATTGCCCACCGATTTGGACATCTTCTTGCCAGCCTTATCCACCACAAAACCATGGGTGAGGACACCCTTATAAGGCGCGGTGCCACGGGTGCCCACCGAGGCCAGCAGCGAACTCTGGAACCAGCCGCGATGCTGGTCAGAGCCCTCAAGATACAAATCAGCCGGGGTGGGCAGACCGCGTTCCTCAAGCACTGCGGCATAGCTGACCCCGGAATCAAACCAGACGTCCAGGATGTCTTCTTCTTTCTTGAATTCAGTGGAGCCGCACCAGCACACGGTGTCCTTGCCGATAAAATCACTGACATCGTGGCTAAACCAGGCATCAGCACCCTCTTTCAAAAAGAGGTCGTCAATGCGCTTATTCACCTTGTCGGTGTTCATGATATCACCGCATTTTCCACAGAGAATAGCCGTGACCGGAACACCCCAGGCCCGTTGCCTGGACAGACACCAGTCCGGCCTGTTCTCCACCATGCCATGGATACGCTCCATACCCCAGCTCGGCGTCCAGGCCACCTCCTTGATGGCGGCCAAGGCCTTATCGCGGAGATGGTTGGTGTCCATACCGATGAACCACTGCTCGGTGGCCCGGAAAATCACCGGTTTCTTGCAGCGCCAGCAATGGGGATAGCTGTGCCTCATATCTTTTTTAGCAAGGAGATGGCCGCTCTTGGCCAGGTCCTCGCAGATCACCGGGTTGGCATCCTTGATATTCATACCGGCATAGGCACCCGCCTCTTCCGTGAAGACACCATGGTCATCAACGGGGCTCAGCACCTCAAGATCATAATTGAGGCCGGTGATATAATCCTCCCGGCCATGGCCGGGAGCAGTGTGGACACAGCCGGTACCGGTTTCCAGGGTGACGTAATCAGCCAGAACGATCTTGGAAAAACGGGGCAGAAAGGGATGCTTGCAGGTGCGGCCTTCGATGAGCCCGGCCGAGAAAAGGGCAAGCTCCTGGTACTCTTCCAGGCCAAAGGCAGCCATGGCTTTCTCAACCAGACCCTGAGCCATGATCAACACCTCGCCATTCACCTCAACGGCGACGTAATCAAACTTGGGATGGAGAGCCACAGCCATATTAGCGGGCAGAGTCCAGGGGGTGGTGGTCCAGATCACCACCGAGGATTTTTTTCCGGCAAGCTCTGGAATAACATCGCCCAGATCCTTATCCACCTCAAACTTGACATAGATGGAGTTTGAGGTGTGGTCGTAATACTCAACCTCAGCTTCGGCCAGGGCCGTGGTACAGGAGGAGCACCAGTACACCGGTTTTTTGCTGCGCACCACGGAGCCGTTCATCAAAAAACGGTTAAACTCCCGGGCAATGGCAGCCTCGTAGGAGTAATTGATGGTGAGATAGGGGTTATCCCAATCGCCCAGAACACCAAAACGCTGAAATTCCGCTTTCTGGGTCTTCACCCATTTTTCGGCATATTTCCGGCAGGCGGCCCTAAAGGAGAGCTTGGGCACCTCCTTTTTCTTGGCACCCATCTCCTTGTCGACATTAAGCTCAATGGGCAGACCGTGACAGTCCCAACCCGGCACATACGGGGCATGAAAACCTGCCATGCGCTTAGACTTAAGAATGATATCCTTTAAAATCTTATTAAAGGCATGGCCCATGTGGAGATGGCCGTTGGCATAGGGAGGGCCGTCATGGAGAACATAAAGAGGCCGATCCTTGGTGGCCTCCATAACCTGGGCGTAGAGATCCTCCTTTTGCCATTTCTTTAAATACTCAGGCTCTTTCTGGGTGAGATTGGCCTTCATTTTAAAATTTGTTTCCGGCAGGTTCAGGGTTGCCCGGTAATCCATGACATCATCTCCGTGAAAAATATGCGCACGGCCAACGATATTGGCCGGATGTATACTGTAAAATGAGCCTTCCCGACATGGGAAGACATAAACACGCTAAAATACCAACTTCCCCTTTTCTTGCAAGGGTTATGTGGCGAAATACGCCAAGAATTCCCCCTGCAAAAAAAACAAAAGGCTCAACATGTCATGCACCACAAAGAACATTCTGTTCCGCCAAGGAAAGTTGACATCATCTTTTCACTGACTATATTGCGTGCAGAATCCTTTTTATGACGACAAGGCCTTTGCTGGCTTTACCATAATGATCCCATTACGGAGAACCCTATGACCCCGAAAATAATAGCCCTGGCAGGCAAAGGCGGCACCGGTAAGACCACCACCAGCGCCCTGCTCATCAAATATCTTATCAGCCGCAAGATGACGCCCATCCTGGCGGTGGATGCCGACGCCAACGCCAACCTCAACGAGCTGCTGGGTCTTGATATTGATATGACCATCGGCGAGATCAGGAAGGATTTAAAGGGCGACCTGCCCATGGGCATGACCCGCGACCAATTCATGGAGATGAAAATCCAGCAGGCCATTATCGAAGAATCAGGCTTTGACCTGCTGGTCATGGGCCAGCCGGATGGCCCCGGCTGCTATTGCTCGGCCAACCAGTACCTGGCCATGAGCATGGACCGCCTGGCCGACAACTATAAATACATCATTGTCGACAATGAGGCGGGCATGGAGCACTTAAGCCGCCTTAACCTGCGCTCCATCGACTATCTGCTCATCGTCTCCGACCCTTCGGCCCGCGGCATCCTCACGGCCCGCCGCATTGCCGAAATCACTGCACCTTTAGGACTTGAGGTCAAAAACAAATACCTCATCGTCAACCGCACCCCCACCCCCCTCAGCCCAGAACTTGAGGCCAAGATTAACGAGGCCGTGGCTGAGAGCGATCTACCTCTGGGCGGCATCTTTCCGTCAAGTGATGAACTTATCCAGCAAGAAATTACTGGAGGTTCGTATTTGGAGCTGAGCGAAGAGGTGCCCATGCTCAAGACTGCCTTTGCAGCCTTTGACAAAATATTTGCGGAGTGATTTTCGCCACGGAATCCACGGAAGGATTTTCTCCGTAGGCGATTGAGCCTCCCTGGTAGGAGCCAGCCCCTGCGGGCGATGGGGATTGGCAATCGCCCGCAGGGGCGGGCTCCTACCAGACCAAAAACCAAAAGAGCCCGTTGCGATTATCTCGCAACGGGCTCTTTTGTTTTCAACTGCAGACTAAGGCCTGCTTTCTATTTATTACCGCTTGATATTGATCAGATCGTTCAACATCTCATCGGTGGTGGTGATGATTTTGGAGTTGGCCTGGAAACCGCGCTGAACCGTGATCAATTTAACAAACTCGACACCGAGATCAACGTTGGACTGTTCCAGGGCGTTAGGGGCGATGGAGCCCAGACCGTTATCGCCAGGGGCGCCCGTGGTGGGGGCGCCGGACTGGGTGGTTTCAGTGAAGATATTACCACCGTTTTTAAAGAGGCCGGTGAGGTTGTTAAAGGTGGCCAGGGCAACCTGGGCCTTCTCCAACACCTGACCGTTTGAGTAATGGCCGGTGATAACACCTTGAGTATCCACGGACACCGACTGCAGGAAACCAGAGGAAAAACCATCCTGATCCTGGAAAATGGTGGTTGAGGAGTTGGCATATTGGGTGGTGGCAAGGGCCTCGGGCTTGAACTTATTACTCACAACATCACCCCTCTGGCTGCCATCCTCGGTGCCGATATCGGCGAGATGGGTCTCAAACTCAGCCACACCCCAAGGCTCGACAGTACTACTGTAGGCGATACTGGTAATAGTCAGCTGGCTGGCTCGCGTGGAACTATCTGCCACCCAATCGGTAAGCTGCAGGCGGCCGGCCTCGTCGATCCTGGCCTCAGCCTCAAAGGTAAATTCCAACCAGTTAAGGAGATCCTGCACCGTGCCGGTAATAGGGTCGGCGTTCAGTGACCAAAATGCTGTGGATCCAGGGGCCTGAACCAAAAAGGTGCCGTTGACACCAGGGGCTACGGTGGTGGCCCCATCACCACTGACACCGGTAAAACTAATGGTATCACCTGCTACAAGTTCTGTACCGGTACCGGCCCCACCATTCCCGGCAAGATCGTGGACGCTCGCCCAGGGGGTTTGAGAGGTAATGACTGGCACGGTGCCGCTGTCTGTGGCAAAGCCCTGGCCGATGGAGAGAATCTGTTGCTTGGAGGTGGTGATATCGATACTGGCCCGGTAGGCGGCATACGGAGTCATGGCAACAGCAACGGCCGTCATACCCCAGGGTGTTGCACCATCCGCCACGCCACTTTCAACAATCCTGGCAGTAACATCTAGGATCCCGGCCCCGGGCGTATTATCAACAATCCTGATATAGCCGTTAGAGTCCAAGGTGGCTGTCGTACCGGCATAAACACCTTCCAACCATGTCAACAAATCCTGAATTGTCGTACCGGTAACCCCCTCAGTGAAGGTTCCGCCACCTGAGGCGCCGGCAAAAACAAACTGATCGCCCGCTTCAATAGGCAGCGCAGCGGCATCTTCCGCACCGATCAATGCTGTTGTAGTATCAGTTATCGGTGAACCACCGGAATAAACGGCATCCAGACTATATGCCCATGTCGCATTAACCTCTTGGACACCGCCAAAAGGCACGGAATTGTTGGCAGAGATGGTATAAAATTCAGTAATGGCCAGGGCGGAATCACCACTGGTGGAGTCAGTGAGGCGCAGGCGTCCCTGGTCGTCGAGATCGGCATTGACCCCAAAGGTGGTGCGCAGGTCATCAAGAAGATCCTGGACACGGTTGGTGCCGTCCACTGTGTACACAAGGGGGGTCACACTGGCGCCGGTGTGATCAAAACCGTCAAAGATCAGGACATCACCGGTCATCATCTGGTTACCACTGCTGTCATAGACCGAGTTCCACTGGGTGGTTGAGGTGATGACGGTGCCGGCAGAGGTATCGCTGATGGCACCTCCATCACTGACCAGAATCTGCGACTGGGTGCTGGTAACTCCGCCGTACTGGGCGCCGATATTGAGACGCATGGTGGGATTAATGACGGGCGGGTTGGCGGTATAATCGATGGCCTCACCGGTAAAGTTTGCCGAAAATTCATAATAGGCATCATCGGGATTAAGGACGATACGGTTCTCGTTTCTGGCTGGATCAACCTGGCCATCCGGGGGCACCTGCCAGGCGTCAATGGTATCGATCTCGCCGGAGGTGGTAAACTGAATGGTGCCGTACATCAGAGCGCCGGCGCCTTGATGAACGGTATAATCCATGGTGTCATAGGGGGCGAAAATCTGCTGCTGATTCACTGACAGATTACGCAGATCCTCCGTCGGATCACAGGTGACCATGAACTCCCACTCATTATTATTGGTTGTTTTATCAAAATAAATGGTGATGTCATGGCTTGCACCCTGTGAGTCATAGACCTTGATGGCACTGGTGTATTCAAACTTGCTGGAATCAATGGGAGGCGTGGGGGTGGCAAGGGCGGCATTGGTGCCGTTCCAGCTTTCAAAGAGGCGCTCCTCGTTTGTTTCATCAACAATCCGAGAATCAAGATTGGCAATAAGCTCAACATTGGTGGTGGTGACAGGCGGTGTGGACTTGCCGATATTGATATCACCAATGGTGCCGGCGCGATCACCTTCGCCATCAAGCTCCCAACCCTGGACAAAATAGCCCACAGGATTGATGAGATTGCCCTCCTGATCAAAACGAAATTCACCAGCCCGGGAGTACATATCAGCCTCGGCACTGTCCGGGCCTCTGAGCATGAAGAAACCCTGGCCACCAATGGCCATATCCGTGGGTGTCGATGAGCTTTCAAAGGAACCCTGGGCAAAGAGGCCATCCACGGTGGACAGGGTCACGCCGCGCCCTACCTGCCGGGAACCAGAGGCCGTGGACACGGACTGGGACAATACATCCTGAAAGGTGGCCCGGCTTGACTTATAGGCCACGGTATTAACATTGGCGACGTTATCACCGAGCACGGACATGGCATTACCCATGGTGCTGAGACCGGAGATACTGGAGTAGAGTGAACTTGAAATAGCCATTATTTTTCCTCCCTTTGCAGGATATTGTGGGCCTTGCGCAGCCCAGCTAAACTTTTTTTTGCGTTCTCTTGTTGTATATTGTGTTTGGAGGAGCGAGCTTGCAGGCCTTCGCCCCTCCCTGTCGTTCTTAAATTACGCTCACTACAGCGCCAACATTGACCGGAACATAATGGTCAAGGACCAGCATCGCCGAACCCGTCTCGTAATCGATACCAGTGACCTTGCCGGTGGCCTTGTAATCAGCGGTCAGCTGTTGGCCGGCCTGATCGTAGGCCTTGACATCGAAGACATAGAGACCATCCTCAACCTTGTTGCCCTGCATATCGGTGCCGTCCCATTCCACATCATGGTCACCCATGGAGAGTGCCCCGAGATCGATGAGTTTTACCAACTTATTGCCGGCATCCCGAATCTCGAGCACGGCCATATCAGCGTCCTTATTCAGGTTGAACTCACCCTTACCAATCTCGTCACCGGTGACCCCAATGCCATTGCCATACACCCTCACCTCCTGATCGAGGAGGGTAAGAAGCTGAAGATTGTTCTGGGAGGTCTGATACTCCAGGAGCTGATCCATACTGTCAGCCATCCGCATGGTGGCTTCCATATTGGAAAAATCAGCAAGCTGGGTGGCCATGTCAGAACTGTCCATGGGCTCCATGGGATCCTGATGCTGAAGCTGGGTAATAAACAGGGTCATGAAATCGCTGGAAGTAAGCTCTTGTTTACCCACGGGTTTGAAAAGTGGGTCTGCTTGTGCCAGGGGAATGCCTGCGCCGATGGTATCCATTTTCTATCTGCCTCTCGTTACGTATATAGTTGAGTTGAGCAGCGTGCCTGCTCAAACGAAACTTATGCCCTTGTGGTATGTGTATGGAATGGGTTTTCTCAGTTACACAAAGAGATTAACCCCTTCCTCCTGACTGACATACTGCCTGCCGCCCACGGTATTATAAAGAACATCCGCAGGGACATCTTCCAGGTTCTGGGCCTGTAGACGCTCGCCACTCCAGGCCATCTCAAAACGCGGGTCAGCACCATTGTCATCCTGATTGTGACCGACAAAGACATTGACATCGCTTAAGGAAAACCCTTTTTGTTCCATGTTGTGGCGGAACTCTTCCATGGAGCTTTCCAAAGTCTCTTTGACCTTGCTGTTTGCCATGGTGAACGACACCGACACCACCTCGTTGCGCACGGTGAGATCAACCTTGACCTCGCCAAGCTCGGCAGGAAACATGCGCAGCACCATGTGCTGCTCACCACTCTTCATGCCCCGGGCCACGGCCACGGAGAGCTGATTTAATATATGCTGTTGTTGCTGGATCGTAAAATGGCGCACCGGCTGGGGCTGATCAACAGGCTGAGAAATGGTCTGATCTGTGGCTGTTTGTCCGGCTGTCATGCCGTCCTGCCGAGATACGGTAAATTCCTTGCCGCTGCTGCTTACGGTGAGCTCATCAGAAGCTTTACCACCGCCAACAAAGAAATCCTGCTTGCCAGCCTTGCCCTCACCCAGCCCGCCCTGCTCGTCGGTTGATCGAGCAATAACGCCATCAAGCCATTTTTTAATATCATTCTGGAGTTGATCTTCCTCCGTGCCAAGACCTTCTTCAAAGCGAAGGCGGGCATGGTCATACATTTCAAGAAGATCTTTATATGCCTCTTTCAGCGAGCCCTGGACCACCGGGATAAATCCGACGGACTGATCCTCGAAGGAGGCCTGTTTCATCACCTGCTCAAGACTGCCGAGAAATTTAGGTAAATCGAGCTTAGGCTGATTATCCTGGGCCTGGACCACGGTGGCTTTCAGGAGGGTCTGCAGGCGCTCAAGACTTAAGACCAGATCTTCGCTGAAGACCTGCTCCGGCATGAGATCAAGCTGGCTGCCCAGGGAAATTCCTGCCTTATCGAGCAAAGCCTGAAGCTGTTCAGCCTCCCAGGGCGACAGGGTGACAGGCTGCAGGCTTTCCGGTGCTATGCTCAGCTCTTCAATGGCCTGGCTGAGCAGGGCAAGATCGATATCCCCGTCACCCACCACAATCTTTGAAGAGACAACGTCCAACTGCTCCGGGGTCATTCCCATCTTGACAAACAATGCTTCAAGCATGGGAAACTCAGTCTCGGAAACAACAATGGCAGGATTTTCTTCAAAGGAAACAAAATGATCGATCAAGGCCTGAAAGAAGGAGTCAAGATCAAGCGCACCGTTGTCTGACTGAAATTGTTCAACCAGGGCGGTAAGATCGGCCTCACTCATCCCGGCTTGCTGGGCAAGGTCGGCAAGAATTTCCGCCTCGGGCAGAGCAACGCTCCACTCACCAGGGCCGAGGATTTTCTCCTGGGCCACCTGCTGGATGTCCTGGAGAAAGAGAACGAGATTGGCAAGGTCACTTTGATCTTGATCCTCTACGACCTCAACCTTACCCTCTGCGTTCTTGCCTTCGCCCTCCGCGACCTTGACTGCAGTCGCCGCGTCCGGGACTACACCCTCCGCACGGGGCTTTGCTTTTATCTCGCCCTTTGCGGCCTGATCGTTTTCAGAACAGCCGTTCTGCTCTTGGCAACGCTTTACCCCAAGCTTGTCCTGGTTGCGATCCTGATTGTTGTCGAGGCGGCGATCAAGATGATCGGAGAATTTGTTACCAGATCTCTCCGCGCCCCTAACATGATCTACAGAAAGTTCTGCGCCCCCAACCGGCAGCACGGGGTTAATGATATTTGACACGGGCATCCTCCCTTGTTTGCAGATTAACCTTGGCACCTCACTGGTATCTTTTTCCCTGGTGCCATGCTCTGACACCACTAGAGAGCAACGGTTGTGCCAACGGAAGAATGCCGTTGCAATAAAAATAAAGGCAACTATATTTAATTACCTAATTTCAGTAAGTTATAGCGATATTTTTTATTTGGAAACGGACACAAAGAACAGACTGGAGCGAGGCAATGGGCAAGATTTACCGGGTGGATTTCAGGGAAGGGCAGAGGGGGAGAAAGGAAGGGCTATGCTGGTTGGCCAAAAAAAACATCCTGAAACCACAAAGGCACAAAGACATCCTCTCTGTACCCCTCAAGGGGGTATTGAAAAGAATGTCTTTGTGCCTTTGTGGTTATCTTATCGGACGGACAACCCTACACACTATGGAGAACGAAAATACTATTGGGAAGATTCGCTGATGCGGCCGAGCAAACGGCTGACCCGGACGGCTTTCTGGGGTTCGAGCTTGGGAATGATTTTAGCGACCAGGTCATTTTTCATGGCCCGCAGAATTTTGGCGACATTGGCATCCGCCATCTCATTAAGAAGAGGAGCCACTTTCGTGGCACTCATAACGGAGTAAACCTTGACCAGGTTTTTAAATTCCAGATCCTGCTCGGCCCTGACCTCCTCTAACTTCTGCGCAATAACCTTTTGCAGAGCGAGCATTTCGGCGAGCTTGGCATCAACATCCTTCTGAATCACGGCCAGATCCTGGGCTTTCTGGGCAAGTTCCTTTTCTTTGGCAACCACCGCCTGCTCACGAACTTTAAGAGAAGAAGACAGCTTCGCTTCCTCAGCGGAAGCCTTAACAGGTGTATTAGCGCCATAACAAGGCGCACCAAGGACTAGAACCACAAGACCAAGCATGGCAATTTTCAGTATCGTATTCATGTCAACCACCTGCATTTGTTTCACCATCTGCTCAAAAATCAGTTAGGCTATCTGCCAAAACGCAAAACCGCCATCTCGTCACTTTCATTTTGTTCTTTTTTGCGCTGCTCGGCCAAAAATTCTTCATAATCCCTTTTGCGGATTACCTCTACAATCTTGCGCTGTTGAACAGCCTTAATCAGCTCCAGACGAATCTTTTTCACCACCTGTTCCTGGCTGGCGATGGTGTTTTCCAACATCTGGATAAGAACCTCTTTTGAGCGAACGGCCTCCATGTAAAACTGGATCATGGCGCCTTTTATCTTTTTCTTTTCCTTGACGGCAAGGGAGGCAAGCATATTACGCCGTTCCACCTTAAAATCGGCCAACCGCGTCTGGTGATTCTGGAGGATTGTCTGTTCCCGCCCCAGTTTGAGCTGGACCAGTTCCTCCTTATTGCGCCGGATGGTTTCTACCGCTTGCAGACGAAAATGAAACATTTTTTCTCGAAATAAAGCAGGTAGAGAAGTTAAAGAAGGCAAAGATGAAAGCACCAACCTAAAGAATCCCCGACGAGGGGTATTCTTTACATTCTCTACCTTCTCTTATCTTCTTTACCTTCTCAACACACTTTACCTCTTCCTCCTTAGATCAGAGTTAAGAGCTGTTTAACACATTCTGCCATGGGAGCCTTGACGTCAACGGGCTGCCGCAGATAATTATTAATGGCGTCCATCAGGCCAATGGCCTTGTCGATCTTGGGATTGGAGCCCTTGGCATAGGCCCCGATATTAATCAAATCTTCCGAACGCCGATAGGTGGCCAGCACCTCAAGTAAGGTTTTGGCCTTTCTGACCTGCTCGGCTGAGACCACATCGGTCATACACCGGCTGATACTTGCCAGCACCTCAATGGAGGGATAATGACCGCGATTGGCAAGGTCCCGATCAAGGACGATATGGCCATCGACAATGGAACGCACCGCATCACCGATGGGCTCATTCATGTCATCTCCTTCCACAAGCACGGTATAGATGCCGGTAATACTGCCTTTGCCGACACAGGTTCCGGCCCGCTCCAGGAGTTTGGGCAGTTGGGAAAAAACAGAAGGCGTGTAGCCCCTTGAGGTGGGCGGCTCGCCAATGGCCAGACCTACCTCGCGGCTTGACATGGCAAAACGGGTCACCGAGTCCATCATCAAGATGACATCCCGACTCTGGTCACGAAAATATTCAGAGATAGACATGGCGAGATATGCGCCGCGCATACGCACCAGCGGCGGCTGGTCCGAGGTGGCCACCACCACCACTGAACGGGCCAGGCCTTCCGGGCCCAGGTCGCGCTCAATGAAGTCCCGCAACTCCCGACCACGTTCACCGATGAGGGCGATCACCGAGATATCGGCGGCCGTGTTTTTGGCAATCATGCCAAGCAGGGTTGATTTTCCGACGCCGGAACCGGCCATGATACCGATACGCTGGCCTTTGCCCAGGGTGAGCAGGCCGTTAATGGCCCGCACCCCGACATCAATGGGTTCGAGGATGCGCTCCCGTTGCATGGGATTTAAGGGCTCGGCATAGAGAGGATACTGCAGATCGGTCTGTAAGGGGCCTTTGCCGTCCATGGGCTGGCCCATGCCGTCAATAACCCGACCCAACAGTTTCATGCCCACCGGCGCCTGGGCCTGGCCACTCACCATCCTGATGGTGCTGCCCGGTTCCACCCCCCGCATTTCCCCCAGGGGCATAAGCAGAACCTTACCCTCTCGAAAACCCACAACCTCAGCAGCAATGCGGCTGGCACCCTTGAAGGTATCCACCTCACACATGGAGCCCACCGGAATCCCTGGGCCATTGGATTCGATGACCATGCCGATAACCTGGGTCACCCGACCGAGGATGGCCGTGGTTTCCGTATTATGGACGGTCTTTATGCATTGAGCTAGATCTAACATGGGCTCATGAGAGAAGTTAGAGAAGATAGAGAAAGTAAGGGAGTTAAAGAAGATAAGAAGAAGGATACGAAGGAGTACCCTTCTTTATTTCTGTTATTCTCTAACTTCTCTCTTTCTGCCAAAGAGCGCTGAGGAAATGCAGAATGGCCCTTCAACGCTCAATCCTCAAAGGGTTCCTCGTCTGTCTCTGAAAGGGCGGCCAAAAAGGAGTTTTCAACAGCCTTATAGAGCTTTTCCTTGCAGTTTTCCAAGGTGGCGTCAATCTCGCCGAAGGTCGTGTTAAGCCTACAGCCGCCTTGGCCGATGGCCCGATCTTCCATGAGTTCCACGCGGTCGGTGTTATCAAGAAAGAGTGGGTCCTCCACCACCGCATCCTTGATGCGTAAAAAATCGTCGGGATGAAGGTGGACGACAACCTGGGAGTTATCCACCACAAAGCGTAAGGTCTTATGCAGGCATTTTTCAATGACCCGGTGATTAACCGAGACCTCATGGTTGACCAGATGCTCCACCATGGCAAGAACCAAGGCGAAGATATCTTTTTCATAGAGAGAACAGATGCGCTTTCGCTCTGCCTTCACAGCCGTGATGACCTTCGATGTCTGGCCTATTTTTTCGGTCAGTGCAGCTTCACCAATCTTTCGCCCTTCGGCCTCTCCCTTTTGAAAGCCCTTGTCATAGGCCTCCTTTTCAAGCTGCACAACCCGGGCCTCAGCATCCTTAACAAGGCGCTGGGCCTCGGCCTTGGTCTGCTCAAGTTGCTGACGGGCGATCTCGAGAAGATCAGGGCCCTGGTCCACATCCTCCTCCTCTTCATCTCCCATGAGAGATTCGTAAGAGACAAAGTTTTCCTCGTCACCAAGTATTTTGAAATCTTTGAACTCGACGATACTAGACAAACTCGTCCTCCCCGCCACCACCGCCGGCAAGTTGAACCTTGCCCTCCTGTTCCAGGCGTTTGGCAATCTTGATTATGGCCTGCTGGGCAGCCTCCACATCCTTGATACGTGTGGGGCCCATAATTTCCATGTCTTCTTTGAGCATTTCCACCGCGCGTTGGGACATATTCTTGAAAATTTTATCCTTGAGGTCATCAGAGGCAGTTTTCAAGGCCAGCTTGAGATCATCGGTGGATACTTCTTTAAGGATGGCCATAATACCACGATCATCCACACCATAAAGATCCTCAAAGACAAACATCAGTCGTCTGATCTCTTCAGCCAGAGACTCGCGCTGTTCCTCAATGCCTTCAAGAATCTGGGCCTCAAGACCCCGATCAGCGTTATTGAGAATCTCGGCTACGGCCTCGACACCGCCAAGACGCTGGCCCTCCATGCCTTCAACCGAAAGAAGTTCTTCCTGAAGAACACGGTCTATTTCAACAAGAATCTCCGGACTTACCTTGTCAAGCTCGGCCATGCGCATGACAACCTCAACCTGGATATCCTCCTTGAGTTCAGCAAGGATACTGGCTGCCTGGGTATTATCAAGAACCGATAAAACCAGGGCCACAGTCTGGGGATGTTCGTTACGCAGGAAATTAACAAGAACTTTCGGATCAAGCTTACGGGCCTTTTGAAAGAGGGTGAGGCGCCAGTCAGAACGGATATCATCAAGAATTTCCCCGGCCTTATCCCCGGTGAGAGCCCGTCGCAGGGCCGACTCCAACATATCATCGCCGGAAAGAAAAATATCGCCGCCGCCGGCATCGGTCTTAAATTCAGCAAGGAGCGCCGCCACATCCTCCTTGTCCACCCGGTCCACCTTGGCCATCTGCCGACCAACACTCCGGATTTCTTCATCGTCGAGGCGCTTAAAAACCTCGGAGGCGTAATCCTCTCCCAGCATAAGGAGAAAGATAGCCGCCTTTTCAGGGCCACTGAGATTATCAGTTGAAGAGTCTTTTTTTGCTGCCATTTTTTTTACATCCCCTCGCGAAGCCAGCGGCGGACAAGATCTGCAGCCCGGTCTGGATCAGACTGGGCAAGTTTATAGATACGTTCCTTATCCGTCATGCCAAGGGGGGTCAAACTCAAGTCTTCAGGGGACTGAGCGGCAACAAGCTCATGCTCTGCCTGCTCTGCCATACGCTGGGACACAAGCTGTTGATTCGCCATGAGCCGGAAAAAGGGCCGGATAACAAACATGAAAAAACAGATAGCCACCAAGAGCAACGCCACCGGCAGGGCCATTTGATTAAGCAGCTTGTGATACTGATCAAGCATGTCTGGAGTGGGCTCCTCATAGCTGGACAGATAAAAAGGCATGGAAACAACCTCAACTTGGTCACCTCGCTCGGGATCATACCCCACAGCATTCTGGGCCATTTTCAAAAAAGTGGCAAGCTCTTGATCACTGCGGGCCTGGTATTCCTTGACCACCTTGCCATCTTTCTTTGTCTTATTATAAGTACCATCCACCATAATCGCCACCGAGAGTTTACGTACCTGCCCGATGGCTGCCTTGGTTCTGGTCACCTTTTTGCTGACTTCGTAATTTCTGGTGATATTGTCGCGCTTAAAGCCAAGACCACCGCCCTCGCCCTCACCGGCTGCGGTGTAGGTGGCAAGCTGTCCCTTAACTCCGGGAATCCCTTGCTGGCTATCTGCGGCACCATCTCGCTCGGTGAGAACCTGCTCGCTGCGCACAACCTGGGTCTCGGGGTCAAACTCCTCTTCCGAGATGTCAACATGGTCGAAGTCAACATCAGTGCTGACCCGGGCAATTACCTTCTCTACCCCCACCACCTCCTCAAACATGGTTTCCAGTTTGTTGCGCAGGGTACTTTCTATCTTCTGCTGATATTCTATCTGGGTTGCAGAAAGCAAGGTGTCCTCATCGCCATCCTTGCGAAAGAGAAGATGACCACCGGTGTCAACCAGGGTGATATTGGACTCTTCTAAGCCGGGAATGGCGCTGCCGACAAGATTAACAATGGCCTTAATCTCTTGTTTCGAGAGTTTATCCCGGCCGGCAAGGGAAACGCTGATGGAGGCTGTGGGGGGCTGCGTATCTTCGACAAAGACCGATTCTTTGGGCTGGGCTATATGAACACGGGCCGCCTTGATTTTATCAAACTGAGTAATGGTCCGCGCCAATTCACCCTGCAAAGCGCGATGATAATTTAATTTCTGGACAAAATCGGTGGTACCGAGGCTGGTCTTGTCAAAAATTTCAAAACCCACCCCGGCCCCCTTGGGCAATCCTTCTGAGGCCATGGCCAGTCTGATTTCGTAAACATCATTCTGTGCAACCAAAATAGCGGTGCCGTTTTCAGCAAGTTCATAGGGAACGCGCTGCTCTTTGAGCTGGGCAACAATGTCTGCGGCATCGCCACTATTGAGATTGGCATACAGAACCTTCATGCCGGGCTTACTGCTCACAAAGGTCAAACTCAAGAGACCAAAAAGGACCACTGCCACGACAAGCCCGGCAATGGCCTTCTGCATGAGGGGGAGACTCTTTAGGACATCAAGCCCCTGTTGGATAATTTCTTTTGCGCCAGCCATAATTTTCAGTTGTCAGTTATGAGTTGTCGGTTGCGTCAAAATTCCTGCACCTTAAGTGATGCTCAAGAACTCAAAAAAAGAATTTTCATGGTGCCAGTCACCGAGGTGACGCCTCATCTTAAAGTAATCGCTCAGTTATACCTGCATTCGCATCACGTCCTGATAGGCAGCAATGACCTTCTGTTGTACCTTGGTCAGCATACGAAAGGAAATCGTAGATTTTTCCATGGCGATCATGGTCTCGTGGATGTTGGAATGTTGACCACTGACCAGCCCTTCCGTCATCTGAGAGGCCTCCTGGATATTGGCGTTCACACTTTCCAGTGATTTTTTAAGCACATCACCAAAACCGGTACCTTCCACCTGACCTTTCATGCTCTTTTCCAGGCTAAGGGGCTGCTGAATCTGACTCAGAGGTAATGTCTTCATGTTGCTGTTCCTTAATTTTGTTGGTTACGTTTCGTTAACTATCGACTTATATCCAAGGCCTTCAAGGCCATACTCTTCACGGCATCAATGGCGGTGACATTGGCCTCATAACCTCGCTTGGCGCTTATCATGTCCACCATCTGCTCAGCGGTATCCACATTGGGAAAAAGAACAATACCCTTCTCGTTAGCATCAGGATGGGAGGGGTCATAGACCTCTTTGAATGGTTTATTGTCCTCCACGACCTCGACAACCTCCACCGTCCGCAACTTGGCCTGGGTGGAATGCAAGGTATCACTAAAATTCTCCAGCGGCTTGGCTCCATACACAACAGATTTCGCCTTATAGGGCCCACCCTCAATAGTCCTGGTGGTATTGACATTGGCCAGGTTCATGGCCGTAATATTGAGACGGGCTCTTTCCGCCTTCAAGCCGGAACCGCTAATTTTTAAAGCTGTGAGGATGTCCATTATTTGCCTCCTTCATCAATAGCGTACTTCATAGCGTCCATTTTTTTTCCGATGATCTTGGCGGCAATCTCATACATCAGCTGGTTTTCAGAGAGTTTCAGCATCTCTTCATCAAGATCGACCGGCCTTTTTTCTTTGGAAAATTCGCGACTTATACCAGCATCAACGGGGTCAAGCTCCAGATGTCCGGCATGTGTCTTGCTAAGGGCACCACTGCCTTGCATGGCCGATTCCATGGCCTTGGTAAAGGGAAAGTCCTGACTGGTATAGCCCGGTGTTTCCATGTTTGCGATATTTGACTGGATCAGCCCCTGCCGTTCATAACGGAGGTTTAAGGCCTGTTCCATGATGGGTAAATTGCCGCCAAAGAGCTTATTTATGGGCATTTCGTTTCTTCCTTTTTTTGAACCTGTCACATTTAATGACATGCGCTCGGCAGAGCATCGGAGGGCAAAATATGCACCTGCTTCGATGTTTTGCAAGGATTGTGCCGCCAAAGCGGCCCGCCCCGCCAAACAAAGGACAAAAAAGTGACACAGCAGAATAAAAAAGGAGAGGCCGCGAAACACGGCAAGATAACTACCTGAAAACAATCACAAACAGAGAATCAGCGCAAAATACCCAGAGTGCGATATTCATGTAATTTATTACGCAGAGTACGAACGGATATACCCAGCATCTTAGCCGCATGGGTTCGATTATTGTCAGTTTTCTGGAGGGCATGCATGATCATTTGACGCTCCACATCTTTCAACGGCACAACATCATCATTATCAGTGAAGGGCTGCATGACCTGGGTGTCGTCTTGCCGGCATGCAGGCTCAGACACCTGCCATTGAGGAACAGGGGCCTCAACCACCGACTCAGAAACAACCTCATCAAAGAAATCTTCCAGAATATATTCCCGGTGATCATTAAGAAGAACACCGCGTTCCACCAGATTTTCCATCTCTCTGACATTGCCAGGCCACTCATATTCCAGGAAATAGCGCCGAACCGGTCCGGAAAACCTTTTGAGCTCCTTATTGTATTGGCTGGAAAACTTTTCAAGGAAGTATTGGGCCAAGAGGGGAATATCGCCAGGCCTCTGCGCCAATGACGGCAGCTTGAGGGGAATGACATTGAGGCGATAGAAGAGATCCTGGCGAAACGTGCCCTCCTTGACCATCTCCGCTAAATCCCTATTGGTGGTGGCCACCACATGGACATCCACCTTCACCGGCGCACTGCCACCCACCCGGTCGACCTCTTCTTCCTGAAGCACCCTCAAGAGCTTGGCTTGCATGTGCAACGGCACTTCAGCAATCTCATCAAGGAGCAACGTGCCGCCATTTGCCAACTCGAACTTGCCCTTCTTGGCGACCACGGCACCGGTGAATGCCCCCTTTTCATGGCCAAAGAGTTCACTTTCAAGCAGCCCCTCAGGCAGGGCCGCACAATTCAAGGCCACGAAGGGTCCGTTACGGCGATCACTTTCATTATGGATATAACGGGCAAAGACCTCCTTGCCGGTTCCAGACGCGCCAAGAATCAACACAGTGGCCTTACTGGACGCCACACTCTTGGCCCTGATCATAATTTTCCGCAAGTTCTCGGAATTGCCGACAATGGGCTTATCCTGACTTCCTCCACGCTTCCGCCGCGCCGCAGCAAGAACACTGGTTACCGGAGTAAGACGCTGACTGTGCAGGGCCATGTCCACTGTCTCAAGAACAGCGTCCCGCTGAAACGGTTTGAGGATATAATCCTGGGCCCCCAGGCGCATGGCCTCAACCGCGGTATCCACTGAGGCATGCCCAGTAACAAGGATGACCGGCAGATCGGGGAACATAACTTTGAGTTTTTTCAACAAATCAAGGCCAGTGCCATCCGGCATTATCAAATCCGCCAGAACAAGATCAGGCTGATTGTCCGCTACCATCTCCAAAGCCATGGTGACGTTCTCAGCCGCCATGACCTGAAATCTGCCATGGCTCAAAACCTCAAACAGGCTGATACGGACATCCTGATCATCATCAACGATGAGTATTTTATTGGAGGAAGTGGTCATAAATAAGTGCTGTGGTCAGCGTAGTGATTCAAAACATCGCCTCAACATCCGCCATGAGGCCCTGAATCTGATACTCATTAAGACGGCTCTCGGCCAACTGGGCGATAATTTTATCCTGTCCCAGCTGGGCCAGGCGATAATGGCCCAGGGCCTCCTGATATTTTTTTTGGACCATCAGCAAGTCGGCAAGATGGAGATGGATGGGTTGAGCCTCGGCACTTGTTTCAGGCAGGCCTTCAGCCAGGGCCCTTTGATAGAGACCGGCCGCCGCTTCATTTTTACCATCCCGGGACAACTCCACCCCCAATCGACCATACCAGTACTGGATTTGCTGGGCAGGGAGCCATTGCTGCTCGCGGAACATGGCAATAAGATCCGCCACCCGCTCTAAATCATTAAGGGCAAAAAGTTGCTGCAAATAATCTGCCGCATAAACCCCTTTTTTCTCCTGCTTGCCGCCGGACTCCACGGCCATCTTATAAAACTCAAGGGCATCGGCAGGTCGCTTTTGTAGAGTGCGCAAGCGGGCACTTAACCAGTTCACCTCGGCAATGGCAGGTTGATTCTGGTAAAGCCGACGTAGATATTTCAAAAGCCTTTGGGCGGATTGCAGATCATTATTGGCAAGATAGACTTCGGCGCGCTTGAAATAGAGTTTGACCTTCTGCTCGTCATCAATCTCCTGGCCTAACGCCCGGTAATAAATAACCGAGGCCTGATCGTACAGGGTCTGCTGCGCATAGGCATCACCGATGAGAATGAGAAGGTCCGCTTTTTTATAATCGGCAATAACCGGGAACTCTTTTTCGTAAAGGACTCGAACATCGGCATATTTTCCAGAGGCGAGCAGGTCGGTAATCCAACCAACCAGAATCTTACCAAGCTCCTCCTTAACCACTGCCTGCTCCTTGGGCGTGGTGGGCTTATAACGGAGATAGGACTTGCCCAGATTATAGGCCCGTTCCCATTCCTGCCGCCCCACATAGCGCTCAAACAAGGAATAACGTGCATCCTGGGCCAAGGGATTGTCATAGAGGGTGTCGAGCACCTCTTGAAAAGGCTTGTCGCCATTTTTCTTAAAAAATGCCAACCGCTCTTTTTCCGACATCGTATCAAGATTGGCCGCACCAAACTGGGCCACGCGAAATTTACTCAAGATCGCGTATTTGTCCTGGGGCTTGGTCTTGGCAATCACAAATTCATAAAAAACACGAGCACCATCCAGCACACCCTCCTGCAGAAAACTTTCCGCCACCTCAAAATAGGCCTCATCATCAACCAGGGCGTTTTCACCGATATTGATATAATGGAGGATATAATCACGCCCCTCCTGGATGTCCCCTACCCTGATGGCGGCAATACCCATATCCCGTAAAATTTCCGGAACGATCAGATAATAGTCTGGATTCTGACGGTGAATTCTTTTGAAAATTCCCAAGGCGTCATGCCACTCACCTTTAAAAAAATGGACATAGGCTTGTCCCGCTTCACCCCGTAAGCGGAACTCCCTATCCTTGCTCAGCTGCAGAGTGGTAAAATCGTCGCTGGCCTGGCTGAATTTCCCCACATGGAAAAGGGATCTAGCCCGCATATACAGCACTTGATTTGTTGCCTCATGCTTGGGATATTGCTTGAGAAAAAGGGCGTAATAGTTCTGGGCCTCACGGTAAAAGCCCATATAAAAATAACTGTCGCCGACCTCGGCATACGCATCAGGTATCCTGGGAGAATTCGGAAAATCAACAATATAGGCATAAAAAAGGTCCTTAACCTTTGCCCAATCAGGATTTTCGACACGAAGAGCTTGTTGTTTGTAGAGAAGGGCGGCCTGCCAAAGAGCCTCGGCAGCACGGGGTGCTTGGGGGTATGTTTTCCAGTAATGCTTAAAATAGAGCGCAGCCTGATCGGTATCCTCAGCGTCAAGAAAGGCCTCGGCCTCGGCCCACAGCTTCTCCTGTTGTGCGGCCTGCTCGGGACTGGTTACAATCCCCACATCATCCGCCGCAGCACATGATGCGGAGCGGGAACTGAAGAAACACAGAACAATAAGAAAAAGCGCGAGCCCAAAAAAACGCGCTATCGCCTCTGCCCAGGCCAACAGCATACTCCTCGGAAGAGGATCAGCAAAAACAGAGCCCTTGATAATGCCCATGGTCTAATTTCCCACAGATTTGTCCACACCGTGCCGCTTCATCTTTTCAAGCAGGGTGGTCCGATTTACCTTTAAGAGTTTCGCCGCCCTGTTTTTTACCCAACCTGTCTGCTGAAGGGCCCTGACAATCAATTTCCTCTCATAGTCCGCCACTATTTCACTCAGACAAAAATCAGTTTCAGGAATTTCGGCAATGGTGGGGGAATTGGCAGGGGCGGGGGTATTCAAAAGCTGAGGAGGCAGATCTTCCATGGTGATTACCTCACCGGCCGCCAAAATAACCATACGCTCGACCATATTCTCTAGTTCCCGGACATTCCCGGGCCATTGATAGCGTTTCAAACATTCCAGAGCATCATCATCAACACCGGTTATCACTCTTTTTTTAGTAACACAGAAACGTTTCAGAAATGCTTCCAAAAGAAGGGGGATATCGCTTTTACGATCGCGCAAAGGAGGCGATTCGATGGGAATGACAGTAAGACGGTAGTAGAGATCCTCGCGGAAATTGCCGTTACGCACCTCCTCCGCAAGGTCCCGATTGGTGGCAGCAATAACCCGAAAATCAGAGGAGATTGTTTTGGCGCCCCCCACCCTTTCAAAACTCTTCTCCTGAAGCACCCGCAGCAGCTTAACCTGCAAAACAGGGCTCATTTCAGCAATCTCATCAAGAAATACCGTACCGCCATCCGCCATCTCAAAACGACCGATCCGCGTGCGGATAGCGTGGGTGAAGGCCCCTTTTTCATGACCAAACAGTTCCGACTCAAGGAGTTCAGCTGGAATTGCCCCGCAATTCACAGGCACAAAAGGTTTATTGCCACGATCACCACCAAAATGAAGCGCACGGGCAATCAATTCCTTACCTGTGCCGGATTCACCCTGGATCAAGACAGTGGAGTCTGTATCCTGGACCTTTTCAATAAGTGAAAAAACCTTGCAAATTGAGGAACTTTTGCCAATGATGTTATTGCAAAATGGTGACAAACCAGGTTTTGGGGAAGATTTTTTAGCAGGGGCTGCTTCAGCTGTAGTCATGCTGCACATGATCTCCTACTCTGGAGTGAAAATGAACTGAAACGATTGACCGGACTCCGAACTTTAGACGGCAAAAACTCTATTGTTCAGCCCCATTTCCTGTAAAAAAAGGTAGCTAACTCAATGAGTTTCTTTTATTCCTAGAATCTGGTATATAATAAGTGGTACAGGGTGTCAATTTTTTTAACCCCTCATCTTGTTTACCACAGGCACTTAAGCGTCATAATTATGGCGCATACTATTTTTAAAAGTTTAATATCAACAAGTTAAACATGCGGCAGATCTTTCAGGCTGCACCTTTTTTCATCTGAATTCGTTTATGACATCTGACATAGCTTCTCCCATTGATACGTCATTAATTGACATTGTAAAAGTCACCAAAACCTATCCCCCCGACATCATGGCCCTTGACGATGTTTCGATGTCCGTGGGTCATGGGGAGATGGTCTTTCTTACCGGCGTCAGCGGCGCCGGCAAGACAACCCTTCTCAAGCTTCTTTGTTTTCTCGAAAGACCGACAATGGGCCTCATTGAGATGAACAAGAAGGATATCAGCAAGCTTTCCGGCCACGACCTCCAGAAGATGCGTCAACATATTGGCGTTGCTTACCAGGACTTTCGACTGCTGCCAAAACAGACTGTGTATCAAAACATCGCCCTGGCTATGGAGGTTCGTTACGAAACCCCCAAGGATATTAAACAGCGGGTGTTGGAACTTCTGGCCAACCTCGGCTTGGCAGACAAAATTCACACCCCCACCGGGAAACTTTCCAGGGGTGAACAGCAACGCGTTTCCATAGCCCGAGCCTGTGCCAACAAGCCTCCCCTCATATTAGCTGACGAGCCCACCGGCAATCTCGATCCAGCAGCCACCGCCCTGGTCATGAATCTCCTGAAACGTCTTAATGAGGATGGGACAACCATTATCATCGCCACCCACGATCAGTCTATCTATCAGAAATCAGACCATCGTTTAATCAACCTGGAAAACGGCAAGCTGCAAGAAATCATCAAGGTTAACTTTGACCTCTAATCTTAGGGTATCATGAGCTATATATCATTTATATTCGGCCAGCTGGTTCGCAACTCTCGTCATGGATGGACCTCTCAGGTGATGACCCTGTTCACGGTCAGCCTTTCTGTACTCATCTTCTCCTTCTTCTTCTTGATTTACATCAATATGCAGAAGGCTAGCAGTCGCTTGGGGAATGAATTGCGTCTGATTGTCTATCTTGAACAAGAGGTGCCAGAAGCCTTCCGGCAGGAATTCAAAAAGAAAATTACTGATTTTGACAAGGTGGATAAAATTGTTTTTATCTCCAGAGAAGAGGCCTTTGAACGCCTGACCAAACAACTCGGGCGCGACAGTGATGTGCTTGAAGATCTTGACCCCAGCTTTTTGCCCTATTCGGTGGAGATTTTCCCCTCCAGCAATTTAAAGAGCCTGACCAGGATAAAGGATTTCAGTGATTACCTGGTGAGCTTGCCGGGGGCGGTTAAGGTCCAGTATGGCCAGGACTGGATTGAACGCTTCGGGTATTTCATAAGCCTGCTGCGTATCATCGTCATATTGAGTGGGGCGCTGCTGATTCTCACCTCCGTCTTCATGGTGTCCTATACCATCCGGCTGACTCTGGAATCACGCCAGGAGGAACTTGAGATCCTGCGCTTTCTCGGCGCCACTGACCGCTATATCCGTGGACCAGTCATTGTGGAAGGTTTTCTGCTGGGGCTATTCGGGGCCTGCAGCGGCCTGCTCTCACTCTTTTTCCTCTTCCAATGGATAAAGAACCACTTTTCAGGGCCGGCCTTCATGAATCTTTTTGAACTCTCCTTTCTGCCTCTGGCTAACAGCGCAACCATATTTCTTATTTCCTTGCTTCTCTGCTCCAGCGGCAGCCTCATTTCCATCAGAAAGTATTTGAAGGTATAAGCTCCAATGACTTGTGGTTTTCTGCAAAGGCCTCTTTTTTGGGCCCTTTTCATCACCCTGCTCCACGGCACCGTCTTTGTCGGCCCTACCTTGGCCTATGAGCGCAGTGATGATTTTGGACTGGAAGAAGCAGTTCGTCTCGCCGAACAGGATCTGTTTGAGCACAAGAAAAAACTGAGCCGCATCCAGCAGGGTCTTCAGGTTCAGCAGGAGAATTTTGAACAGACCCGTAAACAGGAGGAAAATCTCCTCAATGAGCTTGTTGAGCTCGATGATAAAATCATTGAGGAAAGCACGCTTTTAGTCAGTCTATATAACCAGCTTCAGGTGGAAGAACTAAAGACTGATGAAATGCAGGCAGCCCTTGAAGAGATCAAAGGCGAAAAAGATATCCTGGCCCGCCAAACCGAAAAAAGGCTGGCCGCTTATTATCGCCTGGGTGACATAGGGGTTCTCAACATCACTTTTTCATCAACCACCCTGCCGGAACTTGTCAATTTTCATGAATATTACCGGCATATGCTGCGCCACGACCAGACACTCATTGCCCGGTTTCGCGGGAAACTCGTCGAACTGGAAGAATCCAGAAAATCCCACGAAGCGCAACAGGCAACCCTTGAAGATGCCGTGAATCAAGCCAAGAACCAGCAACAGGTTTTAGCTGAGACCAAACTGGAACGCCGGGATCTGCTCACCCGCATCAAGGCAGAAAAAAACCTCTATCGGCAAGCTGCTGATCAGCTTGAGGAATCAGCCAAGGCCCTCATCTCCGGCCTGGAAGAACTTGAGAAACAGGCTGTTATTGCCCATCAGCAGAAGGAGGAATGGATGATAACCTCCTTTCCCCTGGAACCTCATAAGAAAAGAAAACCTGCCTGGATGCGCGGCTTTGGCGGCCAACAAGGATTACTGCCACCGCCGGTGGTTGGCACACTCATAAATCTGTTTGGCGCCAGCGCCTCCTCCGTGGCCGGCGAGACCAAGCCTTCCTATGGCGTAGATTTCAAGAGTGAGCCAGGTTCTATCATCCGTGCCATTTTTAAAGGCAAGGTGGTCCATACCGGCTTTGTCAAAGGCTACGGTCAGCTGATCATCATCAGCCACACCGATGGCTACTATACGATGACCAGCGGCATGACCACATTTCTCGTCAAACCAGGCGACATCGTCAACCAAGGGGACGAGATTGCTATGGTATCGGGTCATATCGGAGAATTGCGGAGCGCCATTCATTTTGAAATTCGCCTTAAAACACAACCTGAAGATCCTTTGGCCTGGCTTGATCCAAACTCTATTGTTCTAGCCCCCGGTCTTCAGCAAACCCCTTGAGCAGCAGTTAATGTTTTTTATTTGTACGACGTGATCTTGCCAAGGTTTGACAGGAAAATAAATTACCTTTTGTCGTCCTTTGCCATCCATGTTATTATTTCAGATCTAATTTATTATTCTGGTGTCCTTTAAAAGACAGCAGTACTGACATTTTGCACACATTCCCGTAAGGTTTTCCATGAAATCAGGCAATTCTATCACCAAGCGTCTCCTCTTTGTTTTGATACTTCTCCTTCCTGTGGCGACGTTACCCCTTTGGGACCGTGACTCCCAAGTTATTGCCCAGACCGAGGACACCTACCAGAATCTTGAAACTTTCACTGCCATCCTGCACATGCTCCAGGAAAATTACGTTGAGGATGTCGACTCCAAGGAGCTCCTGGAGGGTGCGATTAAGGGGATGTTAAATTCCCTTGATCCTCATTCATCCTATATGGATCCTGAAGACTTCAAAGATCTGCAGATTGAAACCAAGGGCAGCTTCTCCGGCATCGGCATTGAAATTACCATGAAGGATTCCATCCTCACCGTGGTAAGCCCCATTGATGACACTCCTGCCTTTAAAAAAGGGCTTAAGGCTGGGGATAAAATCCTCAAGATTGAAGGAGAACCCACCAAGGACATGACCTTGGTGGACGCCGTCAAACGCCTTCGTGGCCCCAATGGTACCGACGTCACTATTTCAATCCATCGTGAGGGTTGGACTGAACTCAAAGATTTCACCATCACCCGGGACAATATCCCCTTGATCAGCGTCAAGGCCAAGACACTGGAGCCTGGCTACGGCTATATTCGCATTCGCTCCTTCCAGGCCAACACCACCAAGGACTTCAAAAAGTCCATGGATGACCTCACCAAGGATGGCGATCTGAAAGGTCTGGTTCTTGATCTTCGCAATAATCCAGGTGGCCTTTTAGATCAGGCCGTCCGTATTTCCGACGTTTTTCTTGACGAGGGTTTGATCGTCTACACCAAATCACGCCGCAAGGAAAATAACCTGAGCTATTCCGCCCACAAGAACGGTACTTCCTACACCTTCCCCATAGTTGTTCTTGTTAACGAGGGGAGTGCCAGCGCCTCCGAGATTGTGGCCGGCGCCCTGCAGGACCATAAACGCGCCCTGGTCCTTGGTGCCCAGTCCTTTGGCAAGGGATCAGTGCAAACCATCCATCCCATGTCCAACGGTGCGGGTCTGCGACTGACCACCGCCCTTTACTACACCCCCAATGGTAGGTCCATCCAGGCTACCGGCATTACTCCTGACATCATTGTCCCCACTTCCTTTCTGACTGAAGAAGAGCTCGAAGAAAAGAATGGCAAGGAGAAACCGCAATTCATCCGCGAAAAAGATCTCCGTCATCATTTTGATAACAAAAGTGCCGATAGCAAAAACAAAAAAGACCCAAAGAAAGACAAAGAGCTGAAAGACGTGGATGACAAAATCCAGCAAGAGCTTGATGAGATTAAAACTCTCATCGAAAAAGACAACCAGCTCAAACAGGGCTTGATGATACTCAAAAGTGCCCAGATCTTCGGCGCCATGCGCAGCAAATAATCTCGTCACGATTGCACCACAAAAAAAGGCCCAAGGGAAATTCCCTTGGGCCTTTTTTTGTGGGTGGCTGGAAGTAATAAAACGGCCTACTTTTTCCCCTGACGAATCATCTCGTAAAAATCATTACCAAGCGTATCATTAATTACCACAGCTGGAAACTCGGCCACTTTAAACCGAAACAGCGCTTCAGGACCGGCATCTTCAAAAGCGATCACTTCTGACTCCTTAATACATTTTGAGAGCAAAGCCCCGGCGCCCCCAAAGGCTGCCAGATAAACGGCTCCATGTTTCACCATGGCCTCTCGCACCTGAGGAGAACGGGAACCTTTACCCATGGTCCCAGCAAGGCCAAGTTCCAGAAGGCGCGGGGTATACTTATCCATCCGATAGCTGGTGGTGGGACCTGCGGCACCAATCACCTGGCCCGGCCGGGCCGGGCTAGGCCCCACATAATAGAGGAGCTGGCCGGCAAGATCAATGGGTAGCGGCTCCCCCTTGTCCAGCAAAGCCTCAAAAAGGCGATGGGTCTGATCCCTACCAGTAAAAAGGTTTCCAGACAGGCTGACAAGATCACCCGCCCTCAGTGAAGAGAGAACGTCTGCATCAAAGGGCAGCGTAACCTTTTTAAGGGTCTCATAAAAATCTGGACGATAGCGCAAAAGGGACATTTTTTTTTAGAAGTCAGAATTAAAAATTCAGAATTCAGAATAAGTTATGTTGGCAGTATTCTTTCTTCAGAATACTGCCTTCTGATTCCTGAATTCAGCCTAAAGGACCATCTCCTTGTGACGATGGGCATGGCATTGAATATTTACTGCCACCGGCAAACTGGCAATATGAGAGGGAAAGCTTTCAATATGGACAGCCAAGGCGGTATGGTTGCCGCCAAGGCCCTGAACACCGACACCGCGGCGATTTATTTCAGTAAGAATCTGGCGTTCCAAATCGGCAATATCCTGGCGAGGGCTGGATTCTCCCAGGGGCCGCAACAAACTTTTTTTGGCGAGACAGGCAGCTTTTTCAAAGGTACCTCCCATGCCGACCCCGACAATAATGGGCGGACAGGGATTGGGCCCAGCCTTAACGGCCTGCTCAACAACAAAATCAATCATACCTTGAATGCCGGCCGAAGGGGGCAACATGGTGAGACCACTCATGTTTTCGCTGCCACACCCCTTGGGCAGCATGGACAACTTGAGCTTGTCACCAGCGATGATATCATAATGAATAACAGCCGGGGTATTGGTGCCGGTATTTACCCTGGTTATGGGGTCACAGACGGATTTCCGCAGATAGCCATCCTGGTAGCCTCTTTTGATTCCGTCCTGGATGGCATCCTCAAGACTTCCTTCAACCCTGAGATCCTGACCAATCTCAACAAACAGCACAGCCACACCGGCATCCTGACAAACAGGAATCTTTTCCCGGCTGGCAATATCAGCATTGGTGATAAAAAGTTCGAGAACGTGGCGGGCAAGAAGTGATTCTTCACTGTCACGGGCAACCAGCAGAGCCTCAAGGATATCCGGTTCGAGCTGGGTTCCGGCCTCCATAGTCAGCCCTCGTACCGCTTCACTTATTTCTTGGGAGGTAATTGTTCGCATTGGCAATAGTATAGTGCTGCATACCCTTATTTAAAGGTGTACACCGGTAAAAATAATAAAAAAATCTGATGGGCCCTGAATTTACACTGGAGTAGTTTGTGGACCAAAAACATCTTATAATGAAACTTACCTTGAACCGGCAGGAGCAATGCGCCGACTGCAAACCCATAACATGTCAACACCATTCCCAAAAAGCCGTTGTAAAAGGGCCTCAAACTGGCTGCCAATCAATGGTCATCACAAACAAACGCCTGGTCCTAATTATTATCCTGCTGTTTCCGACGATTACGAAGAGCCAGGCTTTGTTGACGAAAATTATGCTGAATAAGTTTCTCGCGATCCTCATCCATTATCAAAACAAATTCGGAACCAACCCGATAAAAATGTTTATCGCCATTATGGGTAACGGTCTCGCACTTCGTCACCTTGCCAATGGCATAGATAAAAAGATAATTGGGTAACAAGACAACACGAAACTCAAGCAAGGTGCCGATCGCTATTTTCTCCGGGGCGATAAAAGCGAGGCCTGCCCCGCTCAAATTGAGATCCCGAAGCTTCATGTCATCAAGGGGAGTTTTACCGTCATCGACCTTCTTAAGAAGAATATTCATCTTCATGTCAAGATGCTGCAGGAAGTCTGCCAGGTCCTCATCTTTATCGCGGAGTCGGCCCAGGGCGCTCTGGGCACCGACAAAAATCTGCATATCAGCCAGACTTTCCTGGCTATAGAGGGAAATTCCGTCCTGAAAATCCTTGTCGTAAGCGTCCAACATCTGCTCAGAAATCTCTTTATAGGCAAAAAGATTACGGCCGGTGACCCGAACGGAACTGCGTCTGTCATCGTTAGCGTCTTCCATGGTCCTTGTCCTTATTGGCCACTATCAATGGGCCCACGCTCAATCTCAAGGCCGTCCAGCACAAACTGGGCAGCTCCGGGTTTTATCTTGAATTCAACACGTCGGTTCCGAGCCCTACCCTCCGGAGTCGTGTTGGTGTCAAGGGGTTGACCATAGGAATAGCCTATGGCAGCAAATCTTGAGGGCGGCAACTGGTATTTATCAATAAGATATTCCACCGCTGCCACAGCTCGAGCCGAAGACAAACTCCAGTTGGAACTAAAAGCGCTCTGCCCTTCACGCAACGGGAGATTATCTGTATGGCCACTCACCTCCACCATGAGCTCAGCCCGTTGGACCATCCTGCCTATTTTGTCAAGCAAGGGTATAAACTCTTTCCGCAGGTCAGCCCGTCCAGATTCAAAGGCCACATTCCCTTTAATCCTTAGAATAAGACCATATGGGTCAAACTCTGTTTCAATATCACCGCCAGCCACATCTTGCTCAAAATATCTAGCCATCTCCATCTGGATCTGCAAAGGCACCGTCGCAAAATTTGATGATATCATCTCATTGCCCTGCTGCTCACCCTCAACCGGCTTTTCACGCTGAACCCCGAAGGCATCCTTCATGGACCCAGCCACCATCTTATACTTTGCCTGATCCATGGTAGCAAAGGAGAGAAGCAGAACAAAAAAGCACAACAGCAACGACATCAAATCTGCAAAGGTACACATCCACACCGGTGCTCCGGGGGGGCATTCTGGACATTTCGTCTCGTCGTCAGCCATACCTAAACCTTATTTACCTTCACCGGCACCGCGCAACTTGGGGGGCAGAAAGGTTTCCAGGAATTCCTCCATAACGCGAGGATTAAGGCCCTTTAAGATACCAAGGACACCTTCAATGATCAGACGGCGGTTGCGCTCCTCCTCCTGGCTGCGCAAAGCAAGCTTGTCGGCAATGGGCAGGAAGACGAGGTTGGCCAGAACAGCGCCATACAGGGTGGTGAGCAGACAGACAGCCATGGCGGGGCCGATGGTGGAGGGATCATCCATATTGGCCAGCATCTGCACCAGTCCCACCAGGGTACCGATCATGCCAAAGGCCGGGGCAGCATCGCCCATGGAGCCAAAGGTCTTTCGCCCCACAGTATGACGCTCCACGGTCAAACTCACCTCTTTTTTGAGGACCTCTTCGATAAAGTCCGCCTCATGGCCGTCAACACAGTACATGATGGCCTTCTTAAGAAACTCATCTTCAATGGGCTGCTGCTCAAGAACGATCAAACCATTTTTACGGGCAATATTGGCGAGATTAACGATCTCTTTGATAACTTGGCCGGGATTGGAGGTCTTAGTGAAGAAGGCGTTCATGGCCACCTTGGTGGCGTTGATGACGTCACCAAGACCAAAACGGATCATCACCGTAGCAAGAACACCGCCACCGACAATCATCACCGAGGGGATATTAATAAAGAGGATGAGAGAGCCGCCCAGTAAAATGGCAATGATGATGAGAATGGTGCCTAGAGCAAGGCCGACAACGGTAGCTATATCCATACGCTTATTCCTTTATACTCCCTAGAGTGTAACATTCTCGTAACTCGTGCCCTTAGACGCCAATGATCTCCTCATAGAGAGTGGGGCCACAGGTTATTTAGTGCATTTTGTTTTATCATCAGCGCACTTAAAGATGTCTGACGGATCGATCTGCAGGGGAAAACTGTGATCCTTATCGGGAAAACTGCCATCTTTAACTTCAGCCATAAAAGAGGCCACTGCCTTTTTTATTTCCGGCGCTAAGTTTATATAGTTTTTCACAAAACTGGGAACAAATTTCTCAAAGAGTCCTAAGAGATCATGGGTGACAAGGACCTGGCCATCACAGCCGGCGCCGGCACCAATGCCGATAGTCGGGATACTAATGGCCTCTGAAATAATGTTGGCCAAGCCATCCGGTATACACTCAAGGACCAGACTGAAGACTCCGGCACCTTCCAGAGCCTTGGCCTCTTCAAGGAGACGGCGGGCCGACTCCACGTCTTTGCCCTGCACCTTAAAACCGCCGAGCTTGCCTGCGGTCTGCGGAGTAAGACCGATATGGCCCATCACCGGCATGCCGGCATCAATAATGGCTCGCACTGCCTTACAGACCTCGTGACCACCTTCAAGCTTCACCGCGTCACAGGCGGCCTCCTTGAAAAATCGCCCCGCATTGGCTACTGCTTCTTTTTTGGAAACCTGATAGGAGAGAAAGGGCATATCCCCGACAAGCATAGTCCCAGGAGCACCCCGCCTTACCGCCGCGGCATGATGAATCATTTCATCCATGGTGACCGGTACGGTGGATTCATAGCCCAGGACCACCATGCCCAAAGAATCTCCCACCAGCAGCATGTCAACGCCGGCGGACTCCAGCATTCTGGCAAAACTGGCATCATAGGCCGTGAGCATGGTAATTTTTCCCACGCCCTTCTTAGCGATTATATCTGGTGCGGAGAGTTTCATATTCTGCATAATATCACACCCTTACTATGGAAAACAACCTTGCTGCGGCAAAAGAATCTTCTCATTTTATCACAATCGTGCCAAGCCGTGTATGATCAACACAGGTCAGGCACTAACTACTAAAGGGCAGCGTATCTGACCTGTCCACCGACTGCCGAAACTCTACAGCGCGACCGAAATGCTCGTAGGCATTCAGCGTTGCCACCCTCCCACGGGGAGTTCTCGCTAAAAAACCGCACTGAATAAGAAAGGGCTCGTAGACATCTTCCAGGGTGCTGCGTTCTTCACAGACGGCAGTAGCAAGGGTATCCAATCCCGTGGGACCACCTTGGAATTTATCGATAATGGTCAGCAGAATTCTTCTGTCCATCTCATCGAGGCCAACATGGTCAACCTCTAGAAGTTGGAGGGCGCGGTCAGCCATTTCTGCGGTAATCCTACCATCGCCCTTAACTTGGGCATAATCACGTATCCTTTTTAATAATCGGTTGGCTATACGCGGGGTACCTCGGGACCTGCGCCCAATTTCCAGGGCACCGCCTTTATCAATGGGGGCCTCAAGAAGAGCGGCTGAACGGGTGACAATGGCAACCAATTCTTCGGGGCTATAGAATCCCAGGCGCAGAACCACCCCGAAACGATCACGCAGTGGCGGGGTAAGGAGCCCTGTTCTGGTGGTGGCCCCCACCAGGGTAAAACGGGGAAGATCCATTTTCACCGACCGGGCGCCAGGGCCCTGGCCGATAATGAGATCAAGCTGAAAATCCTCCATGGCCGGGTACAGAATTTCTTCCACTACATGGTTGAGGCGATGAATTTCATCAATAAAAAGGACATCGCCCTCTTGGAGGCTGGTGAGAATAGCGGCCAGATCCCCCGCCCTTTCAATAACCGGGCCCGAGGTCACCCGAATATTTGCCCCCATCTCTTGAGCGATGATATAAGCAAGGGTGGTTTTGCCAAGACCCGGGAAACCGTGAAACAAAATATGATCAAGTGGCTCCCCGCGGCCCTTGGCCGCCTGAATAGCAATATTCAGATTGGCCTTCACCTGCTGCTGGCCGATGTACTGGGCCAAACTCTTGGGACGCAGGTCATACTCCTGGAAAACTTCCTGATCCCCAACAGTCTCGCTTGAAATAAGGCGTTCTTCGTAATTCATCTTGAAAAAACGATCTCCTGAGGGACGGAAATTAAACAACGTGATCCAAAGTAGCCCATGTCATCGTATTCAAAAAGCGAATAGGGAGCATTGCGACGTATGCTATCACCACGCACCGAAGAAAATGGCGGGAAAGACACTACTTGGGGCGTGAACACTTTAAAATACGTCATATAAAGCCTTATGAGGCCAAGGATCTGAGGGCCAGACGTATCAAATTTTCTAAAGTGACATCACCCTCCCGCAGGGCATAGATGGCGGCAACAGCCTCCTTGGCATTTGCCGGCGGATAGCCGAGATTAACCAGGGCAGATACGGCGTCATCCATAACTGAGTCTTCAGCCCGGGAACCACCACGAGATTTGCCCGGATGCACGGCTTCTGATAGCGGAATAAACGCTACTTTATCCTTAAGTTCCAGACAAAGCCGTTCAGCGGTTTTCTTTCCCACCCCGGCCACATGGGTCAAGCGACCAATATCTTCAGAGGACACAGCTCGGGACAACTCAGGCGGAGATATACCGGACAGAATGGCAAGGGCCAGCTTCGGCCCCACACCAGAAACAGTAAGCAGCAGTTGAAAGGTCTGTTTATCCTGCCGTTCAAAAAAGCCAAAAAGCAAGAAGGCATCTTCCCGGATATGGGAATGGATATACAGAAACACCTCGTGTCCCTCATCAGGCACCGAGAAAAGAGCACTTTCCGGCATGGACACTTCATAGCCCACCCCATGCACATCAACAATAATACGGTCTGAATATTTAAACTGCACTATGCCGCGAAGGGAAGCGATCATTGGTCTCTGCTATCCGAAGAAATAAGGGGATGACAAAACAAAGGTTCAGCACCGAAGTTAGGGAAAGGTTGTTTATCAAACACAAAGGCACAAAGACACAGAGAGATTGCATGAAGAAAACCTCTGTGTCTTTGTGCCTTTGTGTTGAGGAAAATGGTTAGATACAATTTGATAGTTAACCTTTTCTCACTTTATGCTGATTTTTCCGTCCATTCTGCAGCAAAAATAAAACTATCCCGGCAAATCAGCGAAGAACCAAAAAAAACCGTCAGGTGGTCAACGATATCCCATGATAGCCACCTTGTACACTCTTTAGCCCTCGTGATTACGAACCCACAGTATGATGGGCATGACAAATAGCAACGGCCAGGGCGTCGGCAGCATCCTCGCTGGGATTGCCGGAAAGCTTCAACAGCACCCGGACAACCTGCTGCATCTGGGACTTTTCCGCTTGGCCATACCCCGTCACGGTCTGTTTCACGGTACGAGGTGTATACTCACCAATGGGCAGGCCATGGGTTTTGCCGGCCAACAGCAGCACGCCGCGGGCATGGCCCAGTTTGAGAGCCGAGCGCGGGTTTGTGGCCACAAAAACATCCTCAATGGCCATCTGATCCGGCCTATGCTGCTCTATAACCTGGGAAATCCCCTCATATATCTCAAAAAGGCGGTCGGCAAAGGTAAGTTTTAGATCAGGTCGGATGACACCACAGGTAACAAAGCTGAGCCGCCCGCCCTCCTTTCTGATCAGGCCATAGCCGGTGATCCGCGATCCCGGATCAATGCCGAGGATCAACGGGCCAGGATGTGCCACGCCTCCGCCCCTTATGCCAGCCTCTCCATAATCTCATCGGGAATATCGAAATTGGCGTGGACATGCTGCACATCCTCATTATCCTCCAAGGCGTCAATAAGGCGCATAAGAGAGGCGGCCTTTTTTTCCTCGGCAACCTCAATCGTATTCTGGGGGATCATAGAGATGGCCGCTTCGACCATTTTGATACCGGCCTTTTCCAACTCCTCACGGACCGCGTCAAAATCCTCAGGGGCCGTCAAGACCTGAAAGGTTGTCTCTTCCTCGACAACATCCTCGGCCCCTGCCTCAAGGACCACTTCCATCAATTCGTCCTCATCAACCTCTTCTTTGTCGATGATGATGGAACCCTTCCGGTCAAACATAAAGGCCACGCAGCCGGACTCACCGAGATTGCCGCCACTCTTGGTGAAGGCAAACCTGACCTCGCCCACAGTGCGGTTTCGGTTATCGGTCATGCAATCGACAAGGACGGCCACACCGCCCGGGCCGTAGCCCTCATAGCGAATCTCCTCATAGGTTTCACCCTCAAGTTCGCCGGTACCCTTTTTAATCGCCCTATCAATATTATCCTTGGGCATATTGACGTTTTTGGCAGCAGATACAGCAGACCGCAAGCGAGGGTTGGAGTCGACATCCCCTCCACCACCCATACGGGCAGCAACGCTAATCTCCTTAATTAGCCGGGTGAAAATCTTGCCGCGCTTGGCATCCTGGGCACCCTTTCGATGTTTAATGTTCGCCCATTTAGAATGTCCTGACATGTCAACCTCCCTGTATAAAAAATGCGGTGCCCCGCTTAGATTCTATTTCAAATGCATGGCAAGAACAAAAACCTCACGGCTTTCCACCCGTGACGATTTTGGCTTAACCACTTTTACCTTCTTAAAAAACTGCCGTACCTCGTCAACAAAATCACCGGAATCCTCACCCTGGAAGACCTTGCAGTAGAAATTACCACCTTCAAGCAAAACAGCTGCGGCAATTGCAAGAGCCCGTCTTGACAGTTCCAGACTCTTCTGATGGTCTGAGAATTTATGACCAGTGGTGGCAGGAGCCATGTCACTCAACACCACGTTAAAACGGGAAGTAGCGAGCTTGGCAAAAATATCTTCCGAAAAAATGTCTGCTTTAAGCAGATCCATGGGAGCCGCACCGGCAAAGGCATATTTTTGGGTCGTATGCAGGTCAACACCGACAACCCGCCCCGTTGCCCCAACCTGCTTGGCGGCATAGATGGACCAACTTCCAGGGCTACAGCCCAAATCAAGAACACTATCGCCCTTTTTCAGGAGCTTAAAGCGCTGCTGTGCCTCTTCAAGTTTAAAAACAGAACGGGCTGGATATTTTTCCTTCTTTGCCTTTTCAAAATAATAATCCCGAACCTTTTTCATAGTATTGCCATATATTTTTCAAGAGATTAAAACATGCCAAAATAGCTTATGCAACATGAGTTTACAAGCACTATCAAGTTCACACCGAGACCAGCCTGACATTGACAACTCTGACCAGCACCCCTAGTTTTAACTGACTTCTGCTTTTTAAAAAAATTGCCACCCGCTACTAAAATCCTATGAATGAATCTCTTTTTGTTCGCATCCTTTTTGAATCATGGGACATGCTCCTGGAGGCATCCACCTATATTCTCTTTGGCATTGCCTTTGGCGGCATCATAAAGGTCTTTATGCCCACCGATTTTATCGCCAAGCATTTAGGTCAGGGGAAATTCCTCCCGGTGATTAAGGCGGCCCTGTTTGGTATTCCTCTGCCCCTTTGTTCCTGCGGGGTACTTCCAGCCGCTTCCGGACTCAAAAACCAAGGCGCAAACAATGGCGCAACAGTGGCCTTTTTGATATCCACCCCGGAATCAGGGGTGGACTCCATCTCCATCACCTATGCCCTGCTCGACCCTCTACTCACCATCGCCCGCCCTCTAGCGGCCCTGATCACGGCGCTTTTTGCCGGCTTTGCTGAAAATATCGTCAATCCACCCCAAAAGACAACGTTGAAGACTTCCACCCTTCTTCCCATGGCGGGCCAAACTACCATGGGTGCCAACCCCTTCACCGGTGAGAAGCCTACCTTTCTCCAGGAACTTAACCAAGGAATCAAGTATGCTTTCCTCGAACTCTGGGGAGATATTGCCCCCTATTTTTTCCTTGGCATTTTTTTGGGCGGCCTGATCACCGCTCTCATTCCTGATGATTTCCTGAAATCCTATCTGGGTGGTGGGCTGCCATCCATGCTGCTGATGCTTCTTATCGGCATCCCCATTTACATCTGCGCCAGCGCCTCGACACCCATTGCTGCCGCTCTCATTTTAAAAGGGATCAGCCCGGGCACAGCCCTTGTCTTTCTCCTCACGGGTCCGGCCACCAATATCACATCCCTTTCTGTTCTCGTTGGCATTTTAGGCAAGCGCGCGGCAGTTCTCTACCTCTGTACCATTGCCCTTTTTGCCGTACTTTGCGGGCTGGCTGTTGACCAACTCTACGTCATGCTTGACCTTGATGTGCGGGCAGTAACCGGCAAAGCCGCAGAAATCATCCCCTATAGCGTTCAATTGCTGAGTGCACTCTTGATAATTTCACTCTCAATCAAACCTCTGTGGCTGACCATAAAGAGACAGTTGAGCACTCTGTAGAGACTGCGAGACATCCTCTTTGGTGACGACAAAAAAATTGCCGGACCCGAGATACCATATTTTTATTCTTTCCAAACCTGGAGCCCGATTTTATAGACCGCAGAACGCTTGCCGCCAAGATCATTACTGATCTTCTGGACAGCGTCTTTCATTGACAGCCCCTGCTGATGCAAGGACGTCAAAAGCTCATGAATGTCATCCTTGCCAACCCCGGCTGTGACCTTACTCCCGGCAATAATCATGACAATTTCACCCTTGATTGCCGGGCGAGCAGTTAACTCATCCTGCAATTCACTTGCCGTCTTCAAAACAACCTCTTCATGAATTTTGGTCAGTTCACGACCAAGACATATCATTCGGTCGCCGAGAATAGTGAGAATATCAGCCAGGGTATCGAGAATACGCCGTGGCGATTCGTAGAGGACAAAGGGAAGAATATCATACACATGACTAAGGAGAACTTTCCGCCGCTGACCAGCCTTGGACGGCAAAAAGCCGAGAAAGGCATAACCGTCTTCGGCAAGCCCAGAACCACTGACCAAAGTGGTCACCGCTGATGGACCGGGCAAGGGAATGACCCGGATGCCATGGTCATGACAGAGACGAACCAAGCGGGTACCTGGATCAGAAATAGCAGGGGTACCGGCGTCAGAAACCAAAGCAATTTTCTTACCGTTCTCAAGCTCAGCAATGAGACGTTGTCCCTGTTTTGCCTCCTGGCCCCGGTAATAGCTTTGCAAAGGAGTGGCAATGCCGAGATGACTTAAGAGCTTTCGCGTGTGCCGAGTATCTTCAGCGGCAATGAGATCAACCTCAGCCAGGACACGGGCCGCCCGGATGGTCATATCATCAAGATTGCCAATAGGTGTTGGTACAACAAATAAAATCCCTGCGTCAGTCAATGTTTACGCCTTCTCCAGATTTGCCGGCAGGCTGATAGTAAATAAGGTGGGATTTGCCCGTGCTGTAAGCGTAATGTCGCCGCCCATCTCTGTAAGCAATTTTTTAACCTGATACAATCCAAGCCCCTGATGCCCCGAAGTGGCTGAAACAAATTCCAGATAGAGGCTTTCGCAAATATGCTCAGGGACACCTATACCATTATCCTCCACCTCAACAATGACCCTATCATCCCGTCCATAGCTACGAAGGGCAAAGCAAGCCTCTCGATCAGGACACTGCTCCATGGCCTGAATGCTGTTTTCAACGAGGTTAGCCAAGACCACACCTACAGCAAAGGCCTTTTCTCCCAAAACGAGATCGACACCCATGCTCAAATTTTTCTTCACCTTATGTTTAAAAAACATATGGGAGTGAAAAAAATTCACAACATTACTGACTAAGGAATTAAGAGAGACAGAACAATCCTCGCCGGAGATCTGGCTGATATCTTCATTGTTTTTCAGAATTTCCTGACTGAGAAGAATTTTTTCCTCCACCTGCTCAAGGGTTTTATGCCTTTTTTGAAGAAGCTCCCGGACCTGCGTAATTTTATCGCGACCATTTTCATCATAGACCGTTTCCAGGGCTTCGCCCAGCAAGCTGTCAGCCTTGGCAAACATCATTGCAAAGAGTTCTGATTGCATGGAAAAGGCCTGAACGACCCCATTGAGATTGTGGATCGTCCCTTTGAAAAGCCTGCCAACACGGGCAGTTTGGCATTGAGCGAGATAGGCATCTTCCCAGGATTTAACTAATTGGGCAGGGCTCATGGCCGCCATGTCGTCACCTTTACAAGCAGAGGAAAAAAACCAAAAAATCTATTACATATTCAGACGGTTACATCGTATCATTACATATACTAAACCACTTATATGTGTACGTTTCAACGTTGTATTCATCCGTACAAGAAATGTTGTCAAGAAAGGGTCTTTAAAAAAAACACAATCAATCCCCTTCAATTATATTGAAATCTAAAAAAAAGTATATGATGCTCTTAACAGGTTTTACCTGTTATCAATACAAATTAAACCCGCAGGAGAGACATCCTCGACTGCACACAAAGGAGAGTTCATGAAGACTTTATTTTTGGCGTTTTTATTTGCCCTAACTGCCAGCACAGCCTTGGCCATGGAAAACCAAAAGACCGTTTGTACCCACGGCAGTCAACAAAGAATTATTGAGATTGTTTACACCGGAGAAGGCGAAGTCCCCTGTGAAGTCCATTACACCAAGGATTCAGGCAGCCAGATATTGTGGCAGGCCCAGGGTGAAGCCGGCTATTGCGAAGAAAAAGCAGCAGCCTTTATTGAGAAACAAAGGGGCTGGGGCTGGGATTGTGAAACAGCCATCGAAATTGTGATCGAAAGCGCCCAATAACAGCTATTTTTTTGTATTACAGACACATTGCCCGTGCGCCCTTAACAGTACACAGCTGTTAAGGGCTTTTTTTATTTATCGCTAGCTATCGCTCAAGATGTTCTGTTCTCCCTGCAAATTATCCGCGTTTCCGGCAATTTTCCGACCGGATATATACACAAAGTGGGGAGATTTGTATTGATGACAACAGGTGCACTCTACCCGGTTGGACAAAAGCCCGGCCAGGGCTGATGGGCACACAAGACCTGCCGCGCGGGCAAACTGCAAAAACCTCTCCCTGCCCAGACAGAATAGATTTTGCATTTTCCTCCTTCCTTTGCCGGGGTGAAGCTGCTACAAAGCCTGAGCATAAGCAACGCCGTGCTAGCGAACAAAAGACCCTAATGATCAGGCCGGCGTCCGCCTACACAGCTACCATGGCAAGAAAACACAAAGGATGATCTGGTGACTACGACGAAAGAGATATCAACACAAAGGGCGGAACTCCTTGCCCCAGCCGGTTCCCTGACCAGCTTTTTTGCGGCCCTGGAGGCAGGGTGCGATGCTGTCTTTTGTGGCCTTGACCTCTTTTCGGCCCGGGCCCGGGCCAAGAATTTCACCCTCGCCGAGATGGCCCAGCTCTGTGCCTATGCCCATGCCCACGGCCGCAAGCTCTATGTCACCCTCAACACCCTGATCAAAGAAGGGGAGATCGACCAGCTCATCACCACCCTGTCCGAACTTGAGGCCATGGCAGTGGATGGCATCATTATCCAGGACCTGGGGGTAAGCCTTCTGGCCCGGGATTGCTTTCCAGACCTCCCTTTGCACGGATCCACCCAGATGGTCATCCACAACCGGGCTGGGGCTCGTTTTCTTGAACGATTCGGCTTCCAGCGGGTGGTCTTGGCCCGTGAGCTGACCCTTGCTGAAATCGCAGCGGTGGCAGGTGATACCGCCATGGAGATCGAACACTTTATCCACGGCGCCCTCTGCTATTCCATCTCCGGCCACTGCCTCTTCTCCTCCTACCTTGATGGCCGCAGCGGCAACCGCGGGCGCTGCGTGCAACCCTGCCGCCGGCGCTATAATCTTAAGAACCAGCCGGGATACTATTTTTCCACCAGCGATTTTAGTGCCGTGGCCGAACTGCCGGCACTGCTTGCTGCCGGGGTCAAAAGCCTGAAGATCGAAGGACGGATGAAGGGGGCGGAATATGTGGCGGCGGTGGTAACCGCCTACCGTAAGGTGCTGGACGCTCCGCTCAACCAACAGAAGCAAGTGATCGCAGAGGCCAGCCAGGATCTTGAGCAGGCCATGGGCCGTAAGGCCTGCTCCGGCTTTCTCAACGATAACCAGGGCAAAGGGGTAATCCTCTCGCAACACACGGGTGGTATCGGTCATATCTTGGGTCGCATTGATCACGTCCAGGGCAAGGCAATCGTCTTTCGCACGGCAGAGCTTCTCTTCGTGGGTGATCGCCTACGCATCCAGCCAGACAACGACCGGCCCGGCCATGGTTTTGTGGTGCGGGAGCTCATGGTCGGTCCCAAGAAGAAAAAACGGGCCGAACCAGGGAGTATGGTGACTATCCCCCTACCCTATGCCATCCAGGTAAGCTCAGGTGACATGGTCTTCAAGCTCAGTACTGGCAAGACCTTCACCCTCAGTGAGGAGGCGTGCCGGAAAAAAATCTCTGCGTCACCCCCTGCCGCAGAAGAGGTAGCGCTGAGCATTTCCTGCCAGGACAACGAACTGCTGGTGCAGGCCACGGGTGAGCGTCTTTCTTTGCAAAGAAAGTATGACGTTGAGATGATTGCTGCCAGCCACTCTCCCTTGTCCCAGGAGACCCTGGCCAAGATATTTTGTGCCACCGGCCAGCCTGGCCTGACTGTGAAAAATCTTATTGCCAACGACCTGCCTCCCGTGGTGATCAAGCCAAGTCGCCTCAAAGAGATCCGCCGCGACTTCTTCAGCCTGCTTGATTTGCAGCTTGTCCAGACGCGTCAAACCAAGAGTGCTGAGCGCCTGACACGGGCACGGTCCTGGCGGCAAGACCTTACTTGCCTGCCCCAAGATCTGGCCCCATCCCCCCTACTGCTCGCCACCGACCAGGCCGCAGACCTGGCTGTGTTGGCTGAGGAGCCAGAGATAACTCTGGTCCTCCCTCTGACCCGCGAACTGCTGACAGCATCGACGGATGCCGACCGCACCCGCCTGATCTGGGATCTGCCCTCCATCATCTTTGACCGGCAGTGGCAGGAGATGATGGCACTAACCTCGGATGCCATGGCGCATGGTTTCATCCGCTTTCGACTCAACAACATCTCCCATCTCGAGCTGTTCAGAGATCGGAACGACCTCAGCCTGATTGCAGGCCCATGGCTCTACTGCCTCAACTCCCTGGCCATGGCCTGCCTGCAATCATACGGGGTTCGCCACTACTGCCTGCCCCTGGAGAACGACCGAGCCAATCTTGCGGCCCTGCTGGCCAGCCCCTGGCAGGCCAACTTGATCATCACCGTCTACAGCCCCCTGCAGCTCTTTACCTCCCGAGTGACGTCTAAGGACATGGGCTCTGCCGAGATAGAGCTCCGTAACGAGCACAATGACGCCTTCCGCGTCAAACGAGAAAAGGAGTTGACCATTACCCACGCGCAAACGCCCCTTTCGCTGTTGGGACGAGTGAACGAATTACGAGCCATGGGGGGCAAAAGCCTTCTCGTCGATTGCCGGGGAATCGGCATCCGCAGTCCTGCGGGGCAGGAAATCCTGAAGGCCTATAGCGACGGCTACGATCCGCCAGGCAGCACAGCCTTCAACTTTGATCGCGGTCTGACCTAAGGAATGGTGATGTCGGCAAAACCTGCCATGATACGGACCAGCTGCTGCTCTGCCTCGACCTGGTCGAGATATGGGAGGATGGTGAAAGAAGGATTGCCGGCAATCATGGCCGACAGGGAAACGCCAGAAGTTCGGCGGAACAGGCAGAAGCAGGGGATGCCACGTTTTTCGGCCAAGGCTAGTTCATAGCCGACGCCAAGGGACGGGGTGGTCACCTCGGCGATCACAAGGTCTGCCTGGGCAAGCCACTTCATGTCGCGCTGGAAGATCTCACCTTCGCTAAGAAATTTCTCCTCGGCAAGCAGGGTTTCATCTCCCACATGACTGGTGAGCACCTGGCCAAAGCCCTGCAGAAAGTCAATCAGGGATGCGTAGATTTTGGCATCGTCCCGCCCGCCACGGATGGCCCCGGCAAAGTAAATTGCAGGTCTGGAATGCTTGGTGGCTGTCGTCATAATTGAAGGGAAAAAGAATTCGGTCCAAAAAAAAAGGTCTTACCAGAGTTATCTGATAAGACCTTTATATAGAAAAAATTCGGCGACGATCTACTCTCCCACACAGTCACCCATGCAGTACCATCGACGCTGAAGAGCTTAACTACCGTGTTCGGAATGGGAACGG
>JAHJKA010000037.1 GCA_018822545.1 Pseudomonadota bacterium
AAAGAGATTTTTGTTGAGAATTTTGTGGGGGTGCGCGCCCAGGCTCTGGATCAGCCCCAGATTAAATTTCTTGAGGCCACCGGCTCTGCCCTGGTCTTTCGGGTCCGCTGTCGTGAGCTCAGAGATCTCAAATATTACACCCTGGAGCTTATTTACCAGTATGATATGGCAAAGGATAAATGGGGCTTTCAGGGCGGGGAATGACAGTTTGCCAGGCCCCTACACTCTTGGGTTAAAGTCCTAAAGTTGACTGAAGGTGTATCCTCGTTTTTCCAAGAGTTTCAAGACGCTGTGGGGGCCTACCAGATGCCCGGCACCCACCACCACCAGTACCGTTCGGTGCTGGTCTACTAATTGTTCAATGTGAGGCTGCCAGGTCTTATTTCTCGTAACGATCAATTTTTCGTAAAGATCTGGAAATTCCTGAAAGCTAGTTGTCATGATCTCGTGCAGTTTTTCGCTTTCACCTCTCTCCCAGGCTTGACTCATCCTGTCTGATTCCTTGGCAAAGGTGTCAACCTCAAGCAATGTCTGTTTAAGGAATTTTTCCTGATCCTTTTTGGCCAGATCAAAGAGGAGATTGATTTGAAATTCCGCACTTTCCAGGGCGGCAATTTTCTTGTTATGACGAAGGGCTTTGTCGGCAAAATAGTGGTCCAGGCCATACTGGGCCTCAAAACCCTGGCGTTCAAATTCCATCATGGTGATGACAAGGGCGCAGTATGCCGGTTTCATGGGTTGGAAGATGGCAATGGGCAGCTTGAGGGCGGCAAGATGGTCTTTGAGGGCCTGGAAGGTGCTTTTGGTAAGATTTTTCTGCAGGGTCTCGCCACCTTGATACAGGCCTTTTGTCACTACCAGCTGCTTGCTGGCGGCGTTTTCCATCTCCCGTTGATCAATTTCAAAGACAATGAGGTCGCTTTCTGCAAAGGCCGATTCCATGGCCACAGGAAGAGGGTAATGGCTGGCCTGCAAGACATGGATGGATCCCATGAGATAAAGGGTCTTGCCGTTAAGTTGACCCTTCCAAAGGGTGGATTGACCCCAGGCCAGGGCATGGCTAAAAAAAAGTAAAGCGGAAAGGACAATGAGGCATCGTAAAGAGCGCTTGCCTGGATATATCATGCTTGATCCTCGTTGAGTGGTGACGGATGATGCCATTGTGCTTCCTCGGCAAAAAAGTGCGTAATCAGTGCTGGATACGATTCTATTTTGTTGATTTTTTGGATTTTTTTCAGGAGTTTTTTGCTGTTTGTAAAGCTGCCGGCCAGATAAAACCAGACAGCCTTCATGCGTCCCAGGAGATGACTGCCGCCGCTTAGGCGTTGGCCATACAGGCGGTAGAGTTCGTCATGAAAGGCCTTAATGGTGGCAAGGGGTTGTTGTGGTAGTTCTATGTCTTTGATCAGGCTGGGCAGGAAGGGGTCGCACAGGGCGCCGCGGCCGATCATCCATCTTTGCACCTCCGGGAAACGAGTGCTCAAGCGCGTAAAATCAGCAAGGGTGCAGATGTCACCGTTATAGGTTACGGGATTTGCCGAATTTTCCAGACAAAGGGCGAAGGTGTCCAGGTCAACCTCACCCTTATAGAGTTGAACGCCGAGACGGGGATGGATAATAAGTTCCTCCAGGGGAAAGGCGTTGAAAATGGGCATAAGCTCTTTAATTTCAGCGCTGCTGCGCCTGCCAATCCTGGTTTTGATGGAGAGACGGCAGGGCATATCGGCGATGGTCTCTAAAAAAGCGGCAATCTTGGCCGGATCAGGGAGCAGGCCCGAGCCGCGGCCCTTGTTGGCAACCATGGGATAAGGGCAGCCAAGGTTCCAGTTTACCGTTTCATAGCCAAGATCAAAAAGCATGGAGGCCAGAACCTTGAATTGTTCGGCGTCCTTGGAGAGGATCTGCGGAACAACCGGCAAGTCCCTGTTGTTTTCCGGCAAAAGGTCGTCCAATTTGGCGGATTTGACCTTATTTCCCTTGAAGGTTGTGAGAAATGGGGCAACCGTCAGGTCAAAGCCTGGGAAGTGGCGGGCAAAGGTGTTGCGGTAGATGGCATCGGTGAGCCCGCGCAGTGGGGCAAGGCTTAGAACAGTCATATGGTAGTCCAGCTAAGCTGCATTTTTTGAGAAAGGATAAGGGCCTTAACGGGAGAGACAACCTAGTAATTGGAGATCCATTTTGCGATTGCTTGGCATTTTTGACATGACTCTACATTATAATGCATTAAATGGCAGCCGAGCCAGGGGTGCGGGGGAAGGGAATGACATCGCGAATATTACTTAGCCCGGTGGCGAACAGAACCAGTCTTTCAAAACCAAGGCCGAAACCGGCATGGGGTACGGAGCCGAAGCGGCGCAGATCGAGATACCACTGGTAGCTTTCTTCTGCCACACCGCATTCTGCCATGCGCTGCTGGAGGATATCCAGGCGCTCCTCACGCTGGCTGCCGCCGATGATCTCACCAATGCCGGGGATAAGAACGTCCATGGCCGCCACGGTTTTACCATCATCATTATCCCGCATGTAAAACGGCTTAATGTTTTTGGGGTAATTATACACAATAACAGGGCGTTGAAAGAGACTGTCTGTCAGATATTTTTCATGCTCCGTCTGCAGATCTATGCCCCAGGACACCGGATATTCAAAGGCCTGTTTGCTGGCAAGAAGATGGTCGATTGCCTCGCTGTAACTGAGGCGCGTAAAAGCTTCTTTGATCTTGGCCAGGCGCGTCATCAAGGATTTATCGACAAAACGGTTGAAAAGCTCGAGATCATCGGGGCACGAGTTAACAAGGTCAGCAATAAGAAATTGCAGCATTTCTTCAGCCAGATTCATGTCCCCTTCCAAATCACAAAAGGCCATTTCCGGCTCCACCATCCAGAATTCGGCAAGGTGGCGGCTGGTATTGGAGTTTTCAGCGCGGAAGGTGGGGCCGAAGGTGTAGACGTTGCCAAGGGCCTGGGCATAGGTCTCGGCCTCAAGCTGGCCGCTGACGGTCAGGCTCGCCTTCTGGCCGAAAAAATCAGCGCTATAGTCCACCTTTTTTGCAGGAGATGCCACGAGCTGATCAAGATCAAGGGCGGTGAGGGTGAACATTTCACCGGCCCCTTCACAATCGCTGGTGGTGATGATCGGGGTGTGGAGCTGGTGGAAGCCGCGTTCCTGAAAAAACTGGTGGATGGCGTACGATAACCTGCTCCGGATACGGATCATTGCCCCCATGCTGTTTGTCCTGCCCCGGAGATGGGGGATGGAGCGCAGAAATTCAAAGGACTGCTTTTTTTTCTGAAGGGGATAATGGTCCGGGTCGGCCCAGCCATAGACCGAAATTTCCTGGGCAATAAGCTCGGCGTTCTGGCCTTGGGCTGGTGATTTCTGGAGAACGCCGACAATGCGCAGGCTGCAGCCGGTGGTCAGTTTTTTTATCTCACGTTGGTAGTTTACCAGTGAGCTGTCGGCAATGACCTGGAGTCCCTGGATGCAGGAGCCATCGCCGACATCAAGGAAGGAAAAATCCTTAGCGTCACGTTTTGACTTCAGCCAGCCCTTTATTTCTAAGGTGGCACCCCAGGGCGGGTCTGAAATTATTTTTTTAATGCGTTGCGAGCTGATAGCAGTCATGGCAATGTTTGAATGGTTGGTTAATTTGGTTAATTATGTCTAGAGGCCTTTGGTCTTATCAGGACGGATGGAATTGTCAATTGTTATGATACCCGGAGGGGGATCAATTTGAGGAGGATTTTTTTATGACCACGATTAAACGACTGGATCCCAAGCATTGCGGCCTTTTGGTGGTGGACATCCAGGAGAGGATGATGCGGGTTATTCCTGCCAAGGATGAGGTGGTGCGGAATGCTGTTTTACTTATAAAAACCGCCAAGGAACTTGGCTTGCCCATTGTTGCCACAACCCAATATGGTGCACGGATCGGTGAGCTACTGCCGGAGATTGTCGCTGAGATACCGGATGTGAAGGCCATTGATAAATTAGAGTTTGGATGTTTTGACAATAATGCGGCGGCGGCGGTACTTAAATCGTATAAAAATATCGATACCTGGATTGCCTGTGGGGTGGAAACGCATATCTGCATGTATCAGACCGTGATGGGCGGTATCAATGCCGGATATAATATGTGGCTTCCTGCCGATGCGGTTTCATCCCGGACTGTAAAAAATTATGAGACTGGACTGGCCCGAATCAGAGAGATCGGCGGTATTGTCGCCAATACCGAGATGATCATCTATGAGTTACTGGGTAAGGCCGGCAGCACGAGTTTTAAGGCTTTGCTCTCTTTCTTGAAATAGAACGAGCATACTTCACCCCGCAGACTATTTTTCCGCTTCCGCCGACACACCCGCGGTGAATTTTAAAAAAATATCAAGATTACAGAATGTTGTGCCGATAGGTTCGTCTAAGGGCTGTCCTTGATTGAAAAAAGACAGCTGCGCATCATTAAATAACCATACTTTTGTTTATCATCCCCCAGGGACATGCCCAGCAGGGGAAATCGAGAAAAAGGGGTGAGTGTCGTGGCAGACAAACCGGAAATATTTCTGGAAATCGGGGCAGGGTATTTTCGTATACCCACGGCTGAGGTCAATTATAATATCACTATTATCGGTGAAACTACCGCCTCCTCAGGAAAAGTGGTTTCCCCTTCACCCGCGTCTCATAGGCCTTCTGCGGGTACAGCTGGCGCCGGAGACGATTATTATCAAATGGTCTCGGAGGACCTCTACCATGACATAGGTCATCTTGCTAAATCTCTCAGCTCCACCATTATGGAAATCCCGGCGGAGGATCGGCGCCAGAAACGGGCCACCCTTGATGAGGCTGGTGATAAGCTGGAAAGTGCCAAGACCCAGCTGCGAGACATCGTTGCCATGACGGAAAAGGCCGCCATGGAGATCATGGATAATGTTGAAAAGGTCCAAGGCGGCACAGGTGATGTCCAGGCCCTTCTCTCCGAACTCAAAAACCATCCTGCCTTTGATTTGAGTGATGATGAAGAGAGTGATGAGCAGGAGGGGGAGGGCGAGTCACCTCTTACCGCTGATCTTGAAGCACTTACTGGGGATATCGCTGCAGCCCTTCATCTCCTGGCGGAAGTCAAGGCGGATCAGTCCAAGGCAGTACCTGTAGAAAAACAGGCACCGGCCCCTAAAAAACAACGCTACCTCTTTGCTCTGGATGTGATTTTTCAAACCCTGTATGAGTTGTGTACCAATGAAACGGTGAAGGAGCATATCTCTGGTGCCCGGGAAAAGGCTGGGGACATTTTTGATCTTGCCGGGTTTCAGGATAAGATCAGCGAAAAGGCTGTCAACTATGAGGCGGATGCCGACAATTATTTTAATGTCCCCATGTCTGATGTCTTTCAGTCGCTTTTTGCGGTCTGTGCTGACAAAGGTATCAAGAATCTCCTAAAGAAAATGGATTCAGGGCAAGGCACCATTTTTCTCGATCAGGCCATACCCCTTGAGGTCCCGGACATAGAAGAGGTTGAAGGTGAGGCCCCTGCGGCCGTAGCTGAGGCAAAAACGCCCACGGGCAATAACGAGCCTCGTTTGGATGATGTGATCCAGTCCCTTGAAAAATGCCAGGAGATCGTGGCACGCCTTCCAGAGGCAGCAAAGAAAAGTGGTTCAGCAGCCCCTGCCGGGAGTGTGATGAGTATTGCCGATCAACGGGATATTTTCGCCAAAATCGAAGCGGCTTTTGGGGTGTCCAGCGCCATCACCATGGATGTCTCGAAAATAACAGAGGCGTTAAGCTTTCAGGATCTTTCCGGTCAGCAGATTATGAAGATCCTTAAGCTGCTCAGTGATTTCCAGATTCAGCTGCTGGCCATTGTTGTCAGCTTCGGTTCGCAGTTGAAATTGAAGAAGGATAAGGCGGATATCACCCTTGAGGAAAGTAAGAGTCTGGCTCAAAATGATGTGGATAAATATCTAACCACCATCTCGGGCGAAGGAAAGGAAGATGACGGCATGCTCGATCAAGAAACAGTAAATAAGATGCTTGAGGAGTTTGGTTTTTAGCCATTTTTTTTAAAACAGCAATTGTACAAAAAAGGTGGCCGGGGAATATTCCCCGGCCACCTTTTTTGTGACTAAGAGAGGTCTTTGCGCAGAAGCATTTCGATAATTGAATACCAGGGAGTTTCAGTCTTCCTTAAAGACTTTTGTCCAATATGCTGAAATTTGAACAGTTTTTCTCTCCACAAAAGTTATTCTAGCGCAGGTGGGAATCTAGGAAGATCTCGCTCAACTCTCTGGATCGAAGTCTACGCTTATCTCGCGCCTGTGCTGGAATGACTCGGAAGCATGGTAAAACTCAGTGGTAATCAGATTTTGATAAGCCCCTTAGTCCTACACATAAGAAAAGGGCTTAGAGAAGAATCTCTAAGCCCTTAAATAACCATGGAGGCGGCACCCAGAGTTGAACTGGGGAATAATGGTTTTGCAGACCACTGCCTTAGCCACTTGGCTATGCCGCCTCAAATCTCCTCTGTAAGAAGAGGCGCAATAATATACGCTGCGCTTTTTTTTGACAAGAGAAAAAGCGCAGGTCCATGAGGTTATCCTTTCGGGGCATGCACTGCAAATCATTCGTGCTGGCCGCGGGGCTATAAAGTCCCCTGTTCAAGAAGAAGAATAAATTCATCCGGGGTCACGGGCGGCTTAAAATAATAGCCTTGGGCCTCATCGACACCAAAGTCTGTCATCAGATCAAGTTGACTCTTGGTCTCAATCCCCTCGGCAACAATTGTCATCCCCAGGCTGTGGCCCATGGCAATAATGGCCTTGATAATCACAAGGTTGTTCTTGTTTTGGGTGCAGCCCATGACAAAGGATCTGTCTATCTTGAGAATATCCAAGGGGAAGGCGGCCAGATAGCTCAGGGAAGAATAGCCTGTTCCAAAGTCATCAAGGGCTATACGCAGGTTAAGGTCTTTCATTTCTTGTAAAATACCAATGGTCTCATCGGTATCCTGCATGAGGATATTTTCGGTTATCTCTATATCAAGGTTCTTTGCGTCAAGGTGTGCCTCTTTAAGAGCATCTTGAATGACCTTTATGATGTTCTGATTAGCAAACTGATAGCCCGAGAGATTAATCGCGACCCTGATCTGTGGATAACCAAGCTGTGCCCATCTATTGTTTTCTCGGCAGGCTGTTTGGATCACCCATTTGTTGATATCGATGATTGTCCCGGACTCCTCGGCAATGGGTATGAATTTGTCGGGGGAGATCATGCCTTTTTGGGGATGAATCCAGCGAATTAAGGCCTCAGCCCCGACAATTTTGCGGGAAGCAAGATCGACTTGCGGTTGGTAGTAGAGGCGAAACTCATCTTGTTCCAAGGCCTTGCGGATATCTCTTTCCAGAGAAAACCGTTCCTGGACGGCGGTGTTGAAGGATTCTCTGAAAAACTGATAATTGTTTCTGCCGTTGTCTTTGGCATGATACATGGCGGAATCTGCATATTTCACTAATTCTTCGGCGTCGCTGCTATCGGTCGGGAAAATACTGATGCCGATGCTGGTTGTAATGGAAATGTCATGGCCATCTATATTGTAACTTACTGGAATTTCATTAATTATTCGTTTGGCGACCACAGCTGCGTTTTCAGGCTCATCGATATCAGAAAGCAAAACGGTAAATTCGTCTCCTCCCAGCCTGGCAACGATGGTTTCGGAATCGTTATTGGCCAACCTGGAAATTGTGTCGGTATCGCGGATACATTTCTGTAAGCTGGCGGTGACATTTTTTAGCAGCAGGTCACCAATATGATGGCCGTATGTGTCATTTACCCGTTTGAATTGATCGAGGTCGAGAAAGAGCAGGGCGAAATGCTGTTTATGACGCTTTGCTTTGCTGATTTCCTGGTTCAACCGGTCAAGAAAGAGGCTGCGGTTGGCCAACCCGGTAAGGGCGTCATAGAAGGCAAGGATGCGAATTTCTTCTTCAGCATGTTTGAGTTGTGAAACATCCTGCACGGCACCGAGCAAGATTTCCGGCTCGCCTTTTTCGTCAAAAAGCAGTTCTCCTTGATTCAAGATATGGCGCTGCTGACCGCTTGGTAGCACTATACGATAACCTTCCCTGAAAGGTTTTCTGGCCTTGATGCAATTGGCAATTGTTTCACTGACATGATCGCGTTCTTGGACAATGACGTTTTTGAAAAAATCGTTAAAGCTGATACCTTTCTCTCCACTCTCCAAACCCAGGAGGCGTCTCACCTCCGGGGAACAGAAAAATTTTTGTTGGGCGATGTCAAAATCCCAGTTGCCAAGTTTGGCAATTTCCTGGGTCTTGGCCAGTCGTTGCTGACTGATGTTTAATTCGCGATAGGCGCGTCCGGCCCGATGCATGTATTTAGCGCGATGGCCCAGCATGACCCAGTTTATGGGTTTTGAGACAAAGTCGTTGGCCCCCGCCTCAAAAGCCCGCTCGGTGGAGGCGGTGTCATCCAGGCCCGTTACCATGAGAATCTGGACATACTCGCCGCCAGATGCGTTACGGATAGCGGCACAGGCCGCAAAACCGTCCATCTCCGGCATAATGACATCAAGGAGGATAAGGTCCGGTTTTTCTGCTGAAAAAAGAGAAAAGGCCATCTGGCCGTCTGCTGCCTCAATAACATCAAAACCTGCCCTGATAAGAGCTGCCCGCATGGGAATGCGTAAAGAAGCGTCATCGTCTGCAATGAGGGCGAGGGGTTTGTCGCGGGCCAACATTCTGTAGTTCATCTTAAACCTCTGTTGGTTTCAGCGTTTTTTTGACTTTCTGGAACTCATTTTCAATTTCTTGGACACGGAGTTCGATGTTGTCGAGGGTCTTGTTGCGGCAATCAGTTTCGAGATTTTTGCTCAGCACGGAAAGGCGCATGGCGCCGACGTTGGCACTGCTTGATTTTAGGCTGTGGGCCTTTTCCTGTATGGTGGCGATGTTATTACTGTTCGCGGCTGCCCGTAATTGGTCAAGAAGGGGTACTGTTCCTTGCAGATAGCTGGATATAATTTTTTCAACAATGTTCGGTTCGCCCGGGATTTGCAGTTCTTTAAGTATTTCAAGGGCATGAGGGTCAAATGCCGGGGATTTATTTTCATGAGCGGTTGAGGGATTTGACAAGCAAGGTTCAGCTGTTGCATTGGCTGAGGGCATATCCTTCTTCGTACATGATTTTTCAAGCCATTGTCCTAAGACTCGTCGAATGTCCGCTGTTGTAAAGGGTTTGCTGAGATAGCCATCCATTCCGGCTTCAGTACATTGGTTCTGGATCCCAAAAATAACATTACCGGTTAAGGCAATAATGGGTACCCGCTTAGCGGTAGCGAGATGTTCTTCGTTTTTTCGAATTAATCTGGTGGCTTCAAACCCATCCATCACCGGCATTTGACAATCCATGAGGATGAGGTCAAAACTTTTCTGGGCAAAGGCATCCACCGCTTCCTGGCCATTTTTAGTTATAGTAACCTCGCACCCTAATGCCTTTAATATTTCATGTGCCACAAGCTGGTTGGTGTCATTGTCTTCCACTAAAAGAATATGGGCATCGAAAATTGCGTCCAGGCAATCGATTTTTTCCTGGCGCTCGGACACATTCGCTCTTTCAACCGCTTCTGGTGTGAAAAGATCAAGGAGGCAGGAACGCAGAATTTTTTGGCGAACCGGTTTGGTCAGATATCGGTTTACCCCCTCCTTGTTGGCACGTTCCTGATCTTGATCAAAGGCTGCAGAGCTCAGCATGACAATCTTGATATCTTGTATTTGCTGGTCGTGGCGGATGCGTCTGGCAAGCTCAAGGCCGTTCATGCCAGGCATATGCCAGTCTAGCAATGCCAGAGCAAAAGGGTGTCCTTGGTTGATGGCAGCATGGAGCATTTCAAGGGCCTTTTCACCATTGTTGACAACTTCGGCTGTCATTTTCCATGCTGTTGTTTGGCGAAGAAGAATTTCCTGATTGGTGACATTGTCATCAACGATAAGTACCCGTATGCCCTTGAGGTTGGACGGTTGCTTTCTTTCCTGACGACTTGATGTCTGATAAGGCAAGGCGAGGGTAAACCAGAAGACAGATCCTGTGCCGATTTGACTTTCGAGCCCTATCTCCCCCCCCATCAAATGGACCAGGCGTCGTGAGATTGTGAGGCCAAGCCCCGTACCGCCGAACGTTCTGGTTGTCGAGCCATCTGCCTGGGTAAAGGAATCAAAAATCTTTTTCTGCGCCTCTTGAGAAATGCCGATTCCGGTATCTTCCACGGAAAAATTAAGTTGGACGCGGTCACCCATATACTGGCTCGTGGTGACGTGCAAAATCACCTCGCCACTGTTGGTGAATTTTATGGCATTGCCCGTGAGATTGATGAGAATTTGCCGTATCCTGTTGGAGTCACCTATCACCGTTTCGGGCAGGTCCAGGGGAATCACCGCGGTGAGCTCCAGGTTTTTTGCATGGGCCCGAGGGGCCAGGAGGTCAGAGACATCTTCGACAAGTTCCCGAACGTTAAATTGATGGGAATCGATGTGCAATTTGCCTGCTTCAATTTTTGAGAAATCCAGAATGTCGTTAATAACCTCAATGAGGGACTGACCTGAGCGTTGGATTACCTTGATGAAATCCTGCTGTTTATCAGTGAGTTGGGTGGAGAGCATGAGCTCTGTCATGCCAACGATGCCATTCATGGGGGTGCGGATTTCATGGCTCATGGTGGCGAGAAATTCGCTTTTTGCCTTGCTGGCTGCTTCTGCAGCCTCTTTGGCAATGAGAAGTTCAGCGGTGCGTTCTTCCACCTTGTGTTCCAGATTGAGCTGGTACTCTTCAACCTTGTTTTTTGATTCTTTTAACGTGTTGATCATGCAGTTGAAGCTTGTGGCTAAAATGCCAATTTCATCACGGGAATGAACTTTGAAATTTTGTAACTTCCCCGCCGCGATATCCTCGGTGACTGTTACCAGTTGCTTGAGGGGGTTGCTTATTTTTCGGGTAACCAAAAGGGTGATCACTATTGCCGCAATGACAATGATAAAAGTTACCCAGATAATATGCGAAACAGAATCTGTTACCTGTTTATGCATCTTCTCTTTGCTAAGGATGAGATGGACAAAACCTAAAATTTCCCGGCCATTATCGGAGGAGGCATCCTCGAATGTCAGGGTATTTATTTCCAGTGTGGGATTGCTGAAGATGGGCTGGATGAACTGCAGAAAATCACCAAAGTCATGATGCTGGGCGATGATGGTTGTCTGGGAAGGTTTGTCATCAGGACTTTGGGAAAGTACTTTCAAAGTCTGCAGAAAAGGCGACATGTCCAGGGTTTTAAAATACTTTTGGGTCAGTACAGAGCTATCGTGGCGCAAGAGACCAAGATAGCTGGTTTGCTGGTCACCTTTATTGATAATGCGTTGCAGGCTGTCAATGTCTTCGGCAAACATCGCGTATTCGCTGAGCTCGGCAATGAGGAGGGCTTTTTCTCGTCCCTGTTCCAGGAGCTGCTGGTAGCCATCGTGGCGCTTTGTGTTGATCTCATTAAGGGTTATGGATAGGGCTGTCAGCAAGACAAGAAGAACAGAAAGCGTATTGAGCTTTATGATGAGGCTGATTCCTTTTTTCCGGTTCATAAAACTGACCTTCTATTCATAGATTGAGGACGCACCGGCCACTAACGAGGAATCTATATCAAGATTCATATGGCGGGCCGTTTTCATGTTAATGCTGAAACGAGGTTGTGATTTTGGGATTTGAGGCGGGATGGTGCTCGGTGGAGTCCCGGCTAAGATCTGACCGGCAATGGCGCCGCATTGTGTGCCTATATCTCCATAGTCCCAATCCAGACTATACAAGGCCCCGGCTTTGACCCAGGATTGAGAGAGGCCAACAAAGGGGATACGATTTCGAAAAGTAGAGAGGAGAACCATTTTTACGGTATTGCGCGAATAAACGGTTGTGTCTGGGATACCAATAAGAACCTCTGTTGAGCGACTGATTGCCTTGAGGGCCTGGGGTAGATTTTGGGGAGATTCCACTGTAATTGCAACCAGTTTCAGGCCATTAAGGCGGGCGGCCTCCTCGGCTTCTTGTATCCATGTGCTGTTTTCATTTGGATCATAGAGGACACCCACATTCTTTACTGAGGGTAGAAAACGCTTAAGCCATAAGAAATGTGTTTGGGCAGGAAGCTTGAGAAGAACTCCTGTGGCCTGGTTGGAAAGGGTAAAGCTTTCCTCGTTTATAACCATTGAGGCGACAAGTGGGGTGCCAGGAAAGGCTTCAAGCCCGCTGCGAATGGCACTGGAGCCCAGGGCCAGGATAATAGCTGGATTTCGTTGCCGAATTTCGCGGAAAGTAGTGTTATTTTTTTTGGTGTCATCGTCAAGCAGATACTGCGCAATCTCAAGAGCGGGATATCTGTTACGGAGATGGGCTTCAAAAAAGCTGGAGAGCTGTTGGTGGGCCTCGGTATTATGATTTGTCAGGATGACAACAGTCTGAGTCTTATTCGCTGCAAAAGCAGGCGAAGCGAGAGCCATAAGCAGCAGGCAAAAGACAATGACCCTGCTCCAGAGATGATACTTGCTGTGGCTCATCCGTAAAATATGTTCTTTTTTAGTAAAGATAGGTGGCCTCAAACCAAAAAGTTCTGCCGTCCTGCTTGATCATATTCTGGGTGTGTTCTTCGGATCCTGGATAATCATAGCCGTCATCAAAGAGATTGAAAACAGTTGCCGAGAGAGTCATGCCCGGGACAATGTTACTGCTGGCAAGCGATACATTGGTGATGTAATTTCTGGCGGTATTTCTATCATCCACAGTTTTACGACCGCTCTCATACTTTACTTCAAGACCTCCTTGGAGCATCTCGTCAAAAAGAGGAACCAACAGGTTGGTCTTGATCATGTGGCGGGGAGAATTTACAAGTCTGGCTCCGGTATCTTTGTCTTTCGCATGTTGGTAGGTGTAGCTCAGTGCTGTGAGCCAACCGTTTTGCCATTTGCCCTCCATGGATACTTCAGCGCCCGTGGCCTGGGCATTGCCAAGGTTGTCAAAGAAGTATAAGCCATCGCTTGGGTCCTGGTTGTAAGAAATCAGGTCATCAATTTCGTTTCGATACACAGAGGCAGAGCCGCGGATATTTTCAGTGACCCGTTGTTCCCAGATAAACTCGAAGGATTCGATGGTCTCTGCATCAAGCTCAGGGTTTGGTTTGGCGGTGGAATAACCATCGTGATAAAATAACTCATAGGCGTTGGGGGCACGAAAGGCGCGCCCATAGAGAAGCTTGAAGGTGCTTTTTTTAAAGGGTGAATAGATGAGCGCGGCACGGGGATTGGTCGAAGAACCGCTGCTGTCATAGTCATCGTGGCGGAGGCCCATATTGAAGATCAGGTTGGCGAGAATATTCCAATTGTCCTGGATAAAGAGGCCCCAGGAGTTAATATCGGGATTGGAATCGAGCCACAGACCGTACCTATCGTAATTTTGCTGCTCCTGTTTGAGGCTGTCGCGAAACTCACCGCCGATGGTGAAATGATGGGTTTTAAAAAAATTACGGCTGAGATGAACTTCTGCCCCCCACCATTCACCGATATCACTGTCCTTATTGGTGACAATATCTGGTGGTGGCCCGTAATCGAAAATGTAATCGCCCTCATAAATATAGCGATCATAAAAGAGACGGCCGTTGACCTCAATACCTGAATCATAGAGATGCTGGTAGTTGAGGTCGAGATACCAGCGGTCATCCCAACTTCTGGTGTCTGAAGTGTTAAATTCACTACCCCACGGCGCGGTGGGGATACCTTTTTCCCTTTCGACATAGAGGGCGTTTAAGGTGAAATCTGCAAAGGCTATTTTGGCAAAGAGGTTGGTTGCTTTGTCATCATCGGCATCTTCGGCAACGCCGCTGTTGGTTTCCGGCGTATCAAATTCTTTATAGTAGAGGTTGTCGTCCCCGTCGCTTTCGTAAAAGGTGCCGGACACCAGAAATTCAAGGCCGTTTTGCAGGCGCTTTCCATAGCTGAGTCTGCCCTGATGACTCTCCCGGCTGCCCGCTGCCCCGGAAACTTCAGCACCGTTTAGGTCACGGCCCTTTTTGGTGATGACATTGACCACCCCGAAAAAGGCATTGCTGCCATAAAGTGACGAGCTGGGGCCACGCACCACTTCCACCCTCTCAATAAGGGCAACATCAACGATGAAAGCCCGGTCTGAGTACATGGAATCAAAGATGTTGTCATTGACACGATGGCCATCAACCAGAAGAAGCAGCCTGGTGTTGTAATCACCGGGGAGGCCGAAGCCACGCACGCCAATATAGCTGTAGTTGCGGTCATAGGAGACGTAGAAACCAGGCAGGCTGCCGAGAATGTCGGCCAGGGTGGGGTAGCCGTAGCGGTGGATTTCTTCGGCGGTGACAATGCTTACCCGTGCCGGTGCTTCGGTAATCTTTTGTTCGTGTTTTGAGGCAGTATAGACAGAATCTATATTGGCAAATAACAGGTCTTCCTCTGCATCAGAGGAAAAATCAGCCGCTAAAAGCTGGCTGCTTGGTAGGTAACTGTTCAGTATTAAAAAGAAAAAAATGGAGATGATGCATGATTTCCTCATGGGAGGCTCCCTGTTGTGCGTTGCGACGGTCAGTCTTACATATTTTTACCAGTCTATCAGAGAGGGGGGTTTGATTGGAAGGCATCGTGTTTGTTTTTGAAAAAAATAGGGAGGAAAGAGGTTATATGTAAAAAAATCAACAGCGATGCATGGCATATATTGTAAACTCCTTAAAATATATTAAAAAAAAATTAGATCGTAGCGCGGAGAATGGCTACAATGGCTCATGAGTTTTTAATTACCTGAGAGGTGGACCGCCAGGACATGCTGTCCGGAAGGCCGCACCAGTCCACGGGAGGGAGTTTATGTACGGGGTAACCCAAGAGCAGCTCGATAAAATAGATGAGCTTATCGTTTCAGATCTCATTGGCGTCGGTGTTCACAGCGTTATTGTGGTTGATGTGGCTGGCAATGTTATTGCCGAGCATGATAACGGCACGACAAACATAGAAGTTCATGCCTTTGCCGCCCTTGCCGCCGGGAATTTTGCAGCAGTGGATGCCATGGCCCAACTTGTCGGTGAACAGGAATTTTCCCTGCATTTTCATAAGGGTGAGGACGAGTCGATTCATTTCAGCAAGATCAATGATGATATCTTGTTGATAACCGTTTTTGGTAATGATGTGTCTTTAGGTTTTTTGCGTTTAAAGACTGCAGAAGTTATCGATAAAATTAAAGAAATGTGGCAAACTACTGAGTATTAAGTGGGTCGCTCTGCAGGTGAAAACGTTTTTTTGGTGAGGTAAGCTTTGGGATTTGTAAATGTAAAGAAGCAGGAGGTTCTGGTCAAACTCGTTTATTACGGGCCGGGCCGCGGTGGCAAAACCACCAACCTCGATTATATCAATAACAAGTTCAAAGAACGCATTAAAACGGACATGGTCAGTATTAAAACCCATGGCGATCGAACGCTGTTTTTTGATTTCCTTCCTGTTGATATCGGCAAAATTAAGGGTTTTGATATAAAAATTCAGCTCTATACCGTACCCGGTCAGGTCAAATATAATGCCACCCGTAAGCTTGTGTTAAAGGGGGTCGATGGCCTTGTTTTTGTAGCTGATTCGCAGGTGGAGATGAGGGAAAAGAATATCAGTTCCTTTAACCAGATGAAAGAAAATCTGGTTTCTATGAATAAGGATATCACCAAGATTCCTCTGGTCCTCCAGTATAACAAGATTGATCTTGGCGAGCAGGGTGTTCCTCTTCTTGGTTTTGATACCATGGAGGCAGATCTTAATAGTGAGCTCAAGGTGCCCTCTTTTGAGGCCAGTGCTGTTACCGGATATAATGTCGTTAACACCTTGAAAAAAGCCATCTCTCTCACCATGGTTTCGTTCAAACAAGAGTTGTTGTAGGAGAGTTTATCCATGTCCGCCAAAGATTCTGCCCAGACCGTTGAAATTCTTGAAAAGCTCAAGTCGGCAATTCTCAATATCGAGTGGGAAATTTCTGATGAGAACATCGGTCTTTTAAATCAGGAGCTTGCTGCACTGCGTGGTGTCTGGCAGGGACAAAAGGTTCATATGATTTACCTGCAGATCCTGGGGGCCTTGATCCAATATGTTGCCAGCACGAAAGAGCAGGGGAATCCGCGTGCTTTTCCCATGCTGCGTGCCGCCTTTGACAGTCTTGAGGATATGGTTGTTCATCCGGGAGATGAAGAGCAGAAAGCAAAGAAGGTTATGGAGCATGTTGATGCCTATAATGAGTTGAAACGGTCATTGGGCTCGGGTAAATCCGCTCCTGCTCCTGCTCCTGCTCAAGCGCCAGCGCCAGAACCTACGCCAGAACCTACGCCAGAACCTACTCCAGAACCAGAACCGGAAGTTGTTGAAGCCAAAGAGGGTGCCGAGGAGCAGCCGTCCACCATTAACCGTCTTCTCCATGATAAAGAGGATCACACCACTGATTCTATCTTTGACTCCATGCTTGATGAGATGGTGCAGACCGAGCCTGCTGACCAGAAGAAAGAGCAAGCGCCACCGACCTCTCCTGCACCGGCCAAGGCCCCGGCCGCACGACCAGCAGTCCAGGCCTCTTATAACAAAGATGACGGCACCGAGATTGAAGCTGATCGTAATATTGATGATAAATTTGTCGAGGCAGATGAGCTGCTTGATAATTTTTTCGTGGATGATGTGCCTGCGCCTGGCGCCAGGGCCAAGAAAGGCGGTGGGGAGTTTGACCTAAGCGCCCTTGATGTGAAAGAAGATGAGGTCCTTGATTTGGATCAGGTGCCCAAAGCGGCTGAAGAGGACACTCTGACACTCAGCCTGGATGTTGAGGAGCATGCTGCCGAAGAAATACCTGAACTTGAGCATGTAGAAGACAGTGAACTTGATATTTTCAAGGTTGATGCTGATATAGTAGCCCCACAGAAAAGAGCTGAACCCGAAGCTGCCGTGGCCTTTCCAGAAATGGAATCGACGCTGGATGATTTCTTTGATGACCATGGGGCTCCAGAGGCTACGGATGCAGTCTTTGAAGCAGCTCTTGAACGTGAAGTGTTGCCAAAGAGTGATGCTGCACCTGCCCCATCAGGTACCGTGGCCGGGCTCAAGACGTTGCTGCTGTCTGTGGACTGGGAGGTTGATGATCAGCTTCTTGACCGGGTTGATTCCGAGATTTCCGCGTTGTCCGCGCAGCTGAAAAACAATAATGTCGCCCTTATCCATCTCAATTTTTTGCATACGGTTATCCATCATATTGGCAGGGAACAATCGCAGGTGATAGCCGAGTCCATGGCCTGCCTGAAAATGATAACGGAAAGTCTTGAAGATCTTCTGTCTGCCGAGGCTGGGGACGAGGCCACCTATGCAGCCAAGGCTGCTGCTGCATTTGTTGATTGGCACGAACTGGTGGTTGCAGAGTTTGAAAAACGCTTTGATGCCGTTAAAAGACAAGGCGGGGATTTGGCAAAAAGTATCAAGGGCTTAGAGCTGGAGAGTACGGAAGGAGACACCTCTGAGACCCAGAAGATGAAGAAGGAAATTCTCACAGAGGTTCGCGAGATTCTCTCACGGGAAATGCAGGCCATGCGCCGGGAATTATCGGTTAAAGACTGAGTTGAAGTGACGCCATGTTAGTATTTTGTGAGGATTGTGGGAAAAGGCACTCTGTCAAAGGGGGGGGCGATGAGCATGGCCGTCTGCAGTTTCGCTGCGATGCCTGTGGCTTTCTGGTAACTGCGACCTCTGTTCCTCCCAAAAATCGGGAAGCAAGCGCTCCTGACTCCTCAGTGGTCCTTTCCTGCTCTTACGATGAACTTGATTTGGGGGTCGTCATAGGTGGTGACGGGCCTGAGAAAACACTTTTTATGGCTGCCAAGGATGGCCGTAAGGTTGACTTGGATGTCACTGTTCTTCCTGAGGTGCAGGGCAACATCAGTGTGGGGCAGGTGTCAGCCAACGTCTTCAAAATCCGTGTTGTTGCCGCTCCTAAAATGGGTGCGGATCTTCTCAACGGCTATGATGGCTCAGGTCTTGAGTTTTTTGATAATATTTCCGGGGCACTGCACACCGTGCCTGTCGTTTTCAGCCGGATTAAACCCTCTTTTATTCTCAAACCTACCCTTGTTGATCTGGGTAAGATTGGTGCCGATGTCCTTACTGAGGGTACTTTTGTGATAGAAAATTGTACATCTGCGCCCCTTGCCATCACAGTTAATCCTGATCCGCAATATTTTTCCATAGCCAGCTATTTTAAGCTTATTTCTGAGACAAGCTTGATTATGGCCGGAGGAGAGGAGAGGAAGATTGTTTTTTCCGCGCGCTTAAGTGCCGATGCTTGTAAGGATGCTCAGTTTGAGCAGGTAGTTCTGGTGAAAGCAAGCGACAATGAAGAGCGTCCAGCGCAAAGGGTCAGGATCATCGCGACCTTGGCGGCATCAACAAACACTCCTCCAAACAAGGAATGGGGAGCAATAATGTAAATATTGAGGATGGATCACGGCGGTTTGGCAACCGGTAGGTCCGGTGCAGAAGGTGATGGAGAAAAGGGGGATGGGGGGATGGAGCGTATTATTGATGGCTTGGTAGATTCTGTTGAGGAAATCAAGGGCGTCTATCTCTATGATTTTAATAAAAACATCCTGTTAAACCGGATGCCGGAGATTTTCAGTGAAGAGAGTCTCCTTGTCCTGGCAGAAAAAATGGTCCGTAACCTGAATTTAGGCAAAAGCCATTATCCCGATATTGCCGAGGTGTCGCTCCATTTTGGCGATAGTAATATTACCGCTAAAGAGATGCGCAGTGATCGCCTGCTCATTGTAATGTTCAACCCGTCGGTCAATAAACAAAAACTACACATGTCCCTGGAACTTGCCTTGGAAAGCCTTGCAGAGGTTGTCGTGGAGGGTGTTTGGTCATGACGACCCTGCATGATTTTGCCAAGGTGAAAGACGTTATCGGCGTGAGTGAATATGTCCTTGTCCGCCAGGATGGGCATATCATGATCCACGATGCCAAGGACCATGAGGCCCTTGGTCAGCTTGCCGTGTTATGCGGCAATAATTGTGATGCTATTAAGGCGGACATCCCCAGTCGTTTTCAATATTTTCTCTTCAGCAGGGAATGTGGCAAACATCTTATGGTTTTTCCGGTGGGCGGGTATTATCTCGGTGTTGTCCAGGCATCTGCTGTGGCAAGCTCCCATGTGGCTGAGACTGTATCAGCCTTTATTCGCAAGCTTGTCCGCAAATCAGCGTAAGTGCTTTCCCTTTTGCAAGACCGCTGTCTCCAGAGTTAAGGAGAAGGCAGCGGTCTATTAAGTCAAATGGCCACAAACGGTTGTTAGCAGCCTTCGATGGCTTTCTTTTGTGTTTTCACAACAGTCTTGATTTTTACTTCATCACCAATCTTAACTGAGTCAGTTGTGGTGCCGCAATCAAGGGTGATGGTGCCGTTGTCAACAGCGGTTACAGTGCATTTGTCACTTGCGGCCATGGTTTGGCTTGAAGTGACGGCAAGGGCAAAGGTAAGGGCTAAGGTCAGTATTGTTTTCATGGTTAGTTCCTCTTTTGTAGGGGGATTATTTACGTGGCCGTTATAAAACGAGCCCCTTTGGTTACGGTTATTTCTGGGTGTGACAGCCTGAGCATGAGGTGGGGCCGGTGGTGAGACCCTCCTTTTTCAGGCTCTTGTGGCATTCGAGGCAGAGGGCATGCATGTAATTTTTTACTCCTCCAGCATCATTGACCCCTGCACGCTGTTTCTGTTTGGTTGCCTCTGATTGGATATCCTCACCACTTTCGACTCCGGCGTGGCAGGCCGTACAGCTCGACTGATTGTCATAGATTCTGCCGACATGGGCGCTATTTTCTTTGAGAAGAATCGTGGCGTGCTTTGCATGACTGAATCCTGGTACGGATTTGCTGTCTTTGTAGGTTTCACTTAAGGCCGGGTTTGATGCCTGAAGGTTGATATCAACTTTTTCAGGTATCGGGGCGGCCAGGCAGCTTGTGCTCAGTCCTAGAAACAAGATGCCAGCGGTGAAAAATGATGATGTGGGTGTTGTTTTCATATCTTCTCCTGTGTGTGTGGTTGCGTGGAAATGTTTCCCTTTGCCAACACTTTAAGGGGCGGCGTGGAAAAGAAAAAGCTGACATGTGGTGATGTGGGGTGGTGAGATGGGGCGATGTCAGGTTTAAGGCTCGCAACTACAGGAGATTGTCAAAGTGTATGTCGGGTAGGTTTGGGATGGTAGAGCAGAAATCGTGCTTGAAAAAACCAGGTGAAGGCGTACAATGTGGCACAAATTTAAACGAAATTTCCACATAAAGCTAAAAAGTCCCTGACCTTTCCCCTCAAACAGAAAAGACATCCTTGAAAGATAACGATTTTCAGTCAAATACCGCCATGGTGCGTATTGATGGCAGCCTTGTTCGCCAGTTGCGTGAAGAAAAGGGGTTGACCCAGCTTTATCTTGCCACTGCTGTGGGCGTAACCACCGACACAATTTCCAGATGGGAAAACAGGCATTACCAATCTGTTAAAATGGACAATGCCCGCCGCCTTGCAAATGCTCTTGAGGTTGAGCTTAAGGTAATTCTTGAGGTTGAGGAGGAACCCGGACAGTCGGTCGCTCCAGAAATTGAAATGCCCCTCCCCATCGCAGGTTCTGGGAAGAGAAAAACAACTGTGCTTCTTTTTGCCTTTGCGCTTTTTTTCGTGGTTCTATACCTGTTTTTTTATAGCAGTCACAAGGAGCCGGTGCCGGAAGTCAGCCTCTCGGCAACCAGAAAAATTCCCAGCCATGCCATGCCCGGCTATCCCTTTCCCGTTGTTATTGTAGTTGAGGCGCCGTCGTCCACACCTCTGTCTGTTGTGATCAAGGAATCGTTGCCGGCAAACATCCAGGTGACATCGTCTTCCGCTTTTTTACAGCCATTAGCCAAGGCGGAGTTGAAATGGATTGTTAAACATCTGGCAGGCAGGCAGCGTTTTGGCTATATGGCCACGGCCCAAGGCGCGGAACCCGTTCATTTTCACGGGTCGGTGCATACCAGGGCTGGTCAGGGAAAAGAGGTTGTGGTCGGTGGCAGGCAGTCGCTTGCCATGGCGCCCTTTCACTGGGCAGACAGTAACCAAGATGGCATCATCAGTGATGATGAGATCTTGGTGGTCTATGACGATTTCGATGATGTTGCCGGACTTACCGTGGATGTGGAACTGGTGGAAGATATGTGGATGGGCAGCAGATACAGCTGGAACCAGGAGGCAGGGGTGTTTGAGGTTATCCCTTAGGGCTGAAGAGCTGGCATTCCATCCCGGAATTTGTGAGAACTACCTGGGATGGTATTTGTTTTGACTTGAAACCCATGGCATGACATCCATAAGGATGAGCGGGCTCATGGGTAATGTAGAAATGACGACATTTGAAGCAGTTTGGGCTTTTGCTGCTCATGGCCACTCATTCTCCTTGTTGGCTATCACCGCTAGTCCCTTGAGAAGAACAAAGCGACCCAGGGAAATAACATCTCCGGGGAAACTTTTCACGAAAAGCTGGTTGTCGCACAACCCCCCGGATAGGTAGATTCTTTCGGGTTCGCCGGCAAAGCGATAGGCATTAATGGCAATGGATTTGACAAAACGGGCCACCGCTGTTTCTTCCCCGCAACCGGCGGTGATTTCATCAAAGATCTGACTCATCCCCAGCACCCCACAGGTCACTGAAAAAGATTGCTCCGGCACTGGCAACTGTTCATAGTCGATATTGTAATAGCGCCCCAAGAGCTCGATGGTAAAGCCCATTGACGCGCCACATTCCGCATTCCAACCCATATCCGCCAGGCGGCCCTTTTCATAGCGCACAAATTTGATGTCGCGACTGCCACAGTCAAGAAGGGTGAAATTTTCTTCTTTGATGAGATGTTCACCGCCACGGGCCAGCGCAGTCAGTTCATTGATATACCGATTGCTGAAGCGTTTACCGTTATGGCCGGTTGCCATATCCACCCGTAATTCGTGGCTGAGGTTCTTGGATGGTTCAAGGTAGGGAGCTGGATGGGGAGCTGCCAGGTCGATAAATTTGGCATAGGTGGTGCCGAAATCAGCAAGAAGCATCATAGACTCCCGAGAGTTCGAGAAAGGCTTGGATCTTGGCGCGGGTAGAGCTTCCTGCCGTGATATCGTTATCAAGAAAAAGGGAGTGCGGGTGGCGGCTGGCAAGATGTTTGGCCAGGGCTGTTTTGGCGCAGAATGTCTGGGCAAAAAAGACGGTGGGCAGGGTGGGGTTGAAGTGGGATTCCAGCTCCAGGTCTGCCGGTGTTTTGTTTTCCATGCAGCGGGTCCAGCCATAGACATGGGTGGTTTCCGGAAAGAGAGCAAGCAGAGAAAAATCCCGGGGGGGGACACCCCAGAAGCCAGCGGTGGCCCGACAAGCAGGTAATTGCACATGGTCGCTCGTGTTCTGGATGGATTTGCAGATTCGAGCAATTTTATCCGGCAGGGCGAGCTTGGCTTTGCACAAAGGGGTGCCATAGGCAGTGGCGTCGATATTTCTGGTTTTAAGAACAGGGATGGGCAGGCGGTCAGTAAGGATAGTGGCAACATGGAGGGCGCAGTCGCATTTTCCCGGTCCGACGTCAATGATAATGGCCTGCAGGTCGAGATGAAAGCTGTTCATCACCACCGTGCGCAGGATAGCGCAGTAGACCCTGGGCAGGTAGAGGATGGTCTCCTCCATGTCACGTTTGACGATACTCTCGTCAAGATCATAAATGGTTGCCCCGCTCTTTTCCAGGGCTGTCATGACAGCCAGGGGAGGTACCCCGACAATGCCCACTGGGGCTCCAGGGGCTAATGCCTCAAGGCAGGAGATGTCTTCGGTTCCAGGCAGCATGGCTCAACCTCCCTGGTTAATGCGAAGAGTCCAGCCGGCACCGATTAACGCAATGGCAGAATGAATTGACCAGGCGGCCATGACTGGGGATACGACGGTGGCCTGGGACAACGATTGCAGGGTCGACCAGATCCCCCAGAAGACAAAGGCCAGGCAACAACTGAGAGGTATGGAAACAGAGAGGTCTCGGCCCCAGCGCTGGTGGATATGGATGGTGAGGGGGATGGCCAAGATGAGCAGAGGCACGCCAAGAAAGATAAAGGAGAGACGGGCGTAAAAATCGATGATGCCGGTCATAATGCCTCTGATCTTCTCGTCTTGGGCCTTGTGCCAGAGAAAGGTGAGAGATTGCTCGTCGGGGCGGAATATAGGGGCAAAGAAATCCGCTGGTCCTTCCTTGAGCTGAACTTGGCGTTCCGTAAAGGAGGAAATAGTATAACTGCCATCAGGATTCAGCGTTTTTTCCAGGCCGTTTTTGAGATGCCATTCTTTCTTGTATCTTGCCTCTTCAGCCGTCAGAAAATTTGTCAGGGTGTATTTGTTATCCCAGGCCGAATAAATAAATTCTGTATAGGAGTTGTTGTCCTTGCTGAGCTTAAAGCTGTAGATGCCCTCAATGCCACGGTAAAAGATGCGGCCGGCCTGGTTGATGCCGTTGATGGCAGGCGTGTTGATAATCGTGTACCAGATTTTATTGGTTTTTTTGGTGGTGATGGGCAGCAGCCATTGAGACATGGCCACGGTGAGCAGGGTAAGAAGCAGTGAAGCCAAAATTACCGGAGCAATAATACGCAACAGGCTGATGCCGCCGGCATTAAGGGCCATGGCTTCACGGTTATGATTGAGGATTCCCAGGGTGATAATCCCGGCCAGGAGAATGGATACCGGTGACAGTTGATAATAGATGGTGGGAATTTTCATCATGAAAAAGCGCAGGGCAAAGCCGATGGTTTGGCCTTTTTCCGTAAAACGGTCTATCTGTTCAAAAAAATCAATGAGCAGATAGAGGGAAAGGAGGCCGCCCAGGACCAAGATCAGGTTCCAGAAAAACTGCTTGAAGATATAGCGGTCAAGAAGATTCATCGCCTCAGCCCCAGTTTTCGATTACGTGGTGGGCGAGCATATAACCGGCAAAGACAAGCAAGACACCGAGGATATTACTGGTCAAGGCATAAACAATAACGGTTTTTACGTCGCCGACCTTGAGAAGCTCAGCTTTTTCTCGGGCAAAGGTGGAAAACGTCGTGAACGAGCCGAAAAAACCGGTGAGGATGAAGAGACGGTATTCAGCGGCGACCTTGTAATGTTCAAGCAAAGCGCCGCACAGGCCGATAAAAAAAGAGCCCAGCATGTTGACAGTAATAGTCCCGACGGGGAAATTGCCGGTGGTAAAACGGTGGACGAAGATATTAACGCCGTGGCGGCTGGTGGCTCCTAAGCCGCCGCCAAGCATGATGGCAAGTATTTCTTTCATGGCTGATCAGAGAGGAATTTGGTAAGTTGTCGCGATTAAAAAAGATGGTGGCATAAAAAATCTCTGAGTGCGAAGAAAAAAAACGGTTCGACAAATAATGTGGATCTGGGAAGTTTTCTAAATAAACACTCGAGCGAATTTTTTTTGTCGGCAGAAATCTCCCTGAGAAAAAAAGGAACCTCGATGGTGTCCCTTGTTCAGCTTATCACCGTTACCTGCCCGAAACCAAGCCTGCAAGATAACACAGGTGATATAGATAGACTAAAAAAAAATGTCGCGGAAAAATGCGATGGCCCTGTGATTGTGCCCTATGGTGCCATGGCCAGGGTCGCCAAGGCTTTTCGCCAGGCAGGTTTTGCCGGTCATGCCGTGGTCAATGACTGTGGCAGACAGTATGAGATCGTTGATTTTTTTAGCAGCAAAACCGAGATCCTGCCTGCCGTTGCCCTTGATCTGGGCACCACGCACCTTGAGGCTTCCCTTCTTGATCTGTTGACTGGCGATGTCCTGGCCCAGGCCAATATTGCCAACGGTCAGATTGAATATGGCACAGATATTCTCACCAGAATCCATTTTGCCGCCACCGCTGG
>JAHJKA010000038.1 GCA_018822545.1 Pseudomonadota bacterium
ACCTTCAACACCTTTTTTGCCTTTTTGCTTTCCACCCTGGTCTACCAGGTGGGAAGCCGACTGTTTTAGGGAAGTTGAGAAGCAAGAAGTAGGAAGCAAGAAGCAAGAAGCAAAAAGTTGGAAGCAGAAAGATTACTCATTAAAAAAAGTATACAAAAGATAATCGAAGCGAAGGCTTTACTCCCTTAGCTCTTGCGGACGGCCAACTGCATCCACTTACTTCACTCGTGCTTATTTCTCACCAAGTATCTCTTTGATTCTGCTGATGAGGTGGTTGGCAGCAGTGGTGAGATCGGCCAAGGCCTGCTGGATGCTTTTTTCATCTTCGCTGCCTTGGCGCAGCAATTGTTCCATGTCTTTGGCCCGGGCCTGCAGGTCATAGGCCCGGAGAGTTGAAGCCACCCCTTTTAAGAGATGGGCTGTGGCGTGGGCCTCCTCTTGATTGCCTTGGGCCAGGGCAGTGCCGATTTTGGCGCAGGTTTCACGGTGCAGCGTCAGGAAATCGGCCAGAATTTCATGGTACAGATCTTTATTTCCCCCCATTTTGGCAATACCGGTCCCTACGTCGAGAATTACCCCATATGGCAGTGTGGTCTGGTAGGGCGCCGGTGTATTCTTGACGCTAGCTTTTTTTTCGAGGGAAAGATTTTTTTTGCGTTCTGGATCAAGCCATTTTTCAAGAACATCAATGAAATGCGAGGGTTCAATGGGCTTGGTGAGATAGTCATTCATGCCGGCTTCAAGACAGCGTATGCGGTCATCAACCATGGCATGGGCAGTCATGGCAATGATGGGAATATCGGCAAATCGGCTGTTTCTGCGGATTTCCCGGGTCGCCTGGATACCGTCCAATACCGGCATCTCTATGTCCATAAGTACAGCTTGGTACTGCTTATGGATCTTTTCAACAGCTTCACGACCATTACTGGCATAATCAGGCAGAGCGCCCACGGTTTCAAGGATTTGGATCACAACCTTACGGTTAATGTCATTGTCCTCAACCACCAGAATTCTGGCGCCCTGTAACGCTGCAGTTTTTGGAAAAAATCCTCTGGGATCAGACTCCTCATTAGTATTGGAATTTTGCCTGGTGGCCAGAGGAAGCTTTACCTCGAAGAAAAAGGTGGAGCCTTGATGGGGAATACTGGTGGCCCATAATTTGCCGCCCATGATGTCGGCAAGTCTTTTTGAGATGGCAAGACCCAGCCCCAATCCACCAAATTGTCTGGCTGATCTGGCCTGGGTGAATTCATCGAAAATGATCGGAAGAGTATCCTCGGAGATGCCGATACCGCTGTCTTTTACCGCGAACTGGATGACGGCATTTTTGGCATCTTGATACGGTGAGCTCAAGGTGACTGTCACCTCTCCTGCCTTGGTAAATTTAAGAGCATTGGTGAGGAGGTTGTTGATGATTTGGCTGATGCGCATGGCGTCCCCCGTCAGATGCAGGGGGATGTTCTTGGTGATTTCCATGGTAAAGTCGACATGGGCGCAGCGAAATTGTTCGGCGAAAATGGCGCTGAGTTTGTCGGTGATGTCCCGGGGTGAAAAGGTTGCCTCCTCAATAAGGAGCTGGCCTTCCTCGATTTTGGTAACGTCGAGGATGTCGTTGATAAGGGCGAGAAGAGAGTCCGCGGCGGTGTGGATGGTCTCGATGTTTTCGTGGATTTCAGCATCAAGGGTCTTGGATAAGGTCAAATGGGTCATGCCGAGGATGGCCGTCAGCGGTGTTCTGATTTCATGGCTCATGGCGGCTAGAAAATTAGTCTTGGCATGGCTCGCATTTTCCGCCTGTTTTTTAGCACTTAATAAAGCCTGTTCCTCTTCTTTTTTGGCACTGATGTCGCGGACGACAAGGTACAAGATGTTGGTGCCATACAGTAGGATGGGGGTGAAGGTCAGGGCCGCTTCAAAGGTGGATTTGTCGCGCCTTTTCATCAGGCATTCACTGTGGGCCGTCCCTTGTTGCATGGCAATAGTAATCAAGGATAGAAAAGTCTGGACAGATGCGCCTTCATTGTTTTTGGCCAGCAGTTCGGTGGGTGAGGCGCTGATGATTTCACCCGGATTTTTTAAACAAAAGAGCAGCGCAGCAGCCTTATTGCATTGAATAATCTCGTTGTTTCTGAGCAGTAAAATCGCCTCGTTGGACGATTCAAAAAGGGCCATTCGATCAAGCTCGCTTTTGGCGAGTTTTTCTTCCGCCATCTGATGCCTGATCAGGGCTGCCATGGAGTGCGCCACCGCAATGAGAAAAGTTTTATCACTCTGCGGCAGCGTAATGTCTTTTTCCAAGTGAATCAGCAGAACCCCCAGTGTTTTTTCCTCTACGGTGATAGGCAGGCAGAAATGATTGTGGGCGGGCATGCCGTCATAGTTTATCCGGTGGCGCGGATCATCGCTGTCACACTCGATTATTTCCCCGGACACGGCAGCGATACTACAAAGGCAGGTGCCAAAAGAGCAATCTTTAGTCAGGCATTGCATGTTCTTATGCATCCCTTGATGAACCTGCAGCACAATTTTCTGGCGACTGTGGTCGCAGAGAAAGATCGCCCCTTCGTTAAGGGTATTTGCGGAAAGGGATTGGAGGATGATATCCAATGATTTTGCCAGCGTTTCTTTAAGAGTAAGGGGTTCGTGCCCTATGGCAAGAATGGTGTTGAGCGCTTTTTGCTTCTTGTAGTCAGAAGCCATATTGTCACGGGTGATGTGGAGTATTTTGTTCGTGGTAATGATTTGGACAATGAGGCGTGAGCCAAGAAATGCCACAAAAATAAAGGTCATCCCGGCCACAAGAAAACCAATGAGTTTGTAGCGATGAATGCGCTGCATGCTCTCCTTTTGAATGTTGTCAAGAAGCTGTTGGCAGGCAGCGATAAGGGAAGCTGATTGGCTGCGAAGATTGGCAAAAAGATCTTTGTCATGGAGAAGAATAGTCTCCAGGGAGCTGGTGTTGATCGGCAAGGTTTCCTGCCTGTTTTTTGAGCTGACACTCTTGTTGATAACCAAAAGAAGATCAATACGGCTTAAGTCCTGTTGGATGAGCAGTAACAGATCCTGTATATCTTTTGTGATGCGCAGGAGTTGTGGGGTTTTGCTTGGTGTAAAGGTGAAAGGAGTTTGGGGGGGGAGGGTATACAGTAAGGCGATACCTTCAGGAGGGGTGATGCTGCCACCATGTTCAAGAATGGCAAGGGTTTTCAGGGCCTTGGTAATATGGGACTGGGCCGCTCTTTCCGAGGCTTTCTGTTCAGTGCGGTCATGGAGGGTTGGAAGAAGAAGGAAGTCTGCCTGGAGTTCTCTGATAAGCATCTCCAGTTGTCTGGCGAGATGAATTTGAGCATGGTTGTCTGCTGCTAATTGGCTGGTTTTTTGTGAAAAGCGTTGGACGATAAACTGGCTGGCGATAATAGAAGCGAAGCCCAAAAGAACCAGAGTCAAGAGAAACACAAGCAATCTTGTTGGTTGCTGGATAGTTGGGTTGGTGGCCATATAGTATGCTGTAAAAAAAATTGGATTTATCAGTGGCTCGTTTCAATCAAGTTTAACACTTAACAACCCAAGGGAGAAAAAAAACTTTATATAAAAGCAGAGATAGATCTCCGTGTAAAAAAAATTTAACCTGGTGCGCCGAAATTTTAAAATATTGTACACACTTTCTGACAAGTAAGGCGTCCCTAAATAACTTCCGGGATGAAAACGGTTGCTTGGCTTTTTTTCCAGGGTTTGGAAAAATGGCATGCATTTTGTACTAACTCAAAAAAGGGGATTTATCAAAAGCCTGTAGTCGGGGCGAAATAGAAAGGGAGACGTGATGAGAATTGCTGTGGTGTCGAGTGATACAGTCAGGGTGGATGCCAGATTTGGCAGTGCTCAGCGTTTTTTGATTTATGAGCTGGAACACGACCAGCCGGCCTTTGTTGCCGAGCGCTCCTCAGAGCCGCTGCCTGGCGAGTTCTTTGACCAGGACATGATGGATTGGGTGACGGATATCATCAGTGACTGCGATCTTGTCTATTCCGCCCATATCAAGGAAAAACCGGCCAAGGCCCTCATGAATAAAGGTATCAGGCACATCGCCTATCAGGGCGCTATTGCCGATATCAGTTTGCACTCCAGGTCGTAAGGTTGCCTGTACAGGGTGCTTGCCGTCTTCTACGAAATAACCGTAATAGTGCCAGGCTGTGAACGGCTTAAGGGGTCGTAACGAAGTGGATACGAATCGGGTATTTCTTGACGATCCCTAAAACCAGTCGGCAAGCATGATGCCAATGCCGATACGATTCACCGCCGCGTTGTAATCGATCAAGGACTCGCCGTAGCCGGTAAAATACTGGACATAGCCCTTAAGGTTGTCCGATTCAATGCCCGGTATCTTGAAGGCCCAGCCCAGTTTCAGCGCCCCTTTGTTATCATGAAAATCGAGGTTGTTGCGGAGCATGAAGCTCAGGGTGTTGCAATTCACCTTGAAGGCGCCACTGATTTCCCCATAGCCCAGATAATCGCTGATATCCGGGTTGTCGTCACCCTCTGAGGCGCCGATGACCACCTTGTCTTTCTCCGGAATTCTATACCAGGGTTTCAGGCTGATCTTGAAATTATCTCCCTCAATAACATAATCAAGATAGAGACGGTTCCAGCTTCGCGACAGGGGTTGATTTGTCGACGGAGGGGGTCTGTTCAGCGCGGCAGGCTGTTTTGAGCTCTCCCAAGGTGAGGGTGTCGGCACCTTCTTGCAGAGTGCGCTGCAGACATTCATCATAGCTTGCACCAAAAACGGGAGCGCTCGACAACATGAGGGTGATACAGGCGACGAGCTGCGATCTGAAAAGATTTGATGAGAAGGGTGCCATGGGGAGGACGGCTCGAGTTTTTAAAGGTTCTGGAGGATGCTTTTTACGAGGTTGCCATCGGCCCTGCCGGCAAACTGCTCCATGATGGGTTTCATCGCCTGCATCGAGTTCTTGAAGGTGCTCATGTCGATATGGGCGGCAATCCACGCCTTGATCTCAGCCTCGGTGGCCTGTTGGGGCAGGTAGGCATCAAGAATGGCGATGTACTCGGATTCCTCAGGCTTGGTATTTGAAACGGCCAGGAGCTCAGTCTCCGATTTGATTAATTTTCTGATGATGGCGATGACCTCAGGGTCGGTAAGCTCCTTTTTGGGCTGGCGTTGAAACTCGCCAATTATGATGCGGATGGCGCCGGTTCTTGCGGTTGTTTTCGCCTTCATGGAGACCTTCAGGTCATTGCGGATCTGTTCTTGTAAAGACATTGGTAATCCTCATGCGGTTAGATATAAAGAGAGCACGGACACATTGAAAAAACAGTGGCAATCATAAAACATTTGGGCGAGAGGTCAACAGTTTGCCACGCCGAAGGCAAAATCGTTTTTTAAGGAGAAGTGTGGGGGGAAGTATCCCCTGAAAGGGAAATGTTGGTAGATTAACGGCTTTAATCAATGGGTGTTGATGAGTACTCGTTTTCGTAAACGCTGACCTTGTTTTTCCCCTGGTTCTTGGCCTCATAAAGGGCCTTGTCAGCCGATTCAGCAATTTTGCAGGTCAGTTTGTGATGAGGCTCCATGTTGTTGGGGTTGCAGACCAGCGAAGAATCGTTGAGCTTTTGGGCATCGATATCCTTCCAGCTGTAATTGAGTTCACTGACCCCAATACTCACGGTGATGGGGAAGGAAACCTTCCTTGCCTGGCCAGAATCATCCTGTTTGGTGAAATTAAAGGTTTCGGCAGCAATGTGTTCGCGGATGCTCTGGGCCTTGTGGGTGGCAACGTTTTTGCCGGCACCAATGAGAAAAAGGGCAAATTCATCGCCGCCGAGGCGGATGGGAGCGTCAATACCGGCGCGGCAATTTTTCTGTAGTATCTCGGCAACACGTTGAATAGCAAAATCACCGACAAAGTGGCCGTGTTGGTCATTAACCTCTTTGAAGTTGTCGATGTCGAGCACAAGCAGCGAAAAGGGTTTGTGGCCCTCCATATCAAGAAATGTCTTGACGATTTTCGGAAGTTCCTGGTCAAAGAATCTGCGGTTGAAAATGCCGGTGAGGGGATCAATGATGGCTTTTGATTCGAGGTCAAGCATGGAATCAAGAGAATTCTTGATGGTGGCCATGTTGCGACTAACTGCTTCGCCCACCTTGTCAAAACCATCCTCAACAAGGGCCAGCATCGTGGATTTGTCTCTGGCCGTCTGGAGTGCTTTTAATGTCACGTTCTTAAACCGGATAATGGCTTCCGAGGCATCTTGGTCGTGCATGGTGGCATAGAATTTTTCAAGATTCTTGCTGATGGCGCTTAACAGTCCCCCTGAAAAGTGCTGCTCCTCTTTTAACAAGTCGCGTATTTTTTGTTGCTGGATTTCGCTGATTTCAGCAAGCAGATGCAGGCCCTGCTTGTGAATGAGCTCTGGGTTGGAAAGGTCTTTGATGATGCCCAGGTATTCATTACAAAGGGTAATGATTGTATGGCGTTGATCCTTGTTGAGATTTGGATCGGAGTCGACGTTGTGAACGAGATGGTTAATGTAGATCCAGATGGAGTTGTGGGGAAGCCCCTTATTTTTGATAGCCTGGCAGATTTTATTGCAGGCGATGTTGCTGCCCTCAATGAGTGTGGTTTCTTTTCTTTTAGCCATGACAGGTGCGATGTGTGGTGAATAGAAAATAATTTTTCAGGGCAAAGAGGGCTTTTGTCCCATCCTAGCATGACTTTCGATCATGACCTAAGACATTTAAGCAGGACTGCAAGAGCAGTCCCTCGGGAAATTTGCATCGAGAGCGTGGTTCAGTACAAGGGATGCCGCGAGCTGTTAATGAATCTTTAGGGAATCTTCCTCGGCAAACAGGTGCCGCGTCTCTTGTTCCTCCTCCTTTTTATGGAGTTTTTCCAAAATGTCTTCCGCTGAAATGTTTAAGGCCTTGGCCAGGGCCTGAACGTCATAAAGTGGAGTGCCATCCGGGTTGTATCCGCTGGGCTTTAACTCCGGGAAATGTTCGCTGGTGGCAACATGGGAGGCCTGGTTGAGGATTTCTTGGATATGGGGCGGGCCATAGAGCATGAGCCATTCAACAGCCTCGGCCCATGTTTCACTGTCCACGGTCTTGTTGGCCATTATTGACATGGCCATTTCTGTATTCCACTGTTTTTCAAAATCGGACATACGCAGTACCTGTTTGGTGTTTTAAAAGGCTCATCTTGTGAGAGTGCTGGACGGGTTTTTTTTAGATAAATAAATGCAGTACATTATATGTGGTGGCAAGGTGATGCGATTGGCTCTTGTTCTGCATCCTAAAGCACATAGGGTTTCAAAATATAATACCAATATGGTGTCACTTCAAGAGATTAGAATCAGTAAGTTTTTTTCTATTTACCCTGTTTATATATGCTATCCTGATTTGTGAGCTCCCTATGGAAGCTAGGGATAGATTTTTCGTGATTGTAGATGTTAATTTTCCCCTCTTCTTATCCGTAGATATTTATGGCAGCAGTCAAGAAGGTCGTAAAGGTGCTGGTGGTGGATGACTCCTCCCTGGTGCGCCAGATCCTCAGTGAAGGATTGGATGCCGATCCGGGCATTGAGGTGGTGGGTACGGCTCCAAACCCTTTTGTGGCCAGGGACAAGATCGTGCAACTCAAGCCCGATGTCTTGACCCTTGATGTGGAAATGCCGCGCATGGATGGTGTGGAGTTTCTTCGCCGCCTTATGCCCCAATACCCTATTCCCGTGGTGATGGTCTCTTCTCTGACGCAGAAGGGCAAGCAAATTACCATGGACGCTCTTGAGGCGGGAGCCGTTGATTTTGTTTCTAAGCCCAGTATTGGCATGGCTCAAGGTCTTAATGCCATGATGGCTGAGTTGTGTGCCAAGGTGAAGATAGCCGCCATGGCCAATGTCAGTCATTGGAAGCATAAACAGCACGGCATGCTTCCTTCGCAGCGCCAATGTTTGTCCAAAACGGCCTTGGCTGAATCAACGGATAAGGTTATTGCCATCGGTGCCTCCACCGGCGGCACCGAGGCCATCCGCCAGGTAATTACCAGTTTTCCGGCTACCATGCCTGGCGTTATTATTGTCCAGCACATGCCCCCTGGTTTCACCGCCATGTTTGCCGAGCGTCTTAACCATTTGTGTGCCATGGAGGTCAAAGAAGCAGTCCATGGCGATCGTGTTCGGCCAGGCCTTGTTCTTATCGGTGAGGGAGGGAAACATCTGACGCTGAGTCGGTCGGGGGGCATATATAAGGTCAAGTGTGCTCCTGGCGAAAATGTCTGCGGTCATTGCCCGTCTGTTGAGGTGATGATGCAGTCTGTGGCGCAGGCGGCAGGTAGTAATGCCATAGGCGTGATGCTCACCGGCATGGGACGAGACGGAGCAGACGGAATGCTTGCTATGCGTCAGGCTGGTGCCCGTACCCTGGCCCAGGACGAAAAGACATCCGTGGTTTTTGGTATGCCAAAGGAGGCCTGGACGCGGGGAGGGGCTGAGCGGCTTGTTGCCCTTCCTGATATTGGCCGAGAGGTGGTCGGGCTTGTGGAAGAGATGGCAAGGGTGCCGTAAAAAAAACACTGACCAGGTGGCTGTAGTATGAAATTGATTCGACTTTGTTTGATGGAAGTGCACGTGCATAATTTAAAAGATGAGAAAAAGAAGGGGGCAATATGGCGGAGATGAGAAGAGATATAGATTTCGATGACGATCTCTATGACGACGAGGATACCCAGAAGGATAAGTATCTTACCTTTTTCATGGCAGGGGAGGATTACGGCATTGACATTGCCTACGTCACGGAGATCATCGGTATCCAGAAGATTACGGAGGTCCCGGATATGCCTGTCTTTATCAAAGGGGTGATTAACCTGCGCGGTAAGGTGATCCCGATCATGGATGTCCGCCTCCGTTTCAATATGAAGGAGCGGGCCTATGATGAGAGAACCTGCATTATCGTGGTTGATATTAATGGGACCGCTGTGGGCCTTGTGGTGGATGAGGTGCGGGAGGTTGCCGATATCCCTGAGGCGCAGGTGGAACCCCCACCGCAGACCGGCAAAGGTCGAAGTAGTAGATACCTGAAAGGCATGGGGAAAGTGGATGATGAGGTTAAGATTTTACTGAATGCGGAGAATCTTCTTTATGATGAGGAACTTGAAAAACTAGAAACCATTGGCGAAGGTTGAGTGCCGAGAAATGAAAAAGCAGCAGATGCAACATTATTTTTACGAGAGTTCATATGACAAATCAATTTAGCCCGGATCATGTTGAGATGGTGCATGAGTTTGCCCAGGAGATCCGGGATCTTCTTGATGAGCTTGAACCGGTCATCATTGCCATGGGGGAATGCTGTGGCACTGAGGGTAAGCTGGAAGATATCAGCGACGATATCAACAGTATCTTTCGCCTCTTTCATTCCATCAAAGGCGCAGCCGGCTTTCTCAACTTTACCCATGTTGCCGCCACCTCCCACAGTGCGGAGAACCTCCTTGATCTGATCAGGACAGGAGGTATGTCCCTGCAGCCTGACCATATTGACCTGCTTTGTCAGGGCTGTGACTTTATCCGTGAGGCCATTGACCACGTCTGCCAACATTATGAGGATGGGGGGCTCAGTGAGCAGAGTCGCAGGTTGCGGGATAGATTTTTGGCCGCCATCAAGCCCGACCTGCAAGCAGCAGAACAAGGGGCCCCGCTGATTGATCTTGACGGTGATCTTGGTTCGCAGGTTTCCCCTGAGATGACAGTAAATTTTGTCAGCGAGTCCCAGGAGATCCTCCAGGCCATGGAGAGTGGTCTGTTAAACTGGCTGAACGACCAAGAAAACCAGGAGCTTCTCGGTGATATTTTCCGGCATGTTCACAGCTTCAAGGGTAATTGCGGTTTCCTTGGCTTTGCCGATCTGGAGTCCTTAAGTCACCATCTGGAGACCGCCATTGATCTGGCGCGTTCCGGCACCAAGGTTGACAATGGCAAGATTGCCGAGCTGGCCCTGAAACTTGTGGATGTCTACCGGGAGAGCCTCGCCGACATTGAGGGCGGTGGTCCCGGGAAGATAGACGGTCTTACCATCTATCTTGATATGATCAATGATCTGTTGCCCTCGGCAGATCGTGTGAGCAGTGAAACTGTAAAAGAAGAATCGGACAGGCTGGGCGATATTCTGGTGGAACTCGGTGCAGCTTCCAGGGCGGCGGTTGACATCTCCCTGGCCCAGCAGAACAGGCAATTGGGGGCCATCCTGGTGGAATCAGGGGCCGTGAGTCACGATGCGATTGACAAGGCTCTACAGATTCAGGCCGAGCGCAAGAAGAAAAAAATTGGGCCTACTAAGGCAAAGGTGACCAGCCGGCAGGATATTCGGGTTGATCTCGGTAAGCTCGATCAGCTTATTGATCTCATCGGTGAGTTGGTCATAGCCGAAAACATGGTGGTTCACAGCCCTGATCTGGTGGACATGGAGTTGGACAGTTTTCAGAAATCGAGTCAGCATCTCAGTAAGATCGTCCGCGACCTCCAGGAAATGGCCATGACCCTGCGGATGGTTCCGGTCTCCGGACTTTTTCGCAGAATGATTCGGCTGGTCCATGATCTGTCCCGCAAATCAGGCAAGAAGGTTGATTTCATTTTGCGCGGCGAGGATACCGAGGTGGATAAGACGGTGATTGAGACCATCACCGATCCCCTTGTTCACCTGCTGCGGAACTCGATGGACCATGGTATTGAGTCCAGCGAGGTGCGGCTGAAGGCTGGCAAAAACAGTACCGGCAGGATTAAACTTTCAGCCACCCATGAAGAGGGATGTGTCAAAATTACCATTGATGATGATGGTGGTGGCCTTGATAGAGGCAAGATTCTGGCCAAGGCCCGCGAAAAGGGACTTATTCACGATGATGGCTCCTCCATGCGGGATAGGGAGGTCTTTCAGCTCATTTTTGCGCCGGGATTTTCCACTGCGGCCGAGATCACGGATGTGTCCGGGCGTGGGGTTGGTATGGATGTGGTGCGTCAGAACATCAACAAGGTGAACGGCACCATCGACATCCAGAGTAAAGCGGGGCAGGGCACAACTGTGCAGCTCAGTATATCGCTGACCATGGCCATTATCGAGGGCATGATGGTCCGCTGCGGGCAAAGCCGGTATATCATCCCCATCATCAATATCATAGAGTCCTTCCAGTGCAAACCGGGAATGATCACCTTGGCCCCGGATGGGCAGGAGATCGTCAAGGTCCGGGATAATCTATTGTCAGTGGTTCGCCTCCATGAACTCCATAAAATTGTGCCGGATAACTATGAACTGGAAAAGGGCATCCTCATCGTCCTTGAGGCCCGGAGGCACAATTTCTGTCTCTTTGTTGATGAGCTCCTCGGCCAGCAGCAGACGGTGATCAAGGGTCTCTCCGATTATGTCACGAGTTTTGGCAATGTCGGTGGGGTGTCAGGGTGTACCATCATGGGCAATGGCGAGGTCTGCTTGATTTTGGATGTGCAGAGTGTCTTGGATAGACTGAACACAGGAGAGGCTGATGAAAGTGCTTATCGTGGAAGATGAAGTTGTCTCTCAGAAATTGCTCATGGGTTTTATGGAGGCCTATGATGCCATGTGCCACCAGGCCAATAATGGGAAGAAGGCCATTGAAGCCTTTCAGGAGGCCCTGGTCACAGGGGATCCTTATGACCTGATCCTCCTCGATATCATGATGCCGGAGATGGATGGCCAACAGGCCTTGCGAGAAATCCGTCGTATCGAGGCCCAGAAGGGTATCGGCGGTGCCGATATGGTGAAGATTGTCATGGTCACAGCGCTCTCTGATGCCAAAAATGTCATGGAGGCTTTGGTTAAAGGCTCCTGTGAGGGGTATCTGACGAAACCAGTCTATCCCCAGCGCCTCCATGAGATGTTGGTCCATCTCGGTTTGGTAGACGAAAAGCCATGAGTGGTTGATTTGATGTGGCTTAAAAGCCAAGGTGTTGCTTGTGAATTTCAGGGAGTGAGGCCTGTGGTCTTTCTCGTCTTATGTCAAGGTCTGGCTGTTAAGGTGGTAGTGTTTGTATGAGTGACAATATTTTAAGTCGGCCCATGACCATTGATGATGACGAGTTTCAGCTCCTGCGGGATCTTGTCTATCAGCGGTTCGGGATTCATCTCTCTGAACAGAAAAAAAGTCTGGTGGTTGGTCGGCTGCAGAAAGATCTTCAAAGTAAAGGTTTTAAGTCCTTTGGCGATTATTATACCCATCTCACCAAGAACCCCTCACCCGATGCCTTTTCAAACCTGATAAATCGTATCTCCACCAACTATTCTTTTTTTTACCGGGAAAATGCCCATTTTGATTATTTCAGCCAGACACTTTTGCCGGAACTTGTCGCCCGGCTCAGAAAACAGGGCTCAAATGATGTGCGCATCTGGTGTGCCGGCTGCTCCACCTGCGAAGAGCCATACACCCTTGTCATGCTCATGCTGGAATTCTTTGGTCTGGATTATGCGAGCTGGGACGCCGGCATCCTGGCCACCGATATCTCGGAGCGGGTGCTGACCGTTGGGCGCCATGGCATCTACCCGGCAGAGCGGGTTTCCCAAGCCCCCAAGAATCTTCAGGAGCGCTATTTTAAAAAGCACGGGGCGGAGCTGGCGGTTGTCGAATCGGTGAAAAAGGAGGTGGTCATCCGGCGTTTTAATTTGATGAATCCCTTTCCCTTCAAAAGGCCGTTTCAGGTTATTTTTTGTCGGAATGTCATGATCTATTTTGACAAGGTGACTCGCGATAGTCTCATTCGCCGTTTTCATGCTGTTCTGGAACCAGGAGGCTACCTCTTTGTTGGCCACTCGGAGACGGTGAGCCGGGATAATGGTCTCTTTGCCTATGTGCAACCGGCTCTTTATCGGAAAATATAAGGTTTTTTTTAAAGCCATTTTTTTTACGGATGCGTATATCTAAAAATGGAGAAAAAACCCGCGAAGATGTGCTTCTCTTTTGGATACGTATAGAAAATTAATGTGAGTCCTTGTTGTGTCCCAGCCCCTTAAAACAAACGAGCATGCAGTCTTGACTGTTTCCAATGAGTGTTTTCTGGCCCAGGCCGGCGTTGGGGCGGTGGGTGCAATTATCCAGGAGCTCACCATTGATAACCCAAAATATGTGGATGCCGTAAAGTATGGGCGCTGGGTGGGCAAAAGGATCAAACCAAAGCTCACCTTTTATTCTAAGACCAAAAAAGGCCTGTTTTTTCCGCGCGGTTTTGCCAATGAGGCCATACTTCTCCTTCGCCAATTCGATGGTCAGAATCCGGAGATTGTCGACAAGAGGCGAAGTTGCCCTGAAGTTATTTTTGAGTTTTCTGCCAGCCTGCGCCCCTACCAGCACGAGGCGGTGGAGGCAGTGGTGGGTCGACAGTTCGGAGTTTTAGAGTCGGGTACCGGTTCCGGCAAGACCGTGATGGCCCTGGCCATTATTGCCAGGCGTCGCCAGCCCACCCTGATTATCGTCCACAACAAAGAGCTCCTCTACCAGTGGCAGGAACGGGTCAAGCAGTTTCTGGGTTTTGACCCAGGGCTTATCGGCGATGGTCATTTCGAGATCGCCCCCATCTCCATTGCCATTGTCAACACGGCCCGCAACAGGTTGGCTGAGCTCACCGACCATTTTGGCCAGATCTGTGTGGATGAGTGTCATCGGGTGCCCGCCTCGCTTTTTACCGATGTGGTTACCGGCTTTGACTGTATGTATATGCTCGGCTTGTCGGCCACGGCCTTTCGCCGCGACGGCATGTCCCAGCTCATTAATATCTTCCTGGGCGACCTGGTGCATCGGGTGGATAAGGAGGAGCTTGCCGCCGTGGGTGCCGTACTCAAGCCCGCGCTCATCCAGAAGCCCACCGCCTTCACCTTCCGCTTTCACGATAATTATCAGGATCTGATGAAGGCGCTCACCACTGACGAGCATAGAAACCGGCAGATCGTTGACGATATCATCGGCCAGCGTGGCAGAAGCGAGGGGGGCATTCTGGTGGTCAGCGACCGTGTTGCCCATTGTGAGCTTCTTGCCGAGATGCTGGCGGAACGCGATGTCCATGCCAAGGTTCTCACCGGCCGCACCTCTTCCGAGGAACGCAGCGCCACCGTGGATGAGGTTCATAATGGCAAATTGCAGATTTTGATCTCCACATTGCAGCTCATCGGCGAAGGCTTTGATTGCCCTGGACTTGCCACCCTGTTTCTCACCACCCCGATCAAATTCACCGGCAGACTGCAGCAGGTGGTGGGGCGTATCCTTCGCCCATCTCCGGGCAAAAAGGCCATGGTCTTTGACTATGTTGATGAAAATGTCGGGGTTCTGTCTCGTTCAGCAGAAATAAGAAGAGAGAGCCTGGTGGAAAAACCAGGCGCCTTGCCAGGATTTTCCACGGCTTGATTGCGGTGATCTCTGGCCTGCTTTGGTGGGGTTGATGATATTTCCCTTGGCTCTTGTCGCTCATTGCTCTTAAAATAGTGGCGCGGCAAGCACACTCTGCACTACTGCTATGGCTTTAATGATTTTGAGGGGGCGGATATGGAAAAGAAGATACTGGCGGCAGTGGACGGCTCTTTTTGTTCCCTCAACGAGGTTCATTATCTGGGCCAGATGTTTGCGGGGGCCAAGGACGTTTATTTGCATCTCGTCTGCATTGTGCCCACCACGCAACCGTCGGTGGGGGCGGAGTGGCTTGATGAGGAGGCCAGGCAAAGCACGATGTCCCCCTCAACAAAAAAACAGTTTCTGGCTGCCAAAGACCACCTGAAACATGCAGCCCGTCACCTGTTGCGACACGGCTTTGCCAAAGAGCAGGTGACAACCTCGGTGGAGTTGTCGAAAGTGGGCGTGGCCGCAGACCTGGTTAACCTGGCCCGGTCCGGTTGTTATGACGCCTTGCTGGTGGGCCGCCGTGGTATAGGCCGCCTCCAGGCCCTTTTTGTCGGCAGTGTCACTAAATCGATTCTTGAAAAATGTTGGGATATCCCGATCTGGGTGGTGGACGGTCATGTGGACTCCAGGAAAATTCTGGTGCCGGTGGATGGCTCCAATCATGTTCTGAAGGCCGTGGATCATCTTGGCCATATCTTCCAGGATATTCCCGGCGTGGAGATTACTCTTTTTCACTCCACCGCTCTTTTTTCCAAAAGATCAGCGGTTCAACTGGAAAAATGTGAGCTCAGCTTCGGGGCTGAGTGGTGTCAGGGAAATCTTCTGAGAGATGATTATATTTTTCATGCCCCGGAACAGCTCCTGCGCGAAAACGGCTTTGATATGAGCAATGTCCATCGTCTTGAGGTCAGTCGGGGCCTGGAGCCGGCCCGTGATATTGCCCTGCAGGCCTGGCATAAGGATTTTGGCACCATTGTTATGGGGCGCCGGGATCCTGATGAGCGCAAAGGGGTTCTCGGTGGGGTCAGTGACAGGTTGCTGGCCAATACCAGCGATATAGCCATCTGGCTGATAAATTAATGTGCAGAGCCATCATTACCCATGAGTGATTTCAGCATCCAGGAGATTGACCAGGTTTTTAAGACTCTTGAAACCGGTGAGGCGGGACTATGTTCCGAGGAGGTCGTGCGTCGTCAGCGCCAATATGGCCGTAACGAGATTGACAGCAGTGACGGCCCCCATGTCTGGCGTATCCTGATTGATCAGTTTAAGAGTTTTATCATCTATATCCTGTTATTTGCCGTGGTTTTTTCCATTGTCCTTGGTGAATATGTCGATTCCCTCATTATCATTAGCATTGTTACGGCTAACGCCCTCATCGGCTTTTTTCAAGAATTCACCGCCGCCAAATCCCTGGCTGCCCTGAAGAAAATGACCACGGTGCAGGCCACGGTGCATCGGGACGGCAGATGGCATAAGGCCGAGGCGGCAGAGCTTGTGCCGGGGGATATCGTCCGTCTGGCTGCCGGCGATAAGGTGCCGGCCGATTGCCGCCTGATTACCGAGGCGGTTTTCGCTGTTGATGAGGCCTCTCTCACCGGTGAAAGCCTGCCGGTGGAAAAAAGCAGTGCCACCTTGCAGGCCCCGGTTGCTTTGGCCGAACAGCGTAATATGGTTTTTTCCTCCACCGCAGTGGTTTCCGGTAATGCCACGGCTGTGGTGGTGAAGACCGGTATGG
>JAHJKA010000039.1 GCA_018822545.1 Pseudomonadota bacterium
GGCCGTTTATACCGCAAGGGCATAAGTCTCGTTTGAGCAGGCAAGCTGCCCAACTCGGCTTTATACCGCAAGGGCATAAGTCTCGTTTGAGCAGGCAAGCTGCCCAACTCGGCTTTATACCGCAAGGGCATAAGTCTCGTTTGAGCAGGCAAGCTGCCCAACTCGGCTTTATAAAAAAAATATCTCCTAAAGGAGTACACGAAAATGGCAGAATGGACAAAAACAAGCTGGCAGAATTTTGAGGCCCTGCAACAGCCCAAGTGGCCAGATAAGGTTGCCTATCAGAAGGCGATTGATAAAATTTCTTTTCTCCCGCCCCTGGTTTTTGCCGGGGAGATCAGGGCCTTAAAGGCGCAGCTCGCCGATGCCGTGGAAGGCAAGGCCTTTTTGCTCCAGGGTGGAGATTGTTCTGAAGATTTTCATAACTGCACAGCCCCGGCCATTCGCGACACCCTGAAGGTGATTCTGCAGATGGCCATCGTTTTAAGCTATGCCGGTGGTAAACCGGTGATAAAGGTGGGACGCATGGCCGGTCAGTACGCCAAGCCCCGCTCCTCTGATATGGAAACCATTAATGGTGTCACCCTGCCCAGCTATCGCGGTGACATGGTCAATGGTCCTGAGTTTACCGAGGCTGCCCGTATACCTGATCCCCAGCGCATGGTTGAGGGCTATCATCTTTCGGCGGCCACCATGAATATCCTGCGGGCCTTCACCCGTGGCGGTTACGCCGCTTTGGAGCGTGTTCACGCCTGGAATAATGAGTTTGTCAAGGCCTCTCCCATGGGCCGCAACTACGAGCGCTTGGGCCGGAACATCGACCAGGCCCTTAATTTTATGCGGGTCATTGGTATCGATACCAATTCACCCCAGCTCAACCAGGCCTCTTTTTATACCTCCCATGAGGCCTTGCTCTTAGGATATGAGCAGGCCCTGACTCGCCAGGATTCCATCACCGGCGACTGGTATGACTGTTCGGCCCATATGGTCTGGATCGGCGATCGTACCCGCCAGCTGGACGGTGCCCATGTCGAGTTCTTGAGTGGGGTGCTGAATCCCATTGGCATGAAGGTGGGGCCCAAGCATGATCTGGATGTGGTCAAGCAGCTCATCCAGAAACTTAATCCCACGAATGAGGCGGGGCGGATGACGCTGATCACCCGTTTCGGCAAGGATATCGAGAAATACCTGCCCGGATTGATCCGCATGGTCAAGAGGGAAGGCTTCAAGGTTGTCTGGAGTTGTGATCCCATGCATGGCAACACCTATACGGCGGAAAGCGGCTATAAGACCCGTAATTTCAATGATATCTTGAATGAAATACAGTGCTTCTTCGAGATCCACTGGGCCGAAGGCTCGGTGCCGGGCGGTGTTCATTTCGAGATGACCGGCGCTAATGTCACCGAGTGTACTGGTGGCGGTCGTAACATTATCGACAAGAATCTGGCGGAAAACTACCAGACCAACTGCGATCCGCGCTTAAACGCCGAGCAGAGCCTGGAACTTGCCTTTCAGATAGCGGAGATGATCAGAACGTAGCAGATTGCTGAAAAACTACTGCGCTCACTGATACAGCGTCAAAATTCGGCTTAAAATGCTCACTTACGTTTGTAAGCTGCGCTTTTGCGCCGCATTTTTCACCCTCAAGGGGTGCTTACGCCTTGTCTCAGCTTCGCTCGCTACGTTTTTCAGCAACCTGATAGTTGTAAAAGAAAGGCGTAGGGGGCAATAGCCTCGGCGCCTTTTTTTGTTGGCCAAGGCTGAAGGATGAATTATGAAGGATGAAGAAAAACATCCCTGATTCAGCCGTCAACCTTCATAATTTATCCTTGTGTTTTCTATGTCTTCACGTCTGGCCCTGCTGGTCATCCTTCTCATAACCCTGGCTCTGGTCTTAAAAGAAAATATGACCAAGCGGCCCGAGCAGCTCTATGTGACCAGCACCGGTCATGTGGAGATGTGTCTGTTTTGCCATAAGACAGAGAAGCTCGATGCGGCCCATGACACCAAGATTCTGGGTTGTTCGCCCTGTCATCTCGGCGATGCTCTGGCCATTGATAAAATTGCGGCCCATAAGGGTATCGTTAATAATCCCGGTGATTTACGGGTGGTGGAAAAGACCTGTGGTATTGAAGGGTGCCACGCCGCCGATGTCAAGAAGGTCAAGAATTCGCTGATGGCCACCAACCGCGGCATCCTGGCCACCCTGCTCTATTACTGGAAAGAGGCCCCGGACCAAAACGGCGTCTTTTCTGTGGAAGAGCTCTTGAAAAGCGGCGAGAATTCTTTGGCCATTGATTATTACCGCAAACTCTGCGGGACCTGTCATCTCTGGAAACAAAAGGGCGATCTGCCCGGCTTTTTCGGGGAAAAGGGCGGTGGCTGTACGGCCTGTCATTTCATCAAGGACGAAAGCCTTGATCCCGAGGCGGCCAAGAAAGTTCATCCCCTGATCACCAAGAAGGTCCCGGCCAGCAATTGTGTGCGCTGCCATAATCGTAGCGGCCGGATCGGCATCTCCTACACCGGCGTCTATGAGTCGGAAAACTACGGCACCCCCTATGAGCAAGGCGGCATGTCTGCTAAGGAGTTGCCGGGGAACCGTTTCTATCTCAATATCAGTGATGATATCCATCACCGCCAGGGCATGGTCTGTATTGATTGCCATACCCGTAACGAGATCATGGGTGACGGCACCAACTATGCCCATTATGAGGATCAGGTGGAGATTGAATGCGAGTCCTGCCATAATCGTGAGCAGGTTGGTATTACCCGTAAAAAAGCTCAATTGACCAATATCATCAAGCAGGACAAGGGATATGTCCTGCAAAACAAGATTACTGAGAAGGTCCACCCCTTAAAGGCGCCTAAAAGTGGGGTCTGCGATTTTCAGGGGCATAAACGCCTGGGCTGCGACAGCTGTCATGCCACCTGGGTGCCACAATGTTACGGCTGTCATGTCAAATATGACCGCAGCGATACCGATCTTGATAAGCTTACCCTTAAGCAGACGCAAGGCTGGTGGAGCGAGGGCCGTTCTTATATTCGGTATGAGCGCCCCATCCTGGCGGTATGGGATGATCAGGTGGTGATCGTCACCCCGGGTTGTCAGGATATTATCACCCTTCTCGATGAAAAGGGTGGCGAGGAGAGCCAGTTTAACTCCTTTACCATGGCCGCCATCAGTCCCCATACCACCCAGGCCAAGGGCCGTGCCTGTGCCGAATGCCACACCAACACCAAGGTCATGGGCCTGGGTGAGGGCCGGGCCTGGAAGGAAAACGGTACGTGGCATTTTGCCGGCATTGATCAAGGCGTGGAAACGGCAGTGGGTACCAGCCCGCCCCTTGATGCCTTTGTTACCATCGATGGTAAGCAACTCCAGCGCGGTTCCCGCGCCTCCCTGCGCCCCTTTAACAAGGCGGAGCTTGCCAGAATCTTACGCATTGGCCAATGTATAGAGTGTCATAAGGAATATACAGACAAGGTCTGGCAAAAGTATTCTCCCCAGACCACATGTCCGGTTTTTACAGATGAAGGATAATGCCATGATTACTCCCCTGAAGTCAAAATCCAAAGAAGGCCAGCAGATTCTGCGTAATCTCAATGAGCGTTTTCAACTGGCGGATCCGAAATGCCAGGAGATCGTCAGCGAGATTATCACCCAGGTACGGAGCCGGGGTGATGAGGCGGTGCTGGAATATACCCGCAAATTCGACGCGCCGGAGATGAGCATTGCCAATTTACGGGCCAGTGAGGCAGAGATGGCTGCCGCCTATGGGCAGGTGGATGAAGCAATTCTGGCCTCCATTCGCTTGGCTAAGGAGCGAATCTGGCAGTTCCACGAGCGCGAGATGGAAGAGTCCTGGATGATGACCAGAGAGGATGGCACCATCACCGGCCGCATGGTGCGACCGGTGGCCTCGGCTGGGCTGTACGTGCCGGGTGGGCAGGGCGGCAAGACGCCCCTGGTCTCGTCGGTACTGATGAACGGCATTCCGGCAGCCATTGCCGGGGTCAAAAAAAGGGTGATGATGACCCCGCCCTCGGCTGATGGCTCGGTGCATCCCGCCCTGCTGGTGGCTGCCCAGGAAATCGGCATCTCTGAGGTCTACAAAACCGGTTCGGCCTGGGCCATTGCCGCCCTGGCCTTTGGCACCGCGACCATTCCCCGCGTTGATGTGATTGTCGGCCCTGGTAACCAGTTTGTCGCCGAGGCCAAGCGCCAGGTCATGGGCCGGGTGCGCATTGATATGATCGCCGGCCCCAGCGAGGTGCTTATTATTGCTGACGATCAGGCCAAGGCGGCCAGCTGTGCCGCTGACATGTTGGCCCAGGCCGAGCATGACCCCCAGGCCCTGGCCATCCTGCTCACCACCAGTTCAAGGGTTGCCAATGAAACGGTGATTGAGCTTGAGCGTCAGTTGCCCCTTTTATCCAGAGAAGAGATTGCCCGCACTTCGCTCACCGAGCGCGGTGTCATTGTTATCTGCGCCGATGTTGATGAGGCTGTGGCCCTGGCCAATGCTATTGCCATTGAGCATCTTGAGCTCATGGTGGCCGAACCCTTTCTCCTCTTAGGGAAGGTGGAGCATGCCGGTGCTATCTTTTTAGGCGATTATTCACCTGAGGCCTGCGGTGATTACGTGGCCGGACCTAACCATGTTTTGCCCACCATGGGTACGGCCCGTATCTCCTCAGCCCTGGGTGTGGAGACCTTCCTGAAAAAATCCTCCATCATCGCCTACTCCAAAGAGGCCTTTCTGGCTGACGCCCACCATATCCAGGCCTTGGCCAATCTGGAGGGTTTAAGTGCTCATGCCCGCTCCGTGGCCGTCCGCCTGGAAGGCAAGTAAGCAGCAATGACCTGTATCGCGTTTCTGGAACAGGGCTGCCAAGAGCTGGGCCTTGATCTTACCCCCCAGCAGTTCGCTGACCTCTGTCGCTATTACCAGGAACTTGTCAAGTGGGGCAAGAAGATGAACCTGGTGGCCAAGGCCAGCATGGAAGAGACCCTGGCCACCCACTTTCTCGACTCCCTCACCCTGCTCCCCAATCTGCCGGAGAATGAATTTCGTATGCTGGATGTTGGCTCTGGTGCCGGTTTCCCAGGTCTTGTTCTTAAGGTTGTCTGTCCCCGGATGGAATTATGTATTGTGGAGCCACGGGGCAAAAGAGTTGCCTTTCTGCGGCACATTATTCGCACCCTTGGCCTTGAGCGGGTAATCGTTCTTGGTGAGCGTCTCGAACCTGAGCCCGATATGGTTCAACGCCTGGGACAGTTTGATCTGGTCACCTCGCGGGCCTTTGCTGATATGACTGGATTTCTTAGCCTGGCAACGCCTTATTGCCGGTCTGGCGGGCAACTTGTCTGCATGAAAGGGCCAAA
>JAHJKA010000040.1 GCA_018822545.1 Pseudomonadota bacterium
CCCCGGATGTGCAGGTGTGGATATTGGTGCTGACTGTGCAATCGATTCCTTACCTGGCTGCAGTGGTCATGTCTTTTATCAGTGGTTTTGTCAAGCTGCCGAAGAGAATCATGCGCAGCATGACCGAGCTCCCAGACGCGGTTGCGGTCGCGGGGAAGACCGTAGCAGATCCCGACGAGGCATCCTCTTGTTGACAATAAAGAGGAAAATATGTTTTTGCTAACAGGCCCCCCTTTAACACCTTAACCAAGAAAAAAAGATGATATCCCCAATGTTTCTTTATCTGAGTATTTCCCTTGTCTTTTTCAGCGCCGGTTTTCTGCAAGGCGTTTCCGGTTTTGGCGCGGCCCTACTGGCCATGCCTCTGCTTGTTTTGGTGATGGATGTCAGGGAGGCAGTAACGCTCACCCTCTTAAACACCATCATTATCAATCTCTTTTTATCCCTGCACTTAAAAAGCCATATTGACTGGCGTAAGATCATGCCTCTGGTTGTCGGCTGTGTGCCCGGGGTCTATGTGGGGGTGACCATTCTGAAAAATGTCAATCCTGCCATTATTAAATGCAGCCTGGGTGGGTTGATCATTTCTTATGGCCTGTATTGTCTTTTCGGGCGCCTGGAGAAGAAGTCCATCAGCAAAGGCTGGGGCTATGTGGCCGGGTTCGCCACCGGCACCATTGGTGGGGCGTTCAGCGCCGGGGGTCCGCCCACCATCGTTTATACCACCCTGACGGGCTGGAAAAGAGACGAGATTAAGGCGACGCTGGCGTCCTTTTTTTTCTTTACCTCGACCCTGGCTGCCACCGGTCATTATTTCACCGGCCTGACCACCCCGCATGTCTGGCGACTAACAGGGGTTGCAGCTCTGCCTGTTCTGGCCGGGGTCTTTTTAGGGGTGCTCTTTTCTAAAAAACTTAAAACCAAGGCCTACCTGACTGTCATCTATTATCTCCTCATTGCTTTGGGGATCATGATGGTTGTGTCGGGACTGAAATGAAATGGCTTTTCTCTCTTCTGGCCGCATGAAGCGTGAGGCCAGGACCATCCAGGCCATGATCCATCTCTACTGTCGTAAGCATCATGGTGGTGGTGCGCGCTTGTGTCCACAGTGTCTGGAGTTAGAGGAGTATGCCAGAAAACGTCTGGCCGCGTGCCCTTTTCAGGAGGGTAAAACCACCTGTGGCAACTGCCCCATCCATTGCTATAAACCAGGGATGCGGGAGAGGGTGCGGACGGTTATGCGGGAGATCGGGCCAAAGATGATTTTTCATCATCCTCTCATGGCCTTGCGGCATCTCATTGATAGTCTGCGCAAGACGCCCAAGAAGAAACGAGGCTGAACGGGCTGACCTCCACAAGGCATCTCTTCAAGATAGCGAACGAAGAGAGACCTTCGAGGGCAGTAGTTTGCTAGCAGCTTCTAAAGAGTGGCAACGCGGCGCGCCTGCCAATAATGTTTCTGCCAGTAGGGACTGTCCATGCTCGACATCATCACACCCTCACTCTTTGAGGAATGAATGAATTTCTGGTCTTGCACATAGATTCCTACATGGCGTGCTCCCATCTCAACTTTGAAGAAAATCAGATCTCCCGGTTGAAGATGCATTCTGCTGATTGATGCGCCGGTGTTGGCCAGTTGGGAAGTGGAATGGGGCAGGCGTATCCCGAATTTTTCGCGAAAGGTGAGATAGGCAAAGCCGCAACTGTCAACACCCTCCTTGCTGGTGCCACCATTACAGTGGGGAACACCCTTCCATTCCGAGTAATGGTCAAGCAATCTGGCAATGACCCGCTCTGACGCAGGTGTTTTGGCCTTGGTCGCAGCTAATGATTGGCTGTTGAGAGTTGATGTGGCGTTACAGGCTGTGACAAGGAGACAGAGAAAAAGAGCTGGTATGATTTGGTAGATTTTCATAATACTTCCCAATTTTTAATATTTAAAAATAAATTCTGACCCGGCCTGGAGCCTTTTAAGCTATGCCAATGGCATAAGGGTGATCCATTCTCTTGATCTGTCTGGTAACGTTTGCCTTTCACTCATGCAATTCTGATTCCAATCAGTCCAGTCCCAGTGTCATGGAAAGGGGAAGAGCCATTGACAGGGAGAGGATGATGTTGAATTTTTATGTCAGACCCTATTGCGCCTGCGTCTAAGGGCCTTTTCCATGAAGATTCTTAGCGAGCAAGAAAGCGTGTCCCGGAGAAAGAAAGAATATTTTTAAGAAATTTGGGGAAAGTGTTGGTCAGTTCCTGACCAGAGTAAAATCAGATTTTACAGCGAATCCTTCTGGGTACAGGCATGATGGCCTGAGTCACAATTTTCGCTAACCGTGTCGGCACGCACCATCAAAGGTTATGCTTAAGCATAACTTCCGCACGCATCATGGGGAGGCAAAGAAACTTAGCCTTGAGTGTCAGGAGTTACAGCGACTTTATTTACTGTGAGGCAGAGATCGACAAGGTAAGGAGCCTGCCAGACTCAGAAATGGCAATTTTGTCGCGAGATACTAGAGGGCAGCGACCCGCCTGGCCTGCCAGTAATGCCCCTGCCAGTAAGGATTATCCAGGCGTGACATCATGACGCCCTTGCTTTTTGAGGCATGGATGAATTTCTGGTTCTCCACATAGATACCCACATGCCTGCCCTTCGCCACCTTGAAAAAGACCAGGTCGCCTGGCTGGAGCCGCCCCTTGGGAATCGGGCTGCCGGTCTGGGCCAGCTGGGAGGTGGTACGGGGCAGCTGAACACCGAAGAGGTCGCGGAAGGTGAGATAGGTGAAGCCGGAGCAGTCAACGCCTTTTTTGCTCAGGCCGCCGTCACGATGGGGCACACCCTGCCACTCCGAGTAACCAGCCAGCAGCGAGGCCACCACGTGTTGCGCCTGGGCCTTTTGCGCCGCGTCTGTAGCCAATGATTGACTGGGCACATGTGGCTTGTTGCCGCAGGCCGTAACAAGGATACAGAGAAGGAAACCTAATACGCTTTGGCTAATTCTCATGGCGCCACCTTGTTTTTTTTAAGATTTTTTAATAAATTATGGAGGATAATGAATTCTATCCAACTTTCATGGGGGCAGTCGATTATTTTTTCGTTCCACCTCGTAGTGGCAGACACCCCAACCCTTTTCGCCTGTTAAGGCCTTTGGTATTTCATGCACATCCGCTGTTGCACACTACCATCGTTCCTTGTCTTTGTAAAACGTCTCGGTGTTTTGGCGCTGGTTTTCTTCTTGTTGCAGGGGAAGTCAGCCTGGGCTTTTTCCGAATTTTATTACTTCAACCCGGATTCCTCCCAGTCAAACCTCAGCCGTCTCAAAAAAGGGATGGACACCCTGCTGGCCGATGCCGGCATCAATCTCTCCTTCCAGCCCTTTGCCCGTCTCCAGGATTTTGATCGCCAGATCCGCATGAAACCGCCGGCCTTTGTCATGGTGCCCTCCTGGTATGTGGATATGAACAAGGATGCATGGAAGTTTCACCCTCTGCTCCGGCCCACCCGGGGCGGGGCCACCACCTATCACAAGGTGCTGCTGGTGGCCACCAATGCCACCTTTGAGCTTAAGCAGCTGGGTTCAAAGACCGTGGCCATGACCTCCATGGGGCCGGGCGGTCTGGATTTTCTCAATACTTTGATCTTTAATGAGCATGGCTTGGACGCTCATCAGCTCAATATCGTGACCACGGCCAAGGATGTCGATGCCCTCTTTGCCCTGGCCCTGCACCAGGTTGATGCGGCCCTGGTCTCCAAGGCCAACCTTGAGCATATTGCTGAGATCAATCCCCGCATTGCCAAGAACGTCAAAGTGGTTGCCGTATCTGGACCGATTTCACTGCCGGCGCTTTATTATTATGGTTCCGATGCTAATAACATCGAGATGGAGAGGGTCAAAAAGATTTTTCTTCAGCACGATCAATACTCAATGAGCATCAGAGAGATGCTGCAGGTCGACGGGTGGCAAGATTATGAAAATTAAGATTCTGCTTACCCTCATACTGTCGGCCCTGTTGTCCTGCGGTCAGGCCTGGGCGGCAAAGACCGTTGCGGTGCTGGTCTCCGACAGTGAAGAGGTCTATAACCGGCCGGTGGCAACCTTCAGCGAGGAGATGAGTCTCCCTATTCTGGTTTTTAACCTCCAGGGCGATATCGAGGCCGATCCTTTGCTTAAGGACAAGCTGTTGGCCAGCGATCCGGCCCTGATTTTCGCCTTGGGCGCTAAGGCCGCTTTTGTGGCTAAGCTCTGGACCAAAGAGCATCAGGAGATTCCGGTGCTCTTTGCCATGGTCCTGAACTGGCAACGCTATAAACTGCTGGATCAGGCCAATATGGCCGGTATTGCCGCGGAGATGGCTCCTGGTACCCAGTTTGTCAACATGACCATGGTGGCGCCGGATGTAAAAAAGATCGGCATCATCGCCAGCCGGCACAGCGCAGAGATTCTGACCCAGGCCAACCAGGCTGCCGATCTCCTCGATCTGGAGCTTTTCACCGAAATTGTTGAACGGGCCCATGATTTCCAGCGGGCCTTTAAGAAGATCTCCGGCAAGGTGGATGCCTTCTGGGTGGTGAACGACCCGGTGGTCTATACCTTGGACAATATGGCTTGGCTTGAGGAGCGCTGCCTCAATGAGAAGAAGTTCTGCATGGGCCAGTCTGCTAATATTGCTCAGCTGGGCCTGGTCATGGCCATTAATCCCGACCTGGCCGGTATCGGTTCCCAAGCCGCCTCTTTGGCCAAAAATATCCTGGCCAAGCGCCAGAGCCCGGCTAAGATCGGCGTCATGCCGCCCTTGGCCACCCAGATCCTCATCAACCGCCGCACCAGCCAACGCATTGGGCTGTCCTTAAGTAGTCAAGCGTTGGATCTGGTAACCACCGTGGTAGAGTAGAGGGGAGTGGTTGGTGCGCCGTGCACTCAAAGGGGAATTTGGGCGGTTAGGGTGTTGTTAGCCGGGCCCCCGGTATGATAGATCTCGGAGTTTTCCTGGAAATTTTCATTTTATTTTCTAATTATCACTCAATTTTTAACCATTTTGAAGCACGATAATGTAGGAGCTTGGCCCTGCGAGCGAGAAGGGAAGGCTTGAGCAAAAGATCACCTCTATCGCTCGCAGGGGCAAGCTCCTCCAAATCTAGGTGTTCAACCATGGTCCAGGACGCTAAGTCTTCGAGTTTTGGCGGGGAATAGGTGTTAAGGATAAAGTTGCTACTCCTTGCGGTCAGGGTATTTGGGGACGATATTTTTCCGTTAAAAAAGCGAATTTCTTGCTATTTTTGCCTGATTTTTCATAAGCTGATTAAGCATTTGTTTAGAAGAGAGGAGAGGGGGAGAGCCTCTGCGCCAAAAAAAACGCTATCCTCTGCTTGCAGAAGTTTCACCCGGGAGAAAAAAATGAGACATGGTAAGACCATGGTGGCCACTACCGCCCTGTTTTTAGGACTCATGCCCATGGTGGCCGGGGCGGAAACCCTGACCTCCGAAGAGAAGGCCGCCTTTAAGGAGATGTTCGGCCCAGGCCCCCAGGAGGAAGATGTCTACCGCACCGACCGGCTGCTCCTTACGGCCACCGGCTCCCTGAAACCGGTCTATCTCGCCCCGTCCGTGGCCACAGTTATCACAGCCGAGGATATTGAGAAAATCGGCGCCACCACCCTGGATGAGGTGCTGGAAACGGTGCCGGGCCTCCATGTCGAACCCTCCGGTCTCTGGTTCAGTTCAATCTGGTCTATCCGTGGGATTCATACCGACCTCAATCCCGATGTCCTGCTGCTGGTCAATGGCGTGCCGTTTACCCTCAATTACCAGGGCAGCCGCTATATTAGTTACAAAATGCCGGTGGCCATGATTTCCCGGGTGGAGGTGGTGCGGGGGCCGGGCTCCGCCCTTCATGGTGCTGACGCCTTTTCTGGCACCATCAACGTGATCACCAAGGATAACCATGAGATCGACGGCACCCGCATGGGTGTCCGGGGCGGCTCCTTTGATACCTCTGACGTCTGGCTTCAGCATGGGGCAAAATATGGTGATTTTGAATTGGCCCTGGGCATGGAGTGGCAGAAGACCAAGGGGGATGACGAGCGGATTATCGACCGGGATTACCTCCATGCCATCGGCGCCGGGGCTCTTTCCAATGCCCCCGGCCCCCTTGACACCGCCTCTGAGCTTCTCGACGCCCATCTCAATCTGCGCAAAGGGGACTGGAACCTCCATCTCTATAGCACCCTGCAGGAATCCGCCTTTGGGCCGGGTGGGTTCCAAGCCATCACCTATGAAAATGACAGTGACAGTAAATCCTTGCTCGCCGATCTCAGTTATCATAACGATCAGCTCTTGACTGACTGGGGCATCACCGCGCGGGCCTATTACTCCTATATGCATCAAGATATATACATTCAGTATTTTCCTGCCGATTTTCTCAATATGATTGGCAACCCCATCCATGAAAGTCAGGACGGCGGCCTGGAGGTCAACGGGGTTTACAAAGGCTTTAATAACCACCAGGTTCGGTTCGGAGCGGGCTGGAAAAATTATGATTATGAGCCGGACCAGTATAAGAATTTTGGACCGGCGGCGGCAGCCGATCCCTATGGCCAATTGATTCATGTCACGGACCCGAGCCAGATTTTCATGCCCGACGCCAATCGCCAGCTCTGGTATGGATTGGTGCAGGATGAGTGGCAGCTCGCCAAGGCTTGGGCTCTGACCGCTGGTATGCGCTATGACGACTACTCTGACTTTGGTTCCACCACCAATCCCAGGGTCGCCCTGATCTGGGAGGCCCGCTACGATCTGACCACCAAACTCATGTATGGCAAGGCCTTCCGAGCGCCATCCTTTGGCGAGCAGTATACCAAAAACAATCCCACGGCCATTGGTAATGAGGACTTGGAGCCGCAAGAGATTGAGACCCTGGAGCTTGCCTTTGATTATCAGCCCACCAAGGATCTGCGTTTGATCCTCAGCCTCTTCACCTATGAGGCAAAGAAACTCATTGGGGCCACCGGCACGATTCCATCGTTAATGAACAACCATGGTCAACAAGAAGGCGACGGCATTGAGCTTGATATGGATTGGCTCCTCCACCCGACCCTCCGGCTCCGGTCCAATCTCGCCTACCAACGCTCGCTGAACAAGAAGCTGGATGCGGTGGTCCCGGATGCCCCGGCGCTGCAGTTCTATCTGAACCCGCACTGGGAATTTATGCCGGACTGGTCACTGGACGGCCAGTTCTACTGGGTCGGAGGGCGCCACCGCGCCAAGAATGACCCTCGTGACGATATCGACGATTATGAACTGGTGAACCTCACCCTGCGTCGCCAGAATATTGTTAAACATTGGGAGGCGGCCCTGTCCGTCCGCAACGTCTTTGACGAGGATGCCAGAAGTCCCAGCCCCTATGACGAGAATGCCCCGGATGGCGCCTATATCCCTGGTGACTATCCCTTGGAGGGCAGGGCCGTCTGGGCTGAGGTGAAGTGCTATTTCTAGATCCTGGGTGACATGAGAGAACAGGTGCGGGCTTTTCTTTTCGCCCTGGTGGATAGAAGCCTTTTTCTGATTGGCAAGCTGCGAGGATATAACGGAAGATGGTGGTTCAAAAACAGAAGGTTGTAAAACGTGACGAGGCCTTTGCCCATCAAACTAAGACGAAGATATGGCAGGAGATCCCATCAGAGCAAAACCCCTATCTGACCGAGCAATGCCGCTGTCATGGCTATGACATTCTGGAGCTTGCCCAAAAGCGAAGTTTCATGGATGTTCTCTTTCTCCTTTTTCAGGGGGAACTACCCAACCCTGAGCAGGCAGAGTTGCTGGAGATGCTGTTCATCGCCCTGATCAACCCAGGTCCCCGGCACCCGGCTTGCAGGGCCTCCATGAATGCGGCGGTGAGCCGGACCAATACGGCCCATCTGTTGCCCATTGGGCTGTCTGTGCTCAGTGGCACTCACCTAGGGGCACAAGAGGTGACTACATCCATGCGCTTCTTGGCCGAAAACCTGGGTCATGACCCTGTTGTCATGGCCCAGGAGGCCTTGGCCAGTGAATATCCCGATGAAGGCGGCCTCCATCCCATCCCTGGCTTTGGTAACCGCTTTGGCGGCATTGACCTGCAACCCCTAAAAATCGCGACCATCCTCATGGGGCATGCGGGGGCCGGTGCAGGCCTGGCATGGGGCAGTAAGCTGGCCGAGACCCTTGAATTACATCAGATGGGCTGGCTGACCACCGGCCTTGCTGCGGCCACCTTCACGGACTTGGGTTTTAGCCCCTGGGCCGGAGGCGGGCTCTTTCAGTTGATGAACGCCCCGGGCATTCTTGCCCATGGCTTGGAATTGGCCGATAAACCTATCAACGATATGCCGTTTTTGGATAAAGATCATTATGTCATTGCCCCTGAAGCACAAAAAAACTGATACGTCCTTTTGGGATAAGCGCCGCGGCGTCATTCATACCAAGAATGGCGGACTGGTCATTGGTGAGGCGGTTTACAGCCACGGATATGACATGATGGAAGATCTGGTCGGCCAGGCCTCGTATTTTCAGGTCATGGTCCTCAATGTGACCGGCCGTTTGCCAGAACGGAGGCTGGCCGATTGGCTTGAGGCCCTCTTCATTTGTTTGAGCTACCCAGATGCCAGAATCTGGTGCAACCAAATAGGTAGTTTGAGCGGGACCTTGAGGGCAACTCCTGTGGCGGCAATAAGTAGTGGGATTTTGGCCTCGGATTCACGGATGTATGGCCCTGGTGTTGCTCAAAGAGGTATGGAGTTTATTATCCAGGCCCGTCTGGCCCAGCAAGAGGGAATTACCCCTGAAAAGATTATTGACAACTATCCGCGCCGACATTCTGAACAACCTCCTCGTATACCCGGCTATTTCCGGCCTGTTGCACTGGGGGACGAACGTATTGCCCCCATGGAATGTTTGGCCAACCACCTGGGCTTTAAAATTGGTGACCATCTTGCTTTGGCGTATGAAATCGAAAAATTAATGAGAGAGATATATCATGAAAGGATGAACCTGCTGGGTTATTGTACAGCTTTCCTCGCTGATCAGAATTTTCATGCCTGCGATATATACCGTCTTTTAAGTATTTGGGTTAGTTCTGGAATCAATGCCTGCTATGCCGAGGCTGCAGACCAGCCGCCGGAATCCTTTTTCCCCCTGCAATGCGAGGATATTGATTACCAGGGTAAACCGCGGCGGCCCGTGCCGGCACGAAATTGATTTATTGACATTTGTCCTCAATGCCATACTCCGCAAAGACAAAATGGAAATCCTCTGAGATCCGCTGATGATTTAGGCCAAACTCAGCCAGGTCCTTGACCTGATGGGTACGGTGGTATTTCTGTTGGCTTTTCGCCCGTTCGGCCACGATCTGGTGCAGCTCATCGCTGACCGTGATGCCGCTGAACCGGGCAACCCGGGCAAAGGCCGTCTCTAAGTCTGTACGCAACAGTTCGTAGGGTAGAACCATCACCCGTTCCTTTGGTAATTCTCCAGCTTGTTGCAGCTCATAAAAATAGCGGTAGAGGGCGAGCATGTCCTGATAGCGCCGTTCGTTGTAACGGCCTAAAACATCGGACGGGATCTTGGCGAGGCCCCAGCGATATTCAATGCTGTTGTGCAGGAGGGAAAAGAAGGAGGGGATGACCTGGTGGGGGTTGCGCATGACAAAGACAAACTTGGCATCGGGGTAGAACTCCAGCATGGTCTTAAGGCGAAAGGTGGAAAAATGGGTTTGGGCGATGATCTGCTTTCTGCCGGTATCATAGATATGACGCTTGAAGCAGCCATCCAGAAAACGCATGGAGCGGAGGCGGTGGTCGCGGGGTTGCTCATCATGGCAGCGCAGCTCAGGGTATTCCCGGTCGTCCAGGGAGAGCATGCCGATGGTGACGAAGTTGGTGTCATAGTTATGGAGGAAGAGCATCTCCTCTTCATCGGTCTGGTTAAGCTCCATCTTATGGCCGGTCTCTTCGGGCATCACCTCGGTTTTGCCGATCTTGATGAGAAAATTCACCAGGGGTTTCATGAACAGGCGGCCGGTGAGGGCAGGGAAAAAGAGGTGCCAGGTCTGGAAGGGGGCGGCATCGTCGGTCTGGGTCAGGAGGTGGTGGAGGAAGGTGGTGCCACTTCTGGGATGGCCGAGAATAAAGAGGGGTTTTTTGACCTCAATCTTCTGAAAGCCGGGGAAAAAGAGGCGGTCGGCAAAGAGGGTGGAGAAGGTGAAAAACTTCAAGAGGGGTTCGGCAAGCAACCAGGCAAAAAAGGCCTTACTCGGGCCATAAATCTTCCAGGTTACCACCAGGGTTCGAAAATAGATTTTAAGCATTACGTCTCCTTGAGATCATGTCGCGGTTCAACGCCTTAGCCAAAATTACTACGTTTCAATAGTCAGCATTTTTTCGCCATTGATCACTCGTGGTGAGGATTTGGGCGGTAAGGATATGGGAGAATCAGTTACCTGTCGTGTTCAGCCTGGAAATGAATTTGCTTCGACCACGGAAACTGTGCCATACTGTTTTCTAAACATTCATAAACATTACTAAACATTCCTTATAGATGAACATAAAAATAATGAATACTGCAGATCTGATGATCGAAATCCTCGAATATTATGGGGTGGAATATATCTTTGGCGTGCCAGGTGGGGCTATTGAGGATCTTAATATGTCCATCTATCACAACAAGACGATTAAGCCCATTGTTACCAAGCATGAGGCCGGAGCGGCCTTTATGGCAGACGGCTATGCCCGGGTGTCGGGGCGGCTTGGGGTGTGCACGGCCACGGCCGGGCCAGGGGCCTCAAATCTGATAACCGGCCTGGCCTCCTCCTATGCCGATTTCATCTCGGTCCTGGCCTTGACCGGCCAGGTGGCCACCACGGTATTCGGTAAGGGCGCCATCCAGGAGTCGGGTTCCGAGGGGGTGAATATCACCAATATCTTCCGCAACTTCACCAAATATTCCGGCATGCTGATCACCGAGGAGCGGGCCCAGTATATGCTGCAGAAGGCCATCCGGTTGGCTCTGACCGGTCCCGCCGGTCCCACCCATCTCAACCTGCCCACGGACTTGATGAAAAAGGCTGTTACCCTGCAGAAAAAAAGCATCATCAAGGATCAATGTCGTCTCTGTGACGGGGAGGCGGTCAGGGAGGCGGCCAAGCTGCTGCTGGCGGCCAAGCGCCCGGCGATTATTGCCGGTTGGGGGGTGGTGCTGTCCCGGGCCGCCAATGAGCTGTTGGAGCTGGCTAAGCTTCTCCAGGCACCGGTGGCCAGTTCGCCCAAGGCCAAGGGCGTCTTTCCTGAGAATCATGCCTTGTCCCTCGGGGTGCTCGGTTTTGCCGGCAACCCGGTGGCCAAGGAGTATATCACCACCAAGAATGTCGATGTTCTGCTTGGGGTGGGCACCAGTTTCAGTGAGATGATGACCAGCGGTTGGGATGAGAATATCAGGCCGTCCGACCATCTGATCCACATTGACATCGACGAAGAGAAGATCGGCAAGAACTATTTTGCCTCCTTGGCCATGGTGGGGGATGCCCGCATGAACCTCCAGGAACTTACCAAGGCCATTGTCGAAGAACGCGCGATCCAGGCCGGCACTCTCCACACCTCCACTGTTGCCGAGGACCTGGTCAAGATCAAGACCAGACATGCCGAGGATATAAAGCAAGAAAAGCTTGAAACCAGCGGCAACCTCTACCACCCCAAAAGGCTGGTCATGGAGATCCAGGACTATTGCCCAGATGACACCATCTTTTTTGCCGATATCGGAAACTCCATGGCCTGGGCCATCCGTCATATGACCATCGTCAATCCCTATTCCTTCTTCGTCTCCTTGGGTTACGGCTCCATGGGCTATGCCGTGGCTGCGCCGGTGGGCGCCAAGCTGGCCGTTCCTGAGCAGACAGTGGTGGCCATGGTTGGCGACGGCTCCTTTCTGATGAACGGCTTTGAGGTGGCAACGGCGGTGGATAATGACATCCCGGTGATCTGGGTGGTCTTTAATAACGCCATGCTGGGTATGGTCTATCATGGGCGGAGGCTCTTTAAGAACCCTATTCCCGAAGGACTGCCCTCACGGTTCAAACGGGTGGATTATGCCATGGTGGCCGAAGGGCTGGGGGCCAGGGGCATCCGGATAGATACGGATAATCCCTTGAGTAGAGAGCTGATGAACGATATCATTGCCGAGGGTCGGCCCACGGTTTTGGATGTCTGGATCGATGACCAGATCGTGCCGCCCATCCACAGTCGGATAGCCACGGTGGACAAGCATTTTGGTTAGCTCATCCCGTCGGTTATCATGAGCCGGCGGAGTATTTTTTTAAGGTAATCGGCAGGTGATACATGCGTCGTCGTTCCTCAATACGTACCCAGCTCATGGTGATGACCCTGCTGTTGTTCTGTCTGCTCTTTCCGGTCATTAATCTGCTGATTTTGCGTGAAACTGCTTCTTTTCGTGATCGTCAGCTGGTCCATAATATCCAGTTCATGGAGGAGGGGCTGGCCAGTCGCGGCGCCTCTCTGGCCCGCAGCCTGGGGATGAGCGCCAATCAGGCCATTGTCGGTTATGACTTCACTTTTCTTTTTGACCTGCTGCGCCAAACTCTGGAATCTGATGCCGATATGGTCTATTGCTTTATCATGGATGCGCAGCGGCGGGTGCTGGCCCACCCGGATGAGGCCCTGCTCGATACCATTGTGGAGGGGCCAAGCGACCTTGCCGCAGCCAAGATCGGTAACCGGTTCCCCAAAGAGCGGCTCAAGGGTGATCTGCCCCCCATCCTCTTTCAGAAGGAGATCATGGTGGCCGACCATGGCCCGGTGCTGGAGGCCTTGGTGCCGGTGTATAACGGCGACAAGTTATGGGGCATACTGCGCTGCGGATTTTCCCGACAGGCCCTGGAGCAGGAGATTGTCTCCATCCGGGCGGACTGGGCTGACAAAATGCGTCGCTTTTCCGGCCACATGCTGTTTTTGGCAGCCATCTTTTTTGTGGTGGGTATTGTCGTGGTGCTGGCCTTTACCCGGCCCTTTGTTCGGGCCTTTGAGATGCTTGGTGCGAGTGTGAACCGTATCTCCGGCGGTGACCTGGACCATGAGATTGACCAGAGCCAGTTGTCATGTACTGAGTTTGTAGATTTTGCCCATTCTTTTAACCTGATGACCGACTCCCTCCGCGATTCTCGCCATCAACTTGATGAATATAGTCGTTCTCTGGAGGGAAAGGTTGAGGAGCGGACCAAGGAACTCCGGGAGGCCCAGTCCTCGCTCCTCAAGCAGGCCCATGAAGCAGGCATGGCGGAGATGGCCGTGGGTGTCCTCCATAATATCGGCAATGCCATAACCCCGGCCAAGGTGGGAACCAGTATGTTGATCAAGAGGTTGCGTGAAAGCTCCCTGAAGAACAATCTGGAGCAGGCCCTGACGCCCTTGACAGCCGTAGTGCAGGAGGTCGTCAGCCTGGAGGAGGAGGAGCGCCAACGCCTGGTTGCCATTCTGGAACTTTTGCCCAAATCCATTAATGAGGAGTATGAGGCTGTGATTGACGAGATCAGCAGCATACGCGAAAAGCATGAGCATATCGAAAATATCATCAGCCTGCAGATGCGCTATGCCCGAGTGATGGGCCAACCAGAGGCCGTTGAGGTCAATCGGGTGATTGGTGATGCCCTTGGTATGCTCAACGACTCCATCCGTAAGCGCGGAATCATCATTGATTTGGATCTGGCCGACAACCTGCCCCCAGTCAAGGTGGAAAAGAGCAAGTTTCTGCAGATTATGGTAAATTTGATTAAGAACAGCTATGAGGCCCTGGGCCGGATTCCGGGTGAAAAAAAAATAACCATTTCCTCCCTTTTTACGGATGACCAAAATCCTCGGGTGATAATCTCTGTCAAGGATAATGGTTGCGGCTTTCCGCAAGAGGAAAAGGAGCGCCTCTTTCGCTTCGGTTATTCTTCCAAGAAACGGGGCAGCGGTTTTGGCCTTCACTCCTGCGCGAACTATCTCATAGCCAACCAGGGGACTATTGAGGCCTTCAGCGATGGCCCGGGTCAGGGGGCTGAGTTTGTCGTCGAGCTCCCGGTGGAATCGAAAAAAATAAAGGAGGATGACGATGTCCTTTAATAACCGTACGAGGTCGGTGACGATGATCCCGATATCCGGGAGACGAATTTTATTTCGTTGACCAGGCGTCGCCCTCAATGGAGCCGGCGTTTCCTTGCTGTGCCATGCTGGCGCGCAATACGTATGGCCGCCCTGCGATACAGGGGTGACTTTTAATATTTACAGAATAATTTACTGGCTGGCAAAAGACTGTGGCAGTAAACTCCGGTTCGATTGCTCGTCCATGAGGAAACATTGTTCATGTTTGTCAATCCCCAAGCTAACAAACGCATACTGGTTATTGACGATGACCGGGAGATCTGGAAAGCCTATGAACAGGTGCTTGCTCCGGGCTCGGAGGATGAAAACTCCTCTCTGCAGCGGATTAATCGCCTATTAGATAGCGACGCGGCAAGGCCAGAGGACATGAAGAGCTTTGTTATAGATTTTGCGGCCCAAGGCCAGGATGGATTCGGGTTTGTTGAGACGGCCCTGGCCAAGGGCGAACCCTATGCCGTGACCTTTGTTGACGTGCGGATGCCGCCGGGCTGGGACGGTATGGAGACAGCAGCCCGCATCCGCCGAATCGACCCCAATATCGAGATCGTTATTGTTACGGCCTACTCGGATCGCAGCCGAGAGGAAATCGCCCGGGCCGTGGGGGCCAGCGACAAGCTCCTTTTTATCCGCAAGCCCTTTGATGCCGAGGAGCTTCTCCAGCTGGCCGTCTCCCTCAGCGACAAGTGGCAGATCACCAGGGATGAGGCTCGCCACCGTACTCATCTGCAGACCATCCTCCGTACCAGCCCGGCTGCCATCTTTACCATTGATCAGCAGGGATGTATCACCTCTTGGAATCCGGCGGCCGAGAACATCACCGGCTATGCCGCCTCGGAAGTGGTGGGTAAACCCTGCATCTTTCATGAAATTGCGGATGATATCAGTTGCCTGAAATGTTTGAGCGGACCAGATAATTTTGAGCCGGCCTCCAACTGTCAGATCAGTATCCGTAACAAGGAGGGGCTGAAGAAGGAGCTGGTTATCAATCTCGATGAGGTGCCGGGTGAGAGCGACCCACTGGTTGCCCTGATCGGCAGTTTCTGGGATATGACCGAGATGATGGCCCTGGAGGAAGAGAGGCGTCAGAGTCAGAAGCTCAATGCCCTGGGCAATCTGGCCGGTGGTATTGCCCATGACCTCAACAATATCCTCACCCCCATCTTTGGTTACACCTATCTGGGCCTCCAACAGACCGAGAAAGGTAGTAGTCTCCATGAGAAACTCCAGGTCATTGATGACTGTGCTAAAAAGGCAGCTGATCTGATTCGCCAGATTTTGGCCTTCACCTGCAAGCAGTCCCTGAAAATGGCCAGCACTGATATCAATGGGGTTATCAATGATTTCACCAAGATGTTGCGCCGCCTTATCCGTGAAGATATCTCTCTTAACTTTGATCTGGAAGACGATTTATGGCCGGTGATGGCCGACCGCAGTCAGCTGGAGCAGATCCTCCTGAATCTGATTGTAAATGCCCGGGATGCCCTGGTTGACAGGGACGTTTGTGGTGCCATCACCATCAGGACGGCCAAGGTCAGCCTGGATCCGGACAGCTGCTATGATATTACCCACCAGGCCTTACCTGGTGGTGACTATGTCCTGCTGTTGGTTGCGGACCAGGGAACAGGCATGAGCAAGGATGTTTTGGAGCAGATCTTCGACCCATTTTTTACCACCAAGGAGGTGGGCAAGGGGACAGGTCTGGGACTCTCTACTCTCTTCGGTATTGTCCGCCAGCACAAGGGCTCCATCTGCGTTAAATCAGCGCCGAACCAGGGAAGTGAATTTCAGATATACTTTCCCCGGTACAACGGACTAGTGGTTGTTGACGAGCAGAGGCCGATGCTGACTGTTCTTGACCAGGGCCAGCAGGAGACCCTCTTGGTGGTGGAGGATAATGCCACGGTGCGTGGGATGCTGACTGAGGCCCTGGGGGGTCTTAATTACACCTTGCTCACTGCGGAAAACGGGCGGAAAGGCCTGGAGGTCTTTACCAACCATGAGGGTGACATTGATCTGATCATCACCGATATGATCATGCCGGTGATGGGTGGCCAAGCCATGGCCGACAAAGTATGGCAACGGTATCCTGAGCTGCCTATCCTCTTTATGACCGGCCATGCCTTTGATGCCAAACTTAGTGATATCGCCTCCAGTCCCCATTCGGACTATATCCAGAAGCCTCTCAATATGAAGGATGTTGCCGAGATGATCAGAGACATGCTGGCCAGGGCCGCGCAGCGCCAGGCCTGAGGGGCTTAGCTCTTTTTTGCCAGAATTTTGGGAGGAGACCGCAGAACAGGGAAAGCCATACCCTGTTCCGGGCAATCAGAAAGTGCTCAATCTGCTCCTTTTTACTTAGGCCCTGCGCAGGGTTATGAAAAAGCCGCGTTTCATTTTTTCGCACATTTCTCCGCACCGCACGCCTCACAGGTGCCGCCGCTCAGGCACCAGACCGGGCCGGTGGCGGTGTCGGTGACGATGATTCCTTTTTCTTCCAGCTTGAGACGAACCGCATCGGCATTCTGCCAATCCTTACTCTTCCGCGCCTCTTCCCGTTGTTTTATCAAACCGTCAATTTCCGGGTTCAGAGGGCATTCCTCAAGAACCATAATATTGATAAGAGCGTTGAGCTTCTCCAGGCTTTCCAGAATGTATTTCTTCTGGTCGGCATCAAGCTGGCCTTGGGCCAGGATGGGATTGACCTTTTTGATGAAATCAAAGAGGCTGCCTAAGGCCTTGGAGATATTCATGTCATCATCCATGGCTGAGGAAAAAGTGTTTTCAAGGGGAGTGAGGTAGGCGGCCACCTCCGGATGAGGGTTGCCCGGCGCCAGGCAAAGCAGTTTTTTGCAGAACTCATCGAGGCGGCGCAGGCTGGTACGGGCGGCGGTGAGTTTGGCAAAGCTGAATTCGATGGGTTTACGATAATGATGGCGCAGGAGGAAAAAGCGTACCACTCTGTTGCTGAAGCCCTCGGCCCGCACATCTTGTAAGGTGATGATATTGGAGTTTTCAGCACTCATCATCTTGCCGTCAACCAAGAGCAGTTCGGAGTGGAGCCAGTGGTTGGCCAGGGGTTTGCCGGTCAAAGCCTTGGCAATGGCATTCTCATTTTCGTGATGGGGGAAGATGAGGTTGCGGCTTGCGGTGTGGATATCCATGGTGTCGCCGAGATGGCTCAAGGTCATGGCCGCACATTCGATATGCCAACCCGGTCGCATATTGCCGAAATCGGTCTGGAAAAAAATGCCCTGCTTGAGTTCGCTCAAGGTGGAACGTTTCATCAGGGTGAAATCAAGGGGGCTGTGCTTGTCATACTCCTCAAGATCCACGGATTGGCCGCTTCTGATCTTGTCGAGATCCACCTTGGACAGCTTGCCGTATTCGCTGAATTTTGAGATGTCAAAATAGATGGAGCCGTGCAGCTCGTAGGCATAACCCTTGTGGATCAGATCATGGGAAATCTTAATCATCCGCTCCACATAGTCCGAGGCCTTGGGCATGGTGATGGGCTGCTTCATGCCCAGGGCTTCCATGTCGTTGGTAAAGGCCTGCATATAGGGGGCGGTGAAGTCGGCAACGGACAGCGCCTTGTTTTCGGCACCGGCAATGGTGTTGTCATCGAGATCGGTAAAATTCATCAGAAACTCGACGTTATACCCCTTGGCAGCCAGGGTACGGTGGATCAGGTCGGCAACGATAAAGCGCCGGCAGTGGCTGAGGTTGGTGGCCTCATGGGCGGTGGGCCCGCAGGCGTAAAAGGTCACCTTTTTGGAAGAAAGGGGTTCAAAGGGTACCTTCTTTCGTTTCAGGGCGTTGTAAAATTTCAGCTGCGACTCTTCTTCGGTCTGAGGAGCTTTTTTGGTGAACAGCTCGGTGGAGAGATATTTTTCGCCGCTGTCCGGGAAGATGACCACAAGTAGGCCTTCTTTCATCTCTGTAGCCCTTTTCAGGGCAGCTACCATGGCGCAGCCGGAACTCATACCGACAAAAAGGCCCTCTTCGCGGGCCAAGGTGCGGGCCATCTCAAAGGATTCTTCGTCGGCGATATTGATGATCTGGAAGGGCTTGTTCTTGTCAAAAATCCCGGGCTTATACGACTCCTTCATGTTCTTGAGGCCCTGGATCTTGTGACCAAGATAGGGCTCCACCGCTGTCACCTTGACATGGGGATGCTTGGTGGTGAAATAATGACTCAGCCCCATGACCGTACCACTGGTGCCAAGGGTGGCGACGATATCGGTGACCTTGCCATCCGTCTGCTGCCAGATCTCCGGGCCCGTGCTTTCAACATGGGTCTGCCAGTTGGCGTTATTGTTAAATTGGTCGGTGAGGAAGTACTTGTCCGGGTTCTCGCGGACCATGGCATAGGCCTGCTCAATGGCGCCGTCAGTGGAGCGCTTGGCCGGGGTAAGCAGAATCTCGGCGCCATAAGCGCTCATGATTTTACGGCGCTCAATGGAGGCGGATTCAGACATGACCAGCATGCAACGATAGCCCTTGACCGCACAGACCATGGCCAGGCCGATGCCGGTGTTGCCACTGGTGGCCTCAAGGACAATCTTGTCCTTGGTGAGTGCCCCTGATTTTTCAGCGGCCTCGATCATGAATTTGCCGATCCTGTCTTTAACTGAACCGCCAGGGTTCATGGACTCCAGTTTGGCAAAGATCTGAACCTTGGGGTTCTTGTTTAAGCGGCGAATGGCAACCAGGGGGGTGTTGCCGACAAGATCGAGGATGGATTTGTTCATAAAAGTTATGGTATCTCGCGCGCAGTTGAGCTTTCATCTGGCTGGTTACGAAGCCTGAAGTGGAGAGAGTAAAACGATACAGTACGGAAATCTACTCTTAAAACGGAACATCTAAAACAGCAAATGAAAAGTTGCCAGGAAGGCTTTCCGTGCCAATATGCCTCTAATTTGGCGAAATTTGGTGGTGCAATCAGGGGAAGCTGCCGTCCCACTCGCTATTTTCGTTTTTAAATTTCTCGATGGCCCGTCCGATCTTTTTATCCTCGTGGCGGATATGGTTCATGAGCCAGTTGGTGAGAAAGTCGATGAGTTCGTATGCGTGGATGGGTTTTCCTTTTTTCAGATCAAGAAGGATATTTTTGACCTCCTCAATGAGTCTGCCATGGAGGTTTTTGTGATTTTCAAGTTCGGCAAAACCGATGGCGGCCATCACTTTTTCCTCATCCTTGAAATGTTTTCGGGTGTATTCCACCAGAAATTTGAGAACAGTGGCGATCTCGGCGTTGAGGGCACCGGAGGAAAGGGCGTCCTGGAGGCGGGTGATCATCTTGACCAATTCTTGGTGCTGGCTGTCGATCAACTCAACGTCAATATTGTAATCATCATACCACTCCACGGTCGTTCTCCCGGGCTAAAAGGTTGGAGGCGCCTTTGTGAAGTCACTATAACCAAGTTGGCGACCAAAGGTGTAACGGAAAAAGAAAGACCCCGCATATTTCTCGTTTGGATATGCTGTCGGAGGGTGAAAATCACCACAAAAAAAAGCAGACTCCCCTCAAGGAGAGTCTGCTTTTTTTGTGAAGCTGCTGAGAACAGCTAAACCATCAGGCCGAAGCCCGATAGTTTAGCTGATTTTCAGAGTGGCTTCGGAGTCACGCTTTACAGCAACAACCAGCTTGTAGAGCAGGGTGAGAATGAAGAAGCCTGTGGACCAGACTCCGGCAGTCACGGTGAGCTCAACAACGGTTGGCACGTACTCGACAACATGCTCCATGGGGCTCGGAACAAAACCGCCGAGCACCAGGCCAAGACCCTTGTCGATCCAGAAAGCCACGAAGATCAGGATGCAGCTGGTGGCCAGCATGGCATCAGATTTCTGCTTACGGGCAAGAAAGAGCATGCCGATACCGACAATACCCATGGCAACCGAGGCGCGCATGAAGGGTACCAGGTTGTTATGCATAACCCCTGTACTGTGGTCAACAAGACCAAAAAACAGGTAGTCCAGGGTGTGCATATGGCCAGGAATGTTGGAGTAATAACCAACAAAGACCTCACAGCCCAGGAGGAAGAAGTTAATAATAGCGGCATAACCGATGATGGTCACCAGCTTGTCTTTAGCAGTCTGACCCACATCAAAATTGGCAGTGCGCTTCATGATGAGCGCGATAACCATCAAGAGAGCAGGTCCGGCAGCAAAGGCCGAGGCCAGAAAGCGGGGAGCCAGTACAGCGGTGAGCCAGAAATGACGACCTGGCAGACCACAGTACAGAAACGCCGTTACGGTGTGGATGGAGACGGCCCAGGGAATGGAGAGATAGATAAACGGCTTCACCCAGTTGGGATACTTGATGCCTCTATACTCAGACGACAGGACCACAAAACCACAGAGTACGTTTAAGAACAGATAGCCGTTTAAGACGATCATGTCATAAAACAGCATGGAGTTCGGACTAGGGTGAAGAATAACGTTCATCGCCCGCATGGGCTGACCGAGATCGGCAATAATGAACATCAGACACATGGCAACAGCAGCAATCGCCATGAATTCACCCAGCAGGGTAATACGACCAAAGGACTTGTAGTCATGCAGGTAATAGGGAAGCACCAGCATCAGACCACCGGCTGCAACACCGACCAGGAAGGTGAACTGGGAGATGTAGATACCCCAGGTCACGTCCCGGCTCATACCGGTGGCGCCAAGACCATAATTGAACTGAACGAGATAAGCTACCGCGCCTGCACCCATAATCATGAGCAACAGGGTGAGCCAACCCCAGTACAGTCCGTTTCCTTTCAATATTTTATCCACCATGATAAATCACCTCAGATGATGTAGAAAATTGACGGTTTTGTACCGAGAGAAGGCTTGCGCTGAATGGTGAACCGATTCCGTAATACTTTGGAAATTTCGGAATTCGGGTCATTCAGATCACCAAATACCATGGCGCCTTCAACTTCCTTATTGGCCTCTTCAACACAGAGCGGATCTTTGCCCTGCTTAGTCCGCCAGGAACAGAGCGAACATTTTTCCACAACGCCGCGCATCCTGGTAGGGAACTTGGGGTTGTAGTTTTCAATGAAGGGATGGCCATCCTCAGAACCGCGAGGCGAACGCCAGTTGAACGAACGAGCGCCGTAGGGGCAAGCAGCCATACAGAAACGACAACCAATGCAGCGATGGAAATCCATCATGACAACGCCGTCTTTGTTTTTGAAGGTCGCCTTGGTAGGACATGCCCGCACACAGGGCGGGTTGTCACAGTGATTACAAAGCGCCAGGATGTTCATGGAACTCATCCTGTCATCCTTCTTGTAATGGCTGTGGTCAGGAAAGACGTTGGGGAACTTGTCAGTCCAGATCCATTTAATCTCGTCTTTGCTGGTGGGGAACTTCGGTACGTTATGATAGTCATGGCAGACTTTCTGACATTTCTCGGCCAGGCCGGGATTGTCATGGAATTTGCCGGTATCAATAACAAGTCCCTGGCGTACGCCGGTAGGGGCCTCTTCTTGATGACCACCGCCATGTTCAGCAGGGGCAGCGTGTCCGCCACCATGATCTGCCGCAAGGGCCTTGGAGCCCAACATGGGCACAGTAACACCGGCCACAGCTGTCAGGCCGGCCAGTTTCAGGAATTTTCTTCTTGTATTATCCATTAGTGGGCCTCCTTACCGTCAGTAGGTTCAACCGGAGCAAGGTGGCAGTCCCAGCAATAGGGCTTAACAGAGGCATATTGGTGACAGGTGTCACAAAATTTAACCTTACTGGTATGACATTTCATACAGCCGTTCTGCAGACTTTTTTCTACCATAAGGCTGCCATCTGCAGTTTCAACCATTTCACGTTTACCTTCGCGGATAACCTCATCGCGCCATTGGTTCAACAGAACCATATGGCTTGACTTCATGTAGTCGGTTTTCTTGACACAGGCAGTGTATCCTTTGAGTTTGGCATCTTCCGGTTCCGGCTTCTTGTTGTCGCCGGCCGTCATATTGTAACCAACAACGGACAGGGCCAGAACGAGGAAAATAGCCAATCCGAGCAGTACTTTACCTTTATCGTACATTGATTAGCCCTCCGTTTCCGTAGTTACCAGTTCTTCAAAGCGTAAGCCTTGTTCCCTGTTTTCGAGTTCACCGTCCATGACCAGAGCATTGCCAACCAGCTCGGAAAGACCGATGACAGGCACATCCGTGGTCTGTGATGGATCATCAGAGGTGTTGGGCAGCCAGTATTCCATAAGAGTGGTCAGGGTGGCGCGGTCAATGGCGCAGACCGTGGCCAGGGCGTTGACTCCAAAGCGCTGATTAACATCCTGAACAGCATTGGCGCGTGGCAGACCGGCCCGCATACGAAGTTCCATAATCTCACCGGTGTTGAGACCGGTACCGGAACCGCAGCAGAAGGTCTTCTCGCGGATGGTGTTTTCGTTCATCTCGTGCCACTTGGGGACAACATGGTCGAGAATGTAGCGCGGTTCGTCCATCAGACCCATGGCCCGAGCCGGGTTGCAGGAGTCATGGAAGGTCGGCACACGGTGAGCGTTACGCTTGGGATCAAGCTTGAGCTTGCCATGCTTGATCAGGTCTGCGGTGAACTCGGAAATATGCACCATCTTGGTGGACTTGGCATTTTCAAATACCGTACCCGTGATGGGGCTCTTTGGTACTTCCAGGAAGTCGGCAGGGCCGTTCATGGTGTCCATATACTGATGAAGGACGCGCCACATATGACCGCACTCACCACCGAGGATCCACTTAACACCAAGGCGTTTGGCCTCGGCATACATCTTGGCGTTCAGCTTCTTCATCATCTCATTGGAGGTGAAGAGACCAAAATTACCACCCTCTGAGGCATAGGTACTGAAGGTGTAGTCCAGTCCGATATGTTCAAAGAGAAGCAGATAGCCCATGGCGGTGTAGATGCCGGGCTCGGCAAAGACGTCGGCTGACGGGGTGATAAAGAGAACCTCGGCGCCTTTCCTGTTAAAGGTCGGGTGCACATCAACGCCGGTGATTTCCTTGATGTCATCAACCAGGTAGCTGATGTTGTCTTTAAAGGTATGGGGCTGGAGTCCCATATGGTTACCGGTGCGGTTTGAGTTCGCTGCCGGTTCCAGAATCCAGTTGATACCCACACCCACCAGATGGAGGAGCTCGCGCATCATCATGGTGACTTCAGCGGTATCGATACCGTAGGGCAGAACACGGAACAGCGGCGGCACTCAGTACATTGGTATGAGTACATGAACCATTCCTTGAGGACCTTGACGGTCATGGGACGGTTGCCCTGCATCTTGCCTAATATCTTACGGCCGATGGAGTACTCGTTCCGGTAAACGGAGCGCAGCAGCTCGGCACGCAGCACGGGCATGTTCTTTGGGTCACCGGTGCCGAGGAAGAAATGGCATTTATCCGCACAGGCGCCACAACGGACACAGATGTCCATAAACAGCTTGAGTGAACGGAATTTGCCAAGTCTCTCTTTGAGACCGGTTAAGATGATATCTTCCCAGCCGTCCGGCAGTTTCCAGTCGTCCTCGTCTGGGGACCAGACGCGGGAGTTGGGGAATTTATGATACGCGACCATCTCGGGCTTGGCAGGATAGGCAAAATTGCCCTCCTTGAATTCCGTGAAGGTGTCTTGCCAGTCCTTTCGAGGAATGGCGCCAGTAAACAGATTGGGCTCGGTGGCGACAGCTTTCCGGAGCTCTTGTACTTTTGGAATAGCCATTATGCAGTGACCTCCTCTGTGGTTTCAGCTGCTGACGCAGAAGGAAGTTCTTTGTCTACAGGGATTTCAGCGTCAACCATGAACTGCCGGAATTCATCCTCATAAGCGGCATAGGAATGCGGCTTGATGTTGGGATCGTTCCAGGGGTTGATATGACGCTTGGCCCGTGAGTCGTTTGCCATGTTTCTGGTGGGGGAGAAGAAAATACCTACCGCATGCATCAGTTTTGAGAACGGGAAGTAGATCATCAGGGTGGAAACCAGAGTGACATGCATGAAGAAAACTGGATGGATGTTACCAGGGTTGGCCCAGTTCAGGGTAACGAGGCCCATGGTCAGTTGCTTGATTGCCGTAATATCAACGCGGAAATAATGGCGCATAAGCATGCCGGTTGCGCCGATGGCAAAGATGAGCAACAGCGGGAAATAGTCGGTACCCAGGGAGATATAACGGACCTGAGGCATGATCAGACGTCTGATAAACAGGGCGGTAATGGCGCCCATGAAAATGAGGTCTGACTGATAGAGCACTGGAGCGCCAATCTGGACAAAGCCGTCAAGGTACTCAAGCAGCGCAAGGCCTGGCAACACGGGTTCCGTAAACAGACGCAGGTGGCGAAAAACAATGGTCAAAAAGGTGTAGTGGAACAGGATACCAAAAAGCCAGAGCCATAGGCTGGGGCCGTAATGGAGTTTTGGTAAATCGCCGCTCTTTACATCTGCACTGGTGTTACGAAACAATGACCGGAACAGGAAGATCTCAAGAAACATTCTAACGATGACGTCAGACTTGGAGGTGGGACAATCGAAACGATCTTCCTTGATAAAGGAAAGAGATTTCGCCTGTCCGCAGGTGGTAGGAATCTTGAAGGGCACCGGGGATTTCGACCAGTCAATGACTTTGCGAATAATTCCCACGATGAGCACCAAGAAAGCAATGCTGGGCAGAATCACTCCCACCAGCATCTGGGTGCCTTGCGACATACCCAGTACCCCTCCAGCCACGATCAGCGCTATTACTGCGATGATGGGTCTCAGGACTTTCATTAACCGTTACCTCTCTTCATTAGGTTTGGTGTAGGTTGTTCTGTTGCGAATGCTGTCAGCCATGTCTTCCCTCATAACCTGCGAGGAGCATTTGACGGAATCAGTAATGATGTGTCTACCGGTCTTAAACTCATTCATCCGAATCTGATATACCGTCTGCCTGCAGTTAGTGAAGATGTCGAACATGGCCAGGGCAGCCGCATCCACTCTGGCACAAAAGGCCAGAAACTCTTTATATAAGCTATCCATTCCCTCTTTTTTGCACTGATCTCCGACCAGGGACTTCAGGTCGAAGACAAAAGACACCGCCGTGGATGCCGAAATAGGTTGGAGGGCACGAACCTTGAGAAGCTCATCCAGTCCTGGAGTTGCCACCTCGGTATCGCTTTCATCGCAGAGAACGTCGTAGAGTTCGGCCAGTCCGACGCGAATCTTATGGCCCACAGGATTAGCAAACTGGTCTTTCTGCTTTTTAAAAATGCGAAAAGTCTCTTTCTGGTACTCCCCCAGAAGAATATCCTCCCAGCACTCAAGGAGATTAGCGCGATTTTTTGTCAGCAGCTCTTGAAGCATCATTCTGTGTCTTCCCTTACGAGCGCTCTGGGACGTCCTTAAGACGCCTATCCCATACACGGCAAAAAAGATGAATAGGTATTCATATAATAGCCGGAATGGTTAGCATGTTTAGGGTGATTGATCAATAAAAATTGTTAGCCGCCAGAGGCGATTTCCCATAAAGAATGCCTCTTGTTCTGTCATGCCGATGTTTATACCACAGGTGGTGGGCGGAATTTAAGCCCTTCATTTCTGGGGAAGGAATTGGGGGTGACAGCAAAGAAGTGCGGGGTGGTTGCTCAGGGGTTGATGGTGACCACGATCACCCCCTGTGGTGGGGTCTGCTCTGCTATAAAACCAAGGGCTCCCGGGGTGGTACGGATGTAGTTGATCACCGCGGATGATGTTTTTAAATGTACCGGGGGCAAGGCCTTACCGGTGTACAGTTGACG
>JAHJKA010000007.1 GCA_018822545.1 Pseudomonadota bacterium
ATGATCTGCTTGCCTCTGCGCCGATCGAGGAAGACGTAGCCCTTGCTGAACCAGAGGCCGATGCGGTGGTCATGCTGGCTGGCGATGATGAGGTCGCCGAAGAGGATGATGCTGGTACTGAAATTGAGCTGCAACCCGTAGAAGAAGACGCTGTTTCGGCCATTGACCAAAGTCTTGATGACTTTTTTGACGCCGATGATCTCCTTGCCCCTGCCCCGGTCGAAGAAAGCGTAGACCTTGCTGAACCAGAGGCTGACGACGTGGTGCTGCTGGGAGGCGATGATGAGATTATCGACGAAGATGACGAGGTCAGTCCTGTTATCGAATTGGTTCAAGAGATAGAAGAACCCCCCTCTGCGACAGCTGATCACCGTGATGAATCTTTTAAGTATGGTGAGGTTTTCCCAAAACAGAAGGAATACGTATCCTCGACTGAGCAGGTTCAATCACTTGAGGGACTGAAAACTGTCATTTTGGCAATTGACCAGGACTTATCCGCGCAGATTTTGCAAGATTTCAGCGCTGAGTTAGGACGGCTAAAGGCCTTGTGGGAAGGTGAGAAAGTTCTTTTGATATTCCTGCATTTACTTGAGTCACTTGGCAGCCACCTGGAGACAATGGGTGAGCACAGGCAGCCCAACACTATTCAATTACTCTTAGCCCTGTTTAGTAGATTAGAAAAAGCCGCTAGCACCCAAAGAAATGATGTCATGCAGCATGGGATGCTTTTAGAAGCGATTAAGCTGTATATAAAGTGGAATGAGAAAAATATTGGCGCAGTTTTGCTCCCTGAACAAAAAGAGCAGGAATCTGGTGATGATGTGATTCTTCTTGGTTCTGCAGAGGAAATGAGCATTCTCGAACCTATAGACTAGCTTTACTATAAATCTCTGGGCTAGGTGCTGGAGAGTCGGCAAAGATCCTGTTGTTCATGGGTGTTCTGCTCTTGTTGGCAATATGGATACTTCTTAGAAGCCGGCAGCAGCAAATAATTTTTGGGTATACTCCTCTGAGGGATTGCTGAAGATCTCCTGGGTTGTTCCTTGCTCGATGATTCTGCCATCCTTCATAACGGCGATTTCGTCGGCCAGGGCTCGCACCACCCGCAAATCGTGGGAAATAAACATATAGGCGATACCATACTTTTCCTGCAGGTCGCGAAGTAGGCGGATGATTTGGGCTTGGATGGTCATATCCAGCGCACTGGTGGGTTCATCCATGACGATGAATTTTGGCTTCAAGGCGATGGCCCTGGCAATGGCAATACGTTGGCGTTGGCCTCCTGAAAATTCGTGGGGATAGCGGCTTGCCATCTTTGCCTCAAGGCCAACCTCTTCCAAGGCATGGGCTGCAAAAGCCTCTCTTTCCTGGCGACTGCTGCCGATCTTATGGACCTGGAGACCCTCGGTGATGATTTGTCCCACGGTGAAGCGGGGTGACAGTGAAGAAAAGGGATCCTGAAAAACGATCTGCATCTTGGCCCGCAGGGCTCGCATTTCCTTGGCAGAGTTCTGACTGATATCCGTCCCTTCAAAGAAAATATTTCCCTCAGCCTTAAGCAGGCGCAGCAGCGAGTAGCCCAGGGTTGATTTCCCTGATCCTGACTCGCCAACAATGCCATAGGTGGTTCCGGCCCGAACCGTAAGGTTTACATTATCAACGGCAACTATCTCCCCAACTTTACGCCTTAAAAATCCTTTCTTGATGGGGAAGGCGCAGCGCATGTTTTTGATGGTGAGCAGGGGGGGCTTCTCCATCCGGGCCACCTGTTCACCATGGGGTACTGAGGAGAGGAGGTGCTGGGTATATTCGTGTGCCGGCTCGGAAAATATCTTCTTGGTTTCTCCCTGCTCAACGATGCGGCCAGCCTTCATGATTGACACCCGCTTAGCCACCTTCTTGACCATATTCAGATCGTGGGTGATGAGCAGGATGGCCATCTGGTAACTCTCCTGAAGTTCTTCTAGCAAGTCGAGGATCTGGGCCTGGATCGTAACATCAAGGGCTGTGGTGGGTTCATCGGCAATGAGTAATTGGGGTCGGCAGGCCAGGGCCATGCTGATCATGATGCGCTGCCGCTGGCCACCGGAAAGCTGGTGGGGATAGTCCGCCATTTTTTGGCGGCCGTTCTTGATGCCGGTTTGATCAAGGAGCTTCAGGGCCTCCTGTTCAGCCTCCTTCTTGGTCATGCCCCTATGGATAAGCAGTGGTTCGATGAGCTGTTTGCCAATAGGATAGACAGGGTTGAGGGAGGTCATGGGTTCTTGGAAGATCATGCTGATCCGGTTGCCGCGAACTGCCATGATCTCTGCCTCACTGCAGGTCAGCAGGTTTTGCTCATGGAAGAGGATTTCGCCCCTTGCCCGGTATTGGTCGTGGTCGTGGAGCTGCAGGATGGAGTGGGCCAGCACCGACTTGCCGGAACCGGATTCCCCCACCAGGGCCACGGTCTCCTGAGCCCCGATATACAAATCGACGTCATGGAGGACCGGGCTGAATTCGTTTTGGGCCTGAAAGCCCCCTGAAAGTTTGTTGATCTTAAGCATATCAGCCCTTCCTCGGGTCAAAGGCCTCACGCAGGGCTTCACCAATAAAGATCAGCAGTACCAGGGTCATTACCAGCACGCCAAAGGTGGTCAGCGAAATCCACCAGGCATCGATATTGGCCTTGCCCTGGGCCAGAAGCTCACCCAGGCTGGGCGAGGGTGGTGGCACGCCCAATCCCAGGAAATCAAGGCTTGTCAGGGCAATAATCGCACCAGACATCCGGAAGGGCAGAAAGGTGATCACCGGCGTCATACCGTTGGGCAGGAGATGGCGATACATGATGGTGAAATTGCCCACCCCCAGAGCACGGGCAGCCATGACATAATCAAGATTACGGCCCTTGAGAAACTCGGCCCGCACATAATCGGAAAGACCCATCCAGCCAAAGAGGGAGAGGAGAATGAGCAGCAACCAGATGCTGGGTTTGAAGATGGTGGCAAAGATGATGAGCAGGTAGAGCTCGGGCATGGCACTCCAGATCTCAATGAAACGCTGGCCGAGGAGATCGATGCGGCCGCCGAAATAACCCTGCAGGGCGCCCACCATGATGCCAAACAGGGTGCCGGTGATGGTCAGGGCCAGTCCGAAAAGGATCGACAGGCGAAAGCCATAGAGTAGACGGGCCAGGACATCCCGGCCACGATCATCGGTGCCGAGCAGGTTTTGGCTGGTGGGGGGTGAGGGTACCGGCACCTCCAGTTCCTGGTTGATTGACCTGAAGTTGTGAGGATTCAAGGGGAAAAGGGCAAAATTGTCAGCGGCGGTAATCTTATTGAGCATATAGGGGTCACGATAATCGCAGGGCGTCTCAAAGTCGCCGCCAAAGGTGGTTTCCGGATAGTCGTGAAAATAGGGGAGATAATAGCTCCCTTCATAACGCACCAGAAACGGTTTGTCGTTGCTGAGTAGTTCGGCGCCCAGGCTGGTGATAAAGATAATAATAAAGAGGATGAGACTGATATGGCCCCTCTTGTTAGCTTTGAATTTCTGCCAGCGTAATTGATTTACCGTCATCGTGGTTTTCCCTTAATTGCTCGTGGTGTCAAAGGTGATGCGGGGATCAATCACCACGTAGCTCAGGTCAGAGAGGAGACGGGCGATGAGGCCGAGGATGGTAAAGAGAAAAAGGGTGCCGAGAACCACCGGATAATCTCGATTTAAGATTGATTCGTAAGCCAGCAACCCCATGCCATCTAGGGAGAAAATGGTCTCAATGAGCAGACTGCCGCTGAAAAAGGCCATTATAAAGGCGCCTGGAAATCCTGTTATTAAAGGGATAATGCCGTTTCTGAAGATATGGCCGTAGAGAACTTGGTTCTCGCTGAGCCCCTTAGCCCGGGCCGTCACCACATATTGCTTGCGGAGCTCCTCAAGAAAACAATTCTTGGTGAGCATGGTCATCACCGCCAGACTGGAAACCGCCATGGAGGTGATGGGCAAGGCCATATGCCAGAGGTAATCCATGATTTTATGGAAGAGGGAAAGCTGGCTGAAATTATCAGAGACCAGGCCGCGCAAGGGGAAAATATTCCAGAAACTGCCGCCGCCAAACAGGACAATGAGGACAATGGCCAGGACAAAACCGGGGATGGCATAGCCCACCAGGATGATGGTTGACGAGATAAAGTCAAAGCGGGAGCCATCCCGCACCGCCTTTTTGATGCCCAGGGGAATACAGATGCCGTAAACAATAATAAAGGACCACAGACCCAGGGACATGGAAACCGGTAATTTCGAGATGACCAGGGAGGTAACGCTCTGGTGATGATAATAGCTGTCTCCGAAATCAAGGAGCAGGTAATTTTTCATCATGGAGATGAAGCGGAGATGGGCCGGCTTGTCAAAACCATAGAGTTTTTTGATCGCATCCAGGCGGTCCTGATCAAGACCTTTATTGCCTCGATACACCGTGCTGGTGGCGTGGGCAACCTCGCCACCCTGGGCACCCCCTGATTCAAGATTGGCTATCATCCTTTCCACTGGTCCACCCGGCACAAACTGGGTGATGGTGAAGGTGATGAGCATAATCCCGAACAGGGTGGGAATCATCAGCAGGAGACGGCGAAGAATATAGCTCAACATGGCATGGGCTGTTAACTCAAGGTTGTGGACGAAAGAGGGATTATTTAAACCACCAGGTCATCAGGGCATCAAAGGGTTCGTAATACAGTGGTGCCTTTTGGGGCCGCTCGAATTTGTTCCAGTAGACAACCCTGTGGGCCGGGGCAAACCAATTGGGCACAACATAGTATCCGTACCATAAAACTCTGTCTAAGGCACGACAAGCTGTTGTCAACTCGTCCTGACTGTTGGCGTAGATGATTTTATCCACCAGGACGTCCACCGCCTTACTTTTTACTCCGGCATAGTTGCGGGAACCATGTTGGTCAGCAGCGGTGCTACTCCACATATCCCGTTGCTCGTTGCCCGGTGATTGTGATTGCCCGAAGACGTAGACCGTCATGTCGTAGTCAAAGGTCCGCATATTGCGGATATAAAGGGCGATATCAATGGTGCGGTAGGAAGCCTGGATTCCCAGTTTCTCGAGATTTCTGGCATAGGGGGCCATAACCCTTTCAAAGGAAGCTGACCCCAGCATGATTTCAAAGATAAAGGGCTCACCCTGGGCGTTACGCAGGGCGCCATCGACAAAATTCCAGCCGGCCTGTTCAAGGAGTATTTTCGCCTTTCGAAGATTGGCGCGCACATCGCCGTCGTGGGAGGTTGGCACCGGCGTTAATGGTGTAGTGAAAATTTCCGACGGCAGCTGATCTTTAAAGGGTAAAAGAAGCTCCAGCTCTTCTTTGGAAGGCAGACCGGGGGCAGCGTAAATAGAATTGCTGAAATAGCTGTAGCTTTGTTCGTACTGGCCAAAGAACAGACTTTTGTTGGTCCAGTCAAAATCAAAGGCGAGCCCCAGGGCCTGACGTACACGAGGGTCGGCAAAAACAGGCCGTCTGGTGTTAAAGACAAAACCCTGCATGCCGGCATTGCGCTTGTGTTGCAGATATTGTTTCTGGATGGCACCGGTGGCGAAATGACCGCCAGTCATATCTCTGGCCCATTGTTTGGCAATATTGACAGCCATAAAGTCGAAGTCGCCGGCCTTGAGGGCTTCCACAGAAACGATTTGGTCTTTGAAGAATTTAAAGGTAATGGTGTCAAAATTAAACATGCCGCGCCGGGCAGGGTGGTCAATGGCCCAATAATCAGGATTGCGTTTATAGGTGATATTCTTGCCGTTTGAGAACTGGGCAATGGTGTATGGACCTGAGGCAATGGGCGGCACCAGGCCTTTTTCGTTGAAGGCATGGTCGGTGTAGAATTTTTTGGAAAAAACCGGGAGTTCGCAGGCAATCATAGGAATCTCTCTGCTTGGTTTTACAAAGAAGAAGCGAATCTGCCGAGGCGAGATGATATCGGCATGACTGATATCCTGATAATAGGAAGAGAAGAAGGGGTGCGCTTCACTGCTTTTCAAGGTTTCAAGGGAGAACTTGACGTCTTCAGAGGTTAGGGGAGTGCCGTCGGAAAACTGGGCCCGGGGATCAAGGGTAAAGAGGATTGATTTTTTGTCTTGGGCCAGTTCGATATCTTTGGCAAGAAGGCCATAGCGGGCAAATGTTTCATCCATGCTGCTGATGGTCAAGGTTTCAAATACCAGCTCGCTCATACCGTCCGGCGCTGCCCCTTTCAGAGTATAGGGGTTGAATTTGTCAAAATTGCCAAGGGCATGGAGGACGAGATCTCCCTTTTTTTGGGCGTCAGGAGAGACATAGTCAAAATGCTTGAAATCTGCCGGATATTTTAAAACACCATCAATGGACAGGCCGTGGGCTGCCTCGCTAAAACCAGGGCATAAGAAAGAGACAAGTAGTGTGATGAAGCTGAATAAAAAACATGTTTTCATATGGATAACATAAAAAGAAGAGAAACAACTGAAGGGATGGTTGGCAAGCTCTGCAGATTATTTGCCTTTACGAACTCCTGCATCATGATGGTGATGAGGTGACATGCTTTGACTGATTAATAACAGGAGACTGGCCAGGATATTGGTTACTACCGTCATGATATCTGCATCGCGACTGGAAAAGGCGCCGGAGGTTTTTTCAGCAAGTTCCATGACACCAACCAATTCACCGTTGATATAGACAGGAATGGCAAGAAGCGATCCAACCTCTTCGGAAATGGGTGCAGCTTGTTCGACCTCATATTGATCAATAAGCATGCCTTTGGCAAGATAGGCGGTTCGACCATGGGAAAATACCCAGCCGATAAGGCCCTTGTCGATATCGAATTTCTGTTTAAGTTTTCTGACAATAATACCGGCCTGGAGCGCCAGAATGAGACTATGGGCATCCCGATCAGCAAGGAAGAGAGAACAGGTTTTACACTCCATCTGCTCATTAATCATTTCCAGGATTTGATTGAAAACCCAGGGGTCATTTTGACTGTTCTGGACAAGCAGGCAGGTATTGACGAGGAAAATAAGCTCGTTGCGGCTCAATTTCCCCAAGAGTTTCGGCGGTAGAAGCTGGGCCAGAATGCCGTGACGAAGGGTGGAAGGGTCCACCGCATCCATCTCCATGAGCACGTCACCAAGCTGCTTGGATTTGTTGGGGGCCGCTGCCCACTGAAAGAGGCGCTCGCGGAGCTGATCTCCGGTGGCCTCACGCAGAGGTTGCGTTTCGCCGTTCTGGTTTTGCTGGCGAATAAGGGCCTCATGAATAACCTCTTCAGAGACAAGCCCTAGTTCCTGCAGTATTTCGCCGAGTTTTTGCCATTTAACCTGTCCGGCCTGCATCTGGGCGGAAAGATTGGCAATAATATTTTCAAGATAGGGGTTCCGACCCTCACCGAAAAAGGTGATGAGGTACTGATCCATGCGACCAAGATATTCCAGTCGTGGCAGGATGATGTTCTCGTAAAAAGAGACGGTCTCGTTGAGAATCTCCTCAAAGGATTCATAAATATGAATGCCTTGTTTTTTAAGTTCATCTCGGCCGATAAAATCATAGGCCTCAAGGAACTCATTGTGAAGATCATGGAGGCGGTTCATGTAATCGATATCCGCCATCTGGGCGACGAGATCGGCTGAGGCAACCATTCGAGCAATAACACCTTGCTCTGCAGAGGCAAAAGCCGCAAGATCAGGCTCCCCCCCGAAATCAGTAATTTCTATAATGCGCTCGACAAGATTGATGAGTTCTTCAGGTTTTTTCAGGCGAGTTAGAAAGCGATGAGCAACTTTTTGGCTGCGGTCTGTGTGGTTGAAGGTATATTTGCCGCCGGTTCCTTCGTTGTCCTCTTTGTCTTTAATATACCCTGAATCATGGAAAAGACCGCTGTACAGAAGCGCTTCCATGTTTTCCGGTGAGATGCGTGCGTTGGGGTTGAGTTTGTTCCAGCCTGCGGCCATCCGCACAGCAGCCAAGGTAACATCAAGTGCATGTTGATAGGTATGATAACCAACCTGACAGGCCTGATAGTCAGGCCAAAAGCCCTTGAAAAGGGCTGAAACCTCTTTAAAGAGCTGTTCTTGTGAGCCTAGGGACTCATATTCCTCCGTGAGGAAATCAGAAATAAAGGCTATTGTTCTTTGTTGGAGCTGAAGGCTATTGTCCATAAAAAAAAGAGGAGGGGGGTAGGGGTTTCTTCTATCTGATTTTACTATATATTTTTTTTACACAAAAAATAGAATATTTTCTTAAAAAAACTCAATGGCTCTATTTTCTAACACATAGAGTTACTTTTTTGCCCGACAAAAAGTAGAAAGATAAAGATTATTATGGTAGATGAATACATCTAAAATATTCAGAAAAGTATTTATATATAAAAATCAGGGCGATGCGGTTGTTTGAGGCTGATTTTACGCTTTCTTGCTGAATGCCTTGTTGTTTTTTTCTTAATAAAACTCAAACATTGCCTAAAAATTATAAGGAGTTTCCGTCCATGGGAAAAACCATTGCTGAAAAAATTTTTGATACGCATCGACGGGACAATCCCTCCGGTGAGAATGTTGTTCTCGATCTTGATGTGGTCATGTGTCATGAGATTACTACCCCCATTGCCATTAATGATCTGGTTGAACGCGGTCTGGATAAGGTCTTTGATCCCTCCAAAATCAAGGTGGTTATTGATCATGTAACGCCTTCAAAAGACTCAAAAACTGCTACCCAGGCCAAGATTTTACGTGACTGGGCCCATCGCCATAAGATCATTGATTTCTTTGATATCGGCAGTAACGGTGTCTGTCATGCTTTGTTTCCGGAAAAGGGATTCGTCAGACCTGGCTATACCATCATCATGGGAGATTCGCACACCTGTACCCATGGTGCCTTTGGCGCCTTTGCCGCCGGAGTGGGTACCACCGATCTCGAGGTCGGTATTTTCAAAGGGGTATGCTCCTTTCGGCTGCCGGAAACCATGAAGATTAATATTGTCGGTACCCTGCCTAAAGGTGTGTATGCCAAAGACATCATTCTCTACATCATCAAAAAGCTCACGGTAAACGGCGCCACCGATAAGGTAATGGAGTTTGTCGGACCGGTGGTTGATGCCATGAGTATGGAGTCGCGGATGACCTTGTGCAATATGGCAATTGAGGCGGGTGGTACCTGTGGTGTGTGTATGCCTGACAAGGTCACAGCTGAGTATCTCTGGCCCTTTATCAAGGGGGAATACACCTCAGTGGATGCTGCTGTTGAAGACTTCAAGAAATGGCATAGCGACAGTGACGCCAGGTATAGTTCCGAACTGACCTTTGATATTTCCAACATCGTTCCCCAAATCACCTATGGTTTTAAGCCGGACGAGGTCAAAGACGTCACTGAGCTTGAAGGGACACCGGTGGATCAGGTTTATATCGGCTCGTGCACCAATGGCCGCATTGAAGATCTAAGAGAGGCGGCTCAGGTCCTCAAAGGCCGGAAGCTTGCCCCGGGGGTGCGCGGCATTCTTGCTCCGGCCACGCCTCTTGTCTATACCACCGCCATGAACGAAGGGATTATCCAGATTTTCATGGAGGCAGGCTTTTGCGTGACCAATCCCACCTGCGGCGCCTGTCTGGGCATGAGTAACGGTGTTCTTGCCGCCGGTGAGGTGTGCGCCTCCACTACCAATCGTAATTTTAACGGTAGAATGGGCAAGGGTGGCATGGTTCATCTGATGAGCCCACGCTCGGCAGCTGCTGCCGCCGTCAAAGGCGTTATCACCGACCACCGTTTACTGTAACCTAAACCTCGCCTCTGGATCCAGACGATAAAACTCGCCGGATCCAGAGGCGGTTTAATAAAATAAAAGTCACCAGGTACTCTCAGATGAAAAAATTCAGCGGTTCTGTGCTCTTTCTTGACAGATCAGATATCAATACCGACGAAATCATCCCGGCCAAATATCTCACCGAGAACTCCAAACTGGCCCTCAAACCCTATATTCTCGAAGATCTGAAACTCGACGGCTTCAACCCTGCCACTGATGTCCAGAAGGCAGGGGTTGTTGTCACCCGTGGCAATTTTGGCTGCGGTTCCTCTCGCGAGCACGCCGTCTGGGTTTTTGAGGTAAACGACATTAACGTCGTTATCGGAGAAGGCTTTGCCCGTATCTTCCGGCAGAACATGTTCAACTGCGGCATGCTTGCCATTGAGTTGAGCCCCCAGGACATTGATACCCTGTTTAAAATGGGGCCTACCCTTGAAATTGTTGTTGATATTGAAAGGGAGATTGTTCAGGCCAAGGGCAGCACCGAGGCCACCTTTCCTTTTAAACTCAACTCGTTTGATAAAGAATTGGTCAAGGCTGGTGGCTGGCTGGCCTATGCAGATAAGAAGTATTAATGGGCTTATGCCGTAAAATCCTGGTCATAGAGCCTTATTTCGGCGGTTCGCATAAGTTCTTCCTGCAAGAGCTGGAAGCACAACTCGACCTTCGCTTCACCTTTATAACCCTGCCGGCCCGCAAGTGGAAATGGCGCATGCGCTTTGCTGCGCCATGGGTTGCCGAGCAACTTGCCACAGAGCTTGATGTCGAGGCAGTTCTTTGCTCAACATTTGTTGATGTCGCAACCCTGCGCGGCCTTGCTCCTTCCTGGTTTAACCGCCTGCCGATCCTTACCTATTTTCATGAAAATCAATTCGCCTATCCTGTCCAGATTGAAGATGAGCGCGATTTTCATTTTGGTCTCACCAATTACCTGACGGCCCTGGCCTCAGACCGCTTGGCTTTTAACAGCCATTTCAATCTCGACACCTTTCTGGCCGGTTGCCGGGATATGGAAAAAAAAGCACCTGATGTGAAACTGTGCGGTACCGATGCAATCGCCGAAAAATCAATTGTCCTGCCGTTTGCTCTCGATTTTAGTGACCTTGACCAGCTGGAGCATAGAGAGCCTTGTCACGAACACGTCATCGTCTGGAACCATCGTTGGGAGCATGACAAAAATCCGGATCTTTTTTTTCATACTCTCTTTGAACTTGCCGATGAAAATGTTCCCTTTCGGCTCCTAGTCGTTGGGCAATCCTTTAAGTACCGGCCCGCTATTTTTGCCAAGGCCAAGAAGAGGTTGCAGGATCGTCTTGTTCAGTTTGGTTATGCTAAAGATCGTTCGGAATATCTTCACCTGTTAAAGCAAGGGACAATCATCATCTCTACAGCCAACCATGAATTTTACGGGCTCAGCGTCATAGAGGCGGTGCGGGCCGGCTGCAGACCCCTTCTGCCTAAACGGCTGGCCTATCCGGAACTCTTTGGTGAATGCTTCCTCTATGATAATGATCACTGTCTGAAGGAGAGGCTGAAAGAGGTTCTTGCAACGCCGCCTGGCCCCTTGAGTTTGAGCAGGCGGCAGGAACTTACCGATCGATTTTCCTGGAGTGCTTTACGGCAAACCTATGAAAAATGGCTCACCTTCTCATCATCCCATGGCTGATAACCGAAAATCTTTTTTAGCGACCAGCAGTAAAGACCTTGAAGAGAAAGGCTGGCAGTGGGTTGATGTTGTTCTGGTCACCGGCGATGCCTATGTGGATCATCCTTCCTTTGGTATCGCCCTCATCGGTCGGCTCCTTGAGAGTAAGGGCTATCGCGTCGCGATGCTCGCCCAACCTCGCTACGACTCCCCTGAGGATTTCAAGCGGTTTGGCAAACCTCGGCTTTTTTTCGGCATCAGCGCCGGCAATCTCGACTCCATTGTTTCCAACTACACCGGCAACGCCAAGGTTCGCGATGAAGATCAGTATTCTCCTGAGGGCGACCCCTATTTTCCCGGTCCTAAGTCTAAACTAAATAGAAGGCGACCGGATCGGGCCACTGCGATCTATGTCAATTTGGCCAAGCAGGCCTATAAAGACGTGGCCACGATCATCGGCGGGGTGGAGGCGTCCCTGCGCCGTTTCAGTCATTATGACTACCAGCAAAAAAAAATCAGGGGTTCGATACTCACCGACTCCAAGGCCGATCTTCTTATCTATGGCATGGGAGAGAGGGCCGTTGTCGAAGTGGCTCGGCGCTTGAGTCAAAAAGAGGATCTTGTCGGTATTGCCGGAACCTGCTTGCGCCTGAGCCCCCAGGATTTTGAGCAGAGCTGTTTTGAGTACGAACAGCGCCTTCTTCCGTCCTTAGCAGCTATCATGGCTGACAAGAAAAACTTTCTCGATGCTGAGCTTCTTATTGATAAGGAAGCCCGGGCCTCTTCACAAAAAATTCTTATTCAACAGCAGCAAAGTCATTATGTGGTGCAGATGCCACCGGCTCTACCCCTGACAAGCACTGAACTCGATAGCATCTACACCTTGCCTTTTACCAAGCAGGCCCATCCGGAGAGCGGTCGAGTTCCGGCCTTGGCCATGATCAGAGACTCAATCACCATTGTGCGTGGCTGTTGCGGTAACTGTTCCTTTTGCGCCATTACCCGTCATCAAGGTCCTGCGCTCGTCAGCCGCAGCCATGAATCAATCGTTGCCGAGGTAGAACATCTGGTGTCAGAAGATTGGTTTACCGGCACCATTACCGATCTGGGGGGGCCAACGGCAAACCTGTATGGGGTGAGCTGCGAGAAGGGCGGTTGTCGAAAACGGGATTGTCTCTTTCCTGAAATATGCCCACAGCTCGTCATTGATGAGGCAACGATGTTGACCTTGCTTGCAAAGGTGAAAAAGGTTGCTGGTGTCAAACATCTCTTTATCTCCTCCGGTCTGCGAATGGAGCTTTTGTTAAAGACACCAAGACTTCTCAAGGCCTTAATAGAAGAACATACCCCCGGCATGCTGAAAGTTGCGCCGGAACATACGGTTGACAGGGTATTAAGGCATATGCATAAACCAGGTAATAGTATCTTGCCGGAATTTCTGAAGGCCTGTCGAGATATTAAGAAACAACAAAAGAGCAAGATTGCCATCTCGGCATATCTTATCTCCTCCCATCCCGGGTGCACCCTGGCTGATATGAAGCGACTCTCTCAGGATCTCGTCAGCCTTAATCTGCCGGTTCGTCAGTTTCAGGATTTTACTCCTACCCCTGGCACCCTGGCTACAGCCATGTATGTTTCTGAAATGGACAGAAGTGGAGCGCCACTTTATGTTGCCAAAAACTTCCTTGAGCGCCAACAACAGAGGGAATGTCTGCAAACGATGCGTGGACTTCAGGAAAAAGGCGGCAAAAAGAGGGGGATTGCCCCAGCAAAGCAGAAAGGTGGAAAGATATCTCGAAAGGGAAAATAATACCTTTTGTGGAAAGCCTTCGAGCCAGAGGGACGTGAGCGTAACTATCTAAATTCACTTGACAAGCTTTTTCATCACGTTGTACAAAAATAAGGATAGTTTCATGGAGTTGGACACACTATAGTATATGAAAATTATCTGATAATGAGCTGCTGGTGCAAGCAGGACAAATCGATTGCACAAATAATTTCTTTTTTTGTCTCTGACCGTGACGTAACGTACCTGCCTGCCTGTCTATTTATAGAACCTTTCGGAAGGCGTTCTTGAGCCTTTAAGGAAAATTCATGAGCAGATCTGACAATCTGTTGCTAGGCATTGACCTGGGAACAGCCAGAATTTCAGTGCTTTCCAATACTGGCTACCAGGATTTTATACATTCCGTTGTCGGCTATCCAAAGGACATCATCGGTCTGACCCTTCTTGGTAAAGCCCAGGTTTTCGGTGAAGAGGCCTTGCAGCACCATTCTGCCCTCACCCTCTATCATCCCTTGGAAGATGGTCTTTTCCGCGAAGCAAATCATTATAATTATAATACCGCCTACGAACTGCTCAAACATGTCATTACCAAGGCCACTGATGCCGCAGGTGGCGGACCTGTTTCTGGAGTTATTGCCGTGCCTGCCCGCGCTTCTCTTCAGAACAAAAAACTGCTTGCCGACCTTGCCAAGGATCTCCTTGATGTATCACTTATAGTTTCAAAGCCTTTTATGGTCGCCTATCAGTTGAACAGACTCACCAACAGCATCATTGTTGATATCGGCGCAGGAACCGTTGATATCTGTGCCATGAAAGGCATGGTACCCCATCTCGATGATCAGGTAACCCTGACCAAGGCCGGTAATTATATCGATAACCGTTTTGTCGCCCTGGTCTCTGAACGCTTTCCAGAGCTGCAGATTTCAAAAACACAACTTCATCATATTAAAGAACAATTCGCTTTTGTTGATCAATATGGTGGTCCTGTTATCACCTCGTTGCGGGCCGACGGCCTTCCTGTTGAGGTGGATCTTACCAATGAGTTACGTAGTGCCTGTGAATCCATAATGCCTGATATTCTTGAGCAGCTTGTCGCTGTGGTTAAGGGCTTTGATCCGGAAGTCCAACCGGAGGTCCTTGAAAATATTTTTATTTCCGGTGAGGGCTCTTTAATCAAGGGGATCGATGAAGTCATAGCACTTCATCTTGTGGAATATGGCGATGTCGATGTCCGCTGCATAGATTCAAACGGATTCATTGGGGCTCAGGGTGCTCTGAAATTAGCCCAGGATCTTGAGCCTGAGGTGTGGGGACAGGTTGGTTTTATGCATGGGTAAACCCATGCCTCTGCTTTCGCCAATAATGGCAGCTCAGAGAGCTAAGAGACTGCTTTACTAAAAGTTAAACATTAGGAATCGCAACATGGACTTTTTTGTCTGGGTTTTATTTACTGTACTTGGTGGAGCTGTGGGCGCTGGAGTAACAAGTATGCTCATCAAAGACAGGCTTGCCAAGGAAGATGAGCAAAAAGAGCTTACCCGTCAAGCAGAACTGCTTGCTTTCTCTGAACAGCTGGAAAGCATGAGAAACAAGATGAGTGAAGTCCGGGAAGAGGGCAAGCAGTATTGGGAAAAACTGCAGGAAAAGATAAAAGAATGTCGCACTCTTGACGAGAAGGTCACTGTTGCTGCTGGTCTTGAGGAAAAACTCGTCGCCCTGCGCCAGAAGAATGAGCTTCTTGAGCAGGGGAAAAACGATTGTTACTTGAAAGTGAAGGAGCTCGAAGAGGATTTAGCCCTTGAAAAAGAGGTGATCAATGATTGTCTCATTTTTGTTCAGGGCAGTCATTACCTGCCGGGTTCCGTTGTCTTAAACCTCATGAAGCAGGGTAAAAAAGATAAAGGGTAAGAAGTAAGGATAAGCAGTTTCGATCTATTGCGAAGCAAGGGAGAGATCATGGAAGAAACTAGTACTACAACTGAGGCTGTCGCCGCCTCTACATCAGGGAAAATAACTGTCGGTATAGACCTTGGCACCTGTCGCACAGCCATTATGTCCGATCGCGGGGCTAAACTTTTGGCCCGCTCTGTTGTCGGCTACCCCAAGGATATTATCAGCGAGAAAATGGTTGGCAAAGGGCCAATATTTGGCGATGAAGCCATGGAAAAGCGTAATTTTCTCGATCTCTGCTACCCCCTTGCCGATGGGGTAATCCGCGAGGCCAGCGAACGCGATTATAAGGCAGCCTATGAACTTCTTGGCCACCTGGTAGAGCTTGCCAAAAAAGGCGAGAATGTGGAAGTCTGTGGTATTATCGGTGTTCCTGCCCGTGCTTCAATCATGAACAAGGAACTCCTGTTGACCATTGCTGAGAAGTTCATGTCAAAGGCTTTGGTGGTCTCGGAGCCCTTTATGGTTGCCTATCAGCTTGGTAATCTTACCAACTGTATTGTGATTGATATTGGTGCCGGCACCGTGGATATCTGCGGCATGAAAGGGACTGTGCCCATTGCTGATGATCAGGTTACTTTCTTGAAAGGTGGCGATTATATTGACGAGCGCTTATGCCAGTCTATCATCAGACATTATCCCGGCGTCCAGATGACGAATTCGGTGGCCTGTTCTATCAAAGAAAAATTTGCCTCAGTGGATGGTTCAAAAAAGGCTCTTGTTACTCTGCGCCATGAGGGCAAGCCTATGGAATTTGATGTCACTGCTGACGTGAATGCCGTATGCGAGAGTATTGTGCCAGATATCTGTGAACATATAGAAAATCTCATCCAGAAATTCGATCCGGCCGATCAGGAAGCCACCTTGAAAAATATCGTGCTGGCCGGTGGTGGATCGCGCATTAGCGGATTGGCTGAAATGATTGCTGAGCATCTTGCCGAATATGGAGAGATCAAAGTGACTGCGGTGCAAGATCCTGAATTTGTCGGCTGTGCTGGTGCCTTGAAATTGGCCACGGAGATTCCGGAAGACATGTGGTCGCAGATTGGAGTTATGTTTGATCCTGAATCATAAGCATCCTGCTCTCCTTACGGCATAAAAAAAGCCCTGGTCAATGTGACCAGGGCTTTTTTTATGCCTATAAAAGACGTTTTTAGAGCTTGAGATGTGGGAAATTGGCATCAAGAGCGGCATTCCACTTATCAACCATAGCCTGTTGCGAAGCCAGCAGGGAGGTGGTGTCACCTTCAATGGTTATGTTGTTGATGGCATCACCCTGGGCAATCTTATTGACCACAGCCATATCTTCCTTGGAAACAACCTCGCCAAAAACAGCATGTTTGCCGTCGAGCCAGGGGCAAGCGATATGGGTGATAAAGAACTGGCTGCCGTTGGTGCCAGGGCCGGCATTTGCCATGGATAATTTGCCGGGGGCGTCATGAACCAGGCTCTTGTCAAATTCGTCTTCAAACCTGTAGCCAGGCTCGCCGGTGCCGGTTCCAAGAGGACAGCCGCCCTGCACCATGAAGTCATTAATGACCCGATGGAAATTAAGTTCTTTATAAAATCCGCGTTGAGCCAAATTGACGAAACTTGCCACGGTCATGGGCACTTTATCGGCAAAAAGTTTAACCTTGATCTTTCCCTTAGCTGTATCAAAGATTGCAATGAGATCTGACATGAAACACCTCGTGTTGTTGTAAAGTATCTATAAAAAAAACCGCTAACATTTTGGGCAGCAATAAATCTAGGATTTCTATCTACCCTATCTGCCGTGGAAAAGCAAAGCACTCTGCCGTTTTTTTAGACAGTATCACCAGATAATCTGTCGAGACGCAAACGATGGCGTTGATCAAAAAGGTGTCCGGCGGTGATCTGGACGGCGAGAATAACTCCAAAACCAGTACCTGCCGCGATAAGTAACATAATAAGAATCTGATAGCTTACTGCCACCATGGGTGGAGAACCTGCCAGGATTTGCCCGGTCATCATCCCCGGCAGAGAAACAATTCCGGTGGTGGCCATGGAGTTGATGATCGGTGTCAGACCGGTACGAATGGCGCCGCGAATCTGTTCTTGGGCTGCATCGCGCCATTTTTCCCCAAGGATAAGTCTTCCTTCGATCATATTTTTACTCTGATATACCGTGGTTGTTAAGGTGTCCATACTAAGAGCCACGCCGGTCATGGTGTTGCCGAGCAGCATGCCCAATAGTGGAATGGCATACTGAGGGGTATACCAGGGGCTTATATCAATGATGATAAACAGGGCGTAGAGGGTGACTGTAAAGGAGGAAAGAAACATGGCAGCCACCCCGAAAAAATAGGTCCATTTTCCGGTCAGTGGTCGGTGCATTCTACTTGTTACGGCTTGGCCGGCGCTGAGCAGCATCACCAGAGCCATAACGACAACTGCACCCGGTGAAGCCGCAGCAAAGAGCAGTTTAAGGATAAACCCCATAATCAGGAGCTGAACTGTGCAGCGTAGGGAGGCGATAAAGAGTTGTTTGGTCTGGCCCAGGCGCAGTTTCAGACTGACAATGCCAAGAAGAAGAATAAGAATGGCGGCAAAAGTAAGATCCGTCGGAGACAGAGTGACAATATTCATCAAAGCACCTTTAGATTTCTTTTACTTTAGACACTTTATGCTGCGAAAAGAGCAGATGTCTGTCTGCCACCCTGCGGGCCTGGGCGCGATCATGGGTGACCCAGATAAGAGCACTGCCATTGGCCTGTTGATATCTTTTTAAAATTCTTTCGACTAAACGACTGTTATTTTCATCAAGATTTGCTGAGGGTTCGTCAAGAAGAAGAACTGAAGGTTTATTCCGCAAGAGTCGTAACAGGGATAAACGTTGGCGTTCGCCACTGGACAGACGATGGGTGTGGGCGTTAAGGATATTTGCAGTTAAACCGATTGCTGCCAGCTGCTGGTAAAAACCAGGGCCTTCGCCGGGGAAATGATCGCTCACCTTGGCAAGCCACCAGCTGCTTTCAGAGGGCAGAAGGCCCACCTGTCGGCGCCATTCCCAGGGCGGGTAGGAGCTCGACGGCTGGCCATTAAGGAAAATTTCGCCGGGATTGGGGTCAAGATCAGCTAAGGCCCGGAGAAAAAGCGATTTGCCGCAACCTGAATCACCGGTAATGGAGATGCATTCACCTGCGGCAACTTCAAGATCAAAAGGTGCAATTTGTGAAATTTGCAGATTTCTAATGGAAAAAAAACTCATGCCGACATAATAGCTCTAAAAAAAACAATGGGCACTGTCTCTTTTGCAGAAACAGCGCCCATTAAAAATGCAATACCCTTGACGTCAACCTTTAGTGTCTTTTGTCCCCCAACAAAAGAAACTAAACTGCGGCAACATCCTCGGCCTGCAAGCCTTTTGGGCTTTCAACCACAAGAAATTCAACTGTTTGCCCCTCAACGAGAGAGCGATGCCCTTCGCCGCGGATTGCCCGATAATGGACAAAGACATCGTCGCCCTTTTCAGGGATGATAAAGCCAAAGCCCTTTCTGTCGTTAAACCATTTCACTGTGCCAGTCTGCCGATTTTCCATGTGTTCCTCCTTAAGAATTGATGGATAAGATAAAGGACATATAGGGAAAATAATCCCCATTTAAACTCGTAACAGCGTAAGTAAAATTCTATTTTTTGTTTGGGTTTCTTCTGCCTCTGGAGTCAGGACGTCGCGTATTGTTGCCAGGTCGCCTGGTGGTGCTACCAGGTTGCCGCGGGCGAGGCTTCATCGGGGGCAACTCGGGCGGGGCAGCCAGAAGATCATCGGAAGGGTAAACACATTCAAGTTTGCGCCCGATATAAGCCTCAATATCTGGAAGATAAAAGGAATCCTCTTCGCAGGCAAAACTGACAGAGGTTCCAGAGGCACCGGCCCGGCCTGTGCGGCCAATACGGTGAACATAATCTTCCGGATCATAGGGCAGGTTGAAGTTCACCACATGGCTGATCCCGTCAATATGGATGCCGCGGCCTGCGACATCTGTGGCCACAAGAATCCTGATCTTGCCCTCTTTAAAATTGTTGAGGGTGCTGACCCGTTTTTTCTGGTCAACGTCACCGGAGAGAAGTCCGCAAGAAATTTGATACCGGCGTAATAAATTATCAAGCTCTCTGGTTTCTGACTTCCGATTGCAAAATACAATGACCTTGTGAAGATCTTTCAAGGTGATAAGGTTATAGAGCAGGGTTGCCTTCTGATCGGTGGTCACAAGATAAACAAGCTGGTCAACGGTATCAACGGTGGCGTGGTCTGCCTCTATTTCAACCACTGTCGGATCTTTGGTCCATTGTTGAGCTAGATGATTAACCTCAGGGGTTATGGTGGCGCTGAAAAACAGGGTCTGCCTCTTGCTCTTGTCGGGCATGCTATAGACGATTTGTTTGACATCGGGGATAAAACCCATATCAAGCATGCGATCAGCCTCGTCAATGACGAAAATCTCCACATCACCAAGATTGATATGTTTTTTGCGCTGGAAATCGAGAAGCCTGCCCGGAGTGGCAGCAACGATATCCACCTGCTGACCGTGAAGGTCATCAAGCTGTTTCTGGTAATCCATGCCCCCATAAATAGGGACAATATTGATATTGGTATAGGCGGCAAGTTTTTCAGCATCCTCAGCGATCTGCATGACAAGCTCGCGGGTTGGGGCGATGATCAGGCTGCGCGGGCTGGCTGTTTTGCCGGAACCAGTTGCTTTTTTGGTCAGAAGAGTGGTCAGGATGCTGACAAGGAACGCCGCAGATTTACCTGTTCCGGTCTGGGCCTTCCCTGTAGCATCGTTGCCGCTTAAGGTATGTTCGAGAATTTCGGCCTGGATGGGGGTGCAATAATGGAAAGAGAGATCGCTGATGGCATGCATGATCTCGATTGGCAGATCAAAATCATGAAACCGTTTGCGTCCTTCCTCTTTGGCAACTTCAAACTGCGACAGGTCCCAATCGCCGTTTTCCGGGCGTGTCCGTTTTTTGATGGGAACTTGCGCTTGAGGGCTTTCTTTTTTTAAGGGTGGTTTCTTGGGGTTTTTCTTGGCAGGGGCAGGGGATGAAGACTGGACAATTCTTTGGACAGGAAGGCCAAATATTGAGCCTTTTTGTGATGATGTCTTCAGGGGTGAATCTGTAACAGAACGGGTACTACCGGCGTTTTTTCTCATAAACCTTACAACATAAAAAAAATTAACGTAAACGCCCTGTAGTACAAATAAAAAAAACCGGGCTACCAGATGATCGTACTTGGTAACTCGGCTATCTAAACGTGAGACCCGTGGTTTTCCGTCCCTATTTCACAACAGGTTTAGCTTTAAGCACACAACACATTACTTTTTAGTCATACCAATGTCAAAAAAAAAGAGAATTTTATTGGTATTGGTGGATCTCAGAACGATGTCTGAAAAAAAGATGGAGCCGATGAGCGGGGTCGAACCGCTGACTTGCTGATTACGAAT
>JAHJKA010000041.1 GCA_018822545.1 Pseudomonadota bacterium
GGTTGTTGCCCCTTTTGTTGTTTATGGCTGGAGGGATTTTCGGCAGATATTGCTGATGATGTCCAGGCATTGTCTGGAATTTGGGTCCATATTGGGATGGGCCAGCAGCCAGTCAGCCGCCTCAGCATGGATTGTCCTGATAGCCCTTTCCAGTTCCTCAACACGGCGCTGATTTTTTGAGGCTGCCCCGGTTTTGAGGGGATTTTTTTTGTCGGTCTCGTTGATGCGGACAATGAGTTGGTTGAGTAGGGCCTTAATGATGGGCAAGGTGTCATTGAGGGCGTTTTGCAGGGTTTTCTGATCCATAACCAGAAGCTCGCAGAATTCCGCAGCCTCAGCCGATGCGGAACGAGGTTCGCCGGTGATAATGGCCATTTCGCCAAGAATCTGCCCAGGGACCATGAAGGCGACAAAAACTTTGCGATCATTAACTTGCTTATAAATAGCAACCCTGCCGGAACGAATCAGGTAGGCATTTTTTGCGGTTTGGCCTTCTCTGAAAATCACCTGCCCCTTGTTGAATCCAAGGAGTTGGAATCCTTTTTTTTGTTCTCCGTCGTATACCATGAATTTTTATGAAGTCTGTCTCTTGAGTATGGGAGTTTTTATGCGAATTCCCGTTTTGGCTGCACTGGTTTCTATTATCTACAATTTCTTGCCAAGTTCCAGTATTTGTTTGTTGATGACAACTTTCATCTCCTCCTGACAGAGTTCGTAACCGTTGTCAAAAAAAGGCAGGAAAACAAGGCTGTTCCTTTTGATGGTTACGGTGATTTCTGGAAGTTTGGGCAGGATATTTCTTTTGGCAATGGCGGCCGAGGCCAGGATGAGCTTGATGCTTTCTTCGGCCTCCGCGCTTTCCAGGGAGACCGAGGCAAAGCGAGAGGGGGTCTGAGCAGTACCGGTAGTCGGCAGTTGGGCTGCCGTGAGCTGGCTGGCAATACGGAGAAATATCTTTGGCCTTATCTTAAAGGCAGGGCAGTAAAAGGTCAGGACATTATCCTCCCATTCAGGCTGAATTGCCCTGGGTATATTGGTGAGCCGGATAAAGTCCGCCAGAGAATGCAGGTCGATTCCGGCAAAGTCCGCCTGCAGCCGCCAGAAGGGGAGGTGGATGGCATCTTCACCCTTGGCTGCCACGGTCTCAAAGACAACGGCAGTCAGTTTGCCGCCGCTCTCCTGCCAGGCCGTATCACAATTGCTACACAGCAGAACCACACTTTCCTGTTCGCAGCGCAAATCCCCGCCGCAGTTGGGGCAGAGGGTGGGGAGCAGTTTGATCTGCCAGTCCAGAGATTGTAGGGCTAAGGGCGTGAAGATGTCCTGGTTGTTGGTCAGCGTGGTCAGGGCATCGCCGGTGACACCGTCAAAAACCGTGTCGTTGTCGATGATAAGAGGCAGGTAGATCAGGCTTATGGTCTCTCCGATCCATTCTTGATGCAAGGGCGGGGCACTTTCAGTAACAGTCTGATGGAGAGACTCGGCCAAGGTTATGGCTTGAGCAAGAGTGAGGGTGTTTTTCAGATAGGTGGTGTCTAAGGTGTCAGAGGCATACTGCATTTTCATGGCCTGGGGACGATACCCCAGGGTATGGGGTAGGGCAGCTATCGACACCGCGGCCACCGTGGTGTCAACAACGCGGTGGGCTACCCCGCTTAGATGGCAGGAAAAAACAGCGCCTTTGCAACGGAGATAGGGGACATGGATCAACCGACCCTGTCGTTTGATATGGGGGAGGATGAAGCGCGCAGTGCCACGGGCCAGGATATGGCGCATCCCGCAGAATGGGCAGGTGAGTACCCGGTCTGTTTCGGCAAGCTCCACCTCGCCGCCGCATTGCGGACATTCATGAATGACTTTGAGATCCATGACGCTTGTATCCTAAAGCTTTTCTCCACAATGATTACAAAAAACAGAATCAGGCAGGTTCTCCTGTTTACAAAAAGAGCACATTCGGGCTAGGGGTTTTTCGTCGGCAGGGTGACCACAGCGAGAGCAGAATTTGGCGCTTGGCATCAGGTTTTTGCCACAGTTGGCGCATTGGCGCAAGACCACAAGTTGATGACCACACAAGGGACAGAAACGGGAGGAATCTGGGATCTGGCCATGGCAGTCTGGGCAGTCAATCTGCTGGGTGGAATGGGCACAATTGCCATTACCGTTCAGGCTGGCGGCAAACATGGCCGGCATCATATAGCCCATGCCCATACCCATACCAGCACCGGCGGCGCCAGGGTTCTCTGCTGCCTTTTCCATGGCTGAAGCAGCCTTGAGCTGAATAAGCTTATCAAAATCCTTGATGACATTTAAGCGACTCTGGTCATCAATGGATTTCTGCACCTCTGGGGGGGGCGTAATAGATGTTATGTAGAGGTGGCTGAGGTCGAGGCCGAAATGGCTTAAGTCTTCCGCTAACCTGGCCTGCAAGCCCTGGGAGAGTTCATCATAGGTGCCGGGTAGATTAAAGATGGTGTCTAGCTTTTCTCCCAGATAATCGTTGAAGCGAGAGACAATGACCCGTTTCAGATAGTCGCTTATCTGGTCGGATGTTATCCTGCCCATGGTGCCTACCATGGTGTTAATAAAGAGCACTGGTTGGATAATCCGGATATTAAAAATACCGTGGGCCCTTATTCTGATTAGACCCAGGTCGCTATCCTTGAAGGCAACCGGATCGCGGGTACCCCATTTCAGGTTGGTAAATGTTTTTAAGTTGGCAAAATAGACCTCGGTACGCAGAGGGCTTTCCATGCCCCAGGGTGCAGAGAGTAGTTTAGTGATAATGGGGATATTGCCGGTTTTAAGGGTGTGCCGGCCGGGGCCATAGGCGTCGCACGCCTTACCTTGATAAAAAAGAATGGCAGCCTGGCTTTCACGTACGGTGAGCTGGGCCCCGAATTTGATCTCGCCGGAACCTTGACTGGGCAGGCGTTTAACCATTTCCTGCCCGGTTTCATCAAACCACTCAATATTTTCAAGAAGCACCTTGTTGTTGACAGCCATATTTTTCTCCCTGATTTTTTTGAAAAAAAGGATAAACCGATTTCTATCTTATCGTGCTATAATTATCAATGGCCTGATAAAAGAGATAAGTCTTATTGACTTACCACGCGCCATTTGACCATAATAGTTAAAAAGTGTTTAGTCCATTTCCTGCCTTTTTCATCCTAAAAAGTTTATTTATGGTACTTCCCCAAGACTCACAGCCACCTGTCAATATCCTTCTGGCGGAATTTTCATCAGCCAACTATCAGGTTCTTGTTGATGAGTTGGCGCGAATTCCGGCCACTGTTGCCAGGGTTTCTGATCCCAAAGACGTTTCTCCAGCCGTTCTTGAGAAGAAAAGTGCGTTGATTCTCATGGATATCGAGTTTGCCGATGCCGATGATTTTCAGGTTGTAAAAAAACTTCGGTCCGCTGTTGAGACAAAGTTTATCCCCATAATTCTTCTGGCTGATATCGGCAAAAACGAGGCCCTTTTTTTTAAAGGCTACGAGGCCGGCTGCGTCGACTTTCTTTTTCGGCCGGTAAAGCCGGAAATACTCCGGGCAAAACTCAGTGTCCACCTCGATCTCTATCACCGGCAGCTTGAGTTGCAGGAGGCTAACGACGTAATTCGCAAGCAAAATAGGCTCTTGCAGCAGCAGGCAGTACGGGATGGCCTTACCGGTCTCTACAATCATATTCATTTCCAAGAGCTCTTTGCCCATCAATTTTATCTCGCTAAACGACATGTGCATCCCTTTGCCTTACTGATGTTTGACATTGATTTCTTTAAGGAGGTCAATGATTCTTACGGCCATCAGGTGGGAGACATTGTTTTGAAAAAGTTTGCCGATCTGGTGCAGGCTGAGGTTCGACAGACAGATATCTGGGCCCGTTACGGTGGTGAAGAATTTGTGTTGGCCCTTCCTGATACCTCTGAGCAGGGTGCGGTTAATATCGCCGAGAAAATTCGTTGCCTCATCTCCACAACGCTTTTTAAATATAAAGAGATTACCCTGCAGGTTACTGTCAGTGTTGGTTTGAGTGTTTTTGATTCCCGGATGAAACATCCTGCTGAGCTTATTGAACAGGCCGATCACGCTCTTTATCAGGCCAAGTCCCAGGGCCGCAACCGGGTGAATTGTTATGAGCCTGGTGGGCGGGGGCCTTATGACCCCTGTGATAATAGTCCAGGCGGTAGCGACCTGCGTTGTATTCGGGAGAGACTGCGCAATACTTTGGACAAGACCAGAGCTTCCGCCCTTGCCTCTTTTGAGGCCATGGTTCACAGCCAGACCAAAAATCACGTCACCCTGCGCAGGCGTAATATATTAGCGTCCAGGTTGGTAAATGCCATCGGCAAGCGTCTCAATTTGCCCAATAATGTCATCCAATCCTTTCATCGCTCCTTTAAACTCCACGATCTGCTCCGGCTCTTTATTGCCGATACCGCCCTTGATAAAGAGGGTTGTCTTGATCAGGCTGAGCTTGAGGCCATTCGTGACCAGCCCTTAATGCTCAAAGAACTCACTGATTTGTTTGACTTTTTTTCAGACGAGCGGGCAATATTGCGCTTTCATCATGAATATTATGATGGTACTGGTTATCCAGAAGGGCTGGATGGCTATGAGATTCCCATGGGTGCCCGTTTGTTTGCCTTGGTTGATGCCTTTATCGCCATGAATAATCCTAATTATGCGCGTACTCCAATGACTCATGATGAGATTATTCAAGAGATCGAGAATCAGTCCGGTAAACAGTTTGACCCCTTTCTTGTCAACATCATGCTGGAAGTCCTTCGTGAAAAGGACAATTTGTTCGCAGGTGATATAAAAGATGATGAGGCCCAGTTATGAACGATTCTTCTAATAAAAAGAAGATAGCCATTCAACTCATTGCCCAGGTTAATGAGTTCCCGCCTCTTCCTGCTGTGGTCAATAAAATTCTTCAGGTCACTGCTGATCCTGAAAGCAGTCTTGATAAGCTGGCCCGGATTGTCGAGGCGGAGGTTGGACTTTCAGCCGCTGTTATAAAACTGGCGAATTCACCTTTTTTTGGATTGAGCAGAGAGGTTTCATCCATACAGCACGCCTTGGTGGTCTTAGGTATGGAAGAGGTTAGGAACATGGTCCTGGCTAAGGCCATGTTTAATACCTTCACCAGCTACCGGAAAAAAGGCGACAGGATAAATGCCCTCTGGGGGCATTCCTTTCATACAGCCATGGCGGCCCAGGTAATTGCTGACAAGATGGGATGTGAGGATAGTGGTCTTTTTGTGGGAGGTCTTATCCATGACATCGGAAAAATGGTCATTTTTCTCGCCTTTTCAGGTGAATCGCTGCTGAAAGTGTATGGCGACACTGAGAAACTTGATGATTCTAAGAAAGAGATAGCTTTTCTGGGTCTCAATCATGAAGATCTTGGTCGACTTCTTATCAAGAGTTGGCTTTTTCCTGAGGCTTTGCAGATGGCAGTGGGTTATCACCATAGCCCTGAGTCAGCGCCAAACTTTCAGCGCTATCCTCTGGTGGTGCGTTTGGCAGACACCCTTGCCCTGCTTACTGTTGTTGGTATTGAAGGTGAAGAAGGCGCTTCGCTCTGTCTTCCCTTTCTTGATCCACCCCTTTCTGAGCTGTATGCGAAAAATGGCCTGCCCCTTACCCTGAACACCATCAAAAATCTTTTTAATGAAGCCCAAAAAACATTTGCTAAGGCGGATGATCTTGTCAGTCTCTTGAGCGGTTAAGACCCCGGGGGTTGTTTTTAGCTTGTTTTGTTGTCGGAACTTTTGATTTCTCGGTGTGACGAATTCCTTCCCGCACCTCTTTTCCCTCACGAAAAAAAAATAAAAATGGCAAAAAAACTTTGTCAATTTGAACTGTTGTGTATAGGCTGCAGTTCTTTTGGTGGAGAGTTGTTTTGCTTGGTATATGTTTTGAAAAGATCTTAAGAAAAGTGGTGGGACAATGGCCAGTGGAGAACGTTTATATCGTGAGCAGGTGAATGAGACGGTTAGTTTTCTTGAAGAAAAACTGCCGAGTGTGCCTGAGATTGTCATCATTCTAGGGACCGGTCTTGGGTCTTTGGCTGACTCACTGGAAAACAGCATCAGTCTTGACTATGAGGAGATTCCTCATTTTCCCCGGTCCACTGTGACCAGTCATGCCGGCAAACTGCTGTTTGGTGAATTGGCCGGGAAACAGGTGGCGGTACTCCAGGGGCGGTTTCATTATTATGAAGGATATTCCACCCGCCAGATTACTTTTCCTTTACGGGTTCTTTCCTTGCTGGGAGCCCGTTTTCTTCTGGTCTCAAACGCCGCCGGCGGCCTTGATCCATCCTATAAACCAGGGACGCTCATGGTGATCAGTGATCACCTTAATTTTATTCCAGATAATCCTCTGCGTGGTGTGAATATTGAGGAGTGGGGGCCTCGTTTTCCCGATCTTTCTCAGGCCTATGACCCCAGTCTTCAGGAGCTTGCCCAGAAATGTGGTAAAGAGCTCGGTATTGACCGGATGGCTCGGGGTGTTTATGTCGCTATTGCCGGTCCTAGTCTGGAAACACCTGCTGAGACCCGCTATTTGCGCAATTGCGGAGCTGATGCGGTGGGAATGTCCACTGTTCCAGAGGTTATTGTCGGCATCCATGCTGGTTTAAGGATTCTCGGTATCGCCATGGTGGCCAATGTCAATGACCCAGATAATTTTCAGCCCATTTTGATTCATGACATCCTGGCTGAGGCCAAAAAAGCAGAGGGTGATTTTGTTCGCCTTATCAAAGAAGTGGTACGGAGAATAAAATGAACCACCCGGATGTTTCTCTTCTGGTCTGCGGCACCGTGTTAACCATGGACGATGAGCGATCCATCATCAAGGGCGGTGCCGTGGCTGTGGCTGGTGACAGCATTCATGAAATAGGTAACAGGGACGATCTTGTCGCCAAGTACGCTGGCGCCCGTATTCTCGAGGTTGACCGTGGCCTTGTTATGCCCGGCCTGGTCAATGTCCATACCCATGCCTCCATGGCGCTTTTGCGCGGTCTGGCTGATGACCTGCCGCTCATGACCTGGCTTCAGGAGCATATTTTTCCGGTGGAAGCAAAGCTGAGTGGTGAGCTGGTCTATCAAGGCGCCTTACTTTCAGCCATGGAGATGATCAAGAGCGGTACCACCAGTTTTTGTGATATGTATCTCTTTGCCAAGGATGTTGCCAGGGCTGCCGAGAAAAGTGGCATGCGGGCCTGGATAGGTGAGGTGCTCTATGATTTCCCCTCCCCTAATTACGGTGAGCTTAACCAGGGTTTTATCTATCTTGATGAGATGTTTGATCGTTATGAAAATCATCCCCTTGTCACTGTAACTGTCGATCCCCATGCTGTGTATACCTGTTCTCCTGATCTGCTGGTACGCCTGAAGGAAAAGGCCGTGGATAGGGGGAGCCGATATGTTGTCCATCTTTCCGAAACAACGAGCGAGGTGCAGGGAGCGTTGAAACAGTTCGGTAAAACCCCTGTCCAGCATCTCGAAGGGCTCGGACTTTTAGACCATTCAGTGCTTGCGGCCCATTGCGTCGTGGTTAATGCCGAAGAGATCGCTTTGCTGGCTGAAAGAGGGGTGAAGATAGCCCATTGCCCGGAGAGCAATATGAAACTTGCTTCGGGGGTCGCCCCCATTGCAGCCATGCGTTCTGCTCTGTTGGATGTAGGACTCGGTACCGATGGCGCTGCCTCCAACAATGATGTTGATATGTTTGGCGAGATGGATATGGCAGCTAAGCTGCAGAAGGTCCACACCCTTGATCCCACGGCCCTGCCAGCAGCTGATGTTCTGCAGATGGCCACCTTGGGAGGCGCCCGCTGTTTGGCAGCGGAACAGATGATTGGTTCCTTGGCGGTGGGCAAGAAGGCAGATATCATAGTCCTTGACCTTGATCAGCCCCATTTGACCCCCATGTATAATGTCACTTCCCATCTTGTCTATGCCGCCCGGGGGGGGGATGTTGTCCATTCCGTCATTGATGGCAGGATCATCATGGAAAATCGTCGCCTCCTGAGCATGGATGAGGTGGAAGTTCTAGCCCATTGCCGTGAGCTGGCCCATAAGCTTACAGGACGTACCTGTTAAAATGTGCGATGGGGCCTTTGCCCTCAAGGCGATGGCAGCTTACTGGAAAAAATACTTTGCGCTCTGGTAAGGGGTGCGGTATTTATTGTTGCATGACAGGTGGGTATTTTCGCTCATCTCCTAATTGCCTATGACATTGCTTAAAGTATGCAGTGCAAATTTAATACGATAGAGAGGCGGAAAGATGTTTGGACTTGGAATGCCGGAACTGGTTATCATCCTTGTAATTATTGTGATAATTTTCGGGGCAGGAAAATTGCCGGAGATTGGTAGCGGGATAGGGAAGGGCATTAAGAATTTTAAAAATGCCACCAAAGATGAAGAAGCCAAAAAAATTGATGATAAAGACAAGGACGATTCTTCAGCTGCCTGATGATTCCCCCTTTTTTAAAGGAGATAGAAGATGTTTGGATTAGGTACCCCGGAGCTCGTAGTGATCTTAGCCATTGCCTTTTTGGTGTTCGGCGGCAAAAAACTCCCTGAACTTGGCGAGGGCCTTGGTAAAGGCTTGAGGTCATTTAAAAAATCAATGTCTGATGTGGATGAAGTCAAAAACAAACTGGTGGAAGATGCCGTTCCCGGTTTGAAAGAGGTCAATGCCTTGAAAGAGCAGGTTGACCAGGCCAAGGATATCAGCAATATTCTGAAGGTGTAGTTTTACCTCATATTTATAGAAGTAAAAAAAGCCCGATGCTATGCACAGCATTGGGCTTTTTTTGGTTCTATCAAAGTGCAAGCTAACCATTTAGCTAAACACAAAGGCACCAAGACACAGAGGAAGTACATGAACAAACCCTCTGTGTTTTTGTGCCTTTGTGTTGAACAAACAATCTTTCCCTCACGTTGACGACGAACCTTTTTTTGTGAAAGTAAATATTGAATGCCGAACAAGGTATTCAGTATTCCCTAGTCGTCGAAATCGCCCTCAGCTCCTTTATCTGAATCAAGGAGGGCTGCCTTGGCGATGATCTTGTCGGGCGTCCATTCTGAGGCATCTTCAATTCTGTTGGCCTTGGGGCCGGGATCGTAGGAGCCGGCCTTGATGATGGCAGCTATGCCATAATCAGCACTGTCCTGGGCGTTGAAGACCTTGGTGAGCAGATTGTAGACGAAATCTTCAACCCGTTTACACATGCGCTGCCGGATAGCTGTGGGTTGGCCCATAAATTTGTTTTCAAAGGCAAGGTTGAGGTTTTTGTAACCACCGATGTCCCAGCCTTTAGAGGCGGCATAGTTAATCATTTCCTGCCACATTTCCTCGCTGACCCCTTCGCCCTTCACCTTTTTAAAGCTGCCGTCGGCATTCAGAATGGCATTGCCGAAATCATTGACCTCCACACCCCAGGAGAGCATCTGCAGGGCCGTGGCGACATTGGCCTTGGTGGTGTTGGTCTGCTGAGCGATTTCTCTGAGGCGATCGGTGCTATTACCTGAAGTGCCGTGTTGGGCGCCGTTGACATGGTATTTGGCAAGGGCCTTGTGGATTTGCGCGGTAAGGGCCACCTGGATGCCCTGGCCGCTGGATTCAATGCCGTGGGTGGTGCCGTTGTTGAGGGCGATCCAGTTTGGGAAAATGTTGTGGGCATTGAGCCCGGCAATGAGAAAAACGGCCTCGGGAGTGGCGGAGAGACCTTCTGAGCCCTTAATCTCGCCGATTTCTGTTTCCAGGCCGGCCCAGTCGGGAATAAATGGGTTGAGCTCCAGGTTGGCAAGCAGGTTTTTGTCATCCATCATATGGGAGGCGTCAATGGCAATAGAGGTAATGCCTGCTTCAAAAAGGGTGGGAATCTCCTGTTTGGCAAAGGGGATGTCTGCCTCGCTCTTGATGCCGTAATGGTCGGCATGGATTGCCACCGGGACGGTAATGCCCAGTTCGTTCATGGCTTGATCCACCTGGCGGGCTATGTTCCAGTAGTTTGTCGGGCAGTAGGCCTTGGCGCCGCCCTCGGAACGAGCGATCTCTATGATGATGGCAGCATTGGCTTTTTGGGCCGCCATCAGGGCGCCCCGGATAATGAAATTATTACGGCCATTGGCAGCAATGGTCATGGCCTTGCCCTTGGCCTGCAGGGCAAGATCGATATATTTGCCGCTGACAATCAGGGCCCGGGAGTTAGGAAACAGCTTGCATATGTTAGGTGGACGGCCTACTGCTAAGGCTTTGTCAAAGTCGGTGCTGGATGCCATAATTTCTCTCCTGATCAGGAAAAATTGATTGTCGCCTGGATTGCGGCAGAAGCTTGAGGTGGTTTAATGTGTTGATTATAATAAACAAAAAACGGGAAGAACGTTTTTGCTCACAAAAAGTGATTGAAAAAATAGTACAATATAATGCCTTGGTTCGTCAGTAAAAACTTTAGAGTTTTTAACTGGTTCAAAGGCTTTGTTGGCTCAGGCATAAAAGCCTTTTTCTCCCCTGAGCCCTGTGGTACAAGTACCTATTTGTAATTTTCTATGGATGGGGCTATGGTCGAAGAGCAACTTGTTGCCATAAAAAAGGGTCTTGAACGCCGTGAGGAGAGTTTCTTTTCTCCCCATGCGACCCTGAGCAGCACTGGAATTCGCCGTCACTCAGAAAGCAGGGAGGGGCACCGTACGGCCTTTGCCGTTGATACGGACCGGATTCTTCACTCCCGGGCCTACACACGCTATATCGACAAAACCCAGGTCTTTTACCTGGTGAAAAATGATCACATTACCCACCGGGTTCTGCATGTTCAGCTCGTCTCCAAGATAGCCAGAACCCTGGCCCGTGTTTTTGCCCTCAATGAAGATCTCGCTGAGGCCATATCCCTGGGGCATGATATCGGCCACCCGCCTTTTGGCCATGATGGCGAGGCAATTTTGGACGACTTGAGCAGGCGCTATGGTCTTGCTTCTTTTCAGCATAATCTGCAGTCAGTCCGTTTTCTTGAACATCTCGAAAATCATGGCCGGGGCTGTAATCTCACCGTCCAGGTTTTAGATGGTATCCTCTGCCATGATGGTGAGGTGCACAACCGTAAGATCAGCCCTCAGGGTCAGGTGTCCTTTGCTGACTTTGACCTGAAACTTACGTTAAAAAGCAACGACAAGAACGCTAAGCTACGGCCCATGACCATTGAGGGCTGTTTGGTGCGGCTAGCTGATACCTTAAGTTATATAGGCAGGGATATTGAAGATGCCATTGAGTTAAAACTGATCAGCCGGGATGACATCCCTGAGCATTGCCGTCAGGTGCTGGGCCGCACAAACGGCACCATAGTGCATAGATTGGTGGCTGATCTCATTGGCAATGGCTGTATCGGTGAGGTGGGGTTTTCTGAGCAGATTTCAGGGGCCCTTCAGGAGTTGAAGGCATTCAATTACAAATATATTTATCTGAACAAGGCCATTAAGCCCGATAAAACCAAGGTTGAAGAGTGTTTTTCTGCCCTCTTTGAGAAATATGTTGATGAGATCAACCGAGAAGATCATGGCTCGGTTGTCTACACCAGATTGATGAGATTTATGGATAAAGGATATATGCTTGATACCTCAGCGCCTGCCATTGCCGTGGATTTTATTGCCGGCATGACAGATGATTATTTTTTACGTGAAGCAGCCTTGATTGGCTGCCAGATACCAAAGATTATATGAATTTGTTTAATTTTCAAAAATATATGCCTGGCGAAGGCACGTTAATGGTGGTTATTGCCTCCTTTATCGGTCTGGCCGCTGGCTTTGCCAATATCCTCTTTCGCTCCACAGAGGAGTTTGTCCGCCATATGATTTTTGAAGGCGGTCTTACCCAGATCTTTGGTGAAGAAGGCTTGTCGGTCTTTCATTCCGGCGATGTTTTTCTCTTCAAGGGCTTTGGTCCGGCTGTTCTTCTTTTGCCTCTTATTCCCATCATCGGCATGATACTGCTCATTCCCCTCGCCTATTTCTATCCCGGCGAGGTTAATGGCTATGGTTTCACCAAATTCCTGCGGAAGGTCAATCTTGAAGGTGGCCGCATCAAGTTTCGGACCATTATCCTGAAGACTCTGTCCACCTCGCTTACCATCGGTACCGGCGGTTCGGCCGGGGTTGAGGGCCCCATCGCGCAAGTGGGCGGTGCTGTTGGCTCCCAGGTTGGCCAGTTTTTCAGGGTCTCCGGCGACAGGATGAAGGTCTATATTGCTGCCGGTTGTGCCGGTGGTATTGGCGCCATGTTTAATGCGCCCATGGCCGGCGTGTTTTTTGCCTCAGAGATTGTTCTGCTCGGCACCTACGAGATATCCTCTTTCTCGGCCCTGGTTATTTCCTCGGCCATTGCCACGGTTGTGGCCCGCGCCACTTATGGTGAATCCCCAGCCTTTCCCATTCCTGACTACCAGCTCGTCAACCCCATGATGGAGATTCCCCTTTACGTATTGATGGGAATCATTATCGGTATTGTCGCGGTTATCCATATCAAATTCTTTTATCAGGTGCGGGACCGCTGTCAGGATATCAAGATTAATCCGTATGTGAAGCCGATAATGGGCGCCGCAGTTATTGGTGTTATCGGCATTTTCTTCCCCCAGATTATGGGCGACGGCTATTTTTATATTGAAAAGGTGCTCCATGGTGAAGGGGTGCTCTGGGTGATGTTGGCCCTGATTTTTGTGAAAATCGCGGCCACCGCCATTACCCTTGGTACTGGCGGCGCAGGTGGTGTTTTTGCCCCGGCGCTTTTTATCGGCGCTATGATTGGTGGTGCCTTCGGAGGTGTCTGCCATATGCTTTTCCCCGGGATGGTGGCCGGCCCCGGGGCCTATGCTGCGGTCGGTATCGGGGCCTTTCTGGGCGCTACTACCCATTCGCCCCTCACCGCTATCTTTCTTCTTTTTGAGATGACCGGTAACTACCAGATTATTATTCCGGTGATGCTGGCCAGTATCATCGGTACGGTTGTGGCCAAGCATCTTCACCATGATTCCATTGATACGGTGGATTTCAGCCGTGAGGGCATTGATATCCATGAGGGCCGTGAGACAGCGATTATGCGATCGCTGAAGGTGGGTATCGCGATGAGTGAGGATGTGGATTTCATCAGTGAACGGGCCAATGTCAACCAATTGCTGAAGATTTTCTCCATGGCAGAAGATAGCTTTTATTTTCCGGTGCTGGCGGAAACAGGCCCCAAGGCCGGGCGGATGATGGGGATTATCTCCCTGCAGGATGTCAAGGCCATCCTCCATGACGAAGAGCTGCGCTTAAGTGCCACCGTGGGCAATATATGTGCTCGCAAGGTGGTGACCTTGACCCCCAGTGACAATCTGTATGATGCCATGACCCAGTTTGTGGTCAAGGGTATTGAAGAGATTCCGGTGGTGGAGTCCAAGGATGAGATGTGGGTTGTGGGCATGCTCAAGCGGCGTGAGGTGATTGCCGCCTATAACCGTGAGGTCTTAAAGCGCGGCATCAGTGAAAAGACGGCATCCTTTAAGATCAGTTGAAGATACGTCGTTAGCATGACTGCTGGATGTGATTAGTCACACTATGCCGGCTAACCATTGCGTTGCGGTTTCGGCACCAAAAAAGGCGTCTGTTCCTATCTTGGAACAGACGCCTTTTTTGGTGCCTATCGATGAAAAAATATTCGCTGAAAAAATTTTGAGCACTCCTGAATTTGCGTCGATCACTGATCGCCATGGCGCATGTTTGTCTGAAGAGCTAGATTTGTTAAAGCGCGCCTTTGGGGAAGGTTATGTGAGGGCAGAATGGGATACGGTGAGGGAGCAGCGGTTAACGAGGGACTCTCTTTGCAATGCCGGGCGGTACGTGGTTGCATTTTTTCATAATGAGAATTGCGAACTCATGGACAGATTTCATGTGAATAGTTGTATTTCCTTAATATTTTTGATTAAATATGAAGGGTTTTCGTTTTACATCTTCCCGTCACTGGGCCACTATTTCTGTAAATGGCCAGTTAACAGCTCAATAAGGACGTAAACATGAAACAAGGTGTAGGCTATTTCCTGTTCTTGGTAATGCTGACTATATTGCTTTCCTCCTGCCAGAATAAGAGTGACAAGTTGCCCGTGTTGCGCCTGGGCCATGCCCCCCATGATCATCATTCTCCTTTATATATTGCTGCCCTGAATCCGGATTATTTCAAGGAAAACGGTGGGATTTATCTGAGGGAGGTCACCTATCAGCACGAATACCGGCTTGTTTCCGGCAGGCGTGATCTTGCCACGGTGATTGTAGATTCCAGCACGGGCGGGCAGGAATTGATCCGCAAACTGGGTGAAGAATATTTCGACCTGTCCTTTGGCGGCTTTCCCGCCATGCTTCAGGCCATTGATCAGGGCAATCCCATAAAAATAGTGGCCCCGGTCATGACCGAAGGGGCCGGGCTGGTGGTGGGCAAGGATCTTGCCGTGAGTACTTGGCAAGATTTTATTCTTTACGCGCAACAGTCAAGCAGTCCTTTGAAAATAGGCTATAAAACCGATGTCTCCGTGCAGAATCTTATTTTTGAACGTGCCCTGCAGGCATCCGGTATCCCCTATAGTACATCGGTCAATGACCCCAACGCCAAGATCATTGGGGTCAATCTCCATGGTGCTAAAAATCTCCTGCCGGCCCTGGAAAATGGCCTTGTTGATGGTTTTGTCATCATGCAGCCCTACCTTGCCCTGGCCGAAGAAAAAGGGGTCGGCAAGACCATTGCCATGCTCAGCGACATGCCACCTGAAGGCAAATGGCGGGGGGTGCCGTGCTGTGCCCTTGCAGCCAATAGCCATTATATAAAGGACCACCCGGAAGTAACCGAGGCACTGCTTATTCTGATGTTACGTGCCAATCGATTTATCACCGACAATCCCGCCGAAAGTGCCACGTTCATTGCCAAGTGGCTTCAGGTTTCTGAAGCAATAGAACAAAGATCCTTGCCCACCATCATCTTTACCAATGATTTCAGTGAGACATGGAATTCCGGAGCAGATTTTTGGATACACTCAATGATTGAGAGTGGCGGTTTGCAGAACAAGATCAAAAAGGCGTATGAAGAGGGACAACTGGAACAGGTAATATATGAGCGGGGTTTCTATGATAAGGCAAGGGAGCAGTTGTAATGATGTTTAAATCCCTTGTCGGCAAGGTGTTCTGGCTCTTTTTCCCCCTTGCCGTCATTTCCATTATTTTTGGGGCGGTTGTCTACCATGGCCAGGCAACCATCCAGCAGAGCAATGCAAAAATCAACCTTTTAAAAGATTTTCAGTTACAGCTCAAACTGCTGGAAACTCTCCATCCCCATGCCGTTCATTTGAAGGAGTTCAGGTACCGGGAAAATTTCGAGGGTGAAATTGCCAAGACCGAGGCAATGGCGAAGAGTCTTGTTCAGGTTCATGACGATATCTCTCCGGATTTCCGTGAACGGCTTGAGAAAATTCCTTTTTTTATGGGGAATTTCAGTCGGGCCTATCTAGAACTCTTTGACCTTTATATTCTTGATACCCAGTTGCCTGAGAAAAATGTTCGACTTCTTGAGGCGCTCCATAAAGAAACAGATATCCCTGGAGTTATCGACAATCCCGCCAATATTCATCATGTAAAGGACCTCTTGCAGGAAATGATGGTGCTTCAGGTTGGCATCTATCACAATCGCCAGATCACTGCTCTGCCAAAGCTTAAAAAAAATATCGCTGCAATTACTGCAAACTCGAAGAATCCCGCCATTCAGGCCCTGACTGAGGAATTTGGTGCCAATATTGAAGCCAATTACATTAATTATCTGGGCATAGTCAATCGGGAAGAATTCTTGGCAAGTACGGCCAAGCGATTTTTTGAAGTGGCAACAGATACCATTGCGGCGGTCAGCCAGGAAAGCAAAAAAACACAAACACATTTTATCTGGACAATCTTCTCCTTCACCTTGGTTGTTATCTGTGTCAATCTCCTCTCCTGGCGCTGGGCGTCCTTGTATATCCGCGGATTTCTTAAAAATCAGCAGCAGGCCATGACTGCCCTTGCGCAGGGCAATTACGAATTCAGCCTGCCTGCTGTGCCGGAGGATGAGGTTGGCGATCTTACCCGGGCCCTGCAGACTCTTGCCGGGAACTTGAAAGCAAGCTTGGGCAAGCTCACCTCTTCGGAGAAAAAGTATAGAGATCTGGTGGACAATTTAAGTGATTGGGTCTGGGAAATTGATGAAAATGGCAGGTACATCTATGCCAGTGGAGTCGTTCAGGAGCTCCTGGGCTATACCTCTGAAGAAATTTTAGGAAAAAGTCCCTTTGACCTCATGTCTGACGAGGAGGCTGTTCGTGTCGGTAGAATTTTTTCCGAATTTTTTCTGCAGCGCCAATCTTTTTCAGGCTTGAAAAATAGTAATCTTCATAGGGATGGCCATGAAGTTATCCTTGAAACAAGTGGGCGCCCTATTTTTGATGAGGAGGGTGTTTTTCGAGGTTACCGCGGCATCGATCGCGATGTTACTGCCAGAGAAATGGCTATGCAGGAACAGGCCCGCCTTGAAGAAAAACTCTACCAGGCTCAAAAACTGGAATCTATTGGTCGTCTTGCCGGAGGTGTGTCTCACGATTTCAACAATATATTGAGTGCAATCAATGGCTATGCGGAACTCGTTCTTTTTAAAATGGCTCCAGATGCGCCGTTTAGGCAAGAGGTGTCCACGATTCTTGAGTCAGGTCAGCGCGCGGCTCGCCTCACCCAACAGCTTTTGGCATTCAGCCGTAAACAAATCATTAAGCAGGAAAAACTCGACATCAATAAAGAGGTGAATAATCTTTACAAAATGCTCAGGCATCTGATCAGTGAGGATGTTGAGATCAAGATTTTTTATGGTGAAGATGTCTGGCCTGTTAATGTTGACCGTTCCCAGCTTGAGCAGGTGATTATAAACCTTGCAGTAAATGCCCGAGATGCCATGCCTGGCGGAGGGCAACTCACCATTGAAACCGCCAATGTTGTCCTGGATGATGTCTATTCAAAAAAACATATTGATATAGAGGCTGGAAATTATGTCATGCTTGCCGTTACCGATAACGGGCAGGGGATGACCGAAGAGGTTCAAGAGAATATTTTCGAGCCTTTTTTCACGACCAAAGAGCAGTCCAAAGGCACAGGGCTGGGCCTTGCCACTGTATATGGAATCGTTAAGCAGAATGGCGGGGTAATCAATGTCTACAGCGAGCCTGGGCAAGGAACTATCTTTAAAATATATCTGCCCAAAACTGAAGGGGGTAGCAGTGAAAAAGAAGCACCTCGATCACCGCAATCTCTTTCCGCTGGTGGCACAGAAACGATTCTCCTTGTCGAGGATAGTGATCTTGTTCGAAGATTATGCTGCGATGTTTTGACAAGCCAAGGATATACGGTGATTGAGGCTCAGGATGGTGTGGAGGCATTGGATGTCTATCAGGGATACCAGGGCCACATTGATTTACTTTTGACAGATGTTGTCATGCCGAAGATGAATGGCAGAGAGTTGGCTGAAAAAATTAAAAAAATAAATCCTGGAATCCATGTCCTCTATATGTCCGGATATACAGAAAACGCTATTGTCCAAAATGGGATTTTGAAGAACGGCATTAACTTCGTCCATAAACCAATAAGCCCGCAGCTCCTTTCCGATACAATCCGCATACTCCTTGATTCATGATTTTTATGGCGTTGCTTTGGCGATCATGAGGCATGCGCTTGAAGAGTTTGTTGGGGCTGGGGTTTTGGTTCTTGATATGGGGATGACAATATGCTAAAAACCAGCTGTTGCCTGGATGGTGGAATTGGTAGACACCCGAGACTTAAAATCTCGTGAGCCTTAGTGCTCGTGCGAGTTCGATCCTCGCTCTAGGCACCACGAATTAGCCCGAAACGCCCTATCCCTGAGGCGTTTCGGGCTTTTTTGTTGTGGGGGTTTGTTGTTGCTTCTTTTTGGTTCTTTTGTTAGGTTTTTGTTTGTTTTTTGAAAATAGTGCAACAAAAGTGCAACAATTTTTCCGAGGGGCGGCATGGCAACGTACCAGGTCAGGAAGGGTAAGACCAAAACATCGGTGACGGCAACGGTGCGGAAGGATGGGAAATCCATCAGCAGGACCTTCCCATCCAAGGCTAAGGCCAAGGCATGGGCAGGGGAGGTGGAGGGCGCCATCGATGCCAGGAAGTACAACGACCCACGGCTGGCAGAACAGGTCTCGCTTGAGGTTGCCCTGGACAAATACTATCGGACCGTCAGCATCAAGAAGGCCGCGACGACATACGATGTCGAGGCCCGCACCATCAAAAATATCAAAAAGGGTATTGGCGCCGATACAAGCCTGGCGGAGATCACCCCCCGGGTGGTGGCCGAATACCGCGACAAACGGGAAGGGGAGGTCAGTGCCTACACGGTGCGTCGCGAGTTGGCCCTGCTCTCTCATATGTTCCAGAAGGCCCGCCGTGAGTGGGAGCTGCCGGTGGAAAACCCGGTGAAGCAGATCGACAGACCCAAGGCCCCCAGAGGACGAAAACGCTTTCTAACCATCCCAGAGGCTCTGCGCCTTCTTGATGAGTGCAACAAGAGCCGCAACAAAAAACTGGCTCCTTATATCCTGACACTCCTGCAGACTGGCATGCGGGCCAGTGAAGCCGCACGGTTGCGCTGGGACCAGGTTGATCTGGGGACAAGGCAGCTTTATTTGGACCAGACAAAGACCGTGGAGAGATCTGTTCCCCTGACCCAAACGGTCTGCCAATGCCTGACAGCGATCAAGCCGGATGATGACCCTGGAAATGCACTTATTTTTTTGACCGAGGAGGAGCTTACCCGGCCTAAGAATGCCGCCCGGCCATCTCTCATTTTTCGACAGAGCTGGCAGCATGCCAGAAAGCGGGCCGGGATCACCGACGTCCGTATGCATGATCTCCGACACACGGCCGGCACCTGGATGCTGGCCCGGGGGGTGGATATCAGGATTATTGCTGCCATCCTGGGCCATGCCACCATGGAGATGGTTTTGCGCTACACCCATGTGGTGGACGCCGCCGCCCTGGCGGCAATCGATACCATCGGTGATCTGGGCATAAAAAAACCGACGGACCAGATTGCCTGACGGTTTTTTTTATTGTTGCGCAACGGGTTACCTGACAAGAGGTTATTTTATTTGTCGGGGTCTTCCAAAGGCATCACCTCCTTTTAATTTTGATCATATTATCGCTTGGGCGGGGAGGGCCGCCTATCTATAAATGGCTGGCATCCTGCCTTATTTTTTGGTTGGTCGGCCCATATACCAGAAAGTCATGGAAAGCTCGGCCATGTTGAGGCCGGAAAAGATGATGCGGGAATGGATGGCGGCCAGCTCATTGGAGGGCTTGGTGGCCAGGCCGCCAATGAGCTTGTTGACCTCGTAATAAAAATAACAGGTCAGGCAAAAGAGGCAGAAGGTGAGGCCGGGGCGGGTGAGTTTTTGCACGGCGGTTACGCAAACAAAGACGAAACCGGCAAACCAGCGCAGGAAGTCGCCGGCACCCTCCAGGACATCGGCCATGGCGCTGATTTCGGCGTCCTGGCTCTTGGCGGCGATGGTTAGGGCCTGGCTGTCGGCCACGAACATGGATTCGTCCAGGCGGATGGTGGCCAGCCTAGTTTCTTTCTCGATCTCGCGGTCGGCCAGGGCCAGGTCGTGCTGGCGGTCAAGGGCCCTTTCCTGGTAGGCCATCTCGGCCTTTTTTTCTTCGTGGCGATTGTCCAGCCACTTTTTCCCCCAGCTAAAAACTCCGCCAATGAGGGCGCCCCATGGGGTGGCATTACTGGCCAGGTTGCCAGCGAGGCTTAATATGTCGGCCATCTTTTACACCTCCAAAATTGTCAAATTAAAGTCATCTTTGCCCATGGTGGCCATAAAGTCGCGCAGTGCAGGCCGTGAGACCATAATGGCCTTTTGTTTCCCTAGTCTGCCTCGGTAACGGCCCAGCAAGAGGCAGCCAGCTGAATTGGTTTTCCAGCCCTTGCTAGTATCGCCAGCCAGGTTACCCGTATGGAGCAAGACAAACTGGCGGCCTTTAACGTCCTGGAGGCAAAATACCCAGCCAAAACGGGGAGATTTTCTGAGCTGGCACAGATACTCTCCGGCCGGAATACAGCTCACATTTTTGGCATTATCCCGCCATGGGAGTTCCACAGTGTGGCAATTAAAGCCGGCTGTGACCAGGCGGCCAAAAGTGCCCTGGTCGCCGGGGTCATATCTTAAAAGATAAGCCTGGCGCATACTCACCCCCAAAAAAACTTTTTAACAATGGCGACGATCACCAGGCCCTAGAGTTTCCCTCGACCAGTAGCCTGGTTAATCAGCCACAGCTATTTCGCAGATATAAGCTGATGACAACAAGGGCCACTCTGACTTGATTGACATGGTGGTGACATTTTCCACCTACCAAATAACGGCAAGCATCGCCGTTTGATTTCCAGCTAGATAGGCTGTTTCAAGATCAGCTAGCAGATTCCAGAACTTATCGATATTGCCGGAAATCATAAGTTGGGCCCCCTCGCCGACCTCAGCTAGCTGGGCAGCGGTGTGGGAGCGCCTGGCCTTGATGCCAGCAGCATCTATGCAAGTCATATTTTGCGTCCATCCGGCGGTGGCCATATTTTTCAAGGCAGCGGATGTGAGGGCATTGAGGTTGGCCTGGTCTCGATCAGTGGTTGTCTCGTATGTGTGTGGTGTGCCGAGCTGCGAACTCTCCAACCCACCCCGGCAATTAGCATCACAGGCTACTTTGAGGTCAGTAATTATTTTGCCTTTGAGCTTGGAGAGGTCAGGCTTCCAACCTAGGTCATCATCCCAGATTGATAGGTCATCAGGCGGAGCTTGATCAATAACTGTGGAAACAGGGGAAACGCCAATCTTAGTGATAGATTCCACTTTCTGACAGGTCGACTTGTCCCACAGATCAACGCCACGCCAATTAGGCTGCAGTAGCCATGTACCGTCGGTAAAAACAGCAACCTCTTTATCGCCAGCAAGAGGAGGATCGATGGTTGTCGCATTAGCCGGGACTAGAAAAATATCAGGCTCAAGAGGAGATTCTTTAGCCGCCGTCTCCGAGATAAACTCTTTCGTTATTTGGTGATAATTATAAACCTTCTGCATCTCGGCCTCCTGGCTAGTATTTGATGATGTACATGGTGTAGACGTTGAGGGGCCTGGTCTCATTACCGCCAGCCGCTACTGTTGCTGCGGTATAGTTCCCATAATACCCAACTGCTCCTGCGGCAGAATCAGGCCCACTAGAAGAGAATGCTGTATAGTTATGAGCATGTGACTTGAAACCATCTGCCTGTGAAGTACCAACATTATTACCAGTCGTGCCATCGCCACGATTTGTACGGCTTGCCGCATCAGGATCAACACCTGCCCCGTGATCCCAACCACGGACAAACTTGCCGCGGCGATCAGGTACATTAAATGTGGTGGAGCCGTTCCCAACGCCATACATGGTGCCGATCGCGATGGGGGAATTGGAAAACATATCAACATAGGCAGTCCTTGATATGGCAGCGCCGTTACATTCTAAGAAGCCCGGGGGGACAACTCCGGACGGATTATCTAAGATAGCGCCGGCAGGCAGCCCTGAAAAAGGCTCGGCAAAGGTCAGGGCAGTGGTCCCAAGAACGATGGTGCCTGTTATTATCAGCCACCAAATAGAGTTTTTATTTTTGTCTCCTGATCTCACCGGTACCATCATCCTGGTGATCAGTTTGGCGGGTGCATCGGCGTCCTCTCTTCTGGCCCAGGCGCCGGTAGCTGCCAGGTAGATGCCATTTTCAGCGCCAGCGGTCTGTTCTTTGACCAGCACCGCATCCCCGGCCACCACGGCCACACCATCAATGGTCTGCTCACCTGTCAAAGCAATATTGGCTGTGGTGGCCACCAGCACTGCGTCTTTCAGGGCCTGATGCTGGCGCATTTCGGCATGGGCGGTTGGGTCGGTATCGTGGGTGTCGATGTAGTGCTTGCTGAAATCGAAAAATACAAGCGGCGTGGTGTCCAGGACGATGACCCCGTCCGTGGCCAGCATCCACACACTGTCGGCATGGATCGTGCCCTCGACCACGGCCACTAACATGCCAGGCTTTATCTTGGCGATGCTATCCGCATCAACAGCACGGGTCCAGGCGCCGGCAGCGGCCAGATAGATGCCGTTTTCGGCACTAAGATTTTGGGTTTTTACCAGGACCCGGTCAGTGGTCACCAGCACCACCCCGTCCACGGTCTGCAGTCCAGAAAGTACGATGTCGGCGGTGGTGGCAGCCCGGCATGGCTCCTTGTGCGACCGTTCCTGCTGATCAGCGGTGAAGGAGGCCAGCGAGGCCCAAGCCCCAGGCGTCATACTCATGCTCAGGGCGGCATCAGCGGAGATGGTGGTGCGCATGCGGAGGTCAGCCTCGATGAGGGTGGTTCCGCCCTCGGCGGGGAAATAGTCGCCCAGGAGCCCGGCGTTGGTGACGGCGTAGAGGATCTCCCCGTCGTCCGGATCCATGGCAAACACCCCCAGCTCACAGAGGTAATAGCCTGCCACCAGCTCGGCGTTGGACAGTATCGTGGCAATTTCGCTGACCACGTCGTCCACCCTTGTGATGGTCTGGATGGCCAACTCCTGGCGGGGGTCGATGAGGGCGAAGAGATCTGACAGGTCCAGGCGGAAATGGTCCATAGCGGTGGCCAATTTTTGCGCCACAGTGGCGTCAGAGTCCAGGGCGGCCACATCGACCTGCAGACCGATGGCGTTGGCCGGGGTCGGGTCAGCGCCCACGCCGTCTACGGTTATCCAGACGTAAAAGGCCAGGCGTGGGGAGGTAATGGTGAAATATTCCCCTCCAGAGAGGGTGGCTGCCGCCAGGCAGGTGATTGAGGTCACCTCTGCCAACCCGACACCACCGGGGGTCACTTCAACTAGGGTAAAGCCGGTGTTCACGTCAGCGCCAGCCGCGGCACCGGTTTCGGTGCGGTCCACCGTCACCACGGTGCTGGTAGCTACCGCTGAAAAAGGGGCATTGTCTGGAGGTGGCTGGCCTGCGCCGGTTGCGGCCTTGGTGAAATTCAAAACGGCGCCGGCCTGCACCTTGGCCAGCAGGGACTGGCCCTGTTTGGTCAATAAAAATCCTGGGAATTGCATGTGGTGGTCTCCTTATGTGATAGAGATGCGCGGCATCAGTTTGACGCCGCCGCCGTAATGATAGGTGTTTGTCGCCAGGAGATGGTGGTCTAGTATGGCATAACAGTAACCCTCGGGCGATGGATGGCCAGCATGTGGCAGTAGAGCCTAAGATCACCCTGTTGGGCAATGCGCAGACTGCCCCATGAGCGGGCGTTTTTAAACTTGGCCACGTCCGCCATGAGCCGGTTCGCCAGGGCCGGACTAAGGGGCACAGTGATGGTGGTGATGGTGGCGCGGAAGGTATAGGGGGCGCCGCCATACTCGAACCACTCCTGCAGCTGCAGGTCGGGGGCACCAGACACATGCATGGCCTGCTCAACGGCCCAGGGCGTTCCTTTTTTGCGGTGAATGGCCATACTTTCAGTGATCACGTCCCGCTTGACCTGCTCGCTCCAGGTGGCGTCCCACACATCCACGGAGAGCGCCCAGGCCAGCCATGGCAACAGGGCGGCCGGGCAGGTGGACGGGTTCCACAAAGTATCCACCACCACAGGGACAGCGGAGATCCGCGCCACAGCCAGGGCTTGGGCTTTTTCAGCAGGGCTGGCATTGATGGGGAGCAGGTGATCGTTACTCATCAACGCCACCTGCGGTCACCGTCACGGTCGTACACCAGGAGGCCTGCTGCGGAGAGATCACTAGGTCAGCCAGGGGGCTGGCCAGGACAACGTTCTGGACCCCAGGCTGGTGCAGGGCTGCATAGAGTCCGGACAGGGTGATATCCCGGCCCAGCCGGTGATTGGCATCGGCATAGAGGACTGCCGCGTCATAGGCGGCCTGCCGCACCACCTCGGCGTCCGGGCCGTCGTAGAGGGTCAGGGTGGCGGTGATGGCATAGTCGACAATGGTGGCCGCCTGGGCACTCACCTGGTCGGTGAGCGGCCGGATGGCGCGGTCATTCAGGGCTGTAGCCACCTCGGTCACGAGGGTTGGGGTCGGTAGGCCGGAGCCGGCGGTGGCCAGGACCGTGACCAGCACCTGGCCGGGTGACGGGCTGGTCACGTCCACATCCAGCACCTCAGCCGAGGCGGAAAGGGAGTGGTACTCATAGGCACCGTAGGGTCCGGCAGTGCTCTGGCCCTCTGGGGCAAGCTGCACCCGGGCGCGCAGGCGTTCGTTGGTCTCATAGGTGGGGGCGATGGGCGGCACAGCCGTGGGGTCGCCGGGATCAACCAGGAGCCGCTCGACGTTCTGCAGGGCAGCCAGGTGGTCTAGGTCTGTGTCCATAGCATAGGCCAGCATCACCGCCCGAGCTGCATCATTGACCCTCTGCCGCATTAGGTGCTCGCGGAAGGCGCAGACCTCCAGAATCTTGTAGGCGGGGTCGCTCTCCACCAGAGCGGTGAAGCTGGGGTCACGGAGTACCAGGTTGGCCAGGAGCTCGGCCAGGATGGTCTCGTAATCCAGCGCCTCGACAACAGCAGGCGGCTTTAGCTGGGTAAGATCAATCACGCTCATACCACAATTCCCTCAAGTTTGATTTCTTGGCCGTTTGGTAGGTAGCGGCCGGTCATTGTCAGCACTACCTGGCCGGGGGCGATGGACTCGGCAAAAACAGTAGTGAGCCGAAACCGTGGCTCCCATTTTGCCAGGGCCTCTGCCGTGGCCGCGTAAAGCTCCACAGTTAAGGCGGGGTTAACCGGCCGGTCCACCAGCTCAAAGAGGCGTGAGCCATAGTCGCGGCGCATCACCCTGGAACCCAGCGGGGTGGTGAGGATGTCGCGGATGGACTGGTGCAGGTGGGCGATCCCGCTGATAGTTTTGCCGGTGGCGGCGTCAGTTCCGTGCATTGATGTTTTTTCTCCTATTTGTCCGGGTTCTGTCCGTCGCAGTCGCAGCGATATCCTGAATCATCATAGCGATGGGTCACCGTGTTCAGGATCCACGGGCCGGCGGCGCCGTCCCTGATCCCGGTGAGGACAACCTGCCCCTCTGCGGCCAGGCGGACATCGCCGGGGCAGGTGAATCGTAGGACGCCGAGTCCGCGGGCAAAGGCGACAAGCCGGGCATTGGCGGCGGCAGTGGCGGCCTGTTCGTCCGGGTAGCGCCGGCCGATGGTATAGACCGGCTCCCCGCTGCCCACGGTGATGGTGCGTTCCGTGGCGGTAACGGCATCGTGCCAGCGGGCAGAGACTGCCGAGTATTTACCCCGCTCGGCCAGGGTTACGGACCAGTTGGAGAGGTCTGTGGCGGCCAGGGTCACGGACGGCATATCCTTGCCGGTGGCGGTCTTAGCCTGCCCCCGTGGCACAAAGAGCAGCATGTCGGCGGCGGGCTTGGCTATGGCGCCGTGCTCTCCGGCTAGACGAGTGAGAAAGTGCAGGTCAGACTCGTCTGTTTGGTCAATATGGGCGACAGTCATTCCGGCCAACTCCGTGGCCACCCGGGCGGTATAGCCATGTTCCTCGGCAATGGTTGTCACAATGGTGCCTATGGTTACCTGGTCCCAGGGGCGGGTGCGTGGTGATTTGAATTGGGCCCGCATGTCAGCGGCATGGCCGCGGATGGTCATGGTGGAGGGCGGCCCGGAAAGCACGACTTCATCCACCACATAACGGCCCATGGCGGTGAGGCCGGTTTCTTTGTAGCCCAGATGCACCTCCAGTGCGGCGCCGGTGCGCGGTAGCTCCAGAGCGGAGTCCCGGTCATCCAAGACAAGCTCCAGGGTGTCGCTGTCAAGGCCAGCGGCGTCGGTGGCGCTCAGGGACATGAGGCGGCTGCGGATGGCAGCGGTGATGTCGGCGGAGTCGGCGATGATCTTGAAGTCAGGGGTCATCAGTCCCACAGCCTCACTGTTGGCTTGCTGACCGTGGCCGGTAGATCAGGAAGGACGATGAGGGTGCCGGCATTATAGATCGGCCCCATAACCGCCAGGCCGGGGTTGGCTTCAAGCACCGCCTCAACGGCCCCGGCGGCGCGGCCGTAATAGCGCTGGCAGATTTGATCGAGCATGTCGCCGTCCCGGCAGGAGTATGACTGGGCCATCAGGAATCCTCCCCATATATGGCCAGGGCCAGGCTGAACTCGATCTTGCGGGGGGAGCCGTCAGCAAAAAAGACGCTCCGGGTCTCCTCGATATTTTCCACACACCAGCGCCCCCACACTCGGCCGCGGCCGTCCGTGAGGAGCAGCGGCAACCCCTGGCCAGCCTGAGCGCGGAGCTGGTCAAGGACGAGGGTGGCGGCGGGTTGGTCGGCGGCGTAGGGGTAAATCACCCCGACCAGGGAGATGGTCTCGGTACCCGGGCCCGTGTACTGCCGGGCCGGTAGGCGGCCAAGCCGATCTTGGGTGGACCAGCGGTACTGGACGGCATGGCGCAGGGACTCGTAGGCAGCGCTGTTTACGGAAAAGCGAAACGTGCCCAGGGCCATCATGATCTCAGTCATGGAGGGCACCCCGCTGGCGGGCCTGAGCCTGGCTCTCGCGCTGCCTGAGCTTGCGATCCACCTCGTCTGCCACCTGTTTGGCATCCATGCCCGGGGCGGCGTGGATGGTGATGGGGGCATGGACGCTGGCATCCACCGTGGTCTGTTGCCGTCCGGATCCAGCCGTCTGGACCTGTGGGAACTGGCGGGCAGAGGTGGGTGCTGATTGATGGTTGCTGGTCATCTGAAGGTCGCCTCCCCCAGGCCTGGCCAGGGCGGGCATGGTCATGCCTGGGCCTGGGCCGTCAGACTCCTGGGGGAGCAAGCCGCCGACAAGGGTGCCCAGGGCCTGACCGGCCTTAAAGAGCAGGCCAAGTGGGGAAAGCTCCCAGATTGTGGTGAGAAACTTCACCCCGGTGCTGAACTGCTCCTTGATGCCGGACCATATATCCGCGAAAAAGCCGGTGATGGGCTCCCAGTAGGTGATGATAAGACCGGCGGCCAGAGCGATGGCAGCAATGGTTAGACCGATGGGGTTGGCCAGTAGGGCCACGTTCCACAGCCAAGTGGCCGCGGTCACCGCCACCAGGCCACCCACCGCAGCGCCGAGGAGCACGGCCAGGCCGCCCACCAGCTTGCCCAGCCAGGGAAAGCGCTCGATGAGGGCACCGGCCCACTTGGCCGTGGCGATCAGGGGCGTGATCACGGCATTGACCGCGGGCAGTAGGGTGGCGGCAAAGGTGGTGCCGAGGATGCGCAGATTGTTGGTGAGCAGGGTGGTCTGGCCAGCGGTGGAGTCGAGGAAGCGCTGGTAGCTCTTGTCAATCAGCCCCTTGCTGCCCTCGGCCACATCCTGCTGGGCGATCCGCAAATCGCCCAGCTTTTTACCCAACAGCACCACGGCCCGCTGTCCTTCATCGCCAAAGGCCTTCTGCATACGGTCGATGGTGTCCTGATCAAGATTGTCAAAGCCGCCGATACTGGCGGAGAGATTCTCCATGGTGGTGACAAAATCAAGGTTGCCGTCGGCGCTGCGGGCAATGTCAAAATTGAATTCTTCCGAGGCCTTGCTGAGTTGTCGGAAAGTGGCGGATAGGGCCGTGCCGGCCATGCTGCCCTGCAGGCCTGATGAGTTGAGGGCGCCGAGCAGGGTTAGGCCCTGGTCAAGTTCCACCCCCCATTTTGACAGCTCTGGAGTGGCCATCTTGAGCGACTCGCCCAGCTGGTCAAAATTGCGGATCTGAAACTTGAACTGGGTTTTGGTGAGCAGCTCGCCGATGCGCTGCATGCGTTCCTGGGTGGAGCCCTCAAGGCTGCCGCCCATGTTGTTGAAGACGGTGGCGATCACCTCTCCCACCCCTTCGGCGCTACCGTTGGTGATGGTGGCGACCTTGGCGACGATATCCGAGCCCATCCGGGAGGCCTCGGCGTCGAGGCCGGCTGAGCTGAGGGCGTATTGGATGTCGATCATCTCGGTTTCGGTGGAAAGATTCTTGCGGGAAAAATCCAAGGCGTGTTTGCGGGCGGCAGCCAGGTCGCCCGGCAGATCCTTGGTGTTGATCACTGTGGACAACCGCACCTCGGCGGTTTCAAAGGATGAGGCCTGGCCGATGAGTTTTCCGGCCGCATAAACGGCGCCGGCCATGCCGAGGATCTGGCCCTTCATCTCGCCCAGGCGCTGGCCAGCGGCTGATTTTTTGGCCATATGCGCCTGCATCTTGTCGAATTTCAGGCGTGTCTTATCCAGCGATGCTCCCAGGCGGGTGTATTCGTGGGCCAGATCCCCGACCTTAACCCCGGCCTTTTGCAGGGCCCCCTCTGAAGAGCGCAGCTTCCCCTTGTGCTTGTCCAGAGAGGTGCTGAGCTTTTCCAGTTTGGTGCGGGCGGTGGTCAGCTCTTTGGCAAGACCGGCGTTGGCCGGATCCTTGTGCAGGGCCAGCTTGAGCTCTTGGACCTTGGCCCGGGTGGCGGTGAGGCCGAGCCTGGCCTTTTCTAGGGCGGCCCGGTCCTTTTCCACCCGTTCGACGAGACCGCGCTGGGCAGAGAGGTCCTTGATCTCCTTGCCCAGAATGTTGAATTTCTCACGGGCCCCGCCCAGGGCCGTGTTAAAGCCTGATGAGAGGGCAGCGCCGATTCTGACGCCGAGAGAAAGGTTTTCAGCCATGGTTGCTCCACTGTTATTTTTTGTAAACTGCCGGGATCTCATCCAGCCAGGCCACCAGGTCATCCACCGCCATGGCCATCAGCTCATCGTGGCCCCAGCGCGTGTAGCTGTTGAGAACCAGCACCGCCCGCCGCAGTGCCGTCGGGCTCAGGACAAAAAAGAGGTGTAGGTTTCCTGCAGTTGCTGGTAATCGGACAGGTCTAGCTCCTCGATGGTGGCGGGGACCACCTCGCAGAGATTGGCAAAGAGGCGCACCTCCTTGGCTGCGTTACCACCGGCACCTTTGTCGGCGGCCAGCTGGTCCTTGACCTTGGGGCGCCGCATATCCAAGCTGTCCACTGTGGCACCGTCGATCTCCACGGGATGTTTCAGTTTGATCTGGTTCATGCTTTATTCCTCTGACCGGGCGGGGATAACCCGCCCGGTTCAATCATTTATTTTTTTACAGGCCGAGGCTGGCGCGGGTGGCGGCCAACTGGTCGACACCGCCGATGATCCGCTTCATGCCCAGGATATCGATCTCGTGCAGCACCTCGCTGGCATGAGTCAGTTTGTAGTAGCGCAGGGCCACCGAGGCTTTGACAGTGGCCTTGTCGCCGGGCTTCCAGGAACCGAAGTCCATCTCGGTGATCTTGCCGCGTAGGTTGACTGCCACCGCCGCAGAGGTGCCGTCCTCGCTCTCCATATGACCGCGCATGGTGAGCGGGGTCACCTGACCGGCGGTCAGGCCGAACAGCTTGAGTACGTCCGGGTCAAAAGAGGTGAGGGTGAAAGAGCATTCCAGCTTTTCCATGCCCATATCCACCGCCACTCCGGCGTCCATGCCGCCGTTGCGCATCTCTTCAGTTTTGAGGGTGAGCTTGGGTAGGGAGATCTCCTCGGCGTTTCCGGCGTAGCCGCGGCCGTCAACAAAGAGGGCCATATTTTTAAGAATCTGATCCAGCATTAGATGACCTCCTCAAAATAATCGTTAACCAGGCGGGAGCGGAAGGTGACATGCTCGGCCGGGGTGGGTGGGGTGAAATCAAAATCAAAATAGACCTTGCCGGCGGCAAGCTCCAGGGGGGTGTTGAGATCAGGATCGGCCCAGCACTTGCCCCCCAGGATGGCGCCGATGGCGGTGAGGTGGGCCAGATAGCCATTGACCCCTTCCACCACGTCCTCGAGATAGGTCTTGGTGATGTTACGGTCCACGGCCCAGAGATGGGCGCGGAGCAGGGAGTCGTTGATCATATCAGCGGTGCGCACTACCGACAGAAAGGCCCACTTGGCATCCATGGAGAGGGTGCGGTTGCCCCAGAGTCGGAAGCCGTTTTGACGAATAATGGTGGCCACCTTGGCTTCGTTGAGCAAGTTGGCGCGGGCATTGGCATCGCCAAGGGCGAAGTCAATGGCGCGGGTGGTGCCCATGATGCCGTACATCTCCCGATTGGATGGGGACCACCAGAAGCCGCGCTCAGAGTCTGACTTGGCGATCATGCCGGCCACCCTGGCTGAGGCAGGCTCACTGACAATGGCGCCGGTGGAGTCAATCTTTTTGACGCCCGGGTCCACCAGGTAAACCCTTTTGCTGCCGAAGTCACCGGCGTAGGTGAGGGCCTCGGCATCGTTGGTATCTGGGCCGTCGGCGATGATCACTGCCCGCAGCCGGTCGGCAATGCCCAGGAGCTCGGATACCACCGGGTTCGCCAGAAAGGTGCCCGGCGTCCCTGGATCTTCGGGGCGGTCAGAGGTGAAGCCAGGGGCGATGATGATCCGGGGGGCGACACCCACCGCAGTCTCGGCAGACAGAAAGGCCTGGACGCCGGTGTAGGCGCCGGTGCCGGCATCGATGCCGCCAATGATATTGACCAGGGTGGCCGCAGGGTCGATCCCTTCCTCGATGCGGATCACCACCACTACGGCGCCGGCCTGGTCGAAGATGGCGTCCATGGCGTCGGGCAGGGTGCCGAGGCCGGTGCCGATGGTGTCAAGACCGGCGGCATCAAGCCGGGATCCAGCGACAAGCACCGGGGTGTTCACCGGGAATTTCAGGGGATCGGCATCAGGGGCGGTGCCGATCAGCCCGATCACCGAGGAGCGGACGGTCTGGATGGGGCGCGGGCCGTTGTCGATCTCAACGATCTCGACGCCGTGCAAGAAGATTTCTGGCATGGCTTAGTTCTCCTTTTTGGTAACAGATTTTTGGGACCGGGGCTTATCAGCGACGGCCGGTGTGATCTTGCCGGCCAGCAGCAGGTACTTGGCCTGACGGTCGGTGATGGTGACAGTGGTGCCGGTGGCGGCGGTGGCGCCGGTCGGCAGGATAAAGGGTTTTTTGACAGTAAAATCGGGCATGCGGCTCTCCTTGCTGTTTTGGTTACGAAACCTTGCCGGTGTGTTCATTGTCCGGGGCGCCCGAGGTGGTTGACACCAAGGCGTTGGCCTGGATCTCGTCGATAATGCCCTGGCAGAGCGCCTCCAGGACCTGGCGCCGGTAGTTTAGGGCGGTGGTGGCGTCCGAGGTCTGCACCAGGGGCACCCCGGCCAGATGCGCCTCGACAAAATCCGCCATGGAGGCCTTGGTCAGGGGCATCAGAAACTCTCCTTTACCGTGGGGCTGACATGGGGATGGGGCTTACCGGTGAAGGCGCAGAGGCAATCCCCCTGCACCGTGCCATTGAGCTGGCCGCTACCGCCGTCAATCTCCACCGTGGCTGCGCTCACCAGGGTAGTTTTGCCGCCCACGGTGATGTTGGCATCACCCACCACGTTGATGATCAGCTCGCCAGAGGCGCGGTCGTACTGGACAAAGCCACCGTCGGCAAAGTCGATGCGCCGCACCGTTTCCAGGGTAGCTCTGGCCGGGTGGGCCTGCTGGTACACCGATGGCAGGCAGAGGGCCTGGGCGGGATCGCCAGCCGGGGAGAGGAGCAGTACCTGCTCGCCCACCTCCGGTGCCCACCAGTCGCTATCGTTGCCGGCCCGGCGGGTAAGCCAGGGTATCCAGCCGGTGAGCAGATCGCCGCTGGCCACCTTGACCCGGGCGGCCGGGTAGTCCGCCTCGGCAATGGTGCCCATCCGCAGCAGATTATTGAGGCGGCGCTCCAGCTCGGCTAGCCTGTACTCAGTCGATTCAGACATCGGTCACCTCTACATATTCGGCCTCGTTGCCGGTGCCAGTGAGGGGGGTGATGCCCATCCAGATCTCAGTGGGGATGATACCGGTACCGTCCCAGATCGAGTCGCCCAGCCTTATCTCGTGGCTCCACTCCACTGCCCACACCGTGTAGCCGATGAGCTCTGGTTTGAAGTCGGCAGCGCCCAAGTGGGTGATGCTGGCCGGTCCCACTGTCAGGCCGAAGCGGCTGGCCTTATATATCCGGTGGGCCACGGCGGCGGCCAGGTTAGCGGCCTGCAGGTGGTCATCGGCCTGGCTGCGGTCAAAAACAATCCAGGCAGTGAAGCGGGCGGTGAGGGCAAGCTGCTCGGTGCCCGGGTCGGCGGCCGCCACCATCTCGGTCAGCTCGACAAACAAGGCCGGGATGGCGATTTTGCGGGCAAGATGCGGCCAGGCCGCACAAGAGGGCAAAGTCGGAAAGGTCAGGGCCAGATCGGCGATGATGGCAGCAGTGAGCGCGGTCAGCATTGTTGTTTTTCCTTCATTATTTGAACCACCCCATGGCAAACTTGAGCTCGTGCTCAAAAATCTCTTCAAACTTCCGGGCTGCAGGAGCCTCGTACCTGGGCAGGATCTTCTCCATCTGCTCGGCAATGGGGATCATCATCTTGACCACAGGAAAGCGACTGCCGCTCTTGCGGCGCCATACCTTTTCCTGGCTGCTGTAGATGGAGGCGGTGAAGGCCTTGTCAAACAGCCACGACCGCACCCTTACCCCTTTATTAAGCTGCCTCGGTTTGCCGGTGAGCTGCGCTTCAAAGGGATTGACCCCGATCCAGATGGAGGCGTAAATCTCCTGGCCGGAACGGGTCAGGCTTTTTTTGAACCGACCGCGCAGGGCCTTCTGCTTAATCTTGATCTCCCTGGCCATCTCCCTGATGAGCTGGGTGTTAAGCCAGGCCTGGACCTTGCGGCTGGTGGAGACCAGGGCCTTGTCGATCTGCCCCTTGCTGGCTGCTAGATCCTGCGCCAATCGGTCCAGACCGGGGTTAATATTAATGGAGATCAGGGGCTGGCTCATTGCTCAACCACCCGGATCTCGGTCATGGCCTGGAACCTTGGCAGGGCATCAAAGACCTTGTAGTCAATACCAGCCAGGGTCAGAACGGTGCCGGGGCTGATCAGGACAGCGTCCGCAGGCAGGCAGCTGAAGATCGGCTGGCTGAGGTTGCCGTTGATATGGCCCAGGCCACCCTCCTCATCCGGCTCGTCGTAGATCATGGTCAGGGTGTAGGGATCGCCCGTGGCCGGGGTGACCAGAACCTCATGGCCGAAATCAGCCAGGGCCAGGATATCTACCTCCAGCGGGTTCACCGGCATGCCTCCACCTCCTCCTGGCATTCACGGCAGCGGCTGCAGCCTGGGCAGGCAAGGCGCCGGGCCGCGGGGATCTCTTCCCCGCATTCCAGGCAATATTCGGCAGACTGGTGGCCATGGCCCCAGGCGGCCCGGTGGTTGGCCAGGGTCATGGACAGCAACTGCTCCTGCTGACGTTGGGCGGTGTCGACAATATCCATCGTGACGCGGCCCTCAGCCCCTGATGCTTGGTGGGGCGCCATGGCGGACGTTGCATACACCCTCCACCCGAGAAAGATCCTTTTCCACCGTGGACAGCCGACTGGAGAGATCTGTTTGATTGCGGTCCACCTTCCGTAGCGTCTGGGCGGTGAACCACATGACGATGGAGACCAGCCCCCCAAAAATCCACTGCACAGCCCACTCAGGAAACATAGTCAACTCCTCCAAGGCCCCATCTTGCTGCACCAACTGCAGCAGGGCGGGTTGTAGTTATCCGCTGTCGCCCGGTCAGCTGGGCGGCAGCGGTGCGCATTGCTTACGCTCCGAGCTCCGCAGATCTACGGGCGGCGAGGAGCTGGCCGGCAAGGTCAGCCTCCAGGGCATCTTCGGGCCATTCCTGGCCCAGCCCTTCCAGTTCGTCCTTGATCTCGTCCACCGTCATGGAGCCCTTGATGGCCTCCACCATGTCGCACCGTACAGCCAGGAGCTGGCTGGCCAGGACGTGCTTGCGGGCGGAGGCATCAAAGGACTGGCCGGCCCATTTGAGCTCTGCCTCCAGTTTGCCTTTGTTGCCTTCATCCATGATGGCCTGGACCGCGTCATCCACAGAATCAGTATCAGCCAGGGAAACCTCGACGATCTCCACGGCGTTCTCCTCAAGGAGAGTGCCGAGAATATCGTCGGGGCAGTCCCAGGTCTTGTCGCGGGGGCCCATGACCTTGCCGCCACCCAGATGGACCATAACCTTGGCGCGGACAGGGGTTGTTTTTGTATTAGCCATAATGAATCTCCTTAAACGACCTTGTAGGATCCAAAGGCATCAGGCTGCAGCATGGCCATGAGCGGCGCAGACTGGAGCAGGAACCAAAGGGCGGATGGGTCTTGGGTCTCAAAGGTCTTGGGGAAGCGGTCCATGACAGCCAGGCCGCCGGCAGACATATCCTCAATGGCGCCGTAGAGCTTGTCGCAACGGGCCGCGGTGGAACCGAGCCAGAGGCGGTCGGCAGGCACCATCGGGTTTTCCAGGGTGGTGACCGGATCCACATACCACTCGGCGTAGGTGTAAAGATCAATGGCCACTCCGGCCTCATTGATAGTGCCGAGGTAGGAAACGCCATCGGGCAGGAGGCGGGGATCAATCTGGCCGTTGTTGATGCGGCGGTTGTCCAGAGCCTTGGTGAAATTGACGTTTTTACGCAGGGCCTTCCAAGCATCGAGACCGATCACCCCATGGGTGGGAACCAGGCCGGAACGCTGGGCCTGGCCCATGCTCCAGTCAACCAGATTTTCCAGGGGATCAGATGCGGCATCAGTCCAGAGGGCGGTGCCGGTGAGGATGGCCTTGTTTTCGGCAGGCATGCCGAAATCAACAACCATCTCAATGCCCTCGCCGGTGCAGGTTACCGTGCCGGAGTTCATGGCTTCGGCGCACATGGCCTCTTCACGGCGGGTGAAGCGGTCGTTGAGGTTGGCCATGATCTCGCCAAGGGCCTCGGCAGTCCGTTGCTCAGGACTCATGTCATCAGCATAGAGATGGGCGCCGGCGGAGCGGTTGTAAAAGTCCTGGGGCAGCAGAGGGCTTTTTTCCTTGAGATAGGGTGGAGTGAAGGTGTCGGTGGTGTGGCCATCCCTGGTGACAACCTTGCCCTCTTTAAGGGGGCTGACAAAGGCGGCCATCTTGCGCTTGCCCTTGACGATGTCGATGTCGACATGCTTGGTGTCAAACTCTTTTTTGCCGGTGAAAAACGTATCACGCAGCCAGGTACGGGCCTGGGGGATCTGCCGTTGGGCTTTGAGCAGGGTGCGGCGGGCATAAATATCAATAGCCATGATGAAGCTCCTTAAGCTGAAATGGTTTCGAGGAAGATGGAGCGGGCCTCCAGGGCGGCGCGGACATCGTCCTTGGTGGTGGTGCCGCCCAAGACCAGGGCGTCCTCGTTATACTGGCCGGTGCGGCCGGTAACGGCCACCGCATCTGCAAGGGTGGCATCTGTCGCGGCCAGGAGGATCTCCAGGGGGGCCTGACTGCCGTCAACGGCGGCTTTATCGCAGATGGTGTACTTGCCAGAGGCAGTGATCTTGCCAAGCACAGTGCCCTCGGCATAGAGCAGGCCGGTAAGCAGAGTGCGGGAGCGGGTGACCCGGGGAAAAGAGCCGGCCAGCAGGTTTGATGGGGTGAGAGTTTCAGACATGGTCTAGCTCCTTAGTGTTTGGCACCGGCCAGGATGGCGCTTACCGCAGCATCCTCAGCCTCGTGGTCAGTGTTTTGGTTGGCGGCAGCAGGCTCAATGGCTGGGATCTCCAGGGAGTCGGTGGCCAGATTCTGGGCCATTGCAGCCCGTTTGGTGTCGTCTGTTTTCAGCAGAGCCAGGGCGGCCTCTGCCTCAGTGGTCGTGCCGTCAAAGGCCAGGGCCACCAGGGAGCCGCTCATCTTGGCACCAGGGGCCAGATCAAGGACGGCCCGGATGCGGGTGCGCTCCTGGTAGGCTCCTGCTTGCCGTAGTTCAGCGGCGATTTCTGGATAGTCAGCGGTGACAGCGGCAGCAGTAAGCTGAGGCCGGGCACCGGATCCACCCTGGTCGGGGTTGGTTGGATTGGGGCTGCTCATGGCAACACCTCCTGTGGTTGGGGTTTGTCCGGGTTTGGTCTGGCCGACAAGCTCGGCAAGGGAGCTCAAGCCATCGGCCAGTCCGGCCTTGACCGCCTCTTCTCCGACCAGGACCCAGCCCTGGCCGAAATCATTGACGACGGTCTGCTCTGAAACATTACGGTTACGGGCCACTGACTTGACAAAGACAGCGGCCATGGAATCTGCGGTGGCCAGCACCAGGGCGTGGCCCTCGTCGGTGCCGGGGTCCAGCCGTTTTTGCGGGCTCTGGCTGGAGGTGACATGGATGATATTGTCCTCACCATCTCCTCCCCTGAAAGACATCAACACCCCGATGGAGCCCAGCATGGAGGTGGCGTCGCAATAGGCCTTTGAACAGGCCGATAAGATCCAGAGGGCAGCGGAGGCGGCAGATCCTGAGGCATAGCCGATGATCTCCTTCTGGCCCCGGGCCTGGTGGACAATCTCGGCAAACTCGTGGATGCCGTCTGCCTGGCCGCCGGGAGAGTTGACGTCAAAGACGATGCGCTTGATGGCCGGATCAGCCAGGGCCAGGTGGAAGTCATGGGAGACAGACTCCAGGGAGCAGGAGCCGCACATCTCCTCAAAAACATCGGCATAGCGGATGATGGCGCCGTGGATCGGCACCACCGCGGTGGATCCATAAACCTTGAGACGCTTGGAGCCTTCCGGTCTGGTGGGCCTGCCGGCAACCAGAGCACTGACGTCGGTGATGCGGTTGACAATGGCCAGAACCTGGGTCATGCCGGCATGGCTGATGAGCCATGGCTGGCCATAGACTGCGGCCATGACCCGGGTGGGTTTATCTTTCATCAGGAGGTCTCCTTTGTTTTCGGCACCGGCAGAGGTTCGATCAGGCCGTCTTTCTCGCCCATTTTTCGCTCCCGCACCTGCTGTCGATGATTGTCGTCGTAATCGCCACCGGTGAGGCCGGCGGTCTCTTCGGCGATGGTGGAGAGGCGGTTGTTGATCCGGTTGACTGCGGCATTGACCTCTTTTTCAGGATCAAGATGACCGGGGGCGGGTCCTTGCCAGTGGGCATTGCACCAGGCCTGGCGGATGGCAGGGTCGTCGAAAAAACCAGGGGCCTTGACCCGGCCGATGGTGATGGCCTCCACCAGCCACTCTTCGTAGATGGGCTGGCAGAAGTTGCGGGTGAGCCACGCTCGACGGGCCTTGTAAAATTTCCAGGCCATGAGGAAGGCGGCTCTGGAGGCGGCATACGATTTGTTGAACTGTTTGAGCAGGATGTCGGCCGGCTGCTCCAAGGCAGCGCCGATCTGGCGAACAATGGCGATAAAGAACGGGTCAAAGGCGCCGTTGGGGCGGCCTGGGGCGGCGGTGTTTATTCTTTCGCCGGGCGCCAGATCAACAATGGTGCCGTGGCCCAGGCCGATCTCGTCACTCTTCAGGGTGGGGGTGTTGCCCTGGTCGTCTTGGCCCGATCCCTGAAGCTGTTCGCCGGCATCGGACTCAATGAAGACTGACATCATGCCGCTGACCACAGCGGCCATGAGCTCGGCCTCGGTGAGGCGGGAGATTTGTTTGAGGGTCTCCAGCACAGGGGACAGATAGGGGAAGCCCCGGCGCTGTCCTGGCCGTTCGGCCTTAAAGAGATGGAGGACGTTGCGGCGGCCGCTCTCCTTGCCAAAGGCAGGAATGCGCTGCCATTTCCGGGGGCCATACCCCAGACCGCCTGGGTGCTGGCTGGAAAACCAGTAGGCGAGGGGTGCTCCGTAGCTGTCGGTTTCAACACCCTGGACCAGGCTGGCGTTCTCGGTGAGGCGGTCGGGGGTGGAGACCTGGTGCCCCTCGAAAAGATGGGCGCAGAGATGGTAGGGGGAGGAGGGCCGCTTGATAAAGGGGAGCAGGGTGAAAAGGTCACCGCCAAGCAGGGCGGTGGTCAGGGCAATCTCCTGCAGCTCCACCCCGGTATGGGTGTGGGCCGCGTCACAATCCTTGGAGCCAAACCAGAGGTTAAACTCTCGCTCTGTGTGGGTCTGCCAGTCTGAGGCCTCATCATCTGACAGGCCCAGAAAGCCGGCATCGATGCGGGACTGCATGAGCAGGCCGGTGCCTACGACATTGGTTACCAGGCCGCGGATGGCGGAGGTGGCGATGGGTTGATTGCGGTAGGCATCTCCGGAGGCGTTGCGCAGAGATTCAAGATCGGTGGAGATATGGGAATCGGCAGAGGCGCCGTCGGAAAACCAGCCCCGCACGGCACGGCGCAGACCGGCGGCGGCGTTATAGCCGTGGCCGGTGACGGCAGCCGACTCGCTGGTCACGGCGGATACTGTGATATCATGGCCGAGCATGGAAAGCCCGGCATTGCATGCAGCAACCACCGGCCGGGCCAGGATATTTTTGAGGGAAAAATCAACCAAGAGGGACGGCCCTCCTGATGCGCGTGCGGCCCGGGGTCAAGCGGTTGACCCAGCCCTGCCAGTAGTTGAGATTCTTGCGGACCTCAATAGCGTCCACCTTGGTATAGGTGCGCTTGCCGACCCTGTACTCCTGGCTATCAGAGACAGCCAGGTCGCAGGCTAGCCAGGCGGCTAAATGTTCATTTGCTTGTTCAATGGTAATTCCGGCCACAGAGTTCCTCGCATCTGTATGGGTTCAGGTGCGAGTATGGGTCAAGATGGGATGAAAAAAAAGGGGGCGGTATCCTGCTCAGGATATTTACCTGTAGAGGTGTTTTACCTGAACAGGTAAAATGGCAGATGGCGGCAATAAGAAAAACCGTGCCCAGGGCTACCAGCCACAACGGCTGGGGCGTATCGGATGCCCCTGGGTGCGGTAAATTAGGCGGCCACGTCGGAGAATATCTGTTAAGCAGCTTCAAGGATACGGTCAGGGCTGGTGGTCTTTCTTCACTCATGGTGCCATTACCATTTCGCCAGGAAGGCGGACATTAAGCCACTTTCCGGTCTTGGGGCATTTTAAGGTTGTCATGCCGTTAATGGCTTTGATGTTCATACCTTCGATCAAAAGACGAAGGGCAGTGACATCGCCCAGGCAATAATCGATCACGGCGCCGATCCTGCCCCGTTGCCAGTCGATGGGGGCCATGGCGCCATCGCCTGATTTTGCGACGCCATGCAGGTTTGCCCGGCAGCACTTATCCAGGCTGTAACCGCCATGGCCTGGTGACTGGTAGATGGGGCCAAGGCCGGCCGCCTCCCAGATCTGGGCCTGCAGGTCGTAGCTCTTTTCCGGCGGGATATGGATATTCCAGCAGGCGGCTAAGAGAGGCTCATCAAAACCCTGGGAGTTAAAGCCGATGATCCAGCGCCGCTTGGCAATGAGGTCGGCAAGCTCCTTGTGGTTGTCGCCGCAAAAGACGCGGAAGCGGGCCTCAAGGCAGTCATAGGCGCAGATAACAGAGATCCCCATGCCCGGGAAATCGTGCCAGCCCTCGCAGTAGTCAATGCCCTCAATGCGGCCCACCCCTTCCACGGGGATCGCCTTGATGATTTCTGCGTCAAAAATAAGGGCGTCTTTACTCATAAGTCGTGTCATTTTATCCTCCAGCAACCTGCCGGCTTTTGGCTATGTCAGCAGTTGCCCAGGTCTTTGCAGTGGGGGCATGTTTCGTGGAAATTGCGGTCGTAATGCTTGCCGCAGTAGGGGCATTTTATGGTCATGACATGGCCTCTTCTTCTTTGACGCCCGAGACATCCACCTCAATGGATTTTATCGAGATCCCCATCTGGTTAATGGGGCAGCCGGAGTTGCGGCACCGGTGATAGCGGATCTTGATGGCGCTGTCCCACGGCAGGGATCCTGTCACCACGGCGCGGGTGGTGGCGCAGGATGGGCAGACCGCGCCGAAACGGGGAGAATAGTCAACACCGCTTGCGGCCTGGGCCTTGGCCTCCACCAGCTTTTTTAAGTAGTCATCATTACTCATGTTATCTCCTGACTCCGTTGCTACGCACCCGGCGCTGGGGGCGGCTTTGTGTTTCTGAATCTTGCTTTTTCCAAAATTTTACCCTGAGCATATCGGCCGCCACCAGGGCAGCCACCTCACAGTCGAAATAGTGATTGTCCTTGCCATCTGGGCAGGCCCACGTGCCCTTAGCCTCATCGATATGCTCGGCGCACAGCTGCTTGGCGTAGTCCTTTGTGGTGGCCGCGGTCAGGTGGAAGGCACCAGGGTCAGTCGGCTCCACCATCAGCATCGATGAAAGCTGGTCTTTGTAGTGGTTGACATCGACATGGGCCAGGATGACCCCGCCCGGGATGAGCTGTTTGCTGTTTGGGTAGGTGTCGATCTTACTCAGGGTGTAGGGCTGGCTCTTGCGGCCAGGTGCCCCCTTTGATGCCTGGACCTTGCCGGGATGGCGGCGGACAAAATCGTACATTTCCTTCACCCTATGGCCCATGGCATCCTGGACCGTCTTCTGGACCGGATAGACCTTGCCAGCGGCGTCTTTATACTCATATTCAAAAATAACCTCTTTCAGGGCGCCGATGGTGCGGACAAAGCCATGGGTGATCAGCCATGACTCCTGCTCAAGCCCCCAACCGAACGCCCTGATAACAAAGAAAAAACCATTATCCTGGGTGTCCACCCCGGCCACCACGGCGGCCACCAGGCCGTCACCCGGGACCAGGCCGTCAGGCCGCTCATCGCGCAGGGCCAGAATGGCATCCTCTTCCCGGTGCGCCTCAAACTCTAACCAGGGCTCAGCCTTGTGTTTGTTGCAGAAATCCTTGAGGGCCGCCTTGTCGTGCGCGCCCTTGAGGAAGGCAGCTGCCACCTTTGAGAGGCTGACAAAGCGGGAGAGCCAGGAAGGGATGTGAAAACCGATCTTCTTTGGGCGTTCGGCCCGGAGATACTCAAAGAGCTCACGACCATCGTTCTTGGCCCGCCATTGGCCACCGCGCACCGCCATGTCTCTGGAAAAATCGGCCCAGTGGCCATGACAATGTTCACAGACATACCAGGCTAGTTTTTTCGCTTCGATGGTCTCCGGATCCCTCTCATCCTCCGGCCACTTGATGCCGTAGTCGATGTCTTTGCCGCCAAAGACCATGCACTGGGATTTGCCACACTCGGGGCATTTTACAAAATACTCGAAAATGACCTGGGCCTCTTTGGTCAAGGCTTGCCAGATAGGTCCGGCCTCCACGGTCGGGGTGGAGAGTTTCCAGATTTTGCGGTTGCGCTCAAAGGTGGTCGTTCTGGCCTCGGCCAAGGCCCAGCTGGCGGCCTCTTTTTTGTCCGGGAATTCAGGCCACTTGTCGAGCTCATCCATTTTCAGGTAGCGAATGGAGTCACTGGAAATGGAGGAGGTTGATCCGGCCCAACCCATATAGAGGACCATGGTGCGCAGCTGGATGCGCAGGTTGGCAAGATCATCCTCGGCACCGGTGATCAGGGAGCGCAGCTTGGGGCTCTTGGTGATTGTCTTCTGCAGGCGGTCCTTGGAATTTTTGCGGCAGAGGTTCTGGTCTGGGTAGATGGAGAGGGTCGGGCCTGGAGCGCGGTCCATGGTGTAATACAGACAACCATCGGCCGCTGCCGACTTTCCCGTCTGCGGGCCGGCGCAGATGATGACAATCTCGACCCCCTTAAAAAAAGAGGCGTCCATGATCCCAGCCAGGTAGGGGGTAGTTTCATTTTTCCAGCGGCTGCCCTCCAGGGGACCACCAACCACAACCCTGTGGTCCTGGTTCCATTTGCTGCAGGTGGTTGGCTTGCGTTTGCGGAAAATGCGGCGCTCGACCTTTGACAGACTGCAGCGTAGACGCTGGCCGGTTAGCCTTTTAAGCAGGGCAGCTGGCACCCAGGATGGGGCAGCGGAGATGGTGAGAGTTTTCTGGGCTAAGGGGCTATGCTGCATGCTTAACGGTATCCTTGAAGATAAGCTCAAAAGAATCAAGGGAGGCATAGTCGTGGAGAAGTTGGGCAAAGGCCTCCACCATTGATGCCTCCATATCGGCAACCAGGGCCTGGTTGCCACCGACCAGATCAACCCACTCGGCCACATAGGTGTGGATGGTGTGGACCTGGCCTTCTTTCAAAACAAGAGCACGGGCCACAAGCTCCTGCTCCACTTTGTCGGCCAGGACATACTTGCCCTCCATGATCTCACGCTCCATCTGTGCCTTGAGGAGCTGCTCGTGCTTGAGGGCTATTTCTTTTTTTGTCTTTTGCTCCTGCAGGGCACGGCCATTTTTGTCAGACTCTTTCTCTCCGCTGCTATCATCTTGTAGATGGATGCGGGCGTAGTCATCGATATCCTTCTGTAGAAAGACGCTTCCCTTCTTTTTTAGCTGACCTTTACGGGCATGATTTGAAAGGGCAGATTTTTCAATTTTGTAGCCCTGATCCTTAAGGTATGAAAGGACAAGGGCCTGGGTTTTGAACTGTTTGGACTGTGACTCTTCCGATGTGTCATATTTATCCATCAGTTTCTTCTCCATAGCTGCCAGGGCGGCCTTGGCGTTGTCCCAGTCTTTGAGGTTTGCCGAGGTCGACTCTTTTGCATAAGCCTGGGCATTATTGATCAGGGCCTTGTAGCGGATGCCGTACTCAATTTTCTCATTCTGTGAGGTGGCCTCGAGTATTTCCTTGGGTAGCTGTTCAACCATTGTCCTTGCCCCTTTCCTCTATGATTGCGGCAAAAGTTTTATTGTTTGCGGCTAAGGTCGCCTGGCCGCCGGTGTAATCCTGCCAACGGGTGATGATCACATCAACAAACTTGGGCTCAAGCTCCATGATCCTGGACAGGCGGTTGCGCACCTCGCAACCCATCAGGGTTGAGCCAGAGCCGCCAAAGGCATCGGCGACGATTTGACCTGGGCGGCTGGAGTTGGCAAGGAAGTATTCAACCAGGGCCACCGGCTTCATGGTTGGGTGGTCGGCATTGCGAGATGGCTTGTCAAAACAGACCATGGAAGGGCAAAAACTCTCGATATGAAGATCATGTCCGGTGATCTGCCAGACCATGTTGTCAGCATTAACCTCAAGCGTGTTTTCTGAAATCTCCTTGAGCGAGTCCGCCTGCAGCTCGTTGACCGTGCGTCTTGACCGGCCACCGTACCAGCGGTGACTGGCCCCTTTTTTCCAGCCATAGAGAATGGGCTCATGCTGCCAGTGGTAATCGGCCCGGCCAAGCACCAGCTGGTTTTTCTTCCAGACCAGACAGGATGACAACTTGAAGCCGGCGGCCTCAAAGGCGGTCTGTACATTGACCCGCTCGGTATCGGCGTGGGCCACATAGATAGCGCCACCAGGGATGACGATATCAGCAAGGCAGTTGAATACGTCGCGCATGAAATTGCGGAAATCAGAACTGGAAAGATTGTCATTCTGGATGGTGCCAGCCTTTGATTCATAGGCGACATTGTAGGGAGGATCGGTCCAGATCATATCTGCTAGCTGGCCATCCATAAGTTGCTGCCAGTGGCCCTGGTTTGTGCTGTCTCCACACATGACTCGATGACCGCCAAGTTTCCAAATATCACCTGGCCGTGCAGTTGGCACTGCCGGTACTGGTGGAGCAGCATCTGGATCTTTGTCGTTGCCGGCCAAGGCGGCCATGATCTTGTCGATTTCGTCCATATCAAAGCCGGTGAACTCAAGCGGGAAATCCATCTCTTTGAGGTCTGCAAACTCCAGGGCAAGGAGTTCCTCGTCCCAGTTGGCCAGCTCGGCCATGCGGTTAATGGACAGCCGGAAGGCCTTGATCTTGTCGTCGGCCATATCATCGACCAGGACAACAGGAACACTGGTAAGCCCGGCGGCGATAGCTCCTTTAAGGCGGAGGTGACCGTCAATTATCTGGCCGGCGGTGGTGACCAAAATAGGAACACGGAAACCATAGGTGGTGATGGCCTCGGCCATCTTGTCGACGGCGTGGTTGTTCTTGCGCGGGTTGCGCTCATAAACACTCAGGCGTTCAATGGGCCAGGACTCGGTCTGCATTAAGCGGCCCCCATGATATTGGCGGCAGTGATGAGGTGGGAGGGGTGGCGGTCAATGAGGATGTTGACGTCATCAGACTGCCAGATAAGATTCTCAATCTCTTTGCTCACCAACTCCGGACAGCGGCCCAGGTTGTTGATCTGGACGCCATCGCTATCCTTGTGGATTTGGACCCGAAACTGGCACATATAACCGTAGAGGCGTTCCACATCCCCCTTGGCCACCTGGCCCGCGTCGCCCCCTACCGGTAAATCTTCGCCCCTCCCCTCCTGAGCCAAACCAAAAGAATCGGTCACCAGGTCACCGGCTGGACTTACGGACAGACATGTTGGGACCGGGGTGTTGCTGGCTACAGCTGGAGAACAGGCGGCAGGGGTTGCTGCATGCTTGGCGGTGGCGAACAGGGTGATGGCCGGGGGGAGGCCGGCGAGGAGCCAGGCCCGGATATTGGCCCCGGCGGTGTATGCCTCGCCCGGGTCTTTGCCGCCGCTGGGGGCGTGGCGCTTGGCCTGACGGAAGGTTTCGAGCCACCAGATGCTGCCTTTGTCGCCGCCTTTGTCGGCATCAAGGGCCACCAGGATCTTCATGGCCTTTTCAAGGAGGGCGCAGGTGGCGGCATCCGGCTTGGCCGAGGCGTTCCAGGTGGTGATGGCGCCGGTATCAAGGCCCTCTGCCTCCTGGGCCACCAGGATGGCATCGAGACCGGCCTCGACTGGCACAAAGCATTTTGCCCCCCGGTTTAAGACCATGGTGGCCTGGCAGCCGCCCGGGATGACATAATATTTGAGCTCCGGCAGGAAGCTGGCCCGGTCTTCCTCGGTGCGGCGGATCCTGGCCTGGATCACCTGGCCCTCCTCGTTGAGCATGGGGACCACCAGGCCAACCGGCAGCCATAGGGGCTTGTCCTTGCCGCTGTCGTTTTTCTCAGCGGGCAGACCCCATGCTTCCCTGGACTTATAAAGGGGGCCGCCGTTGTTGCCTGGGTTATAACCGAGAAGGTATTTCTTGGCCGACTCCTTGGTGATGCCGCGATCAGCCAGCCACTTGAGGGCCGGGGCAGAGCCCATGAGCTGCTCGTGGCAGCCGAGGACAAACTCCTGGGCCTTGGCCAGCCATTCGGCGCATGGCATATCGTAGGTGTGGGGCTGGAACTGCTGGACATGCTTCAGGGGCGGCCTGGGCGTTGAGCTGGCCGGTCGGGCTACGGTGTTGGCCATGGTGATGCCCAGGGCGGCGCATGCCTCCGGGTAGGAGAGGCCCTCGGTGTCGCGGACAAACTGGATGTTGTCGCCGTGGATGCCGCATTGCCTGCAGGTAAAATAGCCGCCATCTCTCCTGGTGGGCCAGACCTGAAAGCGGTCTGAGGCTCCTTTTGTAGACGATCGGGGGCTACCGTCACCACAAACAGGGCAGGAGGAGTGATACTCCTCCCCATGTTTTCCGGTGGAAACCTTGCGGGGTGAAATTCCGCTATTTCTCAGTAAATCCAAAATGTTGTCCATCCTCAGTACCTTCTTTATATTTTTTCTTTTATGAGATGAATGATGAGGAAAGGGGAGTATAGGACCGCGCGCGCGTAAACTCCCCTGTGGCGTCTGGGTGGGTGCGTTATATAGGAGTTTGGGCACTTACGGTTCCATCGTCCCCTTTTTTGCGTAAGTTGGCTATTTGTCGGCGTTTTCATCGATCACCTTCTGGTATTCTGGCTTCACTGACAGTCCCTTATAGTGGTAGTAGCCGCCGGATCGGTACCGTTCAAAGCGGTCTGTATCGATGATCTGACGGCCAAACTTCTTCTGGGCCGGGGTGTACCTCTCATTCTTATTAATTGTGGCCTGATACCAGTGCTGGAAGGCGGTGTAGAGATCAGAGGCGCTGATCTTCATATTGGTGTCGGTGACGCAGGCGGCCTCCAGGAACTGGCTGATGTAGTTCTCGTCATCCTGATAATCTGCGGTGGATTTCTTCACCGATTTAGGCGGGGCCAGGCCCTTGTGCTGCCACTCAAGGCATCCTTTGACCAGCCAGGCGAGGATGGCCGGCCCGATCTTGCGTAGCTGCTCTGGTAGATGTTTGTTGGCCGGGCGCTCGTTTGACAGGAGGGGCTCGTCCGCATCCCTCACCACAAAGGAGTAATTATGCTTGATAAGCCAGCACCTCTCCCAGAAGGCAAAGTCGGTGGCGGGCGGGGTTGGTTCGTGGTTGGTGAGCAGGATCAGTAGATGGGTGGGCAGGAACTTGGTGAGCTTTTTGTCGTAGAGGCCCCGGGCAATAATGGCATCACCACCGGTGAGCCACTTGACTTTTGAGGGGCTGAACTTGCGGCCCTCGTCCGTCTCACTGGCGATGGCCAGGCGCAGACCCTTGAGGGCCATGAGGGATGGATCAGAGCCGCCGGCCTGGGTGCGGTTGCCGTCCAGGAGCATCTCTGAAGGAACTGGCCCGGCATAATCACCCAGGACATGGGACAGGGCCTCCATCACAATGGACTTGCCGTTTCTGCCCTTGCCGATCAGGACCGGAAAGACATGCTCCGAGTCCGTGCCGGTGATCCCGTAGCCATAGAGGCGCTGCATGTAGGCGATTTCTTCCTTATTGCCGCCGTAGATCTCCTCTAGGGTTTGGTCGAACAGTGAGAAGTCCACCTCAGATAAAGGAGTTTCAGGATAGGGAACGGCGCAGCGTTTGGAGATGTAATCCTCTGGGCGGCCGTCTTCAAGCTCGCCGCTCTTAAGGTCGATCACTCCGTTCTGGACGGCCAGGAGCCAGGGGTTTGAGTCGAACTCATCCCCCCTGATGGATAGGGGATTGACCGGGTTGGTGTGGGCGAATTTAAGGCAGTTGCTGCGGCCCGAGTCCTTGCGGAGCCGGCTTACCCGTTGCTTGATGGCGTCGATTTTCGCCTTGTATACTTTGGCGACATCTTTGCCGTCATCGCCCTTGGCCATGGCCTCGCCATAATTTTTCCAGAGGTCGGTAACTTCTTCTGCGTAGCGCAGGGCTACGTTCTCAACGGCGGCCACGGCCCAGTCCAGATCATCAGGGATCCAGGAGTGTTTGTCCCAGGCAAACCAGCAGTCAAAATTTTTAGCAAAGACAAACTGGTCTTTATGGAGAGCGGCATAGAGCATGCCATCACCAAGCTCGTTGGCGTTTAGGCATTCCATGACAAATTTGGAATCGATACCGCCACCGCCGCCCTGGGCGTTGGCCTCTTTGCTCTCTTTTTTGATTAGGTGCAGGTCAGCCATTTACTACCTGTTTTTTGTAATTGTATGCCTGGCGGCTGGAGATATTGGCCGCCTTGGATATCAGCTCCGGGGCAACCCCCAGAGCGAGAAGTTTCTTGATGATGCTGACGATCTCGTCAGGGAGCCGGCGGCGCTCAAGGTCTGCCATGAACTGATGGCCGCACTCCTTACACCGCATGAACTGGCCACCCCTGATGGTTCCGTTCTTCACCGCGGCCCCATGACATTCAGGACACCCCATCCTTACTTCTTCACTACTCATGGCTATCTCCCAAAATTCCACTATTCCACTGCTTTGTGGATTTTCCGAGCGCACGATTGCCGGGGTGTAAATACCCGTAGGCTGTAAAGCCCCCAGAAGGACCCGTGGCGCTAGAGATGTTCAGGGGATGATCCTTGACCATTGAGTGGTATCCCTGGGAAAGGGGGGAGGGGGGAAGGGCGGCGGCGCGGCCACCCTGGGGTACGACCGCCGAGGCCTCGGTTACCTGGGGAGACAGCACGATCATATCGCCATCTTCCATCTCGGTAGCCAGGTCGACTTGGCGGTCATGCATTAGATGCAAGCCAAGATACATGCCCGCATGCCTGTCAGAGATGGCGTCAGCAACCAAACAAAAGGCGCAAATAAGCAGGGACAACGTACAAATAACCGCCATCAACCAGCCTATGGCAGCATCAAATGTTTTGATTTTATTGGCCATGATAAACCTCTAATTACTGGGGCAGGCTTGCCACAGAGGGAGAATGATGAAAAAAGGAAACAGGCAACCATAAATCAATAAACCTGATGCCATAGCCTAAGCTCCCAGGGCTACGTCTGCACCAGTCACAGTAGATCGCGGCCGGCCACCAGCTGGCTTGTTGCCTACCATCTCGCCACTGGCGCTAAGAAGACGCCACAGATCACGGCGGTAGATCAGCACCGGGCTTTTCCGAGCTGCAGACTTCCTCACATAAGGGATCTCATCACCATCCACGACCCGCTCCCGCAGCATGTAATACGACAAGGCGCACTCAGAGACCGCTTGCTTTAGAGTAATCAGCCCATCTGGATCTTGATCTTTACGGTGAAGAGGGGTGGCGGGGCCGCCAGAAGACAAGGCGACCCCGCCCTTTGAGGAGAGGAGTGGGGAAAAAAACGCAGAGAGTTCCTCTGCAGTAACGCCAGGAAGATTGATGGTTAGAGTGATCTCAGCCACGGGCATCCTCGCCGCTTCTTCTAATTGCATCTTTCACTTCTTCAAGATCACGGATCATATCATCGGCCCGGGATAGCAGCGCCGCCCTCTCATCCTCAGAGATCTCATCATCCTTGATTGCCTCCAGATAGGTCTTGGCCAGCAGCCCCTTAGCGCAGTCCAGGTCGATTAGCTCATGGGCGATTGATTCTTTGTCAGAGACGACCTTGTTGCGGCGCAAACAATATCCAAGGGGTTCGACCAGGCGGCGCAAACCTCCCTCGACAACATCACGGCGGCCAACCTCGAGGAGCCGCCGACACACCACACTAAGCAGATCAAGAGGATTACGGCTGATGCACTCGCAAAAGTCAGGATCAGCACTCCAGCGCTCAACCTGACGGGTGGAGACGCTGTAGGTCTTGGCCAGTGAACCTTTGCCGATGATGTGAAACGCACTCGACCAGAACTGATGGGTGCGGGTGATGATGTCGCTCATGGCTTTTTTTCGACCTCGAAATTGTTAAAAATTAGGCTTACGATGATGATGGGATAATGAAACCTAAGTCGCAAAAATCATTGAATGAAACCCCGTCCTCTGGTAAGCGTATTGGTACGACCCTAACACGCCAGTATTGCGCCCAGAGGACGGGTGTTTTTTATGCCGCCTTTGCCTGCTTCGGCGGCCAGATTTCGATGATGGGGCGTTTGAGTGTTTTTGAGATGAGCTCGCGGACGTGGTCCGTCTCTAAATCTCCAGCGGCCACGCGGTACAAGGTAGACTTGGTGATATTGTTTTCCTTGGCAAAAGCCGGCCCCCTGAGGCCAGTAGCAAGCATAATGGCGCCGATTATTTGAATGTCAGTCATGATTTAGCCTCGTATTAATGACGGTGATCAATTTCGGAGAGAAGTTCGGCATGGCGTTCATCCACGACAAGGATCGCGACAAACTTGGCCAAAAGCCTGATTGACCAGCCCTGATCCTCGGCGAATTTCCGCAACTTGGTTAACGGGTCGTGTTGTTCAAATTGATTTTGGATGTCGCTTTTCTTAGGGCTCATTGAAGACTACGGTAGCGAAATGTCGCGAAGCTGTAAAGCGAATATTCGCGAATATTGATATAGCCACGAAAGATCAAGGGAATAAAGTGCAAGAAATATCATTCCATAAGAGGCTTAGGGCCCTTGTTGGCGAAATATCGGACAATGCCTTTGCGAAAAAATGCGATATCCCAGGGTCGACAATGCGAGGGTATTTAGATGGTTCCAGCCAACCGAACCTTGAGAACCTTGCCAAGATTGCCAACGCCTGCGGTGTCTCAGTCGGCTGGCTGGCTGCAGGGGAAGGGGAGGGTGACGCCATCATTGCCAATGTCGCCAAAGAAGCGCGGCTAGGGGCGGAATATTGCCAGATCCCTCTCTATGATGTGCAGGCCTCGGCGGGCCCAGGTTCTTACGTAGAAGGTGAACAGGTGACGGATATCCTGGCCTTTAGAAAAGAATGGGTCCGGAATGAGCTGCACCTTGACCCGGCCCACTTATCCCTGATCTTTGTTCATGGCGACTCCATGGAGCCAACCCTGCATTCTGGTGATACCGTTCTGATAGATCAGAGAGAAGGCCAGGATCTTGCCGACGGAGTATGGGCACTGAGAGTTGACGGAGCCCTCCTGGTTAAACGCATCCAGAAGTTCCCAGGTGGAAAAATAACCATCAAAAGTGACAACGCCCAGCTCTACCCGGCCTATGACCTCATGGCCGACAAATTGCCAGATGACCTCAAGTTTATCGGCCGGATCGTTTGGGTTGGAAAGAGGATGTGATCTTTCTTAAGACTATCTTCGAAAATACCGAAGACCATGAGAATATAATTCTTAGTTTTCACGAACAAATGCTGAAGTTGCACTGCCTGCTTCAGCATTTTTTTTAACCATAAGTCCTGGCAGACATTTGTACTATTTAAAACAGAGTATGTTCTGATAATTCAGAAGATTACGCGGCAGATACTGCCCTTAAGAAGAAATGAGGATCAATGAATGAAGAAAGACAAATTTATCTCTAAAACAGCTGCACGAATATTTGCTGAAATGTTTGCTAACCCCGAAAAGGATCCAAGTGCGGCCGTTGCTGTTGATAGGGCAATCGAGCTATGGGAACAACTAATTTCTAAAAAAGTAATAGTTCCAGATGAGAGCAAGTAGAAAAGAGGGGAGGGCCCTGTGAGAAAAATCATCTGTACTGTTCTTTTTGCCATCCTGAGCACTACTTCCGCCTATGCTGAACAATGTAAGGTCGCTCATGTTTCAGACGGTGACACTGTCAAGGCTATTTGCAATGGCCGTGAGGTTAAAATCCGCCTTTATGGCGTTGACACCCCCGAAAAGAAACAGAGTTTTGGTGAGCAGGCAACGCAATACACCCAGCAGGCTGTTCTCAACAAGATTGTGGATGTGCAGGTCTTAGACACAGATCGCTATGGTCGTAGTGTGGCGGTAGTCAAAGAGGGCAGCTTCAATCTGAATGAAATGCTTGTGAAAAACGGTTTCGCTTGGGTTTATGGCAAATATTGCAAAGAATCGTTCTGTAATGAATTCAAGAATTATGAAAAACAAGCTCAACAACAGCGGATTGGTTTGTGGTCTGAAAATAGACCCACCGCCCCTTGGGACTATAGAAGAGTGCTGGGGAGTGACAATCCTGCCAATTTAACCCAAGGGGCATCTGCAGCTTCCGCAGGCGTTTATCATGGTAATGTTAATAGCCATGTTTTTCATGGCTCAGGATGCAAAGATTACAACTGCAAAAACTGCAGGAAATCTTTTTCGTCAAAGAATGAGGCGCAGAAGGCGGGGTATAGGCCGCATAATCAGTGTGTGAATTAGATTTTCTTCCTGGGGCATTTGATAGTTTTTGTCGAAGGATCAACAACCACCAAAATTTCACGCAGTATGGGCCCGATTAAAATATACAGCCAGCCGTCGATAGCCGATTAGCCCGCTCTGTATAGTATAATGTTCGGCAGTCCATACATAATTAAGCCAATCACTTATTTGAAGTTGTAAGTTCACCCACTATATAAAAACAAGAAGACAGGATGAGCAAATTGAATAAAAAATATTCAGTCTGGCAAAAGATCGATTTACACATACATACTGATTCGAGCCAAAAGACCAAAGATAATGACTATAAAGGGATTTTCTCTGTTAAAATATTGCATGAAAAACTAATAGAGCAAGATGTCAAAATTTTTTCACTTACTGACCACAACATTATTAATATACAAGCGTACAAAGAGTATTTTGATACATATCATGCTGACACAGACCCTCTATTATTGCTTGGCGTTGAACTAGATATTGAGAGAAAAGACAAAACATATCATTCCCTACTCATTTTCAATTGTAGTAATAGTACATATGCAGAAAAAATAAATGATAGGCTAGAGAAGAAATTTACTGCAAAGTCTCTGTCATTAAAGGAAAGGAAGCTGACTATAGAAGAAATAATAGAGACTTTCCCTGTAGATGATTTTTTCTTCATTCCACACGCTGGAAATACCGCAAGTATAGTAGATGGCTACAAAGGTGAAATAGAGGAAGCTCAGAAAATGCTTATTCTACTCCAAAGCCCTCTAGAAAAGGTTCCAGAAAAATGTAAACAAATATACAACTACAATTTTGATACAATTCTATATGAAGCCTTTAAAAATAAAGATGACTATGCATACATTGAGTTTTCTGACAACCATAACATTCAAAAATACCCTTGCCGGCATAAGGGAGATATTGGAGACCACGAGTTTTATAGCATAAAAGGTAGCAAAAATTACGAGACCATAAGGTTGGCGTTTATCGATCCTAAGTCAAGAATAAAGTCATCTGTAGAGTTTAATGCCATAAGTCAGCCAAGAAATTTTATAGAAACTTTAAAGTTTAAATCATTATCCAACATTGAAGATTCTACTTTAGATTTTAGTCCGCATTTGAATGTTATTATTGGTGGTCGTTCAAGCGGTAAAAGTCTACTTATGGATATTTTAAATAGAAGTATTGACCAGCTAGAGGTTGACTCAAAATATGATTCAATAGAAGAAGGATTAGAAATAGAAATAAAATCTAAATTTGATGCATCTTTTAAGAAAAAAACATCAGTTGACACATCCATAATACAAATCAACCAAGGAGATATTGTTAATTTTTTCGAAAAAAACAAACTTGAGGATTTAGCACGAAAAACTGACAAGTTAACGCAATATTCTTTGGCAAAAGAGGAGTTTAGGGTTCAAAAATCAAAATTGGAAGAACTTATTAACGATTTGCAAAAAGGTTATAATGAAGCATTTGATCTTGATGTGCATCAAAAACTTATTTTACATCAGCATACTATCGAAAAGTATCTCAGTAACGAATATTTATTTAAAGTAGATATACTTGAGATTGAGAAACTTCTTGAGTCAAAGGATTTACTTACTATCAACGAAATTTTATTGTCATCTTTGATTGACAATCTTGACAAATTTAAAGAGTCTGATTTTTTTGCACTTACCACAGAAGAGAAACAAATATTAATAGATTTTGACAAATTAGTTAAGACGAAGAAAAAAGAAATAGATCAAGCAACTTCAAGGAGAAACAGGTTTGATATATTTTTAAATAAAGTAAAAATTAACATTCAAATAGCAAATTCAACTTTAAATACCGAAGGTCAAGAAAAAGCACAAGCACAAGAGTCTATTCAGAAGAAGATTAGTGCAACTGCTAAACTATTTTCCACTCTGAGCAATCTGAGAAAAATCACAAAAGAAGTTGAGTCTTACAACTTCTCACATAAGGAAGAAATAGAATTAGATTCTGAAAGCAAGCTTTGCCTAGAAGTCTATTCAAAAGACAAAATCACAGATATAATTATTGAAGGCATAAAAGACCCTGATAATCAAAATCTGTATATGTGTCTTCTCAAGTTATTGAATGGTGGTAGTAAGATTAAAAATCTTGGTGATAATAAACCTGAAAGTTTAAAAAAGAAAAACAAGACACAACTTAAATATTTATTTGATTGTTTTGACAACCCAAATGATTTTCTTGAATATAAAGATGGCTCAAGTTCAAAAAGCAATAGCCCTGGCTATAATTCAGAGAAGTACCTCCAAGTTATTCTTAACAATCCCTCCTCAAACCTCATCCTTATCGATCAACCTGAAGATAATTTAGGAAACAGATTTATTTCTGAACAATTAGTCGATCTTATTAGGGATCTAAAGTTTAAAAAACAACTATTCTTGGTTACTCACAATCCGGCAATTGTTGTTTATGGGGACGCAGAATCAATTATCTTCGCACAAAACGACAACAACAAAATATCATATAATCAAATTAAGCTTGAGGACGAATCTTCCCAAAGGGAAATTTGCGGTGTGTTAGATGGTGGCGAATATATTTTTGATAACAGAGCGAAAAAATATAACATTCAAAAATTATTAAATATCGGTGAATAATATGAATACCATAGGAATTAGTATGTCTACAGGTGATGACAATAGTTTGATCCTTGCTTTTAATACTGGCGAAAAAATAAAAATATTAACTACTGGGGATGTTGATCTTTCAGAATACGTAACCAAATTAACACATCTTATTGATAAGAAAATAAAACTCGATTTTACTAAACATACATTTGACGACTCAAAATTCAATCTTATACAGGATACAATAGAGAAAATTACTGGTTCTTTTAATGAAACAGTTGAAGATGAAATTATAAACGAAGATGCTGTTGTACTTGCCGAAGTTGGCAAGTAATTAATGAGAACAAAGATCATTCTTATATGCAAACAACAGAGTAGAAAACGGCAGGTTGCCGAACAATGCGTTAAACGCCGACCAGCGAACACGCGCGTTTTCTTGAGTTATTCTAAGCAATTTACAACGCTTAAAGTTGATTGCCAAACTGGTCGGCTGGCGGGTTAACTTGAGCGTTCGCAGGAATAAAAAATGAAAATTGCATGTCTCGCATGGGGTTCTCTTGTTTGGGAACCAAAAGATTTATTAATCAGGCAACCATGGTTTAATGATGGTCCACTTTTACCAATTGAGTTCTGCCGCCAATCTCTTGATGGCCGTATCACATTAGTCATAACTCCTGAAAAGCAGCCTGTTCGGACCCTCTGGGCATTATTTTCAGTAGGTCAACTTGAAGACGCCATAGATAATCTCAGAAGTCGAGAGGGTATTCTTTCCAAAAACAGGGACAAGCATATAGGAAGGTGGGAAAATGACGCGACACCTCAAAACGAAATCGAAAAAGAGATCGCAGGCTGGGCAAAAGAAAAAAGATTAGATGCTGTCGTGTGGACTGCGTTACCGTCAAAATTTAACGACACAAATGATGTAGTCCCTTCAATCGATGACCTTCTTGGTTACTTCAAGTTATTGGCGTTTGAAAAAAGACAAAATGCAGAAACTTATATACGAAAAGCCCCAAAGCAAATTGATACAGACTATCGCCGCTATTTCCAGTCTGAGTTGGGATGGAGCCCTCAAAACAATTATTGAAACTGCGAACAATTGGGCGAGCAGGGGGTCAAATCTTTATTCGTGACAGTTGTGGATTTTACCAACAATTTCATGCACAGGTCAAGCCGGTGATGATCGCGTTATCGATCAGATACGAGAGGTGAGATATGGCAAGTCCTATGGAAACCCAATTTAACGAAGCGATGCTCGATATCTATCGTAAAGCCAAGAGCGAAGCAAAATATAACGCCATCCGTTTCCTTCAAATGGTTACTGATCACGGAGGCATCGCGACGGCTCACATCCTTATCAACTCACCTACAGTATCGGATGGCTACACAGCGTTATGGGAGCGTGACCGGTTGGACCTTACAGTTGAGTCAATGATCCTAGAGAACGAGGAATTTCATGAATTGTTCTCCAAAGAAGAGTTGGCAATTTGTCGTGAAAGGCTGAGTCAGTATCTGCAAAAAAGGAGGCTCTAGCAACTGAGTTGAGTTCGACGGCAAAACATGCAGTTTCTCGCGTCTCACCCAAAACGTTAGCCACCAAAGAAGAATGGAGTTCCTATGAAAATTAATTTATTTTTTGATAATAACGCATGGGACATTTTGTTCGATGCGCAAATTGATCTCATTAGGGAGCTTCCTGATAATGAGTTCAGCCTTAACATAACAAGAGAGGCTGAGTTTGAGATACCATTAATGCCCTCTGGAAAAAGAGAATATGTTGAGAATGTAATAAGCAAAGGGAAAATTATAACAGATAGATATTTTGGTTTTTATGACGAAAGCCTGCCTTTTGAAGAGCAACGCGCAGGAGGCTTTGGTGACATAAATAACCCTAGTGCTGGTGGGCGCTTTATCGACGAAAGAGAATCAGCACTCATGGCAAGCGAAGCGAACATAGTTGGACCAACAAAAAGACCGACTGGATTATTCAAAAATGAGGCAGACGTATCTCTTGCTGCCAGATCGCTGCACTCAGTCGTTTTGACATGTGACGGGAAAAAATCACTTAAGCGTGCCAAAAATAATCATGGCGGGATGATAGTTGACCTGAAAATGTACCGCAAAGGGCAATCTTTGGCAGGTTTTATAAGGTCAGAACTAGCCAGAATAAAAAAACAAAATGCCTTAATGTTTACTGTATGAGTGGTGTCATTGGCTTGCTTTTAGAGAAATGGCCAGGAATGCCTCTCTGAATTAAATCCGCAATGCACTCCTTGGGATAGATTGTCTTTTATGTGTCCAATATTGACGGTGGTTGTCTTGCCTAAAATTGACAAAAGCAATAGCGTCCTGTATGATATCGCAAAGTCAACACAAACGACATATCTTGGTGATATTATGGAAAAATTTACATTTATTGACCTGTTTTCCGGCATTGGGGGGTTTCATATTGCCGCAAAAAACAATGGCGGCACTTGTCTTATGGCAAGCGAGATTGACCCTGCTGCACAAGAGGCTTATTCTGCCAATTTCCAACTTGAGCCGCACGGCGATATTTCCAAAATAGCCGCTACCGCCGTCCCTGAACACGACATGCTTTGCGCTGGTTTCCCTTGCCAGCCTTTCAGCATAATCGGAAACCGGCTCGGCTTTGACGATATGCGGGGGACTCTCTTTTTTGAAATTGTTCGCATACTTCAAGAAAAAAAACCGAAAATGATTGTGCTCGAAAACGTCAAACAACTCTCCACACATAACGGCAAAAAAACCATCACCAGAATTATTGAATCGCTTAATCAGTTGGGCTACAAGACATATTGGAAAGTCTTGAATGCCTTGGACTATGGCCTTCCTCAAAAACGAGAAAGGATAATCATTGTTGGATTTATTGATCATAGTGTGGATTTCTCATGGCCAGTTAAAGTCAAAACCTTCAAACCTTTATCCGATATTTTAGAAATTGACGTAGACGAAAAGCATTTTGCAAGTGAGACAATAAAGAAAAAAAGAGCAGCGACACATGAGAGCAAATATCAACCTGCGATATGGCACGAAAACAAAAGCGGGAATGTTTCAAGCTACCCTTTTTCGTGTGCGCTAAGGGCTGGAGCCTCTTATAATTATTTACTTGTTGATGGGGAAAGAAGACTGACACCCCGCGAAATGTTAAGGCTACAAGGGTTCCCAGAATCTTTCCGAATCGTTTGCTCAGATTCACAAACCCGTAAACAGGCCGGCAACGCAGTGCCTTCCCCCATGATTGAAGCCGTAATAAGAGAGGTGTTAAGTGCAGCGTCCAAAGTTGAGAGACGGGAAAAGCAGGATCGGGACAGAGTTCTACCCTTTGGGGGAGTTCCCGAAAGAAGTAATTTACGAAATAAGCAAGTGGCTTGTTTATAGCTTTGCTGTTGGAAAATCCAATATAAGCGGTGAAGATTGGGGCGACATCTTTGCAAAATCCATTGAAGGTGATCATCTTTCAAGCCCTGTAGGTTTGGCTGACGTTGTTCTGGACGGTAAGGCATGGTCTGTAAAAAGCGTCCAGAATGACAAGCCGCACACATGTGAATCTCTCCGCGTAATTTCTGGCAGAAACTCCCCCGACTATTCTTACGGCATTACCGACCCAAGAGAAAATATCCAAGAGACGGGCAAGGCGATACTTGGCATCTGGAATGAAAGGGTTAATATCGCTTTTGACAAATTTGACTGTCTCAGGACGGCAATCCTTGTCAGAAACATTAACACGCTTGAATTTGCGTTGTTTGAAATAGAAACACACAAGTTCATTGCTGGCGACTATATCTGGAGCGAAAACAAACGCAATAACCTTGAGGCTCATGATAAAATAACAGGGCAACATCGGTTTACATGGCAGCCTCATGGGGCGCAATTTACCATCAAATACGCTGTCCCCGCCTCCGCAGTAAGATTTCAACTTAAACGCCCTCAGATCTTAGATTTTGAGCAAACAATAATACAAATCGGATTTAATGAGGATTGGATAACGATTAAATAATTTCTACCAATGGACAAAGTAACCCCTGAAGTCAGAAGTAAAATAATGCGCAAGGTCCACAGCAAGGACACAACACCAGAAAAAATTGTTCGATCTTTAGCTCACCGCTTAGGGTATCGGTTTCGACTCCATCAAAAAGAACTGCCAGGAAAACCAGATCTAACCTTTCCGAGAATGAAAAAGGTAGTTTTTGTTCATGGTTGTTTTTGGCATGGTCACAGTTGCAAAGCAGGACAAAATAGGCCGAAATCGAACACCGAATATTGGGAAAAAAAATTAACAAGAACTCAAACAAGAGACTCTAACAACTTGAAAGACCTTCGTGGCCTTGAATGGCAAACAATAATAATATGGGAATGCGAAACTAAAAATATTAAATTACTCACTGAAAAAATCAAACAATTCCTAGGTTGAAATCACCCAACAATTCGCTACCAATCACGACGCATGAGAATGCCATTTGGTTTTTTCGGGGAGGATGGCCTAGTTGTTTGTAACTGCAACAAAAATGCAACAAACTTCAATTGTTAAATATTAAAAGCTCGTAGTTCTAATGTGTTAAGTGTCTATGTTGTCGAGACTTAAAATCTCGTGAGCCTTTGTGCTCGTGCGAGTTCGATCCTCGCTCTAGGCACCACAAATTATGGGGTTTCTGCGCATCTGATATGCTGTAGATACCCCATTTTTGTTGGTCTATCCTGAGTTTGTGAAAGGAGATTTGCCATGCACATTCTGACGATCTGTATCCTTCTCGTTTTTGCCTTTGCTGGCTGCAGTAAAGAGCAGGCCAAGCGGGCAGCATTTGAAACCCTGCAAAATATCAAGGCCCAAGATTGTGACGACCGTTTGGTTGACGGCTGTGGGGAGGGGGAGAAGTTTGATACGTACCAGAGAGAGCGCCAAGAGGTGTTGAACCCGGCCGAGTAAGCCGTAGCCCTCAATAAAATCCTAGTTTTTGTGCTGTTTAGCTTGGGAATAGTTTTTCACTATCCAGCTGTCTCCTGTTTAACAATTGACCAAAAGGCCTGAATCTTCGGATGGGCCATGTTCTTTTTTGCGGTGCAGATGCCGATGGAAAAGGGCGTCAATTGCGGGGTGACATCGAGCATACGTATCTGATGTTGCATCGGGCTTTTTTCAATCACCAGTTGGGGAACTACTCCCACTCCACAACCTAAGCTGACCATGGCAAGGATCGCCTCGTTGCCCGCAACCTGCGCGTAAATGGTTGGTTGGATATTCTTGTCGCTAAACCAGCGGTCGATCCGGTCGCGACTCAGCCCCTGCTCGGCCATAATAATCGGCGTTCTGGTCCAGTCGATCTCGTGGCTTTTCATAATGACAGTTTCAGGAAAGCTCTTGGGTGCGATGAACACTAATGGGGTCTCGATAATCTTCAGGCACGAGAGTCCTTTGGGTTGTTTTTTGGGTAGAGCGGCAATGGTCACATCAACCTCGCCGTTTATGAGCTTTGTTAAGGCTTGGGCGGCGTCACCGGTTTGCAGATTAATATGTACCGAAGGGTGCTCTTTGCGGAATATGCCCAGGATGCTCGGCAAAATAGAGTAGGCCGCAGTCACCGAGCAATAGAGGGAAATTTCACCGCCAAGGAGATTGTCTCCGGCCAGTTTGTTTTGTAAATCCTGCCAGCGGGCTGTGGTTTCTTCGGCATATTTTTTGTAAAGTTCTCCGGCCGGGGTCAGGGAGACACTCCGATTGTCACGGATAAAGAGTTGCTCTCCCACCTCTGCCTCAAGGCGTTGCACTGTTCTGGTAAGGGCAGAGGGGGTTATGTTGCAGGCTCGGCTTGTGCGGCCAAAATGCAGTGTTTCACTCAAGTGCTGAAAAAGTTTTATTTCTCTGATATTCATTATCTGTGCATGTCCATTTCTGGGAGAAACTTGCTGGCCAACACGGGAACAAACAAGTGTTGCGATTTGTGCAAAACAGTATGCCATATAATTCACTTGACGCAACGATAAAACAGTATAAGTTGCTTGATATTCCAAAGACATCAACGTGTCCTGCCCAAATTCTTTTTGGCAGGAAC
>JAHJKA010000001.1 GCA_018822545.1 Pseudomonadota bacterium
CCGTTCCCATTCCGAACACGGTAGTTAAGCTCTTCAGCGTCGATGGTACTGCATGGGTGACTGTGTGGGAGAGTAGATCGTCGCCGAATTTTTTCTATATAAAGGTCTTATCAGATAACTCTGGTAAGACCTTTTTTTTTGCTTTCCTCAGTTTCTATGGCTTTACAGTAGCTTGTCTCACTTTTCCCATTCTATATCATATTTTCTAGACGACATATTGCCACAGTGCGGCTATTTGCCATATTTTGTCGACCTCTACTTGGTGCTACCTTGATATAGCCAGCGACAAAATGTCGCAATTGCAACGTGGTCTTGGGGAGAGAACCACATTTTTCATGTACCTTTTGTAACCACTGGCTGCAGTGAGCAATGTAGCTGTTTTATCACTCCTAAAATCGAGAGGTTAGGGAAGTATGAAAATGGAAGATAAGGACTGTAAAGATGTGTCACGGAGATCAATGCTTATAGGTGCCGGGGCTATAGCCACCAGCGCGGCCCTTGCCCATTTTGGAGGTGTTCTTCGACCTGCACAGGCAAAGGGAGGCAGCACGGAAAAGTGGCCTTGGCCCTATGTAAAGCTCGATCCCGTAAAGACAGCTGAAATCTGCTACGAGGAGTGGTACCGTGTGTTCTGCGGTGGTGCAGTTATAAATAGTATTTTCGGTCAGCTGCGGGAAAAGGTCGGCGAACCTTACACCTCCTTTCCAAGTGATGCCTTTACCTTTCTGGAAGGTGGTCAGGTTGGTTGGGGAACTATTTGCGGATCACCTGCCGGTGCCAATATCGTCGCTAATTTGATTATTGGTCCGCGTATCGCAGGCTCCCAGGATGGTCATCATATATCAGCAGACATAATGCAGTGGTACTCTGAGGCCAATATGCCTGTTTATGAGCCGAAAAAGGCAAGAATAGAGCCAGCAAAAATAGTGAAGACCATCAGTCAATCGCCATTATGTCATATTTCGGTGGGGAAATGGATGAAGGAGTCTGGTCTATCCCTTAAGAGTGCTGAGCGTAAGGATCGTTGTGCAAGGGTTGCTGCCAGTACAGCCTACCGTGTTGTTGAACTTCTTAATGATTGGCATGATGGTAAATATGAGCCGACCAATACTTTTAAGTCATCTTCAGAGAATGGCATAACCGGACAGTTTAATTGCATGGAATGCCATGGTGATGATGTTCCCACTGCTCCACAGGCATCGTAGTTCTACTGATTTTCAGAAACTGCTCAAGAAAAAAAGAACGACCAATGAGGGTATTTTACGTGAAAAGATTTTCAGGTAAAATACCCTCTTCTTTTTAAACTTACGGCCCGTTCTTTCCTGGCGCAGAAATTCTGTGCGATACATATCTTTCTTGGGACGGAAAAACAATTTCTATAGGCCTCATTCACTTCCTTCGTTATAGTACCTTTTGTTTTCTTAATCACTAAAGGTACATATATGAAAATATCTTGTCTTATTCTTGCGGCCGGTAAAGGGACAAGGATGAAATCGTCACTTCCGAAGGTGCTTCATCCTGTATTTTTTAAGCCCATGGTCTGCCACGTTCTTGATGCAGTCAGTAAATTATCTTTGGCCCAGACCGTTGTCGTTGTTGGCCATCAACATGAAATGGTCCAGGGGGCATTGCAGAACTATGATGTGTCCTTTGTGGTGCAGGAGAAGCAGAATGGTACTGGCCATGCTGTATTGGTATGTGCTGAAATGGTCGATTCTGACAGCGATACTGTGCTTATTCTCTGTGGCGATACGCCTCTTATTTGTTCTGAAACTCTCCAGAGAATGATTGCCCAGCATCAGGCCCAGCATAATGTGATTACGGTGATGAGTACCGAGCTTGAAAATCCCTTTGGCTATGGGCGAATGGTTTGCAATGGAGTTCGTCAACTCATAGAGATCGTCGAAGAAAAAGACGCTACCGATGTTCAGCGGCGTATACAGGAGATTAATGCCGGTATTTATCTTGTGCAGTGCGAATTTCTTTTTAAGGCCTTGGCCACCGTGGATACGAATAATGCCCAGGGTGAGGTGTATCTTACTGATATCGTAAAAAAAGGTAATGATCAAGGAGCCAGGGTAGCTAGTTTTGTCTGTGCCACTCCTCAGGAGATTCTGGGGGTTAACTCTCGACAGGAGTTAGCGCGGGCCCACGATATCAAGCAACAGGAATTGTTTGTCACCCTTTGGGATGCGGGTGTTTCACTGCTGAGGCCTACAACCTTGTCGATTAACCCTGCCATTTCCATAGGTCCGGATACTGTTATTCAGGCCAATTGTACCATTGATCAAAATGTAATTATTGGCCGGCACTGTGAAATAGGATCCCACACCTATGTCAAGAACAGCTATATTGGTGATGATGTCATGGTTGGTTCAGGATCGGTGCTGATCGGTGTCAAAATTGGCTCTGGCAGTATCGTACTGCCTGGAACGGTATCCATTGCTGAGAATGAGATTACCATTGCAGCTGGGGAAGAACATCTGTGACCTTCGCTGCCAAAGGCTTTGTTTGGATAAACAGTTCTTGACTTTGGTTTTTGGGGTTGATTATATGTAAATAAGTTTAAGTTTTTCTTTACACTATCGAGCTATGTTGGTGAAATTGAAGTGATTCATCTGATGCGAGCTTTTTGGGGAGACGTTACATGGAGTTTGAAGGTTTATCACGACTGGAAGATATTGTAGGTCGTTTATTGTCACAATATGCTGAGTTGAAAGTGCAAAATGAACTGCTTGTTGCCGAAGTGGAAGAAAAAAAACAGGAACTTGGCAGGCTTCATGGCAAAATTCTTGAGATGCATAATGATAAGGATGAGATACATCATCGAGTCAGTTCAATTCTGACAAAGCTTGAAGAGTGGGAGCTTGTCAAGCACGAGGATGGATCTGCTGTTGAAGATTCTCATCCAGATGCTCCTGTTACCCAGGATGCTCAAAAACATCTTTTTAATATGGGTGTTTGACGCCTACTGGCAGGAATTTTGTAGCTTTTTTTGGTTTTAGGTGTGAATAGTATGGAGAGGGTAGTCAAATTTGAAGTTCTCGGGCAGGAGTATCCTCTGTATACAGATGCTCCCGAGGAGGATGTTCAGGAAATTTTAGGGTTGGTCAAATCACAGCTTGAAGGTGAAGGCCATCGCTCAAGTTTGCCTGTTAATAAAATTGCTATTCTTACAAGCATTAATATGGCTGGCAAGTATGTACGGCTGAAAAGAGATTTTGAGAAGTATCGTTTGCACGTTGAAGAAGCTGTTGATCGTATGCAAGGTTGTATTGATCGAGTTCTTTGAGAAAACGTTTTCTCATTTACCCTTTTCCCCTGCCTGGCTCGTTTTAGGCAGCATTTTCGAGCCAACTCATACATCTAGGGCGACTCCCCTGATACATTAGAGAATGTTCGCTTCTTTGCGAAATCACTCGAGGGTATTATGAGCTTCTCCCACCTAACTATGTTAGGTTCGATGTAGTTGCCGAGACGGCCAAGGCGGGGGATTCTTAAGTTCCTCCTGGGTTTTGGTTGGTGTTTTTTTTAATCTGCTTATTCTTGATGGAATAGGCGTTTTTTATATGAGATGTGACAAACTCTTTTGTGAGAGTTGGCAGCGTTTAGATGAGCTGCCTGTGTGCTACAAAAGAACAAGGTGTTAAACGAGAGTGCTTTTTCGAATCGTGAGATGACAAAGGAGCACTGGTGAGAAATCCCTGGGTGAACCCAGATTATATATGAAGAAAGTATTTTGGTTTAAACAGTGTATTCAAAGGGGCGTAAGTATTTTCTAAGCCACACAGACGTCCTTTGCTGACCAATCCTTCTTTGTATGTGCCCCTTCTAGGCAGTATTTCTCTTTTTTTTCACCTTCCTTCTTTTTTATATAATTGACCTGCCAAAGCTGCCATTGGTTTTTTTAACCTTGGGCCATTGGTGATGTTATGGTCTTACCCCTGGAGAAACCCCGTGACTGCACAGGTTCTGATATATAGTATTGTGTTTTTAACTGTTGGTATTGTTGTCGGCTTCCTTTTGAGAAAAATGATGGAGGCGAGTAAGCAGCATGATATTGAGAACCAGCGTCGGAAGCTCCTTGAAAATGCCCTGACTGAAGCGACCCAGATTAAAAAAGATGCTGAGCTGCAGATTAAGGCGGATACCTTAAAGGCAAGGCAAGACGCTGAAAGAGATGCTCAAAATCTGAAGGTTACTCTTCTTAAGGAAGAGGAGATGCTGAGCCAAAGGATTGATCAGGTAAATCGTAAGGTCGATTTGCTCGATAAACGTGAGATGGATCTGCTCGGTAAGGATAAAATCCTTACTGCCAGCCACGAGCTTCTGGCTGGACGGACCAAGGAGATTGATTCTCTCATTGAGGAACAGCGTTTTAAGCTTGAAAAAATATCTGGCATCTCCCGAGAAGAGGCCATCACGAAACTCACTGAAAGTATAGAGAGTGAGGCTCGCATGGAAGCTGCCAAGGCCGTTGTCCGCATCGAAAACGAAATGAAAATTGAGGCGGATAAGAAGGCGAAAAATATCTTGGCCCTGGCCATCTCTCGCTATGCTGGGGATTATGTAGCAGAAAAAACCGTTTCGGTTGTTGCATTGCCCAATGACGAGATGAAGGGACGCATTATTGGCCGGGAGGGGAGAAACATCCGGGCCATTGAGGCTGCCACTGGTATTGATATTATTATTGACGACACACCTGAGGCTGTCATTCTGTCTGGTTTTAATCCTGTCCGCCGGGAGGTCGCCCGCCAAGCTCTAGAGCAGCTGATTGTTGATGGCCGTATCCACCCGGCTCGTATTGAAGAGGTTGTCGCCAAGGTTGAAAAGGAGCTTGAAAACACCATGCGTGAGTCTGGTGAGCAAGCTACCTTTGACGTGGGCGCCCATGGTGTCCATCACGAAATCATTATGCTTCTTGGCCGTCTGCGCTATCGGACAAGCTATGGCCAGAATGTACTTCAGCATTCTCTGGAGGTTGCGTTTCTCTGCGGTATTATGGCTTCGGAATTGGGACTTGATGTCAAGCAGGCCAAACGGGCTGGACTTCTCCATGATATCGGCAAGGCTGTTGATCATGAGGTGGAAGGTTCCCATGCCAGTATCGGCGCAAGTCTTGCCAAGAAATATGGCGAGCCAGAAGCAATTATCCATGCCATTGCCGCCCATCATGAGGATGTGACTCCTAATTCTATTTTGGATGTGCTGGTTCAGTCAGCTGATGCCTTGTCCGGCGCCAGACCAGGTGCCCGTAAGGAAATGCTTGAGTCCTATGTCAAACGCCTTGATGATCTTGAGAAGATTGCCATGTCCTTTAAGGGGGTAGAGAAATCCTATGCTATCCAGGCAGGCCGTGAGATTAGGATTGTTGTTGATAGTAACGATGTGAACGATCCTGCAGCCAGTATCCTTAGTAAGGATATTGCCAAGAAGATTGAGAACGATCTGACCTATCCAGGTCAGATCAGGGTGACGGTTATTCGGGAAACACGTTCCGTGGAATATGCTAAGTAACAACAGCAGTAAATAAAGAAATAAAGAAATAAAGAAGGTAGAGGAAGGTAACGAAGGGCGTATCACTCCTATTCTTTAGCTTCTATAACTTCTTTACCTTCTCTACCTCCTTGAATTCATGAATTATACAATACAAGAACAAATCGCCCTCATTGAAAGAGGGACTGTCGATATCATCAATAGAGATGATCTGGTTGCCAAGCTTGAAAAGTCGAAAAAAACGGGCATACCACTGCGCATTAAGGCTGGTTTTGACCCAACGGCACCTGATCTGCATTTAGGCCACACTGTACTTATTCAGAAATTGAAGCATTTTCAAGATCTTGGCCATGATATTCTTTTTTTGATTGGTGATTTTACCGGTATGATCGGTGACCCAACCGGCAAGAGCAAGACCAGGCCACCCCTCACTAAAGAAGATGTGGCAAGAAATGCTGAGACGTACAAGGAACAGATTTTCAAGATCCTTGATCCTGATAAGACAAAGATTGTTTTTAATAGTGAATGGTTAAACAAGCTTACCTCCCTTGATATGATTCGCCTGGCTTCACAGCTTACAGTGGCCAGAATGCTTGAGCGGGACGATTTTCGTAAACGCTTTGAGAGCCAGCAGGCTATCTCCATCCATGAATTTCTCTACCCCCTGATTCAGGGGTATGACTCGGTTGCTCTTGAAGCGGATGTGGAGCTTGGCGGTACCGATCAGCGTTTTAACGTCCTCATGGGCCGCGATCTCCAGCGCACCTGGGGACAGGATCCCCAAGTCGTCATTACTTTGCCGCTTTTGGAAGGGCTCGATGGCGTTAACAAGATGAGTAAGTCCTTGGGGAATTATATCGGTATCACAGACACTGCCAATGACATCTATGGCAAGATTCTGTCCATTTCAGACGAATTGATGTGGCGTTATTATGAGTTGCTCAGTGATCTGCCCAGCGATGCGCTGGGTAAGCTTAAGGCCGATGTTGAGAATGGTACGGTGCACCCCAAGGCCGCCAAGATGCAGCTGGCCCGAGAGATAACTGCCCGTTTTTATGACCAGGAGACTGCACTTTTGGCGGAGACTCATTTTGAAACCGTCTTTAAAAAGCACGACCTTCCTGAGGATATCGCTGAGTATCAGTGTCTTTGGCCTGATGAAACAATCTGGTTGCCAAAACTTCTTGTCGAAGCTGGCATGGTGAGTGGCACAGGGGACGGCCGGCGGATGATTGCTCAAAATGCCGTAACTCTGGATGGTGAAAAAATTACTGATCCCGATTGCAATGTCCCGGCCCAAGGTGAAGTGCTGCTCAAGGTAGGTAAGAGGAAGTTCTGTCGGGTCATTTTTAATAGTTAGATTCCGTATGGTCGCAAGCTCAGGGTCTTGCCTCTCCACGTTTTTGAAGGTGGTAAATTTTCTTTGTTATGACTGTGCAATTCCGATGGGGGCAAGTTTTCTAAACAATGACAGAACGCGTTGAAAAGATTCTTGTTACTGGTGGGGCAGGCTTTATCGGTTCGCATCTTGTTGAAAGATTGCTTGCTGAAGGTTTCCTGGTTCGGATACTCGATAATTTCTCCACTGGTAAATATGGCAATCTTCCTCAGAATCATCCTGGATTAGAAATTGTCGAAGGCGACGTTGCTGATCGGCAGATTATCGACCAGGTGGTCCAGGGAATCTCCGGCATTGTCCATCTAGCGGCTGTAGCCTCCGTGCAGGCCTCTGTGGAAGACCCGGCTGGCACCCATGCCTCTAATTTTATCGGTACCCTCAATCTCCTTGAGGCCAGTCGTCGCCACAAGGTTCGGCGTTTTCTCTTTGCCTCGTCTGCTGCTGTTTATGGGAATGGCGCTCCCTTGCCCATTTCTGAAGAGGCGTCGGTGCAGCCTCTGACTCCCTACGCCTCAGACAAATTAGCCAGTGAGTATTATCTTGATTTTTATGGCCGTGAATATGGTCTTGAGCCCGGCATCTTTCGTTTTTTTAATGTCTTTGGTCCCAGGCAGGATCCGGCATCCCCATACTCCGGAGTGATCAGTATCTTTGTTGATCGTTCCCTGGCTGGCCAGCAGCTTTCCATTTTTGGGGATGGCCAGCAGACCAGAGATTTTATCTATGTCACGGACCTGGTGACGATTCTTGTTAAGGCCCTCAACAGCCACTCTTTGGCAAGTGGCCCGGTGAATGTCGGGACTGGGACTCAAACCAGTCTTCTTGAATTGGTTGATACGCTCAGGGTATTACTTGCTCGGCCCATTGATGTGCTGCACCTGCCCCCACGTCAAGGGGATGTGAAACATTCCCTCGCTGATATCAGCCTCCTTCGCGAGCGCTTTTCCTTTGAACAGGGTGTTTCCTTTAGCCAGGGTCTGAAGGAGTTGGTTGCCTATCTCGATGTAGCCTCTGATAAGCAGTAGGTCGTGAGTGCGTCTCCACAAGAGGTGAACGGGTGAAAATGATTGTCCCGATAATATTATGTGGCGGTTCTGGCAGTCGTCTCTGGCCCCTTTCTCGGCAAAGTTATCCCAAACAGCTTTTGCCTCTTAACGGCAAAGAAACGCTTTTACAGCAAACCATTTTGCGACTTGACGGTTTAGCTCAGGTCACCTCCCCCCTTGTCATCTGTAATGAAGAGCACCGTTTTTTGGTTGCTGAGCAGCTTCGTGAGATCGACAGATCCGCTGAAGCAATTCTGCTAGAGCCCACTGGAAGAAATACGGCCCCTGCCGCACTCTTGGCAGCTCTCTATGTTAAGAATCATTTTGCTGACGCCTTGCTGTTGGTGCTGCCGGCGGATCATTTGATTGGCAATGTTCCTGTTTTCCATGAAGCAATATTGGCGGCACGACAGGTGGCCCAGGCCGGCTATTTAGTGGCCTTCGGAGTCAAACCGATAAGGCCTGAAACTGCCTACGGCTACATTAAAACAGGTAAGATGCTTTCCGGTGTCATGGCTGGAACATGTGAAGTTGAGGCCTTTGTCGAAAAACCCGATAAGGACACGGCTGCTAATTTTATTGCCTCCGGTGAGTACCAATGGAATACCGGCATCTATTTGATGAGACCGGAAATTTTTTTGAATGAGATGCATACCCATGCTCCACTCATCTCCTCAATCTGCCTGGACGCCTATGCCACTGCTAGCCGTGATCTTGATTTTATGAGGGTGGATAGACAGACTTTCTCCAAATGTCCAGCCGACTCCATTGATTATGCTTTGATGGAGAAGACCGGGAAGGGCGCTGTGGTTCCCCTGTCTTGCCAGTGGAATGATGTCGGCTCGTGGAAAACACTCTGGGAGGTCGGTAATCAGGACCAGGACGGCAATGTGCTGAAGGGCGATGTGGTGGCCCATGATAGCAGAAATTGCTATATTCATGCAGCCAGTCGGCTCGTTGCCACTGCAGGTCTGGCTGATCATATTATAGTTGAAACAGCTGATGCCGTTTTAGTTGCCCATAAAGAGAAGGTCCAGGATGTCCGATTCATTGTCGCTGCCCTTGAAAAACAGGGACGTAAAGAGATAAATCTCCATCGGCGTGTTTACCGACCGTGGGGTTCCTATGAGACCATTGCCATGGGTGAGCGATTTCAGGTGAAGCTTATTCGTGTCAAGGCCGGCGCTTGTCTGTCCTTACAGATGCATCACCATCGTGCCGAGCATTGGGTTGTCGTTCATGGGACGGCACAGATAACACGTGGCGACGAGGGCTTTATGGTCAGTGAAAATGAGTCCACTTTTATCCCCCTGGGAATATGGCATCGTCTCGCGAATCCCGGGGTCATAGACCTTGAGCTCATAGAAATCCAGTCAGGCAGTTACCTGGAAGAGGATGATATCATTCGTTTTCAAGATGATGAAAGCACCTCGTAGTCAAAGAGGTTAAGTTGCTATTTCAGTTTTTAAATAAATAATGAGTGAAAATTATGACGATTTCTCCAAATGTTGTGCGTCACCGTGCTGCTGTTATTCGTTCCCGCCGTGAGACTCAGAATGGTCATATGAGTGTTAATCTCTGGTTCACCGGGCTTTCCGGTTCCGGCAAATCCACCCTTGCCCATGCCGTGGAAGAACGCTTACATCTCATGGGGTGTCGTACCTATGTCTTTGACGGCGACAATGTCCGACACGGACTCTGCGGTGATCTTGGTTTCAGTCTTGATGACCGTAGCGAGAACCTGCGTCGTATTGCCCATATGGTCCATCTTTTTCTTGACGCCGGGGTCATTTCTCTTACCGCATTTATTTCACCCCTTCATGCCGATCGGCAGCGCGTTAAAGAGATTATTGGTGAGGAGAATCTAATAGAGGTCTATTGCAAGTGTCCGCTTGAGGTTTGTGAAGAGAGGGACGTCAAGGGTCTTTATAAAAAAGCGAGGAAGGGAGAGATTAAAAATTATACGGGTATCTCTTCTCCCTATGAGCCTCCGACTTCTCCTGATATTGTGCTGAAGACGGACGAGCAGTCACTTAATGAATGTGTGAAAATCGTCATCAAAGAACTTAAGGAGCGCGGCATTATTCTTTAGGCTGGTATATTTTTTTTACGGCAAGATAATTGGTGTGTAACCAACAAAAAAAAGGGGCGATCTGGAAATTTCCAGATCGCCCCTTTTTCTTAGGTTTTAGGACTAATTGCTTCTTATTTCACTGGCTCAAGGGCTGCTGCGCGACCATGGAGGAATTTGAGAGACTTCTCAACATCCGCTTGGGCCATAGCCATGAGCTCTTCAGCATGTTCAGGATTCATCATCTTCAGCATGCGGTAACGATTCTCTGTTAAGGCATAATCAGCGAATTTGATGGTAGGCTCCTTGGAAACGATATTCAAAGGATTCTGTCCTGCTGCTTCAAGTTCAGGATTGTAGCTGTATAGCGGCCAGTGACCACATTCAACCGCCATTTTTTGTTGCTGAAGACCTTTCGTCATGTTGATGCCATGATTGATGCAATGCGCGTAGGCAATAATCAAAGATGGACCGTCATAGGCTTCTGCTTCGGCAATGCATTTAGCAACGTGGGCAGGATTTGCACCCATGTTTACTTTCGCAACGTAGACATTGCCGTAGGTGGAGAAGATCATGCCGATATCTTTCTTAGGCATTTTCTTGCCGCCTGCTGCAAATTGTGCCGTAGCAGCACGAGGCGTGGACTTAGACATCTGACCACCGGTGTTTGAGTACACCTCAGTGTCGAGAATCATAACATTAACATTCTCGCCAGAGGCCAGGACATGATCAAGACCACCGTAACCGATATCATAGGCCCAACCGTCACCACCGAAGATCCAGCACGACTTCTTGACCAGATAATCAACAACAGGCATGAGACGTTTGACAATAATATTGTCATTACAACTAGCAAGCTTGGACTTTAATTTACCAACGCGCTCACGTTGAGCCTCGATGTCCATTTGGGTCTTTTGCTCGGCATCAAGAATATCGTCAGCCATCTTCTTGGGAATAAGCTTTGCAGCAACGGCTTTGTCCATAAGCTCAACAGCTTGTGAAGAAAGCTTATTAATCGCAGCCCGCATACCAAGACCAAACTCGGCATTATCTTCAAACAGCGAGTTGGCCCAGGCCGGTCCACGGCCATCTTCACGCTTACAATAAGGTGTGGTGGGCAGGTTACCACCATAAATGGAGGAACAACCCGTAGCGTTGGCGATCATCATGCGGTCACCGAACATTTGGGTAACAAGTTTGATGTACGGGGTCTCACCACAACCGGCACAGGCACCGGAGAACTCAAAGAGGGGGCGCAGGAGCTGGCTTCCTTTGACTGTCCCGGCATTAATAGTCGCGGGATCAATCTCAGGCTGGCTCAGGAAGAATTTAACATTTTTCTGCTGGGTCTTTTTCAGCTCTTCCGTATTTGGAATCATCGCCAAGGCCTTGGTCTTTGCCGGACAGGTGTCGACGCAGAGGTTACAACCACAACAATCTTCAGTGAAGACCTGGATTGCAAAGGTTTTACCTTTGAACTCTTTGCCGATGGCATCAAGGGTCTTGAAGCTCGGGGGCTTGGTGCCTTTGAGCTTATCAACGACTTTCAGGCGGATGGCAGCGTGAGGACAAACAAAAGAACAACGACCACATTGGATACAGTTTTCAGAAAGCCACTCAGGAACGTTGACCGCGATGTTGCGTTTCTCGTATTGGGTGGTAGCTGTGGGCCATGTACCATCGGCAGGCATTTGCGAAACCTTGATGGTGTCACCCTTGCCTTGGATCATCTTAGCCGTTACTTCTTTGACAAATGCAGGAGCCTCAGCAGGAACGGTGTCTGGCATGGCGTGTCCCTTAACGGTCTTGCCAAGCTTCACTTCAACGATGTTCTTGATGGCGCCGTCAACGGCGGCATAGTTCATCTCGACAACCTTGTCACCCTTCTTGCCATAAGTTTTCTTGATGGCGTTCTTGATGGCGTCAATGGCCTCTTTCTGGGTGAGGATGCCGGAAATCAGGAAGAAGGCGGTCTGCATGATCATGTTGATGCGGGCACCAAGACCGAGGGCCTGGCCCAGGGCGATGGCATCAATGATATAGAACTTGGCCTTCTTTGCGATCAGACCTGTCTGGACGGTATTGGGCAGGTGTTTCCAGATCTCTTTGGCATCATGGGTGGTGGTGAGAAGGAAGGTGCCGCCTTCAGCCAGGTTCCCAACCATGTCATACTGATCGAGGAAGGTTGGGTTGTGGCAGGCAATGAAATTGGCCTTCTTGATAAGGTAAGGGGCGACAACAGGGTTCTTGCCAAAACGCAGATGGGAAGTGGTAATGGAACCAGACTTCTTAGAATCGTAGACGAAATAACCTTGAGCTGAGTTATCAGTCTCGGTACCGATGATCTTAATGGTGTTTTTGTTGGCGCCCACCGTACCGTCGGAACCTAGGCCGTAGAACATGGCGCGGTAGACATCCTTGCCTTCGATGTTGAAGTTCTCGTCGTATTTGAGGCTTGAGAAGGTGACATCGTCGTTGGGACCAACGCAGAAATGATTTTTGGGAGCCATGCCAGCCATGTTGTCGAATACAGCCTTGACCATGGCAGGAGTAAATTCAGCGGAACCGAGGCCGAAACGACCGGAAAGAATGATTGGTGCACAAGCAGCAGCATTCGCTTCAGCGGCTTCACCAACGGCGCAACGGATATCAAGATAGAGAGGCTCGCCAGCAGCACCAGGCTCTTTGGTGCGATCAAGAACGGTGATACGTTTAACCGTGGAAGGCAGGGTGTTCACCATGGCCTTGGCATCAAAGGGCCGTAAGAGACGAACGATGACCAGACCAATCTTGGAACCTTGGGCGGCAAGGTAATCAATGGTGGCGGCAACAGTCTCAGCACCGGAACCCATCATGACGATCACGTCAGTGGCATCAGGGGAACCGTAATAGTCAAAGAGTTTATATTTGCGACCAGTGAGGGCCGCAAATTTATCCATGGTGTCTTGAACGATGCCCGGGGTGGCATTGTAAAACTTGTTAACCGTCTCACGACCGGTGAAGTAGACATCAGGGTTTTGCGCCGTGCCCCGCATGGTTGGCCGATCCGGGGTCAAGGCGCGGGAGCGATGGGCGGTAATGAGATCTTCATCAATGAAAGATTCCATGTCTTCGTTGGTAAGCTGCTCAATTTTCTGAATTTCATGGGAGGTTCGGAAACCATCAAAGAAATGCATGAAAGGAACGCGGGAAGCAAGGGTGGCTTGCGTGGCGATAAGTGCCATGTCCTGACATTCCTGCACGTTTTGCGAGCAAAGCATGCCCCAACCAGTTTGGCGGGCGGCATTGATATCACTATGGTCACCAAAGATGGATAGACCCTGGCAGGCAATGGAGCGTGCTGTGATATGGAAGACAGTGGGGGTAAGCTCACCGGCAATCTTATACATATTAGGGAGCAGAAGGAGGAGACCCTGAGATGCGGTAAAGGTGGTACACAGCGCACCTGAGGCCAAAGAACCGTGCAGGGAACCTGCAACACCACCCTCTGACTGCATTTGCGTTACAACGGGGATGGAACCCCAGATGTTTTCTTGCATAGCTGTGGCTTTAGCGTCAGATTCAGCGGCCATTGATGTTGATGGGGTGATGGGGTAAATCGTGATGACTTCGCTGGTAGCATAGGCAACATGGGTGCACGCCTGATTACCATCGATGGTTACCATTTTCCTGGACATAACCACTCCTTTTGTTGTGTTTGATAATGAGTTGATAATATATTGAAAAACCCTTCCACAAGTGCCCCTAAGGAGAGCATTTGTAAATTTTTGGCATAAAAAAACCGGCGGGAGCCAGTTTGGTGGTGCTAAACCACGGAAAATTAACCTAGTTTGATAAATTGCGCTACTTTTTCGTCACTTTTTCGCGTTATTTTTACTATTTTATCCATGGGCAGGCATGGGGAAGAGTAACTTGTGTTTTCAAATTCCCCGAAAATGTCTCGGTGCAGACGGTAAAAGCTCTGGTGATGGGAGAGTCAACAAGGCATTACCTATTTAATGATGAGCTCCGGTGGGTTGAGAAGGACCTTGGAGCCCGCAGGTACCGACTTGGTCAACCAGACATTACCGCCGACCACGGAGTGTGCACCGATGACCGTGTCGCCACCGAGAATAGTGGTGCCGGCATAGACCGTGACGTTATCTTCCAGAGTGGGATGCCGTTTGCTCTTGCGGTCAAGGTTGCCGGAGTCATCCCGCTTAAAAGACAGGGCGCCCAGGGTGACACCCTGGTAGATTTTCACCTGGTTGCCGATATGACAGGTCTGGCCGATAACGACACCGGTGCCATGGTCAATAAAAAAGGAGTTGCCTATTTCGGCACCCGGATGGATGTCAATACCGGTCACGGAGTGGGCGTATTCCGTCATGATACGCGGCAGGATGGGAACTTCTAGTTCGTAGAGCCGGTGGGCGATACGGTAGGACATAATCGCCATAATCCCAGGGTAACAGAAGATGATCTCGTCATAACTGCTTACCGCAGGATCGCCTTCATAGGCTGCTTTGACATCGGTGGCAAGTGTTTTGCGAATATTGCCGAGGGACTGGATAAAGGCAAAGGCCTTTTGTTTGCCCTGTTGGTCACAGTGTTGACAGGTCTGGTTATGACGGATGCATTCATGGCGGATGGCATAGGTTATCTCCACAGCCAGCCGATCGTAAAGGGCTGAAACCTCAAGCCCCATCCGGTATTCAAGATTGATCTTATCGATATCATGATGGCGGAAATAACCGGGGAAAAGAATGTCCTGGCAGCGTTCGACAAGATCAATGGCTTTTTCCCGCGAAGGCAGAGGGTCGGCGTTGATATGCTCAAAGCAATCGCTGGAAAAGCAGCTGCCTACCAGGTCATCAACAATTCCAGGAAGTTGGGCGCGAAAACCACAGGTGGTAGATCGTTCATCGTCGCACTCGCCTTTATTGATGAGCGGCAACCCATTTATGATGTCCATACTTGAGACCTCTGGCTAAGTAAAAATCCGAGCATTGATGATAATCATATCTCAGGGGAATGACAAGAGGCGCTCCTGTCGTTACACCCCTTACGTGTTGAACACTACCCTGCCCATGAGACCAGGACGTTATGGACAGTGGCCTAACGCTAAGGGGTGGTGGCACGGCGTATAAGACGTTATGGCGAACGGATGCACTTGTCTCAAAGAATTCATTTGAAAAAAAGCTGGAAGGCGGCGCTTCGCCACAGACAGGATTTCTTCTTCATATGTCTCGCCGCATGTCAGTCCACGGTACCACGATGTTTGGTGAGGTGTACGCCGGGGAGGAGCGGATCAGCAGCTGGTTGGTTGGGAAACTCATGTGCGAGGGAATAGGCTTGCCGATTACAGGTGCTCAAGGAAGGAACGTATTTTTGCCTTGCTGAGCATGATGCCGCTCAAGTATGTGTCGTCGGCCCTGAGACAGGGAATCATTCTGACTCCGGCCCGCCAGGTTTGCTGTGGGTGCAGGGTCGCATCCACCTTGATAAAGTCAAGATCAGGGAATTGTGGCTGAAGTTCGGCAAGCGCCCGGCCTGCCATATGACACCTGGGTCAAAGGATGGAATGATAGAGGGTTACGGTTTTCATGATGGGTATTATTTTTTGAGCATCTCTTCAATATAGTATTGCTCTGGTTGGGGAGGGATAAATACCTCCAGATTGTCGTTCCAGCGACTGACATAATGCCTGGTTAGCAACTGCCTGAATTCATTTTTGAGTTGAATCGAAGTGGTAAAGTGGTGGATAAAATGTTCACCATAATTGTTCACGGTAATCACGGAAGAGTGCAGTTCCTTTTCTGCCCGGACCGGCAACTTGTGAAAGTTTACCACGGCTAACGCCTTGATAATCCGTTCTTTTTTGAGGAGCTCTTTTGCCGCTATTTTTGAGAAATTGATCAGCGGAAAATTGACGATGATCTTGTCTGCCACGGCCAGAATCTCTGAAAGAGTGATATGGAGGAGATTTTTGGCAAGATGGATTTCCGTTGATTTTTGGAGGATACCGTTCACCACCAGCCAGGTGATAAGGGTGATGATATTTGAATCTCTTCGGATCTGTAGTTCTAAATTTACCCTTATGGAATCACTGGTCTGTTCGCCTTGGAAGGCATAGAAGTACATCGTCCCTTCATACTTGGTGATATGGAACGTGATGGCCTTTTGGCACATGATGTCCCGGGACAGGCTGCGGATATATTCGATTTTATGTTCTTTGTTTTCGTAAAAGGTGAAGAGTTTTCGGCCAAGAATTGAGATGTCGCGCTGGGTGATGGTGTGCTCCAGCCCTTCTTTTTCAACGGTTGCAAAAAGCAGGCGCAGCCTCTTGTATGTGGAAAGCAGGTAGTTATGGACATCCACCCCGGAGGCCAGCAGGTCGTTGTAGCGCCAGTTACTGATATGGAGAAATTTTGCCATATGCTCAGGAAGAAGATTCCAGCTTTTCATGAGGGCCATGGTTTTTTTCAGGTGGGCAGTCTTCTGCTGGGACTTCATACCCTCTAGGGTTTTCAGGAACAGGCATTCCCTGATGAGATTGTCATCTTTCTGGACAACGGCAGACTGCTGGTAGAAGGCAACAATGTCACGGGCCAGGAGAAGATAGGGGTCGATGGCTGTGATCTCAAGACGAGTTTCTCCTTCAGGTAACAGCTCTGGAAAGGTGACCATCCGTAATATTTTCGAGGAAAAGAGCGGTAGGTCATCTGCCTTGTTGAGCAGCAGCTCAAGATAGGCGAATTTGATCACTGATTTAAAGGGGCTGTCCAGGGCCTTGTTAAGCTGCCAGAGGCAGGCACCAAAAATTTCAGCCCTGGGGATGCCGGACAGGTAACCAAGGTCGATATAATTATCCATGGTGAGACCGTGCTCTACGAGTCTTTGCACGTAGCGTCGATACTCATCATGGCTCAGTCCCGGAGGGATGAGCCACCAGAGAAGCATCTTGCCAGCCACCAGAATGTGGGTGCGGAAGAGCTCATCTTTTAATAGAAGCTTGAGGGCTGAACCGGCCGACTCTTCTTCGGCACTTGATTCAAATTTGTTTTCCCTTGTCTGGTCAATATCCATCAAGAAGAAGTAGACCTCAAGGTCATACTTTTTCACCCATTCCGAGATGAGGCGGCATTTTTCATCAAGGAGTTCCAGTCCCTTTTCCCCCAACTCTTCATGGCGTATCGAAACCCAGTAGTCGCAGTCCGATTTGGCGGCCTGGGCAACTGTGCCGATACTGCCAATGGTTTTTAACGAGTGGATGTAGGGATTTCGGGCGTAGGGCGAAGGGGTTTTAACGCTGAGCGCTGTGGAGCCCGGGAAATAACGACGGAAGAGGTTCGAGTCGAGAAACTTGTCTGGCAGAAAGCGGTAAATCCCATATTTACAGTCCGGATCATCAATAAACCCGGGCAGGTCTGGGTAATTACAGTGGAGGAGAAAGGGGATGACCTTGAAAAACAGCGTCGAGGACTGGGCATTAAAATTAATGGCCCGCACCTTTCTGCTGCGGTTGTAAAGTTGGTAGCGTTTTATCTTTTCTTTCAAGGAGATGGCAGGTGACCCGTCTGTAGAATACTAAAAAAGCTTTCAGGCAACAAAGACATGCACCTGGCTGAGATCGAGCGAAAATACGCAAACAGCAATAGCGAAATTATACAGCGGAATCTATGGCTTGGGCAAGTTTTACTGCCTGGATGGTTTTAATTACATCGTGTACGCGGAGAATGGCAGCGCCTGAACGGGCGCAAAGGGCTGAAATGGCAGCCGTACCCACGTCGCGCTTGCTCGGGTCTTCTTCCCCTAAAAGGATGCCGATAAAACGCTTGCGGGAATGACCGATAAGCACAGGGCAACCGAGTTCAGCAAAAGCGGAAATATGTTTTAAAATAGAAAGATTATGGTCCAGGGTTTTGCCAAAACCGATTCCGGGATCAATGATGATTTTTTTACGGCTCAGGCCTTTGGTCTCGGCGTTGTCCAACCATTGGTTAAGATCGGCCTTGATATCCTCCACCACATTATTGTAATGGGGATTTTTCTGCATGGTGCCCGGTGAGCCCTGCATATGCATGATAATGACTGGCACATTTTTTTCCACGGCCAAAGGTAACATGGCCGTGTCAAAACGTAAGGCGCTTATATCGTTAATTATATCAGCGCCAGCGTCAAGGGCAAGTCGGGCAACCTCGGCCTTATTGGTGTCAACCGAGATGGGAGTGGAGAAGCGGCGGCGAATTTTCTCGATGGCGGGAATGACCCGCGCTACCTCTTCCTGCAGAGAAACAGCAGCGGCGCCAGGTCTGGTGGATTCGCCACCGATGTCGAAAATGTCTACCCCGGCCTCCACCATGATGGAGGCCTGGGTGAGCAGTTTGTTGTCGGTGTCGAGAATGCCGCCATCTGAAAAAGAATCAGGGGTGACATTGAGAATGCCCATGATATGGACCCTGGCCCTGAGATCTAAGGTGTGGTGTGGGGTGGTGATGATCACGCCGGCACTTACTCTTTTTCCTCGACCGGCTCCTCTGCCGAAGGGGCATTGGTAGTGTCAGTCTTGTCTTGACCTGCTGACTCGGAAGGTGCAGCCGAGCTTTCAGCTGAGCTTGCTTTTTGGGTTCGGGGCAAGGGTGCCGGATTATCCAAAGCAATACCATGTTTTTCCAGAATGACCCTGAGGTCCTCTGAGTTAATGGTTTCTTTTTCCAGAAGAAAGTCAGCCATTTCTTTCAGGGCAGGCATATGGTCCTTGAGCAGAGCGAAGACCTTGTCGTTGGCCTCAAGAATCATCTTCTTGACTTCAGCATCAATTTGAATAGCAGTAGCTTCGCTGTAATCACGATGCTGGGAAATCTCACGGCCAAGAAAAATCTGTTCTTCTTTCTTGCCAAAGGAGAGAGGACCCATTCCTTTACTCATGCCCCACTCGCACACCATTTTCCTGGCAAGGGTAGTAGCACGTTCAATGTCGTTTCCAGAACCTGTTGTTGTTTCGTTGAAAACAAGTTCTTCAGCAACCCGTCCGCCCAGGAGAATGCATATGTTATTGATCAGGAAGGACTTTGAGTGGCTGTATTTTTCAACGATCGGAAGCTGCATGGTAAGGCCCAGTGCGCGCCCCCTAGGGATAATAGTTACTTTATGGACGGGATCTGTGCCGGGCAGAAGTCTGGCGATAAGTGCATGGCCCGCCTCATGATAGGCTGTGATTTCTTTTTCCTTCACGGTAATGATCATGCTTTTGCGTTCCGCACCCATCATTACTTTATCCTTGGCATTTTCCAGGTCAGCCATGGTGACCTGGGTTTCATTGGTTCGGGCAGCAAGCAGAGCAGCTTCGTTTACCAAGTTTTCAAGGTCTGCCCCTGAGAAACCTGGGGTTCCGCGGGCAATAAGCGCCCAGTCGACATCGGCAGCCAACGGCAGTTTTTTGGCATGTACCTGGAGAATTTGTTCTCTGCCTCCTACATCAGGGATGGGGACCATAACCTGACGGTCAAAACGTCCGGGACGCAGGAGGGCGGGGTCAAGGACATCAGGCCTATTCGTGGCGGCAACGATGATCACCCCTTCATTTGTCTCAAAGCCATCCATTTCAACGAGGAGCTGGTTCAAGGTTTGTTCTCTTTCGTCATGGCCACCGCCTAAACCGGCACCGCGATGACGGCCCACTGCGTCGATTTCATCGATAAAGATGATGCAGGGGGCGCTCTTTTTACCCTGACTGAAAAGATCACGAACACGGGAGGCACCAACCCCGACAAACATCTCAACAAAATCGGAACCGGAGATGGAAAAGAAAGGAACCTGGGCCTCACCGGCAATGGCACGGGCAAGCAAGGTCTTTCCGGTGCCTGGAGGGCCCGCAAGGAGTACGCCTGTGGGAATACGGGCTCCCAGTTTGGTGAATTTCTGTGGCTCGCGGAGAAAATCAATAATCTCAGCAAGCTCTTCCTTGGCCTCCTCGATACCTGCGACATCCTTAAAGGTGACATGGGTATCTTCGCCCTCCTGAAGTCGGTGGCGGCTTTTGCCAAAACTCATGGCCTTGCCGCCACCCATCTGCATCTGGCGCATAAAGAAAATCCAGACACCGATAAGCAACAGCATGGGGAACCAGCTGGCAAGTATGGTGACATACCAGGGTTGTTTATCAAGCTGTTTAACCGTAACTTCCACCCCGGATTTGCGGAGGATGGACCACAGTTCTTCATCAAAGAGCGGAGCTATCGTCTTGAAGTTCTTGTTCGCTGTGGTGCCGGTAATCTCGTCACCCTGCACGGTAATCTGGGTGATAGCGCCAGATTCTACTCGGTCCAGAAAGTCTGAGTAGCTTAATATGTCTTGACCTTGCTGGGGGGTATTGAACATCTGGAAAAGGAAAACCATGGCCAGGCCGATGATCAGCCACATGGAGATGTTTTTATAAAAATTATTCAACGAAGGCTCCTTAGAGGTGTGTTGCCAGAAATAGATGTAATCATTTAGTGAATCACGAAAGTAACCATCCTGCTGGGAGATTGCAATTTATTTCCGAGAAGTCCAAGGGAAGAGGTGAGAACTGATTTCACTTGGGCTATGAGGAGAAATAATCTTGAACCGCTTTGACTTCGAGATCCTGCTGTCTGAGGGTGGCAATGGCCTTGGCCATAGATACAGCGCCAGCAGTGGTCGTGGTATAGGGCAGGTGATGGCTAAGGGCAGCCCTGCGTATACTAAAGGAGTCTTCGGTGGTTCTGGTGCCCAGGGAGGTGTTGATGATCCACTGGATACCATGGTCATGAATTTTATCTAAAATATGAGGACGTCCTTCAGAGATTTTGTAGACTCTTTCGCATGTCACGCCGTAATCATTAAGAAACTTTGCCGTACCTTTTGTTCCGATAATTGTAAAGCCAAGTTCGGCAAGCTCTTTGGCAACGGGTAGAATGGCAACCTTGTCATTGTCGCGCACTGATATGAGGACAGTGCCTTTTTCCGGGATGGGTTGGCCAGCAGCAAGCTGCGACTTGGCAAAGGCCAGACCCAGGGATTCATCAAGGCCCATGACCTCGCCGGTTGATTTCATCTCAGGACCCAGCAGGGTGTCGACATTTTCAAATCGGTCAAAGGGGAACACCGCCTCTTTGACGGCATAATGGCTAATGGAAACCTCAGTGGTAAATCCCAAATCTTTGAGCTTGGCACCGGCCATTACCTTGGTGGCCAGTTTGGCCAGTTCAACGCCGGTGGCCTTGGAGACAAAGGGCACGGTCCGGGAGGCCCTGGGATTCACCTCGAGAATATAGAGGGTCTCATCCTTGACGGCGTACTGGACATTCATCAGGCCAATAACGCCAAGCTCGGCAGCCATGGCACGGGTGGCTTCTTTGATCTCCGTGAGCATCATGGTGCTGAGACTGTGGGCCGGCAGAACGCAGGCTGAATCGCCGGAATGGATACCTGCCTCTTCGATGTGCTGCATAATGCCGCCAATCACTGTGGTCTCACCATCAGAGATGGCGTCCACATCAATCTCGATGGCGTCTTTCAAGAACTTGTCAATGAGGATGGGATGGTCGGCCGAAGCCTGTACCGCCTCAATCATATATCTCTTGAGGTCATTTTCATTATAAACGATGCGCATGGCCCGGCCGCCCAAGACGTAGGATGGGCGTACCACAACCGGATAGCCGATATCTTTGGCAATTTGTAAGGCCTGCTCAAAGGTACGGGCCGTGGCGTTGGCTGGTTGCGTAAGGCCGAGCTTCTGAAGAAACTGCTGGAAGCGCTCTCTGTCTTCGGCCCTGTCGATGGCATCAGGAGAGGTGCCAAGGATGTGGACACCCATCTTGGCCAGGGGGACAGCGAGGTTCAGGGGGGTCTGGCCGCCAAACTGGACAATGACACCTTCCGGCTGTTCCTTTTCTATAATATGGAGGACATCTTCACGGGTCAGGGGCTCAAAATAGAGTTTGTCCGAGGTGTCGTAATCGGTGGAGACCGTTTCCGGGTTGGAGTTGACCATGATGGATTCGATGCCCATTTCTTTGAGGGCAAAAGAGGCATGGACACAGCAGTAGTCAAACTCAATACCCTGACCGATACGATTTGGTCCGCCGCCCAGGATGAGAATCTTGCGTTTGTCGGAGCGCGTTGCCTCATCCTCAACCTCGTAGGTTGAGTAATAATAGGGGGTGTAGGATTCGAACTCGGCGGCACAGGTGTCCACCAGCTTGAAAACGGGTTTGACGGATTCTTTGTCACGCAACTGCCAGATATCCTGCTCCGAGGTGCCGGTGAGATACGCCAGCTGCTGGTCGGAAAAACCAAATTGTTTGGTCTTGCGCAGAAAACCGCCGGTCAGTCCAACAAAACCTTTTTGTTTAATCTCTCTTTCAAGCTCAACGATTTGTTTGAGGTTGTGGAGATACCAGGGGTCAATGGCAGTGAGCTCATAGATTTTCTCAATGGACATGCCTCTGGTCAAGGCCTGATGGATACAGAAGACGCGCTCGGAATGGGGTATCTTCAGGTTAAGGTCAAGATCACGCTGGTCACGTCCTTCCAGTTCAAATTTCTTGTGGGAGCCAAAACCGCTGATACCTATTTCCAGAGAGCGCAATGCCTTCTGAAAGGCCTCTTTAAAGGTACGGCCAATGGCCATGGTTTCGCCCACGGACTTCATGGCGGTGGTGAGAAAATCCTTGGTTTCCGGGAATTTTTCAAAGGTCCAGCGGGGGATTTTTACCACACAATAGTCAATGGATGGTTCAAAGGCGGCGTAGGTTTTCTTGGTGATATCGTTGGGAATCTCATCAAGGGTATAGCCCACCGCCAGCTTGGCAGCAATCTTGGCAATGGGAAAACCTGTGGCCTTGGAGGCCAGGGCTGAACTTCTGGAAACCCTGGGGTTCATCTCAATGACCATTAACTCCCCATCCACAGGATTGACGGCAAACTGGACATTGGAGCCACCAGTTTCCACACCCATCTCACGCATGATGGCGATGGCGGCATCACGCATAGTCTGGTATTCGCGATCCGATAAGGTCTGAGCCGGGGCCACGGTAATGGAGTCGCCGGTATGGACCCCCATGGCATCCATGTTCTCAATGGAGCAGATGATAACGACGTTGTCCGCCTTATCACGCATGACCTCAAGCTCATACTCTTTCCAGCCGAGCAGGCTCCGTTCCAGCATGACCTCGTTGTTCAGGGAGAGATCAAGGCCGACGGTACAGAGCTCGACGAGTTCCTGGCGGTTATAGGCCACACCGCCGCCGGTGCCGCCCAGGGTGAAGCTCGGTCTGATAATAATAGGAAAGCCGATTTCCTCACTGGCGTCCTTGGCCTGCTCAATGGTGTGGACAATGGTACTCAGTGGAACATTGAGGCCGATCTTGCGCATGGCATCGCGAAAGGATTCACGACCCTCAGCCTTTTTGATGACATCGACTTTAGCGGCCAGCATTTCGACACCATACTCTTCAAGAATGCCCATTTCCGCCAGCTTGATGGCGGTATTAAGACCGGTCTGGCCACCCAGGGTGGGCAGCAGGGCGTCAGGGCGTTCTTTTCTGATGATCTTGGCGACAAATTCCGGGGTGATCGGCTCGATATAGGTACGATCAGCAATGCCAGGATCAGTCATGATGGTGGCAGGGTTGGAGTTGATCAAGATAACTTCATAACCCTCTTCCTTAAGGGCCTTGACGGCCTGAGTGCCGGAGTAGTCGAACTCGCAGCCCTGGGAGATGATGATAGGTCCGGAGCCAATGATCAGGATTTTGTGGATGTCGGTACGTTTAGGCATTTTATATATCTGGCTAAGATTTGATGTTCAATATCAGGGCTGCTGCTTTTGGTTTTAAGGATGGACTCTTACGCCTCTAAGGAATCGATAAAACGGTCAAAGAGGTAAATGGAGTCGTGGGGGCCTGGCGCGTTTTCAGGGTGGTACTGAACGCTGAAGGATTTGTATTTCTTATGGGCCATCCCTTCCAGGCTGCCGTCGTTTAAGTTGATGTGGGTAAGGATGATTTCGTCTTTGTTGAGACTGTCCAGATCTACGCAGAAGCCGTGGTTCTGGGAGGTCACCTCGACCTTGCCGGTAATGAGATCCTTGACGGGCTGGTTTGAGCCGCGATGACCGAACTTAAGTTTGTAGGTGCTGCCACCATAGGCCAAGCCGAGGATCTGGTGGCCAAGGCAGATGCCAAAGACAGGTTTTTTGCTGAGGAGCTCACGCACCGTGTCAATCACCCCCTCAACAGCGGCAGGATCACCAGGACCGTTAGAGAGGAAGATGCCGTCAGGGTTCATGGCCAGGACGTCTTGGGCTGATGTGGTGGCGGGCACCACCTGGACCGCGCAGTCACGCTCGGCAAGAAGGCGGAGCTGGTTGTATTTCAGGCCAAAATCAAAGGCGACAATCTTGTGTTTTCCCGGACCGGTGGTGGAGAAATTACTGCCAGGCGCTGGCCCCTTGTTCGTCCAGCCGTAGGGTTTCTTACAGGTAACTTCTTTGACCAGGTCGCGACCTACGAGGCTGGGTGAATTCTTGGCCTTGGCAACCAGGGAAGCAGGGTCCAGATCCTCGGTGGAGATGACACCGCGCAGGGCTCCGGCCGTTCTGATGTGTCGAGTCAGGGCCCGGGTGTCGACGTTTTGAATGCCAAGGATATTCTGTTGTTTGAGAAAGTCAGCAAGGGTGCCGGTGGACCGATAGTTGCTGGGGATAGCGTTATATTCTTTAATAATAAAGGCTTCAGGCTGGATGGCGGCGGATTCGTTGTCCTCCTCATTCACCCCGTAGTTGCCGATCAGCGGATAGGTCATGGTGACAATCTGGCCCTTATATGAAGGGTCGGTGAGGACCTCCTGGTAGCCACTCATGCCTGTATTGAAAACAATCTCTCCGCTTGTTTCGCCGGAGCCAGTAAAAGATTCACCTTCGAAAATTGCCCCGTCTTCAAGGGCGATTAATGCTTTCATATATATATGTCCGTTGTGTCAGTTTGTGGGTGATAGCTGTTGTATTTGATAAGATGTGAAATGTCGGACAATTCAGTCAAGGGGGCATTGTTGGTCACAGTGTTGTTGACTTGACCTCAAGCAACTTGTGGTAAATCCTTGTTGGTAAAGCCTTAAGGGCTTTTGCAACGGCTCCGTGTAAAAGAGACAGAATTGGTCGGGCAAAACCACATTATTTAAACTGGTAAATCTTCCTACGTCAATAGGAATATAAGGGGGGGGAGATATGCTGGCATGCAGATATGCATCAAGAAACAGGAGGTTACCTTGAAAAGGTAATATATAAAAAAATGCGAGGTGTAAATGGAGTGGTAGGTTTGCATAATATTCGGAAAATGAAGGGTGAGAGGAGGGTGGTGTGGGATTGTGGAGCGCAGTCGCGCTCTGGTTTAACGAGTATGAGGCCAGGTTACTGTATCATTAATAAAAGGTGTATGCTTAAAGGGAGGGGCAAAGTGCAATGGCGGGAAAGGAAAGGTGTGAAATAAAAAGAATAGCCCAAAAAACATGTATCTCAAGCAAGATAGCAATAAAGCAGTCAAGCCCATCAAAAAAACCTTTGACAATGGTGGGGTGTTAAATTAGGTTGTCGCTCTCTGCAACGGGGGGAGCCTGCAAGGGCCGACGAAG
>JAHJKA010000042.1 GCA_018822545.1 Pseudomonadota bacterium
CCATCATCGCCCTTGTCTTTGTCGATCCAGCCGTAAAATGGGCGTTGGAAAAAGGCGGGAGCCGCGTATTGCAGCGTGACGTGCGGGTCGGCAATGTTGATATCAGCCTGGCGCAAGGCTCCATGGCCATCGATCGCCTTGAGGTTGCCGGTGACAAGGAGGGCATCGACGCTCTCTCTGTGGAACATGCCGGCTTTGACATTGCCCTGAGTGCTTTATTGATGAACCGTACCCATATTGAGAATATTGCCATCAAGGGCATGGGGTTCGACACGCCAGCCACTTTAAAAAAAGAACCGGCAACCCCATCAAAAAAACAAAAAACCGCCAAAGAGGGCAGTGGCTTGACCTTGCCGGCCTTTGAGCTCCCCACTCCGGCCTCAGTTATAGCCAAAGCCGATTTGAAATCAATCAAGGCCTATAACCAAGCACAGAAAGAGATTGGCGAGATCATTGCCAAATGGGACAAGGTGGCAAAAAATGATTTGTCAGCCGATGCCCTGGCCGATCTGCAAAAAGATTTTGAGACCCTGCAGAAAACAAGTACTTCTAAAGATCCGCAGCAACTTCTGAAACTGAAAGATGATATCACTTCCTTTACCAACAAGGTCAAGGCCCAGCAAAAGAGCATCAAGTCCCTGCAAGAGGCCTTCAATGCCGACCGCAATCGTCTGGAACAGCTTTACAAAACTGTGAACCAGGCTTCCGCAGAAGATTACAACCACCTCAAATCGACCTATAGCCTGGACAGCAATGGGGCGCTGAATATCGTTGGTCTGCTCTTGAGTGACAGAATAAAAACCTATCTTGCCAGGGGCACACGGCTCTATGCCATGGTTGCGCCCCATCTTGCCAGTGAACCGAAACCTCCTGTCCCGCCGCGAGGGCAAGGGCGCTGGATGAAGTATCCACTGACCGGGCCAAGTCCCAATCTCTGGATCGCCAAAACTGCAATCGACGGCACCCTGAATAAGCAGTCTTTCAGTGCCTCGATAAACGACATTTCAGACAATCAACAAGCCCTCGGCCGCCCGGTAACTCTTTCGGCCGCAAGTGACGGCCCGCAGATCAGCAAACTGGTGATCAGCGGGGAAGATAACCGTCTTGGCAACACAGTCATCGATCGCTTGACCTTTGAGTCCAAAGGCGTTCGCCTCGGCAGGCTGGACTTGGATCAGATTCAAATCGCCAAAAGTCGCATGGCCTTTAAGGGTAACATTGCCCTTGCCGACATGGCCACCATGAGCGGCAGCAGCACGTTCGCCTTAAGCGATGTAACCATGGCCATGAATGGCAACGATAAAACAGCGAAACTGCTCGGCGAAGTACTGCGTTCAATCAATGCCTTCAAGGCGAATGTGACCGTTGCCGGGTCGCTTCATGCACCCCAGGTCGCAGTAAACACCGATATTGACACCCAGCTCTCCAAAGCATTGACCGCTGGTCTGCAGTCACAGATTTCACAGTACCAAAATGAGCTCAAAACCATGCTGGCAAAGCAAAGCGCTGATCAGCTCGCATCACTTAAAGCCAGTGCCGGCGGCCTGGTTGATATCAATGGCCTGGCTGGCGATCAAAGCAAAGCATTAGGCGGATTAAGCAGCGATGCCGGCAGTCTGTTGACCAAGGGCGGTATTGGCGGCGCCCTTAAAGGAATACGCCCCTTTTGATTGCTTGCCAAAAAGAAGGTGGAGAAAAAACCTCCACCTTCTTTTTGGCTCCAGCTATGCGCCGAGAGGGGACCAATCATCGGGCAAAGACAGTGGTTGCCATAAACCCTTTTTTAATTTATCTTTGAACAGTGCTTCACAAAGGCTTCGTGCAAAATAACTACCCAGATAACGATGCAAGCTCAAGAGGTTCCGACCCCAACTCCGCCCCCTTTTTAAGCTGAAACAGGCTGTTCGAAATCATGGCGGGTGTGTCCGTATCCCCTTCCTCTAGCTCCTCCATTTTATGTCTTTATGAGTTCTTAAGAAGTTGCTGCCTGTAAAAAAAATACTCCTCAATCTTTATTTTTGGCCCCTCTTTGCCCTGGTCACGCTGCTGTTTGTCGTGGGCATCCCCCTCTTTTCCCTCACCGTCTTGCTGTGGCCTGGAAAATCCATAGCATCCTTTTTCCGGCGTGGTATTACTAAATACGGCTGGGCGGTCTGCCGCCTCATCCCCTTTATGGCCCCGGTGAAACTTGATAACCGGGCCGGTATCCTGCCCTCTCCAGTTATCTACGTGGCGAACCATCTCTCCTCAGTGGACCCCTATTGTTTTGGCGTGGTGGATAGCGAGTATGGCATGTTCACCTCCTGGCCTTTTCAGATCCCGGTCTTTAAATGGATGATGAAAGCTGCCCAGTATGTTGATACGCGCCGGGGCTGGGAGGACATCAGCAGGCAGGCCCATAAGCTTCTGGCTGACGGCTGTTCACTCATTATCTGGCCGGAAGGACACCGCTCGCGCAATGGCCGGTTGGGAGACTTTCAACGCGGCGCCTTCCGCCTGGCTGTTGAGGCCAACTGTCCGGTGGTTCCGGTTTGCTTTATCAATACCGACACATTACTGGCCCCAGGTTGCCGTTTCTTGTCCCCGGCCCGGGTCAAGGTTGTGCTGCTGCCGGCTCTATGGCCTGACCCAAGCCACGACAAGCGAAAGGCTATTAAACAATTATGCCATGACTGCCACCAGATCATCGGCCAGGAACTCAAAGAACAACAGCATGGAGAAATCCACTCTTAATACGGCCCTTGCCTGGCGTTCCGGCAAGCACAGTGACCTTGCCGACATGCAGCACGCCCTGCTCCAGAACCATGTCCGGCAGGCCATGCATTCCGCCTTCTACAACGAAAAGTTTACGCGCCTTGGACTACATCCCCAGGACATCACCTCCTTACACGACCTCCCTGCTCTGCCCCTGACGAGTCGCCAGGATCTCAATAACGCCAGCCATCTCTTTCAGGCTGCCTGCGATGAAGATATTGTCGATCTCAGCCTGACCTCAGGCACAACCGGTTCGCCTGTACAGGTGCCCTATACCAAAAATGATCTGACTAGGCTGGCCTTGAATGAGGCCATTGCCTTCTGGGGGGCCGGGGTGCGCCCCAAGGACCGTTTCCTGGTCTGTGTCACCCTGGATCGCTGTTTCATTGCCGGACTCGCCTATTATAGCGGCATGGTGGAGCTCGGGGCCACCGCCATCCGCAGTGGACCAGGCCAACCGGCCCGTCAGTGGCAACTCATCAAACAACTACGCCCAGCCGGGCTGATCGGCGTTCCCAGTTTTCTCCTGGAGATGGCAAGATGGGGCCAGGAACATGGCTACTCTCCCCCGGACATGGGGATCACATCCCTTATCACCATTGGTGAACCCATACGCCGCGCCGATTTCGCCCTCACTGCCTTAGGTGAAGAACTAACCCAGGCCTGGAATGCCCCTATTTATGTGTCATACGGGGCCACAGAACTTGAGACAGGAATCAGTGAATGCAAACAAGGCTGCGGTGGCCATATCCATCCCGAGATGAGCCTGGTGGAGATCATTGATGATCAGGGTAATCTGGTGGCGGATGGTGAGCCCGGGGAGCTCGTGGTGACGCCCCTGGGGGTTGAGGGTTTTCCTTTAGTTCGTTTTCGTACCGGCGACATTACCAGACTCTACCGTGAACCCTGCGCCTGCGGGTGGCAGACCCCGCGCATAGGTCCCATTGAAGGCCGCCTCGCCCAACGCTTGAAGGTGCGGGGCACCACGATTTATCCGGACATTATCTTCCAGACCCTGCAGAAAATTTCAGCCATTGAGGCCGCCTATATTGAGGTGCGGGCCGCCTATGATCTTTCTGATGACATTCATGTGGTGGTGGGTACACGCCAGACCTTGGACGCTAAGGAGGTGGAATCTCTGCTGCAGGCCCAGCTCCGAGTTCGTCTCACCGTGGAGATCCAAGCGCTGGAATTGGTGCAAAAAACCATGTCCGGCGGCCATAAACCCAAAAAGTTTTTTGATTTACGCGACAAGAAGATTTGAGAAGTTGAGAAATAAGAAGATGAGAGGTAAGAAGTTAAGCAAAGAACCTTCGTCACACCTGCTTATTTTTCAACTTCTCCTTACATTGAGACCGATACAATTATGGGTTGCACAAAAGAATACTGGGGATTGGAATTCAGCCCCGAAGAAATTGCCACATGTAAGACAAAGCGCGGCTTGCTCTCTCTGGAATTAGAGCTGTCCCGGGCCTGTAACCTTCGTTGCACTTACTGTTATGCCTCTTCCGGGGTTGCCCTTGCCGACGAACTTTCCTTAAGTGAAATCACCTCTGTCATCGATCAGGCCGCTGCCCTTGGTGCCAAAAAAATCATTATCATTGGCGGTGGCGAGCCGCTGCTCTATCCCCACCTGCTCACGGTAATCGACTACATTCGCAGCCTGCACCTTGAGGTTGATCTCTTCACCAATGCCACCCTCATTGACCAACTGATGGCAGAAAGCCTCTACCAGCGCGAGGTGGCCATCTCCATGAAGATGAACAGCCGCCGGGAAGCTGTTCAGGATGCCCTGGCCGCAAAGTCCGGCACCTTCCAGGCCATCGCCCGGGCTTTCCAGGCCCTGCGGACCGCAGGCTACCCTGATGAGCGCCACACCCTGGGCATTGAAACCATCATCTGTAAGCAAAACTATGGGGAATTGCCCGACCTCTGGCGCTGGGCCAGACAACAAAATATCATTCCCTATTTCGAGGTGCTGACCAGCCAGGGCCGCGCCCTCAAACATACCGATCTTGAAGTTGCGCCGGCTGATCTTAAAAAACTTTTTGAACAGCTGGCTGAAATTGACCTCAAGGAATTTGGCCACAGCTGGAGCCCACGGCCACCTCTTGCCGGCAGCCATTGCGCCCGCCACGAATACTCCTGCACGGTCACAGCCACCGGCGATATTCAGCCCTGCCCCGGGGTGTCCATCAGCACCGGTAATATCCGCGCTCATCCCCTGGCGGAAATCCTGCGGACCAGCTCGGTCATCCAGGACTTACGCAATATCAGGCAGACCATCAAGGGTCAGTGCGGCCGTTGCGAGCATGGCGACTCCTGCTATGGCTGCCGTGGCAACGCCTTTCAGGTCACCGGCGATCATCTGGCCGCCGACCCCAGCTGCTGGCTCGATTAATTATGATCATCACTCAACTTCAGCCATGTTTGCAGGGTAAAGAAGGTATAGTAGTTTTTTATGAATATTTACAACAAGTTGGCTGTTTACGGTTTACGGTTCGCAGCTCGTGGATGTTGTCTTTATTTAAAAGGGCATTTCCACAAACCGGGAGCAGTAAACTGTAAACCGTAAACTTTGTGCGATAATTTTTTGCTACCAAGAGACTACTGCCAAACTGGCTGAAGTTCGATGGTAATTAGATTATCTATTTAAAAAAGGAGGAGTTTGTCATGAAGCTACAGTCTGTATCCAGTGTATTAACTCTCATCATCACCTTTTTTCTGTCAACAGGCACCCTGCAGACCGTAGAGGCCGGCAAGCCTTCTGCCAACGAGAACTACACAACTGCAAACATCTGGTATCAGCAACCTAAAATCTGGTCGAGCAATTTTAAGGTGGGAGCCATCATTCCGGCCGGCTCTAAAGTTTCCGGTCTCACCCTGCTCAAAGGGCGGCATCAGGCCATCGAGTTTACTACAACTGACAACAAAACATACTGGATCTATCTGGCCCCGAAATATGATCCGGGCCTCGCCATTGGAGATGTGCAGAAAAGACTTTTTGGCAGCAAGAATTTCAGTGAACTCACCCGTGGTTTATCCTCTTCGGAAGTGACGGCTATCAAACAGGGGAGGATAGAAAAAGGGATGTCCAAGGCTGCGGTGTTAATAAGCTGGGGCTACCCACCCACCGCCCTTACTCCCTCTCCCAAGGCTGACAAATGGACATACTGGAAGAACCGCTTTGACAAGCAGAATGTCTTTTTTGATGCCCAGGGCAAGGTTACCGACATTGTCGACTAGCAGCCCCATGCCCGTTATGTGGTCTACGGCCCCGTTGCCGCTCAGCGACGAGGACAAAGCCGTCATCGGCGGCCTGCCGGAACGCTGGCTGCGCATGGACCTGATGAGCCAGGTGGCCGTGCTTGAGGTGGGCAGGCTCTTGCGCAGCTTGGGCCACCTCGACACCACCGGCAAGATAAAAAAAGATCTGAGCTGCGCCCTTATTATCGGCAGCCGTTACGGCTCTCTGACCACCGATCTGCAGTATGCCGCCAGTCTGGCCGACGGCATTGAATTTGCCAGCCCGGCCCTTTTTGGCTATACCTTGCCGAATATTGCCCCGGCCGAGGCGGCCTGTCATTATGGCATCACCGGCCCGGTCTTTGCCCTCCTTGACAAAGAGCCCCGGGTGGCAGCCCACACCGAGGCCAAGCGCTGGCGCCAGTATTTAGGTCCTGATGCCCTTATTATTTACGGTGAGCTTGACGTGACCCCAGCCCCGCAAAAACCTGCCATTACGGCATTCTTTCACCTGTTGACGAGCCCATGACCCATCTCACTCTGATCTATCCCAGCTGGCCCAAGATTCCTGAACAGACGGAATTTCATCTGCCCCCCCATGGCCCGGTCTGTGCGGCTGCCGCCATTCCGCCGGAATTCACCATCACCTTTATTGACGAAAACGTCGATTCCCTCGATCATAAAAACCATACCGATGTGGTGCTTATATCGATGATGCTCACCTGCCAGATTCCCAGAGGTCTGGAAATAGCAGCCCTCTATCGGCAGCAGGGGATCAAGGTCATTGCCGGCGGCATTGCCACCATGCTCCACGCCGACGAGGTGGCCCAGGGAGTGGATTCCATTTTTCTCGGTGAGGTTGAAGATGGTCGCCTGGCCCGCACCCTGGCCGATTGGCAGGCTGGCCACCTCCAGAGCAAATATGACTACTTCCATGACCATCCTCCCATTGATTCCGTGGGGCCGGCCCGCCGCGACATCCTCAACCGCAAGCGTTATGCCTACCGTGGCGTGCCCATGGTTGATCTGGCCCATGCCTCCCGCGGCTGTAAGTTCAACTGTTTTCCTTGTTGCACCAGCTATCTTGGCGGCCGTACCTTCCGCCCCCGTCCCATTGCGCGGGTGGTGGAAGAGCTGAAAAGCATCGACAATAACCGCCTCTTTCTGGTGGACAATTCCCTGGCCCAGGACAAGGCGTGGCTTTTGGAACTCTTTGAGGCCATGATCCCCCTGAAGAAAAAATGGATCAGCCATCCTATCCTTGATGATGATGAGGTGCTGGCCAAGGCGGCTGAAGCCGGCTGCTGGTACGTTTACCAGGCTGTTTTTGACACCTCCGACCATATCCGCGACCGGGTGCGCCGGTTAAAAGAGTATGGCATCGGTGTCGAAGCGGCCGTCCTTTTGGGCACAGACAACCAAAGCGTTGACTACATCAAGAAGCTCGTTGATTTTTTGCTGGAAATCGATGTGGACATGTCGGAATTCTCCATCCTCACCCCCTTCCCCCACACCCCTGCCACCGACAAAATGACGAAAGAGGGCCGTATCCTCCATAAAGATTGGCTGCGCTACACCACGGCAGAGGTGGTCTTTCAACCAAAACTGATGACACCGGACGAACTGCAGAACATGTATCATTATGCCTGGGACATGTTCTACCGCGACATTCCCCAGTCCCAGCGCATGAGCCGTCTCTTCTTCCAGGTCATTGAAAAAGAGGTGGCCGACAACACCTACCGCTCCACCCTCAACAGGGAGAGCACCCGGAGTTGGGGAAGCTGAAATGGCTGCCCTGCGTCAAGATCAGGTTCTCCTGGTCATCCCCTTCTACAACCACCATCAAACCCTGGCCCAGGTAGTGACTGCAGCCCAAGAGTCTGGCTGGCAGGTGTTGGTGGTGGATGACGGTTCAGCGTGCCCGGCGGACGTTGCGAATATTGGCTGCAAGGTGGTGCGCCTGCCCAAAAATTGCGGCAAGGGTGCAGCCATTTTAAAAGGTGCCGAAGTTGCCTTGAAATCTGGATTTACCGCCGTGCTCACCCTTGATGCCGATGGCCAGCACGATCCTGCCGATGCCCTTCACCTGCTCGACCTCGCCCGACAGCAGTGGCCGGCCCTGGTCATCGGTAATAGAAAAATGGATGGCGAACATGTGCCGGGGGCCAGCCTCTTTGGCCGGGCCTTTTCCAACTTCTGGGTCCACCTGGAAACCGGTCTCAGCCTGCCCGATACCCAGAGCGGCATGCGCCTGTACCCGCTGACGGAACTCTGTAAGCTCTCCTTTTTCACCCGCCGTTATGACTTTGAAATTGAATCGCTGGTGCGCCTGGCCTGGGGCAATATCCCCATCCTTTCTGCGAATATCGCTGTCCATTATCCTCCAGCCGGGGAACGGATAAGTCATTTTCATAAGCTGCGCGACAACGCCCGCCTCAGCCTGCTCCACACCTTGCTTGTTCTGCGTGCCCTGTGGCCCTGGCCCCACCAAAAACTTATCGAAAGTACCCAAAAAAAAGAGCCCAGCCTGCTCTTTCATCCAGTCAAACTCTTCAAGGCCCTGCTTAGCGAGCACACCACCCCTTTGCAGATTGCCACGGCAGTCTGGCTCGGCATTTTTCTGGGCACCCTGCCCCTTATTGCCGTTCATACCCTTGCCATTATTTATGCCTGCCATAAACTCCATCTCAACAAAATGGCAGCAGTGGCAGCCAGCCAGCTCTGCATGCCGCCCCTGGTCCCCTTTCTCTGTATCCAGGTCGGCTTCTTTTTACGCTTTGGTCATTTCCTTCACGAGTTCAGCATGGAAACCCTGGTCCACCAGATCGGCTCCCGGCTCTGGGAGTATCTTTTGGGTTCCCTGGTTCTCGGCCCTCTGCTCGGCCTTGTGGTGGCAATGGCAAGTTATGTTACTGCCCTTATGATCCCAAGACGACGCAAGGGTGCCTAAACCTCCCCTCCCAGTTTTTCGTGATACAGCAAAAAAACTATCCCAAGCCTTTCTTCGTCAGCCTTTGTCGGGTATAAAGAGCGTGACGAAAATGATTACACCGTTTCTGAAAAACAAGGGCGAGTTCCTGGGCCATCTCTTCTTCTATGCTCTCATCATGATCGGTGGGCAGCTCGCGGCCTATCTCTTCCTCTACCCCCTGCTCCTTGCCTATGCCACCATGAGCCGGACGCCGCACCGACAGTTGCAGCCCTATCTCAGCCGCCGCTTTCCCCACCAAAATCCCTGGCAGCGCTGGTGGTCCGCCTACCGAATCCTTCTCGGCATGGGCCAAATGCTCATTGACCGAAGCTGGCTCGGCCTCAAGCCCAAGGCCAGGCTCCATGGCACCTTTGAGGGGATTGACAAATTACAAGAAACCCTTGACTCCGGCCGTGGTGCCATCATATACCTGGCCCATGTCGGCACCTGGCAAACCGCCCTCGCCCATATCACTAACATGGCTTGCCGGGTTCATATTATGATGGCCTTTGATACCCAGGCCGTGACCAAACATTTTTTTGAACTGGGCCGTAAACGGGATTTTAACATCATTGACGTCAGCGGCTTTATGGGGGGCATGATTGAGGCGATAAACGCCCTTGAACAGGGCGATGTTGTCCTTATCATGGGGGACCGCGCCAGCGGGGGGCATACAACTACCACCACTTTTCTTGGTGCACAAATCCGTCTCCCGGTTGCCGCATTCAGTCTGGCCGCCAACACCAGGGTTCCCGTACTTATTGCCTTTTCTGCAAAACATGATAGAACCCATCAGGTTCTGAAAATTTGGGACGTCATCCATCCCGATTATACCCACGGTGACAGGGCTCAGGAAATGGCCCGCTGTGCCCACCGCTTTAGTCGAGCCTTAGAAAACTATGTCAAAGAATACCCTTACCAGTGGTACAATTTCTTTGATATTTGGGAGCAATAACAATGAGTGCTTTAAAACAAGAGATAAAAGAGCTGCTGGTCCGCGATCTGCGTCTGCAGACCACACCTGATGCCATTGGCGACAACGACCCTCTTTTTGGCGAGGGCCTGGGTCTTGACTCTCTGGACGCGGTTGAGCTGGTGGTCCAGGTCAACAAACATTTCGGTGTCCAGATCAAGGACATGACCGAGGGCCAGAAGGCCTTCACCTCGGTGCAGACCCTGGCTGATTATATTGAAAAACGCCGGAGTTAAGTCATGCTGACTCTGAACCACAGAGGCACAGAGACACAGAGGTTTCTTGTTAAAGAACAGGCCCTCCGTGTCTCTGTGCCTCTGTGGTTGTTGTATAAACCCTTTCCCGCCAAGGTATAGCGGTGAACGACCCTCGAGAAATCGCCATAAGCGGCATGGGCTGCTGCTGTGCGGCCGGCCCGGACAGCAAAAAGGCCTTCGATAGGCTCTGGCAGGGTGATATCCCGACTCCAAGCCCGCCGCCCTTTGCCTGTGAGCAGCCCCAGCCGGTCTTTATCTTTCCCCAGCCCCTCAATTTCGCCGCCACCGGCCTTTCCGGCGATTTGAAAAAATGGAACCGCACCATCCTCCTCACCCTGCGCGCCACCCTGGAGGCCTTGGCCATGGCTGGCATAGAGCCCGCTTCCCTTCCTGCAAAACGGGTGGGTATCGTCCTTGGAACCACGGTACGTTGCCATTTTCACGATGATGAGTACTTCCTGGCCTGGAAAAAGGGGCAATCCCCTGACCAGGAGGCCATGCGCCGTTTCTTAAACGAGAATCTGGCCACTGCCATCCAGGAGATTTTCCAGTGCCAAGGCCCAACCACGGTGGTCACCAATGCCTGCGCCTCTGGCACCGATGCCATCGGCCTGGGCCAAAGCTGGCTGCGCCATGACCTCTGTGACCTGGTTATCTGCGGCGGAGCCGATGAATTATCCAGGCTGGCATTCCATGGTTTTTCCTCTCTGCTGCTTACCTCTGACGCTGCCTGTATGCCTTTTGCCAAAGAGCGCAGCGGCCTTAATCTGGGGGAAGGTGCCGGCATTCTTATTCTTGAAAAGAAGAGTCTCAGCTGCGCCCGAGGCGGCAAACCCGTGGGCTGGCTGCTTGGATACGGAGCCGGTTCCGACGGATATCATCCCACCGCCCCCCATCCTGAGGGCCGCGGCCTGCAGCAGGCCATCTGCACTGCCATGGCCGAGGCCGGCGTGGATGTTCAGACAATCGCTCTGATTAATGGCCATGGCACTGGCACCCAGGCCAATGACCTGGCCGAAACAACCGCCCTTGCCAAACTGGGCTTCACCAGCACCCCCCTGATCTCCACCAAGGGCGCAACCGGCCACACCCTGGGTGCCGCAGGCGGCATCGAAGCGGTTCTTTGCCTGCGTGCCCTCCAAGAAGGACGCACCTTCGGCACCATGGGTTGCCTTGAGCCTGATCAGAACTTGCCAGTCAAACCAGTCACGCAAAATGATCGGTTTGATCTCAACGGTCGAATTGGTCTTAGCCACTCCCTGGCCTTTGGTGGTGGTAACGCTGCCCTGGTCCTGGAGGCGGCGCCATGACAGTTGCCGTCGTTGCCACCACCACGCTCCACCTGGCAGACCTTGTCATCCCCGAACATCTCCACCGTGATTTGCGGCGGGCCGAAGATTTTATCAAGCTTGCCGTTCTCGCCTCCCATCAGCTCACGAGTAACGCACCCGCCTTAAATGGCTTACGCACCGGCATCTATCTTGGCACCTCTTTTGGTCCCATGGAATGTAACTTCTCTGTTCTTAATGACCTGGTGATGGCTGAACCCATCTCGCCCACCCTCTTTTCCCACTCGGTGTTTAATGCGGCCTCCGGCTATATCGCCCGAATCTGCAAAATCTACGGGCCATCCCTGACCCTGACCTCCTACGGCTGGCCCTTTTTCGTCGCCCTTCAGGCGGCCTGGCAGGCCATCCACGCTCACAATCTGGATCATGCTCTGGTTCTGCAGGTGGAGACCTATTCTGCCCTGTTGAACGATGCCAGGACTGCCATGCTGGCGAGCCCTGCTCCATCGTGGCCGGCCGGAGCAACGGCCTGGCTCCTGGGTAAAAACGGGGCATGCCATATCGATCATATCCAGGTTGAAGAGAAACCCTGTTCCCCCGAAGCCCGCCTGACCCGCCATGAAACGCACCAAAAGATCGAAGAACATCACCCCATGGCCGCTGCTGAAGAACTGACCACCCTGATTGCGAGTGATAATTCCCCGCAGAACTGGCGACAAGACGCTGCCTATGGCAGGGTTGAGCTGAGGTTTTCACGGGGCAGGGATACATGATGACAGAAGTTGTGATTGTTGACAGCGGCCTGGTGTGCGCCGCCGGTAATCAGAATGAATGCTGGCAGAAATTAATGACAAACACCAGCGCGCTCACGGCCATGGCCTTACCCGGCCTGAGCTGCCATGTCGGTAGAGTCAGTGCTTTACAGGAAGCTATCGGTTCCGCAGAGAGGCTTATCGCCCTTATCCGCCATGGCCTGCGCCAGCTGCAACTAAACGCTGATCTTGATCAGACCCATCTCCTGGTGGCCACCACCAAGGGCGCTACCGATGAAGCCCTTGATGACTTTAGAAACCCGGCGCTTGGCTTTGCCTGGCAGGTGGCGGATATCATTGCCGGGGAGATCCGGCAAACTGCCCCCCGCTTCACAGTGAGTGCGGCCTGTGCCTCTGGAACCGTGGCCCTTATCCAGGCCAGTCAGATGATTGAGAAGGGGGAGGCAAGGCAGGTGCTGGTGGTGGGTATTGATATCCTCAGTCGTTTTGTGCTGGCCGGTTTTGCCCAGCTCCAGGCCCTGGCTGAAGGGGTGTGCCGCCCCTTTGACCAAGAGCGTAACGGCCTCTGTCTCGGCGAGGGTATTGGCCTCATGCTGCTTACCAGTAAAAAAATCGCCAAAGAACGCAGCTGGGCGATCAAGGCAACAATCCAAGGGTGGGGAATTGCCTGCGACGCAAGTCACATCACCGCCCCCTGCCGCCAGGCCAGCGGCCTAAGCGCTGCTCTCCGCCACGCCACCAACGACGGTTCAAGGGCGGTGGGGGCGATCAACGCCCATGGCACCGGCACCATGTACAACGATGCCATGGAAATCACCGCCTTTAAAAATCTCTGGGGAGAAAACCCGCCGCCCTTCCATTCCGTCAAAGGGGCCATAGGTCATTGCCTTGGCGCGGCCGGGGTGATTGAGGCCTGTCTGGCACTCACAGCGCTTAAGGAAGGAAAAATTCCGGCCACTGTGGGCCTGGGTCAGCCGGAATATTTTCCCGCCAGGGTGGGAGACATGATTCAGGAAATCACCTCGCCCACCATGCTCTCCTGCAACTCTGGCTTCGGCGGCATCAATGCCGCCATTCTCTTGGCAAAGTGAAGATCAAATGGAGAACAGGTCCGCAAACCTGTTTTATCTCTCACCGACATGCACCATTTCCAGTTCACTCTTTGACTTTTTTCTTCTGCCAGGTGGCTAAGAGTATTGCCAGACGGCTGCCGGCAAAGAGTGATTTCTCCCTGGCCGCCAGGAAGATAAGAAAACCTGCCAGCACAAAGAAAAAGAAATTGGGAAACCAGAGGGCGATTGCCACCGGCAGGGTCTGACTCTCGGCCAGAACATTGGCAAAAGAAAAAAGAACCCAGTAGAAAATATAACAAAGCAGGGCGAGAGGTATACCAATGGCCTTTTTCCCCACCCCGGCCTTAAGTCCAAAAACAAAACCGAGCAGGCCCAGGACAAAACAGCCCACCGGCAACACCAGGCGCTGATAATACTCCATGCGCATGGAGATCCCTTTTTCACTGGTCACTCCATGCTTCTGGGCCTGCGCCTTGAGCTGACCAAGACTCATAGCCTTCTCTCTAATGTAGCCGGCCTTGCTGCGACTTTCATATATCAACGGCAGACGGATGGGGATGTCCAGCTCATAATGATCAAACAAGATAGTCTGGGTGGTGGGGCCAGCGGCCCGGTGAATACTACCTTCGTCCAATACCAGGGACAGGGACATATTCTCCAGATCCGAGGTGATATGCCCGCTGCGGGCCAGGGTGACCATCGGCAGGCCCTTGATGTTCATGTCGGCCATATAGACTCCGAACCATTTCCCGGTTTCCCTATTGACCTCATCGGCATAGAGGACATATTTGCCCATGCCTTCACTGAACTCCCTGGATCTGACTCCCTTACTCACCTTCTCTTTGACCAGATTAAACATCATCTTCTGCATGGCCTTATCAGAGGCCGGATTGAGAACAAGGGCGCTATAGGCGGACAAGAGACCGGTGGCCAGGGAGACCACGACCACCGCAGGCAACATCCGGCCAATGCTGATACCGGCCGCCTTCATGGCCATGATCTCGCCATCGTTGGCCAGCCGGGTAAAGGCCACCACCACAGCAAACATGCTGGACATGGGAATGCTGTAGAGCATCATATTGGGAAAGAGATAGGAAAAAAGACGGATAAAATCGCCAAACCCAACACCCAGATCAACAATGGCATTGAGAAAGGGAATCAGACGGCCGAGGAAAAAAATGCAGTTGATAACAAGCAGACTGGCAAAAAAAGGCCCCAGCATCTCTCTGATGAGATAGCTATTGAGCAGAAAAGGGTAACCACGTTTACGCCGCATAGGATAAATACGCTTTCAGTGAAGGGAAAGACCAATGGTTGAATGTCAAGCAGGCCTCGCAGATACCACAGATGGCTCACTTTTTCACCATCGCCATGACCTGTAGTAAATCAAAAATGCGTTTGGTAAAACCCAAGTACACCTAAAGAGAGGAGGGGATTCCTTGCAAGGGGACAACAGCTAGAAATCAGGCATTAATCACACTGGACCAGCCGCTCATGATCTGCTCTTTTTCATCTTTGAGCTTTTTGGCAATCTCTTTAATCTGGGGGGTATCAAGGCCAAGAACCTTTGGCACCATGATCTTTGGTGCCGGCCCCATCCCTTTCCAACCAATCTGCAATTGGATAGTGATAGCATCAGCCAGATTAATAGCGGCGGCAGCCTGAACATGATCTCCGGCCTTTTGGGGATTGTGATGAAAACGAATGGCATTTACCATAAAAGACCCCAACTGCCAGCGATAGGCAAGATAGGCCCCGATTTCGCTATGGGCAAGACCATACTTCATTTCTGCTTCGGTGAGAGAGATGTTGTCATTTTCAACGGCCGTGAGGATATCGCGCAGCTCATCAGGAAAATAAAGACAAAATAAAATGCGGCCAATATCGTGGAGCATCCCGGCAGTGAACATCTCTTCAGGATCAAGGCCATTCACCTTCTGGGCGATCATTTTGGCACAGGTAGCAACGCCGATGGAGTGGAGCCATAGCTCCACGGCGTCAAACTCGTCAAAGCCAAGATCATCGCAGAAGATTCCGGAGAGGGAGAGACCAATGACGATATTACGCACCTCATCAAAGCCAACCGTCACAATGGCCCGCGACAGGCTGGAAATCTCGGTGCCTGCCCCGTAAGCCGCCGAGTTGGCAATCTTGAGCACCTTGGCGGTCAACACCGGATCTTCCTTGATAATCTCCTCAAGCCTGGTGGCTGAGGCCGATACCGAGTCCAGGCTGGACAACACCGCCTGCATGGTATGGGGAATTGTGGGTAAATCTTCTATGGCATCAAGACGATCGACTAATGATGGAGGCATAATTAACTCGTTTTTTTTATGATGAAATTTTTTTTAAAAAGGCTGAGGTATTCTAACACGGTAGCACCTGAGATTGAATTTCTTTTTTGCTGCTGAAGGGTAAATTCACTATCGCTTTGACAGTCAACTGACCAGCATGCTATAGTTCGGCGTTTTTTTCTATTGCCGTTCACCCACCGCGCCCAGAGTACGGCGCGCCTCATTTTTATTTGCCAAGGAGAAACTATGAATACCGCCAAATCACAAGCCCTCTTTGCTCAGGCCCAGAAACTCATCCCCGGCGGTGTCAACAGCCCGGTGCGGGCCTGTAAATCAGTCGGTTGCGACCCGCGCTTTATTGCCAAAGCCGCAGGTTCCGCGATTTATGACGTGGACGGCAATAAATATGTCGATTTTGTCTGCTCCTGGGGCCCCATGATCCTTGGCCATAATCATCCAGCCGTGGTGGAGGCCATCAAGAAGGCCCTAGAAAACGGCACCAGTTTCGGCGCCCCGTCGCCTCTTGAGGTTGAACTTGCCGAACTGGTCACCGAGGCCCTGCCGTCGGTGGACATGGTGCGCTTTGTCAGCTCCGGCACTGAAGCCACCATGAGCGCCCTGCGCCTGGCCCGGGGCTACACCGGCAAAAAGGTAGTGGTGAAATTTGACGGCTGCTATCACGGTCATGCCGACTCATTTCTGGTCAAGGCTGGCTCCGGTCTTATCACCTTGGGCATTCCTGGCAGTCCTGGCGTACCCGATGACATCGTCAAGAACACCATCTCCATCCCGTATAATAATGTAGAGGTCCTTGAGAAAACCCTGCGCGACGAATCACTGGATATTGCCTGTGTTATCATGGAACCGGTTGCCGCCAATATGGGTGTGGTGCTGCCGAAACCTGAATTTATGCAAAAGGTGCGGGCCCTGACCAAAGAGCTGGGCATCGTCCTTATTTTTGATGAAGTGATCACCGGTTTCCGCTTGAGCTACGGCGGCGCCCAGGCCAAATTCGGTATCATGCCTGACCTGACCTGCCTTGGCAAAATCATCGGCGGCGGTCTGCCTGTGGGAGCCTATGGCGGCAAAAAGGAGATCATGAAACAGATTTCTCCCGAGGGTCCGGTCTACCAGGCCGGCACCCTGTCCGGCAATCCCTTGGCCATGGCGGCCGGGGCTGCCACCTTAAAGGAGCTCAAAAAACCGGGCTTTTACGAGACCCTGGACGCCAAAGCGGAAAAATTCGCCCAGGAGCTTACCGCCCTTGCTAAAAAATATAACGTCCAGGCCACCTTGAACCGCGAAGGATCCGTGATGACCCCCTTCTTTGCAAAGGGCCCCGTTACCGATTTTGAATCAGCAATGACCGCTGACACGGACAAGTATGGTCTTTATTACCGCGAAATGCTCAACCGTGGCGTCTATCTGGCCCCATCGCAGTTTGAAGGCGCCTTTATTTCAGCAGCCCATACAGAAGCCGATTTAACCAAAACATTGGAGGCTGCTGAATCAGTATTCAGTATTCTCTAGAAAAACGACAGCCCATAAAAAAGCTCGTAAAACCAGTATAATAAACACACTGCTGAATAAAAAAACGGGTATTTATACGAGCTCTTTTATTTAAAAAAATGCCAAAAATGAATTGACTTAGCCACCCGAGCGTGCTAATTCTTGCCAATTATTGATATGTTCGACCAGTGTAAAAAATGAATGGTTCGTCAGTGCGCGCCAACAGGAATTACCATGGGTGAAACCCGGAAGTATATCATCAAGTTGGTCGGAGATTTCGGTAGCATCGGCATGACCATTTCCCTTTGTATTTTTATTGGCGTGGGCGCCGGTCATTACCTGGATAAAAACGTTCTCGGCAGCAGATATGAACCATGGCCAACCCTAATCGGTTTGGCATTAGGTGTGGCAGCTGCCTTCAAGAACCTGTATGACCTTGCCACTCGCAAGGAATGGAAAGATGACCAGAAAGATTGATCTTGACAGTGCCGGTATTTCCATTGCCAAGATTGAGCGCTTTAACTGGTTGTTTACCGGCCTGATGGCTCTTGCCGGCTGGCTTTTTTTCAGCCCCCTGGCCGCCAAGTCGGTCTTAGTGGGCGGCATTATCGCCAACATCAGCTTTACCCTGATGAGACGCGATATCGTCAAGACCATGCAAGGGGCCTTGAATTCTGTCAAGGTTGTGTTTTTACTGAAGTATTATGCCAAGCTTCCCGCCTTGGCCCTGCTTCTTTATTTTATTATTAAACATGGCCAATTGGCCATTGGCGGTTTGCTTGTCGGCCTGTCCTCAGTGGTATTAAGTGTCGGCTACACCGCTTTATGCGAATTTATAAGGTACTATGGGTCAAAAAAAAAGAACCTTGACCCAGAAATTGCGGATAAGGGGCAAGGGAGCTTTATTTAGCCCGCTATCCAACTCGATTTTTTAGGAAAGAGGAGAAGAAATGGAACATCCGATACTATTTATTTCTGTGATCCTGCAGATGCTTGGTTTGCCCGTTCCCCACGGTATGCCAGAAGGAATGCTGAACACCCACTTCAGCATTGAGACATTCACCACCCCTCACATGAGCTACACATTTTTTGTCATGCTCTTTCTGATTGTCGTTAGCAAACTCACCGTCGGCAAAATGGAGATGATCCCCGGTGCCGGTCAAAATTTCTGGGAAGCAATCATCGGTTTTGTCGAGGATTTTTACGCAGAAAATCTTGGTGTTGAGCATGCCAAAAAGCTCTTCCCCCTGATCACCACCTTTGCCCTTTACATTTTGCTTGCCAATCTCATGGGCCTGATGCCGGGTTTCATGTCACCGACCTCGAATCTTAATATTACATTGGGCTGTACTCTGATCGTCTGGGGTTACCATCATTACTTGGGCGTGCGTGCCCATGGTATCGGCTATATCAAGCACTTCACCGGACCCATGGTGGTACTTATCCCACTGATGCTGCCCATTGAGCTCATCAGTAATATGGCTCGTATCCTCTCTCTCTCCATCCGTCTTTTCGGTAACATCATGGCGAAAGAGACCCTGCTTGCCATTTTATTCCTGTTGGCCGGTGCCTATTTCGGTCCCCTACCAATCCTCTGTCTTGGTGTTTTAGTTTCCTTTGTGCAGACCATGGTTTTTGTACTACTGACCCTGGTTTACTTCAGAGGATCCCTTGAGCATGCCCATTGAGCAATTAAACAACCTGGTGGTTGTTTCTTTTTAGTGAAGAAGGCCAAAAAATATTCACTTACTTTCCTTAAGGAGGAAAAAATGAAAAAAGTTAGCATTATGACTGCAATGATGATTCTTGGTATGGCCAGTGTTTCTATGGCTTCCGAGGCTGGTATGGCTGCTGCTTCCGGTGGTATCTCCAACATGGCTCTCGTTTGTATCGCCGCTGCCCTTTCCGTTGGCCTTGCCGCCCTCGGTTGTGGTCTTGGTATGGGTGCTGCTTGTGAAGGTGCTTGTCAGGGTACTGCCCGTAACCCCGAAGCTTCCGGTAAAATCACCGTAACCATGATTCTTGGTATGGCTCTTATCGAGTCTCTGACCATTTATGGTCTGGTTATCTCTCTGATTCTGCTCTACGCCAACCCCCTCAAAGAATTCATGTAAGATTTCTTTACCTGGGACCTTTAGCAGTCCCGCAGGGTTACGGTACAAAAAGGCCACGGATTTATTTCCGTGGCCTTTTTTTTATTGTACCGCATCGACCTTTCCAAATCCTGCTCTACCAAGGAAGACCCCCCTTGCTGCAATTGGTGGTTGACGCGACAAGAAGTCACACCATATACTCTGGTATCATAAGTACCCGACATCATCACTCTTACCAAGAGACCCTATGCCACGCTGCCTGCTCATTGCCTGCATCCTGCTATCATTGTTTTTGTCGCCACCACCGACTCAAGCCGCCATGAAAAGGATAGTATTTATTCGCTATCCCATTCCCACCTCACATTTTAATACCGTGGTGGATGGTTTTAAAAAAACCATGAGCCACCGTGGTTTTCAGGAGAATATCGATGTTGAGTATATTGATATTCTCACCCATAGTGCTGATCAGAGTTCCGTCCCGGAAGTGGTAAAGGCCGTTGAAGAGTGGCAGCACAAGGCAGACCTGTTCGTCACCAGCGGCTGGGTTTCCATGTCTGCCCGTTCCAAACTCAAAGAAAGTACAACCCCGCAACTCTTTGTGCCGGTCCTTGAGTCTGTCGCCCTTAAAATGCTCCATTCTGTCACTGAGCCCCCCAACACCAATCTCTCTGGCCTCTATCTCATGTATCCACCTGAGAAAATTTTACGCCTGGCTCGCCTGCTCATTCCCGATCTTAACAGGTATGCCTATGTCTTTGATTCACGTATTCCAGCCGACATGGTCTTTAAATCTGCCTACGAGCACTTACCTTTTGGCATGCGCCATGGGATTACCATCCATTTTCTTGACCTTGCCGGAGGCGTTGATCTGGTTCTAAGTGATCTCAAAGCCCTCCACATTGAAGCCTTTGGCGGCGTGGTCGGCTCTTTTCAGAACCGCCAGGCCCTGGCCGCAAGCAACCTTCCGGTCATCACCGCTTTGACCCTGGATATTGAAAAAGAAGATATGGCCAGCAATATCCGTGAGGGCAATATTTTGGCCGGGCTTTACAATCCCTTTAGGTACTGTGGAGAGCAGGCGGCTGAAATGGCTGCTGACATATTCTCCGGCACCAAAACCATTGGCCAGAGCATACCGCGCCCGGCCATGCAGCTTGCCTTTATCAATATGCAGGCTGCGAAACTCCTCAATATCCAGATTCCTTTTATTGCCCTTGAATCAGTGGATTTAGTGATCAAATAGATGAACACTCCAGAGCTTCCATACCGATTCAAATCGATACAGCAGCTCTTTCTGGTCGCCATAACCCTGCTCATCGCTGTTCTATCCCTGCCCCTGCTCTTTTCCGGGGTTAAAATTATTAACAACATCACCTCACAGTTTGGCCGTGAGATATTACATGAGGAACTGCAATCTCTTCTGGGACCAATCAATCTGCGCTATCAAACATTAGCACGAGTGGGATTAGAGGATTCTCACAGCCATCTCCTGGAAATCAAAAAAAGCGCCCTGCTGTCCTTAGGCAGGTATCGCTACAAAAACACAGGTTCCGTTTTTGTTGTCACTAAGGAGAGGAGCATCCTACTCGCAACGGACTTCTCAGACCCCGGAAGCACCGATTTTTCTTCGTTTTTCAGGATTCTTACCCTTGCCCCTGACATCATTGAATACACCATCGGGGCCACAGAACGGATCGGTGTGGTTGAGTATTACCAGCCTTGGGAGAGCTACATCGGCTTGACCATGGATCGTCAGGAACTTTTTGCGCCTCGAAATCTTTTTATTAAAATAAACCTCCTTGTTTTACTGGGGGTTCTCGCCATTGCTGCCCTTTTCTCCCTGGCTATCCATCACTTTCTTATAACGCCCATTCTTCGCCTGACTCGTTTTGCCGATCTGGTCAGCAGAGGTAATTATAGCGCAGAAATTCCAGGTCGCTTTATTTTGGAGCTCGCCACCATGAAACAGGACATCCTGCATATGGTGGCAACCCTGATCAGTCGTGAGGAAAAATACCGGGCCGTATTCAATGCCCCCGGTGATGCCATCTTTATCCATGAGGCAGCCAGTGGTAAAATTCTGGAGGTCAATCAAGCCGTCAGCGAGATGTTTGGCTACACTCCAACAGAGGCCCACCATCTTGACATTGGTGATCTCAGTTCTGGCGTGCCGCCATACACCTTGGAGGAAGCTGCTAAGCGTGTTGCCCAGGTTGACCAATCCGGACCTCAACGATTCGAATGGCATGCCCGCCGCAAAAACGGTGCACTGTTCTGGGTGGATATTGCCCTGCGCTCTTTCCAATACGGTGAAACCCGCTGTGTTCTGGCAGTGCTCCGCGACATTGAGGCCCAGAAAAAAGCGTCCCAGGATCTGGCCGCTGAAAAAGAACAGCTGGCCATTACACTGCGCAGCATTGGTGATGGTGTTATTACCACCGATGACCAAGGCTGTGTTGTCCTGGTCAACAGGGTGGCAGAAAAATTAACAGGCTGGAGCCAAAGTGAGGCGGAGGGTCGTCCCCTCTCCGAGATTTTATCACTAGTCAACCGTAAGAGCGGTGAGCCCTGCCCAGATCCAGCCATGGAAGTGCTTAACAGCGGCCGTCACGTCGAGATGAAAAACCATACAGTGTTGCTGGCCCGGGATGGGACACGAAGAAATATTGCTGATAGTGCGGCCCCCATCTATAATCCAAGCTCTGAGATGGTGGG
>JAHJKA010000043.1 GCA_018822545.1 Pseudomonadota bacterium
CAAAGAATCCGTAGAGATCTATAATCGTATGAGACCACACCTGAGCTTGGGTATGAAAACACCAGATGAAACACATAAAAGAGCCACCTCCATAAGGGAGGTGGCTCAGTAAAAACCGTCAACGTATTTTAGGACGGGACACTTTTATGAAGGACGAGTGATCATTCATTCTTTTAAATTAAGTGCGGTTATTTGACTTGGTGTCTTTTTTTATTTCCAGCAGTTGTCGATCGATTAAACTCCACAGGGCATGAAGAATGCGGACCTCACGCTCATTGAGCCCTGCTCGGTTAAAAATTCGGCGATAGGTCTTTAATATGTGATCAGGGCTCAAGGGATCAAGGTAGCCAGCTGCCAGCAATGTCTTCCCCATATGCTGGATCATGCTTTCTTTGCTCTTGGCCGTGGCACGTTCTGGCAAATCAGGAGAATCCTGTGGCGATTGACGGGAAAATTCATAGAGACAGATAGCAACTGCCTGAGCGAGGTTGAGGGAAGGGAGTTCAGGCGATGTATCAATGGCGATAAAGGTGTCGCAAAGACTCAGCTCGGAAGTTGTAAGACCATGATCTTCGCGACCAAATATCAATGCTATCTTTTGGTTGTCAGGGATGGCGCCGCATGTTTTTACGAGCTGATCTGGTCTGATAAAATCATTGCGGTATTTACCAAAACGACGGGTGGAACCGATGACCAGGTGACAGTCGGCGATAGCCTCTTCAAGGCTATTAAATTTTCGAGTGGAGCGAAGTATCGTTTCTTTGGCAGTGACGGCCATGTCACGGGCCTCTTTACTGAAGTGATCAACACGAGGATTGACGAGTCGTAGTTCACGAAAACCGAAATTCATCATAACCCGACATATTGAGCCGATATTATGCCCCCCTTTTGGCTCAACAAGAATAAGGGTAATATTTTCGGTATATGCAGCCATCAAATAATAAACCCGGCTCTGCCAGTAAGACAGAGCCGGGCCCCCAAAAAAAGTGGAACCATCTTCTACAGTGCGTTGACGATGGCGTCGCCCATGGCAGCTGTTCCCACGGCCTTGCTCTTATCCATGGCAATATCGGCGGTAAAAATACCAGAATCAAGGGCCTGGGCCACGCTGGCGTCAATGGCATCAGCGGCGTCATCAAGACCAAAGCTGTAGCGGAGCATCATGGCCGCTGAAAGGATCTGGGCAATGGGGTTGGCAATGCCTTTTCCTGCAATATCAGGGGCAGAGCCCCCGGCCGGTTCATAAAGGCCGAATTTATCCTTATTGAGGCTTGCTGAGGCCAGCAGACCCATGGAGCCGGTGAGCATGGCAGCTTCATCGGAGATAATATCGCCAAACATATTGCCGCAGAGCAATACATCAAACTGGCGAGGGTCGCGGACAAGCTGCATGGTGGCGTTATCAACATAGATGTGTTTAAGCTCCACGTCGGGATATTCCTTGGCAATCTCGATAACCACCTCGCGCCACAGTACCATGGTGGTTAAAACATTGGCCTTGTCCACCGAAGTGACCTTTTTGCTGCGCAAACGGGCGGCTTCAAAGGCCATGCGGGCGATACGCTCGATTTCCCAGCGCCGATACAGCATGGTGTCAAAGGCATACTCGTCAGCCCCTTCACCCTCACGTCCTTTTGGTTGACCAAAATAAATACCACTGGTCAGCTCACGAACGCAGAGAATATCAAAACCATCGCCAACGATATCGGCCCGCAAAGGACAGGCCTGCACCAGAGATTTGAAGACCTTTGATGGTCTAAAATTACAAAACAGATCAAAATGTTTGCGCAGGGGTAACAGGGCGGCCCTTTCCGGTTGCTGGGCAGGGGGCAGGGACTCCCATTTGGGCCCACCTACGGAACCAAAAAGGATGGCATCGCTTTCCTCGCAGGTCTTTAAGGTGTGGGCGGGTAGGGCTTCACCATGGTTATCAATGGCACAACCGCCAACATCTTCAGGCACATATTCAAGTTCAAAGGAAAATTTTTTCTGGGCGACATCAAGTACCTTGATTGCCTCCTTCATGACTTCCGGGCCTATACCATCACCTGACAAAACGGCTATTTTCTTCATGACATGTCCTTTAATATATTAAAAATTTATTGGGATTATTTATGGGCGGTGATTCTGGCAGGATCTGCAAAATATTCACGGGTGGATCTGACCACCACACCGGAAAGAAACAGAAGGCCGATGAGATTGGGCCAGGCCATAAGGGCGTTGAAAATATCTGAAATGGCCCAGACCTGCTTTAACTCATAGGTAGCGCCAACAGGCAAGAGAATGCAGTACAGAATGCGGTACGGCATGATCGATTTCTCGCCAAAGAGATACTCAACGGATCTGTCGCCATAATATGACCAGCTGACTGCTGTTGAAAAGGCAAAGATCATCATGCCAATAGCGACAATATATCTGCCAACATTGGGAAGAGCAGAGCCAAAGGCCTGAGCGGTGAGGTCAGCGCCGGAAAGACCTCCCTGGTAGGCTCCGGTGACGATAATAACCAGGCCGGTCATGGTGCAGATGATAATAGTATCAATAAACGGACCAAGCATGGCAACAAGCCCTTCACGCACAGGCTCATTGGTCTGGGCGGCACCATGGGCAATGGGAGCGCTGCCAAGGCCTGCTTCATTGGAGAAAAGCCCCCGTGCCACACCCCACCGAATAGCCTGGGCAACTGCCGCTCCGGCAAAGCCGCCTCGAGCGGCAGTACCGCTAAAGGCATCATGAAATATCGTCGAAAAGGCCGCCGGAATAGCTTCAAAGTTCAAGACCAGGACCACAAGAGCGCCAACCACATAAAACAATGCCATAAAAGGCACCATGTGACTTGCGACATGACCGATACGCTTGATACCGCCGATAATAACACAAAAGACCAAAACACCTATGATAAGGCCCGTTGTAAGCTTGGGGACATGAAAGGTGGAAAGCATGGGCGCTGCCACTGAGTTGGCCTGCACCATATTGCCAATGCCGAAAGAGGCGATTGCCGCAAAAAAAGCAAAGAGGACGGCCAGCCATTTTTGTTTGAGACCATGCTCGAGATAATACATGGGGCCGGCACTGACTGATCCATTCTCATGAACGACACGGTACTTAAGAGCAAGGAGACATTCGGCATATTTCAGACTCATGCCAAAAAAGGCCGTCACCCACATCCAAAACAAGGCGCCTGGACCACCACTGGCTATGGCGACACCGACGCCAGCGATATTGCCGGTGCCAATAGTTGCCGACAGAGCAGCGGAGAGTGCTTGAAAATGAGTTATTTCCCCTGTGTCTTTAGGATTGTCGTATTTCCCAGACAACAGGCCGATGCCATAGAAAAAATGACGAACCTGAACACCAGTTAAAAGAAGCGTTGTCAAGATACCTGTCCCGAGAAGCAGTATGATAGTGACAGGGCCCCAAACAAGACTACTGATTGAATCAAGCACGTTTTTTCTCCGTATTAATAAAAAGAAAGGGGGGGTAATGCGGATGAGTTGATGCTATACCCAAGATTTATCGATGTTTCAAGGGATAATTGTCGAGAGACTCATCTACTGATATTTGATAACAAGGTGTATTTCTAAAGGGTTCGATAAGAAATAAAAACTGTCCTCATTGCCAAACATGGAATAGTATGTGTTTGTAAATACAGAGATTGTACCAAGTGTGACCTTTACTTTTTTATTGTGATGAAAAATAGGAAAAGATTTTATAAGAAAATACTGATTGTTGATGACAATCTTGCCATGCGGAAAATGCTGGAAGGAATGCTAACTTCTCTTGGTTATAAAGATATTTATTCTGCTATAGATGGCGAGAGCGGTTGGGAAAAAATTCTTGAGGGCGATATAGAAATCGTTATCAGTGATTATGTCATGCCACGCCTTAATGGTCTTGAATTTCTGCACCGCATAAGGAGCTCCAAAGAGTTCTTTGATTTACCTTTTATCATGATCACCGGCGCTGATAACTGGGGGGACTTTATCAATACGGTTCAAGCAGAGGTGGATAGTTATCTCATCAAACCTATTACCCCTGTTCGCCTTGAAGAAGTTCTCAATCAGATTCATTGTCAGCAAAAGTCAACCAGCCCTTATCTCAAGGCAATTCATGCCGGAAAACATTGCTATATCAATCAAGAAATGGCCAAGGCCTTTAAGCATTTTCTCCTGGCCCAAGCCATTGAACCAACACTTGCCAAACCATATTATTATTTAGGGGAAATCAGTAAGAATCATGGCAAGACAGCTGATGCTGAAAAATTCTTCAAGAAATGTCTGGAGATTGAAGGCAATTATATTAATGCCATCATTGGTCTTGCTGATATTTATTCCCTCCACAATGACTATCCACAGATGATTACCTCACTAAGCAACGCATTGAAGGTTGCCCCCACCAACCTTGATCTCCACCTTGGTCTGGCCAGAGCCTCCTTTATGTTGGGAGATCTGATGAATGCACGTAAGTCTTTGAGTCAAGCGGCAAAGATTGCCAAAAGCAATCGTGATTCTGTTATGAAGGTGGTCGATGCCTATGTCGCATACGGTATGTTTGACGAGGCTGATTATCTCTTTGGTAAAAAGCTGGAAGATGATGACAATGAAACAGTCAAGTTCTGGAACAGGCTGGGTTTAAAGGCTAAAGAAAACGGCGACTTTCAAAAAAGCAAATACTTCTATCTTTCCGCCTTAAAGCTACGCCCTCAGTCCAAGGAGGTTAACTTCAACATTGCCATCCTGCTTTATGAGCAGGGTGAATATGATAATTCCATGGCCTATGCCAGCAAGGCCCTTCGTCTCCACCCTGATTTTCTTGAGGCGCAACAATTAATAAATGCTCTGCGTCTCAAGTTAGATCAACTCTCACCATAACGTTGAATTACCTAGAGAGAGAGGCTTCTCTTTCTTGTTCTCTTGAAGACCTTGCCCATTATCCAACCAACAATAAAAACCCCAAAACCGGCAAGAAACCAAAGAAGACGATCTGTTTGAATAAGTTCTGCGTTTGCGACCCTAAGCAGAGCCACCTCTTGATCGGCAGTTTTGAGTTGATTGAGCAGGTTATCACGTTCAGAGAAGATTTCTTCCACGCCCTGGGATTTCTGTTTCAGATCTTCATACTTCCATTGCGCATTTTTCACAGCATCTTTAAGGCTGGAGATTGTCCCCTCTAACTTGGCAATTTCTTCATCTTTATCAATCAGCTGTTTTTTCAAAGTTTGAGAAGAAGTCTTCAGTGAATCAGTGTTGCTGGCAAAAGATTCCAGCTTGGCCTTAAAAATCTCATTTTTCTTTTCAAGCTCAGCAATGATGAGATCTTTTGGTTTTTCATCAATGGTGTATTTTTTTTGAATCCAGCCCTGTTTGCCTGCAGCTGTTTTAACAAGGATAAAACCCTCATCATTTTCTTCAAGAATTTCCAGAGATTCGCCTGACTTCAAATAAGCAATGATCTCCCCACGCAGACTGGCTTCATCACGCAAAGAAACAATAAGGATGTCAGAAATATAACGTTTTTCAGCAAGAATCAGGGCTGGAGTCAAAAGAACGAAGAGGAGAGGAAGGGCGCAATGCCAGGTACGAAATTTCATGTTAATTATCCTTGCTGTTGCCTGAGTGCTTCATAGAGAACAATGCCTGCGGTCATGGCCAGATTGAGACTGCGGATATTCTCGTTGGTCATGGGTAGTGTATAACAGCGTTCCTGATAGAGGCGAAGAATATCTTCAGGAAGGCCTTTGGTTTCTTTGCCGAAAATCAAAAAATCTCCCGGCTTATAATGGGCTTGAGTATAATTTTTACTGACTTTGGTGGTGAAGAAATAAAGTTGTTCTTCTGCTTGGGCCTGTAGAAAAGCTTCAAAATTATCCCAATATCTTATGTCAACAAAACGCCAATAGTCAAGGCCTGCCCGTTTTAGATGTTTATCCGATGTGGAAAAGCCAAGAGGCTTAACTAGATGAAGGACGCTGTCTGTAGCACCGCAAAGACGGGCAATGGAGCCTGTGTTGGGCGGTATTTCAGGCTCGACAAGAACAATATGAAAAGGGGCTAAGCTCAAAAAAGAATCTTTTAAAGTAAAGTGATAGAATCCTGTGGTTTCAGGATAAAGGTGCGTACATAAAGAATCTGCTGAGAAGTTGACTTGTCTAGCATGGCCATGAGCTGGTCAGTGGTCTGGTTGAAATACGCCAGATCCGGACCATTCAATATGGAACGAGGTTTGAACTTCAAGGCAAATGGATTCTTAAACTGGTTATTTTGAGCAATCCTGTAATCAAGATGTGGTCCTGTTGCTCTACCGGTTGAGCCTACATAGCCAATGATGTTTTTCTGTTTTACCTTTAATCCGTTATGGAGACCTTTGGCAAAACGGGAAAGATGACCATAATAGGTTTTATAGCCGTTGGGATGTTGGATAACGACCTGCTTGCCAAAACCTCCTCTGACACCGCAAAAGACAATCTTGCCATCTGCAGAAGCCATTATCGGTGTACCGGTTGGAGCGGCAAGATCGACACCCAGATGGGGCCTAATGACACCGAGAATGGGATGTTTGCGACGCCAGGAAAACTTAGAGGTGAGGCGTCCCATTGGCACAGGGGAACGCAGAAAAGAAGTGCCTAGCTCTTCACCGCCTGGAGTAAAGTGGGCAGAAAATCCATCTTGACGGGTATGATAGATTCCTTCCTGCACTTCTTGCCCGGACTTATCACCATATTTCGCATACAGTATATTTCCAAAGCCGATGAATTTATCATTCTGATAATATTCCTCATACACAATGGAAAAACTGTCCCCAGGCTGTGTCTCTGTATTAAAGTCAAGACGGGAAGCAAAAATATCCGCAAAAGAGTAAATAAGTTTTGGGCTTAAATTAAGACTTTGAAATGAAGCAAAGAGCGAGGATGTAACTGTCCCTGATATACTTACTGTCTTAACCTGCAAAGGTATTTCATCCTGGGCTGCGACAAAGGTGTCATCGCGCTTGATGACGGTGTACCTGTGCAGAGGATCAGTCTCATAGATGCAGCGCAACAATTCTCCATCTTCGTCCAGATCGACGGAGAAGATGTCGCGAGGACGAAGCCTGCGAAAATCCAGGCAGGAATTAAGGTTGTTTATTATTTGATGGCGGACCGAATCAGGAACCTCTGCTCGTTTCATGGCTGCCATGAATGTATCACCCGGCAGGAGTTCACCTGTTATGGTTTCCGATATCTTGGCCGCCAGCGGAAGGGCAGGTGGACTTACAGCCTGAACAGCAAGCGGGACTAAGGTGTTCTGTCCCCGTTTTTCCTGGAAATTATTTTTAAACCCATCGTTGTTATCAAGGCGTGAGCTGCTCTGCTCTAAATAGACGCCGCCACAGGCCAAGACAAGGGAGAGTCCAACGAAAAATATAATGTTTGAAAATTTCAAATTTACACCAAGGGAAAGCGGAAAATTTAAAAAAGATGACCTGTATGTCAGATCGGCTTTATCTCCTTATTTCTTCACATTTTTTCTACACTATATTTACTTTAGCCACAAGGGCAAGATCGTTGAAAATAACCACTTTTCCCTTTAAAATCAATGGGAAACAGAGGGTGTTCCACATAGTGTAGTCGGAAAGGAAGTAGGCATACTCCCTGTTGTGTGTGCACTGAGTGTTGCAGGGTGGTGCACTATCAAAAAAACCTGGTTTTTCGGTAAAAATAAGGTGGTTCTCTTTGAAAATTCTTGGTAATTGTACATGTTTTCCTTATTCAACACTGTCGCGCAGCCTGAACTTTGCGTCTGATTAAGGCGTTTTTTTCAATTTCTTGTTTTGCGACAGACAGGCTTATCGTGGCCCCATCACAAAACCCATATCTTTAAGAGAAGTAAAAAAATGGCTCTCATCGTACAAAAATTTGGCGGTACATCAGTCGCCAACCCGGAAAAAATCAAGGCAGTCGCCGACCGGGTCATGAAAAAAGCCCGGGAAGGCAATAAAATGGTGGTCGTGCTGTCTGCCATGGCAGGGGAAACAAACCGCTTTGTCGATCTCGCCCATCAGATGCAACAGATCCCTGATCCTCGTGAATTTGATATGCTGCTGGCCACCGGTGAGCAGGTAACTATTGCTCTCTTTGCCATGGCGGTTAAAGAAGCTGGCATGGATGCGATATCCCTTCTGGGCGATCAGGTCAAAATAATTACTGACTCTCGACACACAAGGGCCCGCATAAAAGAAATTGATACGGATATGATTAAAAAATATCATGATGAAGGCAAGATTGTCGTGGTCGCCGGCTTTCAGGGTGTAACCGAGGATGACCATATCACCACTCTAGGAAGGGGTGGTTCCGACACAACTGCCGTGGCCCTTGCCGCAGCTCTTAAAGCCGATGTGTGTGAAATATTTACCGATGTTGACGGAGTTTACACCACAGATCCAAACATCTGTAAGAAAGCAAAAAAAATAGATAGAATTACTTATGACGAGATGCTCGAACTTGCCAGCCTTGGTGCTAAGGTTCTTGATATCCGTTCCGTGAGTTTTGCCAAACGTTATAAAGTACCCCTTCATGTGCGCTCTACCTTTACTGATACTGAGGGCACATGGGTTGTTGAGGAGGATCAACAAATGGAATCATTGCCTGTTTCTGGTGTTACCTATAATAAAAATGAAGCCAGGATTACCATTTCAAAGGTGCCTGATACACCTGGAACGGCTTCCAAAATATTCACCCCAATCGCCGATGCCGGTATCGTGGTTGATGTCATTATCCAGAACACCCGAAGTGGTGAATTGACGGATATGACCTTCACCGTCCCTTTGACTGATTATGATCAGGCCATGAAAATAGTCGCCAAGGTGGCAAAGGATATTAATGCAGAGAGTTTTAGCGGTGATAAAGACATTGCCAAGGTTTCCATTGTCGGGGTTGGTATGCGTAATCATGCCGGTATTGCCACCACCATGTTCAGGGTGCTTGCCGAAGAAGGTATCAATATTCTAATGATCAGCACCTCGGAAATTAAGGTTTCCTGCGTTATAGAGGAAAAATACACCGAACTTGCCGTGCGCAGCCTGCATGACGCCTTTGGGCTCGACAAGGATACTAAGTAAAAAAACTGTATGAGGTTAGTTGAAGAATGACCACGTTATCGATTTATGATACAACGCTGCGTGATGGCACCCAGGCTGAAAATTTCAATCTCTCGGTGGAGGATAAGGTCAGAGTCACCTTAAAGCTTGATGAGCTGGGGATTGACTTTGTCGAAGGGGGCTGGCCTGGTGCCAACCCCGCATCTTCTGAGTACTTCAGGGAGATCAAAAATTATGAGCTGCGCCATACCAAGGTCACCGCCTTCGGCTCAACCCGTAACTTTAAAAATCCTGCCGACTGCGATCCTAATCTTCAGGCCCTCATCGAGGCCAAGACCTCGGCCATTACCATCTTCGGCAAGACCTGGGATATCCACGTGGTCGATGCCCTGCACATTGAGCTGAACGATAATCTGGTCATCATCGAAGATTCCCTGCGTTATCTGCGCCCCCATGTTGAGCATCTCTTTTATGACGCCGAACATTTCTTTGACGGCTTCAAGGCCAACAAGGAATATGCCCTGGCCACCATCGACCAGGCTATTGCCGGCGGCGCTGATGCCCTGATCCTCTGTGATACCAATGGCGGCACCTTGCCCACCGAGATTCCTGAGATCATGAAACAGCTCAAGGAACACCTAAAAAAGCAGGGCAGCAAGGTGGAGCTCGGCATCCATTCCCATAATGATTCGGAAACGGCCGTGGCCAATTCCCTGATTGCCATTTCCTGTGGCGCTACCCAGGTGCAGGGCACCATCAATGGTTATGGCGAACGCTGTGGTAACGCCAATCTCACCTCCATCATCCCGGCCCTGGCCCTGAAGATGAAGTATGATTTTGCGGTGGCCAAGAACTTAAGTCACCTCAGTGAGGCCTCACGCTACATCAATGAGCTGGCCAACCTGGCTCCTAATCGGTATCAGCCCTATGTCGGCTCCTCCGCCTTTGCCCATAAGGGCGGCATCCATGTCAGTGCGGTCCAGAAAAACCCCCTGACCTACGAGCATATTGAGCCGGAAAAGGTGGGCAATGTCAGGCGCATCCTGATTTCTGAGCAATCAGGGCGCTCCAATGTCCTTCATAAGGCCAAGCAGTTCGGAATCGATCTGCAGAGTAAGGATCCGGTGGTCACCGCCATCCTCAAGGATCTCAAAGAGCTTGAGAACCAGGGCTTTCAATTTGAGGGGGCCGAGGCCTCCTTTGAACTCCTCATGCGCCGGGCCTTAGGCGCTAAACGCCATTATTTTGACCTGAAAGGCTTTCGGGTCATCAATCAGAAGAGCAGCCAGGATGAGGCGGTGAGCGCCGAGGCCACCATCCGTCTTGAGGTAGGAGGGGAGATGGTTCACACCGCTTCTCTTGGTGACGGTCCGGTAAACGCTCTGGATAAGGCCTTGCGCAAGGCCTTGGTCCGCTTCTATCCAAACCTCAAGGATATGTGGCTCAATGATTATCGGGTTCGGGTTCTGGCCAGTGAGCATGGGACCGGGGCCCGGGTTCGCGTTTTGATCGAATCCTCTGACAATGAGAGCCAGTGGGGCACCGTGGGTGTTTCCCATGATATTTTGGAGGCGAGCTGGCAGGCCTTGGTTGATAGTATTAACTACAAACTGATGAAGGATGAAATGAAGAAAAATGCCTGAGTGAGGTGTTTTGCAAAAGGGCCGCTTTTCAAAAGCGGCCCTTTTTTTATGCCCTTTTTCGACAAGGACAGGGAGGGTGCTTTATGGGACAAGCAGGATCACAAAAACACCTCATCATCCTGATTATACTCGGTTTCTTCATCATCTCACCCCAACTCTTTCACCTCAGCTCCAAGCAGCAAAATACTCTCCCCCCACCATCTTGTAACGATGCTCAGCTGACACAGGTGGCCAAGCAGCACCCCTATCTTCTTTTTCACCCAATCCCCATCAACACAGCTGATGCGAAACAGTTCGGCGTCATTCCAGGCATAGGCCCGGAATTATCCCAACGGATCATTGCGTATCGCACCGCGCACGGCCCCTTTCGCTCCCTGGAAGAGCTGGGCCAGGTGAATGGTATCGGCCCCCAGAAACTGGCAACCATAAAGGAGTATTGTCGCCTTTAAGAAACTGACGAGGTCCAACGGCAGGGCGGGTATTCTTTTCACCCATACAGGATTATGGCGCTTTGAACAGTAAGAAAAACAGATGCAGCAAACCTCACAGTAAAGGTGAGAGGTGCTGATTTACCTATTGAAATATCGTAGAAATTACACAGACTACCTGCCGGTAGTGACAAGATTGGCAGGCAGACCCATGAGCTTACGGGGCAGGCCGATCATGCGCTCTGAACGCGTGGGGTTACGCTCATAGGCCATGGCCGAGCTGCCCACTTGATACAAAGGGTACTCTTCCCTGAACCTTGAGGTTGGAGAGGAGGCGCAGATCAACGGCAAACTTGTGGGCCGAGGCGCCAAGGCCGGCCAAGGTCTCAGCAGCTTTCATATCGAGCTTGCGGCTATCCGCTCAACACGCAACACTAAAAATGTCGTAAAAGCGAAGATTTACAGCAACAAGCTCATCAAGTTTATGAAACTTTTCAACAAGAAGAGCGGAAGGCCGCAGCCTCCCCCCCCTACAATCCCTTCACAAAATCACTCATATCCTGCCTGATTTTCCCATACTGCTCCAGACTCAACCCAGCCCCCAGGGCCACGGTCTCAGCCATCTGGCTGGTCAAAAAATCTCCGGGGCCATGGGCATCGGCATTCACCGCCAGCTTGGCGCCATATTTCAGGGCCAGGGCGGCCACATGGCCATTGGTCAGGCTATGACCTTTGCGGCCGGAAAGCTCAAGGAAGATGCCGCGGTCGGCCGCAAGCTTGACGTCCTCTTCACTGATCAGGCCGGGATGGGCCAGGACATCAATATCGGCCAGCAGGGAGGCCCTGTTGGTGCCGGGGATGACCGGCTCAACCACGGTTTCACCGTGGGCCACAATAACCTGGGCGCCCATGGTGCGGGCCTTGCTGGCCAGTTCGGCGATCAGGCCGGGGGGGACATGGGTCAGCTCAATACCGACCAGGAGCCGGGTCTTGGAGTGAGGATTGAGGTCCTTGGCCGCCTGGGCAATGCGCGGGATGAGGAAATCATAATTTGAGGAGTCGGCGTGATCGGTGATGGCAATGGCCTCGTAACCGAGAATCTCCACCCGGCGCAGGTGTTCGGCCGGCACCAGTTCGCCGTCACTGAAAAAACAATGGGTATGCAGATCAATCATTTTTCACGTTCTCCTTTTGCGTCAGTTCTGCCCGTAGGGAATTGAAACAGCTTTCGGTGATGGTCACTCTTTCTAGGTCGCCGGGGCTATAGGTGGCGGGGCTGTGGAAATTAACAATAAGGTTATGGCTGCTGCGGCCGCTCCACTGGCCCTGGCCCATCTTGCTTATCCCCTCAATCATCACCTCCAGGGACTGGCCGACCATCTCCTGATGGCGTTCCTCGGTGATTTCCTTCTGGCGATTCTGAAAGATGGCCAGGCGCTGGGCCTTCTCCTCGTCGCTCACCGTATCCTCAAAATCGCAGGACTTGGCTGGCGGCCGGCTCGAATATTTAAAGGAAAAGGCCGAGTCGTAGCGCACCTTCTCCATGAGGTCCATGGTGGCCTGGAAATCAGCCGCGGTCTCGCCGGGAAAGCCGACGATAATATCCGTGGTCAGGCTGATGTCGGGACAGGCCTGGCGCAGACCATCCACCTGGGCCAGATACTGCTCCACCGTGTAATGGCGATTCATCTTGGCCAGCACCGCATTGGAGCCGGACTGGACGGGCAGATGGAAATGGTGGCAGAGAATGGCAAGGTCCTGAAAACAGGTCATCAGGGCAGGGGAGAGGTCCTTGGGGTTTGAGGTGGTAAAACGGAGGCGCACCAGGCCGGACACTGCAGCCACCTGGCGCAGGAGGTCGGGGAAGCTGGTGCGTTCCTCCCTGGGCTGGTCATTGCCATAGGAATTGACGTTCTGGCCGAGAAGGGTGATCTCGCGCACGCCGCTTGCCACCAGATGCTGGACCTCGGCCAGGATATCCGACCGGCGCCGGCTGACCTCGCGGCCTCTGGTATAGGGGACAATGCAGTAGGTGCAGTAATTGTTGCAGCCCTGCATGATGGTGACAAAGCGCTTATGGGGCAGGCCGTGCTTGAGGTCTGGCAGGAAGGACGGAATGGTAAAATCCGTGCTCTGGCTGGTGGAGATGATGCCTTTGCGGGCCGCGGCAACCTGCAGGAAGAGGTCGGGCAACTGGTAAATGGACTGGGGGCCGAGGATGATATCCACATGGGGCATGCGGACCCGCATCTTTTCGCCTTCCTGCTGGGCCACGCAGCCGGCCACGGCAATGATGAGGTCGGGGTTCTCCTCTTTCTGGCGGCGCAGGGAGCCGATGAAGCTGTAGGCCTTCTGTTCGGCCTTGCCGCGAATGGAGCAGGTATTGACGATGACCGCGTCGGCCGAGGCCAGATCTGCGCTGAGAGAATAGCCGTTCTGCTCGAGGAGCTGGAGCATGATTTCCGAATCACGCGTGTTCATCTGGCAGCCAATGGTTTCGATAAAGAGATTTTTCAACAAGTTAAGTGACCAGGTAAAATATACATAAATACAATATGTTGGCAAATAACCTCATGTAAAACATGAGGTTATTTTAGGCTCCCATCAACAGCGAGGGAGGTGAGAAGGTCGGTAATTTCCCGACGGCTTTCCGGGGCAAAACGAATCAGCACCAGGCCGTGGCGCGGCTCAACAACCGAGAGGATGGCCAGGCCGTCATAGGCCTCAAGGATGAACTTGAGGAAATGAATTCTGCTTCGGTTAATCCGCAGGTGCAGCTCGGCGGTTTGGCGCGTTGCCCCCATAGCCTTAAACGGAAAGGGCGCTGTCCATGGAGCCCAGCAGGTCTTTGTACTGGCCAAGGCGGACTTCCACGACCTCTGTGAGATACTCCTCGGTCTGCTCGGGGGCCCGGCCGACAAACTCACTGCCGTCGCCAACCATGGCGTTTAACTGCTCCGCGGTGAAGGGGATGCGCTCATCCTCGCCGAGGCGGGAGAGAAGATCGTTTGCCACGCCGTCATTTTTGACGGCAAGGCCAGCCGCTACGGAGTGCACCTTGACCACCTCATGCATCTCCTGACGACTCTTGCCCAGCTCAACACACGCCATGAGGATCTTCTCGGTGGCCATGAAGGGCAGCTCCTGGCCCAAATGCCGCTGGATCTGGGCGGGGTAGACCACCATGTCCGAGGTGATATTGAGATAGAGCTTAAGGATGGCGTCGGTGAGCAGAAAGGCCTGGGGAATATCCATCCGGCGGATGGCGGAGTCGTCCAGGGTGCGCTCAAACCATTGATTGCTGTAGGTGGCGGCAAAATTGGCAGGCAGGCCCATGAGCTTACGGGCCAGGCCGGTCATGCGCTCTGAACGCATGGGGTTACGCTTATAGGCCATGGCCGAGCTGCCCACCTGATTCTTGGCAAAGGGTTCTTCCTGAACCTTGAGGTTGGAGAGGAGGCGCAGATCAACGGCAAACTTGTGGGCCGAGGCGCCAAGGCCGGCCAGGGTCTCGGCGGTTTTCATGTCGAGCTTGCGGCTATACGTTTGACCTGTAACGGCAAAAAGGTCGTTAAAACCGAGCTTTGCGGCAACAAGCTCATCAAGTTTACGAACCTTTTCGTGGTCACCCTTGTAGAGTTCAAGGAAGGTGGCCTGGGTGCCGACAGTGCCTTTGGCGCCGCGGGCCTTGATCTGGACCTCGAGGTGCTCAATATAGTCGAGATCCATGATAAGATCTTGAATATACAGGGTATTTCTCTTGCCGACCGTGGTGGGCTGGGCGGGCTGGTAATGGGTGTAGCCCAAGGTAGCGAGGTTCTTGTGCTTGCGACAAAAGCCGGCAAGGTTGGCGATAACGTTAACCAGGGCCTTCTTGACGACCTTCAGGGCGTCACGCTGGACCATGAGATCGGTGTTGCAGCCGACAAACTGACTGGTGGCGCCGAGATGGATGATGGGCTCGGCAGTAGGGCATTGCTGGCCATAGGCATAGACATGGGCCATGACATCGTGCCTAATCTCTTTTTCCTTGGCCTGGGCCACCTCGAAGTTGATGTCGTCCTTGAAGGCCCGCAACTCATCCAGCATCTTTGCCGTGATGATATCGGTAAGGCCCAGCTCATACTCAGCCTCGGCCAGGGCAATCCAGCAACGCCGCCAGTTCTGAAATTTATTCTTTTCAGAGAAGATCCACTGCATCTCCGGACTCGTATATCGACTGACCAGGGGCTCCTGATACACTTCATGATTCATCTCTATATCTCCGTAAAAACGTAGTTATTGCTACGTAACAACTAAATTTTGAACAAGGTGTCCAGGGGACAACAATTTGCTATACTTACTCGATTTCATCATGTTTTTCATGGATTATGAACCCCAATTGACAAAAAATGTCAAAATTGCCATCAGGAGCCGGGGTTCAGTTTTCATCTTTCGCATATTTTAACAATGTCGCATAATATATATTATGTATAATAAGATTAAAATACAATATATTAGGAAGTTACGCGCTACGTCTTCATGTCGTTTGCTATGTGACTGAGATTCGCATAATCCAAAGATGACAAGACCCAGCCTGACTTCCCAAGGACAGCATCGCTCAGACGGACATTGTTTTACCCTAACCGAGCCAGATACGATTTCGACACACACTAGTTATTAAGAATTTCCGGCCAGTTTCTGGTTATCGGTGAGCAGGATGTGACTGTTGGTATTTTTTGTATCTTTTTTACTGATTTTCTCTGTGAACCAGGGCCTTAAAAATATAAATGCCGCTCTTTTTTTTAATTTTTCCTTTTTTAGGCTTAATAAAGAGGCTATTTCATTGAATTATTACAGCTTTCCTGTGAAAGATTTCGCGACCAGCTGGTCAGTTTCTGGTTACTAGCGGGATTTAAAACAACTTACTTCTGGCCGCCTATGGTTGCCCGGAAGCCCTAGCACTCTGGTTTTGCATCTTAATTAGCATTTACGTTGTTTCTAGCATGACTTTTGCAATGTTTTTTATTGTGCGGCAGAATGTCGCATTAATAGCTTGTCTTCTATTTATAAAAAGATAATGGTTTGTACATAAGAGGTTTTAATAGCTGCCGCCATTACATCCCCTTCTTATCAAGGAATACTCATGCACTTCCCATTTTTTTTTCTTAGTTTGGCGCCAAGTGATTCGCAGAATGATGATGTTTACAAACTACAACCATTCATCAAGTTGCTTACTTACTTCTGCACAGTAACTCCCCTCCTTGTTTTTCTTCCTTCCTTGCTTATGGCCCGTATGACCGGGCCATGTGACAATTGTCACACTATGCATAATAGTCAGGATGGCCTCGTCATGGCAACAGTTGGCGGTGAATCAGGCTCTACGCCAAACCTTTATCTCACCAAGGGTAGCTGTGTGGGCTGCCATGCCATGGGAACAGCCAATAAAATTGAACTTCTTGGTTCTACACCTGTACCCCAGGTTCTTCATGTCGATGGTTCCGGTGATCTTGCCGGTGGTAATTTTGCCTATCTGTTGGGTAACAAAGGTAGTGGTGCCTCGGATGCCAAGGGTCATAATGTTATTGATTTTAACAATGCCGACGAAGCGCTGTATGGCCCTCCCGGAGGCATTGTCCAAACTGGCCATAGCGATGGCTATAATGTAAACGATGGAAATCTAACCTGTTCCGGCACCAATGGTTGTCATGGCTATCGTTATGCTAGTTTGCCCCTCATCTCGGGGGTTGCCACCCTTTCCGGGGCTCATCATAATAATGTTGACGGTAAATGTGACGTAGCCACGAACCCCGCTAACAGCTATCGCTTTCTAACCGGCGTTAAAGGGTATGAGAACCAAACTGACAAGTGGCAAAATGTTAGCTCCTCAAGCCATAATGAGTATTTCGGGCAAGTAACCCCAGTTCAGCTCGGCTGCAGTGGGAGTGCCAGTCATTGCCATAATATTGGTATAAGTCCTCCGGACAACACCATGAGCCAGTTTTGCGCTACCTGTCATGGTAATTTTCATACCTTGTCGACCTCTACCTCTGATGGCATAGGTAGCAGCTTCACCTCGCCCTTTATCCGTCACCCCACCGATGTTGCCCTGCCTGCATCAGGTGAGTACGCCTCTTATACAAGCTATAATATTGACGCCCCTGTTGCCCGCACCCTTGTTCCAGATGCAGCAAGTTCAGCAGTAACCCCTGGTTCCGATGTGGTCATGTGCCTTTCGTGCCATGCCGCCCACGCCACAGATTTCCCCGATATGCTCAAGTGGGATTACGATCTCATGAAGGCCAACGATCCCTCTTCACCCAGTAATTCCGGTTGTTTTGTTTGCCACACTACTAAGGATGATTGATTCAACTTTTCTTAATGTAATACATTAGAATTATTATATTTTTTTTGCAGACAACAGCAACGCACGCTCCGAATAACTCTAGGTAGGGACCAGTCATTATGCGCCTTCCATCTTTTCAAACTCACAGCCCAATTCACAAAGGGACCGAAATTCAGTGAGCAAATTAGAAAATGCTATCTTTTGGTCCCTGTTTTATGTCTGTACAACAATTTTTCTTCTCGTCCTGCCGCCGCCTCTCGTCCTTGCCCGCATGACCGGCCCCTGTGACAATTGTCACACCATGCATAATAGTCAGGATGGCCTCGTCATGGCTACGGCGGGTGGGGAATCAGGCTCCTCAGAAAATTTTTTCCTTACCCGGGGTAGTTGTATAGGCTGTCATGCCATGGGTACAGCTAATAAAATCGAACTTCTTGGCAATACACCAGTGCCGCAGGTACTTCATGTTGACGGCTCAGGCGATCTCGCCGGTGGTAATTTCGCCTATCTTCTCGGCAATAAGGGCAGTGGCGCCTCTGACGCTAAGGGCCATAATGTTATTGATTTTATTAATGAAGACGAGTTGTTGTATGCTCCACCAGGGGGAATTGTCCAGTCTGGCCACAACATTGGTGTCATCGTAAACGATGGTAATTTAACCTGTGCCGGCACCAATGGTTGTCATGGCTATCGCAAGGTAAGCATGACCTACGACCCCTTGTACTCAGGCACCCCGGGCCTCTCTGGAGCCCATCACAACAATGTCGATGGTAAATGTGATGTAGCCACCACAGCGTCCAACAGCTACCGATTTCTGACTGGAGTTAAGGGCTATGAGAATCAAACGGACAAGTGGCAGAATGTCAGTTCATCGAGCCATAATGAGTATTTTGGCCAGGCTACCCCTATTCAACTTGGCTGCTCTACTGGCAATACCAGTTGCCACGCCACGAGTGCCGGGGTCAGTCCTCCCGACAATACCATGAGTCAATTCTGCGCCTCCTGTCATGGTAATTTCCATACCCTCACGACAGTTACCTCAAGTGGCATAGGCAGTAGCTTCACCTCGCCCTTTATCCGTCACCCCACCGATGTTGCCCTGCCTGCATCAGGTGAGTACGCCTCTTATACAAGCTATAATATTGACGCCCCTGTTGCCCGCACCCTTGTTCCAGATGCAGCAAGTTCAGCAGTGACCCCTGGTTCGGATGTGGTCATGTGCCTTTCGTGCCATGCCGCCCACGCCACAGATTTCCCCGATATGCTCAGGTGGGACTACGATCTCATGAAGGCCAACGATCCCTCTTCACCCAGTAATTCCGGTTGTTTTGTCTGCCACACCACAAAGGATGATTGATCTTTAATTGTTTGCATCTTCGACTTCAGAAATGCAAAGTTGAAGGCTTTTTTTCCCTCTAAATTCATTACTGGAAAGCTGATACGCGCAGTTAATTTTACTTCCGGCCACAGTTGCTTCAGCCACGTCCTTGTTTTTAGTTCGTGCCCTAAACCAGATTCCCCGGTACTGACTCGTGTTCATCCTGAGGGTGAGCTGGAGGTGGTCTTCATCAATGCCGACAAATTTTGCACTCTCCACTATAAATTTATTTGAGAAAGCAGGATGTTCAAAATGCTGTCCGAATGGTGCCAGGCTGCCTATTTCGTCAACAGTGGCAAGGCTTATTTCTGTAGATGCCAGGGAGCCATCCGTTTCAATAATTTTAAAATCCTCGCCCTCCCCTGCATTTTTCGCAATAACCACCAAAAAAAATTTTCGAAATTGATCCAGACCTTTTTGATGGATTTTGATTCCTGCAGCGCTTTTGTGGCCTCCAAAAGAAATAATATTTTGTTGGTGAGCGTATTTCTCCATTTCTGCAGTCTCGGCAAGCATGTTACGGATGTGTACTGTCGATGCCCCGCCAGTTCGACATGAGCCGGTCAGGATTCCTTGCAGCGCAGTTGTGCTAAAGACAACAACGGGAACCCCATAGCTTTCAGCTAGCCTTGAAGCAATAATTCCTGCAATACCTGGATGAAAATCGGGGTGGTACACCACGATCCCTTTATGTGAACCGGTGGAGCCTACGAGCCCATGGGCAATGGTCATGGAATCTACTTCATGTTTTTTTCTTAACTGATTGATTTCTGTTAGTTTTTTGAATATTTCATCAGCAGACTTGTAGCAATCGGCAAGTAAAAAGTCCAGGGCAAGTTGTGGATCTCCCATTCTGCCAGCACCGTTAATCCGGGGGCTTACCTGGTAAGCCAGGTCTTCTTCAGTCAGGTGACTGACAGGCCTGCTGCCAAACTGCATGACTCGCCAGCAATCTCGGGAAAACAAATTGATTTGCCGGAGGCCATATTTTACCACAGCCCTGTTTGTTAAACTAAGAAGAGAGACACTGTCAGCAATAGTGGCCAGAGCTACATAATCAAGAAGAGAGATAAGCGTTGGGGTCTCTGGTGAGATTCTCCCCCGCTCAAGCAGTTTACTGCGAACAGCACTCAAGACAAGCCAACACACCATGCAGCCAGATATGGCTTTATCGGGATAAGAGCAATCGCGCTGCTGGGGATTCACTAAGGCGAAGGCTGAATAAGGGAATTCATCTTCCGGAACCAGGTGATGATCAGTAACAATAACATCAATTCCTGCCTGTTTTAGAACAGAAAGTCTTTTCTCGTCCGACACGCCACAGTCAGCCGTAATAACAAGGCTGACAGGAGGGTCGTGCGCCAGGATCCGGGCACAAAGTTGGTCTGTTAAGCCGTAGCCGTCCTGCAACCTGTTGCCGACAAAGCTGTGGAGCAGGTGTTTACTAAAGCGAAAACATTCAGTGAAAGCCTTTTTGGCGACAGCATGTGCTGTCAGACCATCAACATCATAATCGGTCACCAGCCCGATATTCTCGCCTTTCTCGATGGCTGTCAAAATTCGTTCCATAGCCAATTCGCAGTTCTTGAGCCAATGAGGCGCTGGAATTTCACGTAGTTTCGGGTCAAAAAAAGTTTTACCATTTTCATCCAGTAAAACATTTCTCCGACAGAGAATATCGGCTTGGATATGACTTAACCCTTGAACCCTGGCAGCGTCATACACAGATTTTTCCCGAGGTCGCTCTTGGATGAGTGTTTTTTTCAAAACCCTTCCTTACCAAGCAGTTCTTCAATGCTCTGTTGATCATCGGGATGAAACCAGTGCATGGCGTTATCATGCCCAAACCAGGTCAATTGTCTTTTAGCATAATGGCGGGTATCACGTGCCAACAGTGTGACAGCCTCCTGCCAGGACCATTCTTTTTGAATATAGTTCACCATATGGCGATAGCCAATGGATTGCATTGAGCCAAGTTCCGGACCAAAACCCTGAGCTAAAAGGTGCTCAACCTCAGCAAGCAAACCTTGCCCTATCATCATATCGACCCTGGTATTAATTCGTTGATAGAGCTCGCCCCGGTCTCTGTGGAGTCCAATTTTTAAGACGTCATACTCAGCACTCTTTTTTGGTTGGCTGTTCAGGTGTTCTGTCCAGGGAATGCCGGTGGTTCTGAAAATTTCTATACCTCGTGCCAGGCGCTGGCTGTCGTTTTGATGAATCCTGGAGGCAGCTTGCGGATCACAACGGCTGAGCTCCTGAAACAGCATGGCATTCCCCTGTTCCTTCAGGTCAGCACGAACCTGCTCTCTCACCTGGGCGGGAACGTCGGGTAATTCAAAAACGCCATTGAGCAGACCACGCATGTAAAGCCCTGTGCCACCCACCAGCATGGGAATGTGTCCGCGACTGTTAATGTCGATAATGGCGGCCCGGGCATCTTGGACAAAACGACTGACATGGTAATCCTCATCAGGTTCAACGTAATCGACAAGATGATGACAGATACGGGAGCGCTCAGCCTGGGTCGGCTTGGCTGTACCGATATCCATATATTTATATATCTGCATGGAGTCCATGGAGATGATTTCAGCCTTAAACTTTTCCGCAATCCCCAGAGAAAGCTCAGTTTTACCGACGCCGGTTGGACCGGCCAAAACAATAATTTTCTGTTTACCCGGGCGGGCAGAGAGTGTCGTCATAAATGAAAAACAACAAAGGGTTGGATAGATTAAAAGGGGTAATTCACTCTTTACAATTTAAGTGACAGCTCCCCATATTTACACTATATTTGCCACTTTTTGAATCTATCTGTTGCGTAAGATATTTCACAAGGCAAGAAGAACCTGTCTACTGGGTTGTACACTTACCTTTAATCTACCTAGATAATTACTAACTTCAGCCTTGAAAGAGGAACTCTCCATGCCAGATCGCATATTTAACTTCAGCCCAGGACCAGCCACCCTGCCCCAGGAAGTGTTGGTGCAAGCCGCTAAAGATATTGTTAATTTTAACAATAAGGGCATTGGACTCATCGAGCTTTCTCATCGCTCCAAGGAATTCATGGCTGTGGCAGATGAAGCAGAAAAACTGCTCCGCGAACTGATGGCCATCCCCGACAACTACAAGGTTCTCTTTCTTCAAGGAGGAGCCTCTACCCAGTTTGCCATGGTTCCGATGAATCTTCTGAGCAAAGGCCAGAAGGCCAGTTATCTCAACACCGGGACCTGGGCTAAAAAAGCCATCAAAGAGGCAAATCTTATTGCCGAGGCCCATGTTGCCTACTCAAGCGAAGAAAGCTCCTTTAACCATGTCCCGAAAAATGGCGAATACAGCGTGGATCCTGCCGCCGAATATCTCTATTTTGTTTCCAACAACACTATTTACGGCACCCAATTCGCTGAATTCCCCAAAAGTGAAAAGATGCTTGTTTGCGATATGTCTTCCGACATCTTAAGCCGCAAATTTGACATAAAACCCTTTGGGTTGGTTTTCGCCGGAGCCCAGAAAAACATGGGGCCGGCCGGAGTTACCGTTGTTATCATCCGAGATGACCTGCTGGATCGTGCTCCTGCTACTGTTCCAACCATGCTTCGTTACAAGACTCATGCTGACAAGGACTCCATGTTCAACACCCCACCCTGCTTTGCTATTTACATTGTGGGCTTAGTCTGCAAATGGCTCAAGGCCAACGGTGGTGTCGAGGCCATGGAGAAAAGAAACAAAGAAAAAGCAGCCATTTTGTATGGGATGATAGACTCGACAGATTTTTACAGAGGCCATGCCCAGGTTGACTCAAGATCGCTGATGAATGTGACTTTCAACCTGCCAAGCCCGGAGCTCGAAGCCGAATTTATTGCCCAAGCAGGAAAAGAAGGGTTGGACGGCCTCAAGGGCCATCGTTCCATAGGCGGCTGTCGGGCTTCAATTTACAATGCTTTCCCCAGGGAAGGGGTTCTCGCCCTTGTTGATTTCATGAAGAGGTTCGAAAAGGCAAACAGCTAAGAAGTTTCATCCATCCCCAATAAAAAAACGCATCGAGCTTAAAAGCTTGATGCGTTTTTTTATTGGGGAAGGACTCTTTAGATTTACATCTCTAAGACCGACCCTTGAATGCTAATCAAAATTTAAGGGGCTGCTTGCGCAGTGACTTCTTTTGGTTCATCCTGGAAGGTCTTATTTTTTGCCTTGCCCTTGACTAAACGTAGATCATTTGTTTCGACCTTGACCTCGCCGTTGAGCGATGCGCCC
>JAHJKA010000044.1 GCA_018822545.1 Pseudomonadota bacterium
TCGCCGCGATTCTCCAGGAAAAAAGGGATAATCTGACCGGAGCAATGTAATGATAGTCAGGAATATTCAGGACATCATCGGCACCGAACGGGAAGTCAAAGGGCAGGGGTGGACCAGTCGTCGCCTCCTGCTCAAGAAAGACGGCATGGGTTTCTCCTTTCATGAAACCATGATCCCGGCCGGCGCCACCCTCAAGCTCTGGTATAAAAAGCACCTGGAGGCGGTTTATTGTGTGGCCGGCAACGGCAGTATTGAAGATCTTGCCACAGGTGAGATCCATGCCATCCATGATGGCGTCCTCTATGCCTTAAATAACCATGACCGCCATATCCTGCGGGGCGGCAGCGAGGATATGCGCCTGATCTGCACCTTTAATCCGCCCGTTACCGGCCGAGAAACCCATGACAGCGACGGCTCCTATGAACTGGTGGAGGAGTAATGGCTACCCATACCGTTGAAAAAATTGGTGGCACCTCCATGAGCCAGTTTGGTGATGTGCTTGATAACATCCTGATCGGTGACCGCTGTGAGGAGGCGCTGTATAACCGCATTATTGTGGTTTCCGCCTATGCCGGCATCACCAATGAGCTGCTTGAGCATAAGAAGAGCAGCAAGTCAGGGGTCTATTCCCTCTTTTCCAGTCATGATGATTCGTGGGCCTGGGGCGATGCCATAACCGGGGCGGGACAGATGATGTGCGCCCTGAATAAAAAGTTTGAGCATCTGGGTCTTGATGTCAGGCAGGCCGACCGCTTTGTCAAAGAACGCATTGAAGGGGTGCGCAGTTGTCTGCTTGATCTGACCCGGCTCTGTTCATTCGGGCATTTTCAGCTGGACGAACACCTGCTCACCGTGCGCGAGATGCTGTCCGCCATTGGTGAGGCCCATAGCGCCCATAATAGTTGTCTCATTCTCAAGCACCAAGGGGTTAATGCCCATTTTGTCGATCTTTCCGGTTGGATGGAGACGGAACAGCTCTCCCTGGATGACAAGATCAGCAAATATCTCCGCGACATCGATCTCAGCACCGTCCTACCCATTGTCACCGGCTATACGCAGTGCAAGGAAGGGATCATGAATACCTATGACCGGGGTTATACCGAGATAACCTTCAGCAAGATTGCGGTGCTCACTGAGGCCCGCGAGGGCGTCATCCATAAGGAATATCACTTGAGCAGTGGCGATCCCAAAATAATAGGGGAAGACAGGGTCGAGGTGATCGGCAATACCAATTATGATGTGGCCGACCAGCTTTCCGACCTGGGCATGGAGGCCATACATCCCGGCGCCGCCCGCGGTATGCGGCGCACCGATATTCCGCTCAGGATCAAAAATGTTTTTGAGCCGGATCATCCCGGTACCCTGATTACCAATGCCTATAAAAGCCCGGAGGCCAAGGTGGAAATCATCGCCGGCCGCAAAGGTGTTACCGGTATTGAGGTGTGGGATCAGGATATGGTGGGGCGTTGGGATCATGATGCCGAACTGCTCAAACATTTCACCAGCCAGAAAATACGCTATCTGGCCAAAGACACCAATGCCAATACCCTCACCCATTATGTGGCCGCTCCTTTGGCCCGCATCAAAAAGTTGAGTGATTCCATAAAAAAATCATTTCCCGCCGCCGATATCCTGGTGAAAAAGGTGGCCTTGGTCTCAGCCATCGGTTCCAATATGGCGGAGACCTGGATTCTGCCCACAGCGGTGCATGCCCTGGCCAATGCCGGCGTGGAAATTCTCGGCTTGCATAAATGCATGCGCCAGGTGGATATCCAGTTTGTCGTGGAGGAGGATGATTTCCAGAAGGCCATCTGCGCCCTCCACCAAAACTTGGTGGAAGAGGGACAATAGGATGAATGGTCTTGATGTGGTGGAAAATCTGTACAAGAGCAAGCCGTGGCTGGCTATTGTACTCAGCATTGTTGTTTTTGTCTGGGTCCCGGGCTCTCATTTGCGTGTCTGGCGCCGCCTGCGAAGGCTCTTTCCTCTCGGTCTCGCCCTTATAGACCTGGTTGTGGCACCCTTGACGGTGGCCTTTGTCTTTACCCTGCTCCGGAACTTTTTAGTCCCTGATTTCTTGCCGGCTCCCTGGTTCACCGGCATTTTTTATCTTGTTTTTTGTCTGACCATAAGCTGGTATGTGGCCAAGGGCAGTTACACCGTTGTCGCCCGCCGTTATATTGGTGAACGAAGTTCCCATCCGCAATCTATTCCTGGTCTGCTGCGGAGTGTGATCTACGGCGCCTGTCTGCTTCTGGGCGTCGGGTTTTTTCTGTGGGTGCAGGGCTATTCGTTGACCGGTATCTGGATCTCCACCGGCTTGCTCACGGCCCTGATCGCCTTTGCCCTCCAGCAGACCCTGGGTGATTTTTTTTCCGGCCTGGCCCTGGGTCTTGAGGGTTCCTTTCGCATAGGCGATTGGCTCCAGCTTGAAAACGGCAGCGAAGGGCAGGTTGTTGATCTGAACTGGCGCGCCACCTGGCTGCGCTGCTGGGACAACACCACCCAGGTTATCCCCAATGCCAAGCTTGCAGGTCAGGGCTTTAAAAACCTCCACGGCGAACATCATCATTACCGTCCGTGGTATTATGTTCAGATTCCCGCCGAGGTCGATCCCCGTTTTGCCAAGGAACTTTTGCTGGAGGCGGCTTTTAACTGCAAGACGGTCCTCAAGAATCCGGCGCCGATTATCCGGCTGACCAACGCCTCCACCCTGCCCTATACGTATATGCTGTGGGTTTCCTTTGCCAACTATCCGGCCATGTTCCGGGGTCGAGAGGAGCTGTACCGCGAGATTCATTATGTTCTCAAGCGGGCCGGGGTAACACCGGCCGCCGAAATTCATGAATGGCGGAGCAGGAAGGCGAAAATACCCTCGGCAGAGGCCCCTACCATTCAGCTGGCCCTGCGCAGTCTGGAGCTATTTTACAGTCTGGACGATGACGAGATTGCCCAGATTACCATGGCCAGTGAGCAGGTCCACTATGATGTCGGGGCCACCATTTTACTGGAAGGAGATTGTCGGGACGCCCTGGATATTGTGGCCAGCGGCATTGTTGATTCAAAAATAGAGCTGCCCAATGGGCAAGTGGTGAAAATTGGCGAATTTGCTGCCGGTGAATATTTTGGCTTGATCTCCATGTTTACCGACCAGCCCGCCGGCTTCACGTATTCAGCTCAGACCGATGTTACGCTGATAAGGGTTGATTTGGACTGTATTCAAGAGGTATTAAAGAATCATCACGACCTGGCCGATCGTTATGCCGTTATTATCAAACAACGGCTGGATGAGGCAGAGCTCTTACGATTGCCGTTCAGCCCGACGGCCACCACGGCTACCCTGCAACAGGTCAAGCGCCTGGTGAAAAATTTTATCATGACCGGCAGACCATGAACGACCTTCTTGATTTTGACCGTGCCCATCTCTGGCATCCCTATACCTCCATGGTCAACCCTCTGCCCGTCTACGAGGTGGAATCGGCCACGGGCGTCCGTTTGCGGCTGGCTGACGGCCGCGAACTCATTGACGGCATGTCCTCATGGTGGGCGGCGATTCATGGCTATAACCACCCAGCGCTGAATGCGGCGGTGGAAAAACAGCTTGGCAAGATTGCCCATGTCATGTTCGGCGGCATCACCCATCGACCGGCGGTGGAGCTTGCTGAGAGCCTGATCAAACTCACCCCGGAACCCTTACAGCGCATTTTTCTGGCTGACTCCGGTTCGGTATCGGTGGAGGTGGCCATCAAGATGGCCCTACAGTACTGGCAGGCCCGGGGCCAGGGTGCGAAAAACCGGTTGCTCACCATCCGCGGCGGCTATCATGGCGATACCTTCGGGGCCATGGCCGTCTGTGATCCGGTGAGCGGCATGCACCATATCTTCCAGGATGTTTTGCCTCAGCATTTCTTTGCCCCCCGTCCGGCCTGTCGATTTGGTGAGGAGTGGGACGAGGCGGATCTTGATGATTTTCGCGTCCTGATTGAACAACACCATAAGGTGCTGGCTGCTGTGATCATGGAGCCGGTGGTCCAGGGCGCCGGCGGCATGTATTTTTACCACCCCCTTTACCTGGCCGGGGTGCGCGCTCTCTGTGACCAATACGAGGTGCTGCTTATCCTCGATGAGATCGCCACCGGCTTTGGCCGCTCCGGCACCATGTTCGGCTGCGACCATGCCGCTATTAGCCCCGATATCATGTGTCTCGGCAAGGCACTCACCGGCGGTTATCTGACCCTGGCCGCCACCCTGGCCACAGCCGAGGTGGCCGACACCATTTCCAGCGGCGATCCCGGCCTCTTCATGCATGGCCCCACCTTCATGGCCAACCCCCTGGCCTGTGCCGTGGCCTGCGCCTCCCTCAAGCTTCTTCATGAAAGCCCCTGGCAGGAGCGCGTTGCCGCCATTGCGACGACGCTGCAACGCGAGCTGGCTCCTTGTCGTGATATTGCCACGGTGGCCGATGTCCGCGTCTTGGGCGCTATCGGCGTGGTGGAGATGCAGGACGCGGTGGATGTCGCTGTCCTTCAGGAGCAGTTTGTCGCCCGCGGTGTCTGGGTCCGGCCCTTTGGCCGCTTGATCTATGTCATGCCGCCCTATAGCATCGAATCAGCCGATCTGGTCCATTTGGCCCGCGCCGTGGTCGAGGTGGTGCAGGGTATCGGCACCCGCTAGGGGCGTGGCCAACAGCGCGCCCGAATCGGCTCGCCACGCCGCTTTTTTTGTTGACAGGGGGCCGAAACAATGATTTGGTAACACGAAATCGATATGGGTGTTACTACTCTGCCGGTGGCCAATACCGTAAACCAGCCAGGATGGTGCGTTTGTGGTGGTCAAAAAAACCGGCCTTTTTAATGCCCGCAGGTAACACAAAAAATATTTATGTATTACAAGCCGTGCCTTCCCTTTTGTCCTGTTCGGACAGGCTGCAGAACATGGCCACGGTTCGTAAACAACAATGGAGAAAAAGATGATCAAAAAGAGCTTGCTCCCCCTTGGTCTGGCAGCCGTCATCGCCGCCAGCACCCCGGCCCAGGCCCATTTCGGCATGGTGATTCCTTCCACCAATATCGTCAGCCCCAGCCAGAAAACCGTCGAGCTCACCCTCTCTTTTTCCCATCCCTTTGAGTTAATCGGCATGGACCTGAGTAAGCCGGCCGCCTTCTATGTGGTCAGCGGCGGTAAGCGTACCGATCTCGGCAACGCCTTAGAGAAAACAGCGGTGATGAACCATCAGGCATGGCACACCACCTACAGGGTCAAACGCCCAGGCGTCTATCAGTTTGTCATGGAGCCTACCCCCTACTGGGAGCCAGCCGAGGATCTGTTCATCATCCACTATACCAAGACCATTATCGCCGCCTTTGGCGCTGATAGCGGCTGGGATGAGCCGTTGGGCCTGGCCACCGAGATCATGCCCCTGACCAGGCCCTTTGCCAACTATAGCGGCAACAGTTTCAGCGGCCAGGTGCTGCTCAATGGCAAACCGGTGCCCCATGCCGAGGTGGAGGTGGAGTTCTACAACCAGGATGGGAGGCTGAAAGCCCCAAGTGATTACCATATCACCCAAGTGGTCAATGCGGATGGCACCGGCATCTTCACCTTCGCCTGTCCGCGCCAGGGCTGGTGGGGTTTTTCGGCCTTAAACAAGGCGTCCTACACCCTGCCCGATCCAAGCGGCAAGGCTAAGCCGGTGGAGTTGGGGGCGGTGCTGTGGATTTATATGGATGGGTATGGGGAGAAGTAAGGTGAAGATAGGTGGGAACAGGCTCTTTTGAGGCGTAAGAACGGTTTGGTGTGTAGTGATACCTGTTGAGCCGGATAATTTCTGTTCATTTTAGCACACTTCGCAGGCTGCTTGCCCAAAACGAACCAGCAGCATAGCAGCAGTGCACCCCTGACTGCCCTGGCCTTCGGCACTACTCGCCCCTTCCACCGGACTCTGCGACAGACTCAGAGTCCGCTCCAAAGTTTATCGAAATGGAGAGTCCCCTGAGCTTGTCGCAGGGACTCGTTCAGGGCTGAGTGCCGAGGGAAAAAGGAAAATTCATCGATTATATAGGGCATGATGCAAGTTAATAATCGTGGTCGTCCCAATTACTTGCCATTGGCAACAGCACAACCCCATTTTCACCGACACGCACCCACACGACACGATCATGTTAGTGGCTGCGGCCATCATTGTGGTGATATTCCATCGAAAGAAGATGTTCAGCAAGGATTGCGCAGTGATCGAGGTGATCACCGACAGAGCATAAGCCGGATCTTTTCCCCAAAAAAAGTGGTTTGCTACGGGTTTTCTGGAGTATTCTAAAAAAGCTGGCAATTTCCCCAAGAACCATGGCTGAGAGAGCCATTTTTCACAGCTTAGGCCATCTGACTCGGCGTAAGCTCAAGCCGTGCTTCTCGCCTTGGGTGTTTGCTCTAAAATGCGGTAAAAAAATATGAGCCACGATCACAGTCATGACATAGGCAATTATAATCAAGCCTTTGCCATTGGCATAATACTTAATATCGTTTTCGTTGGTATTGAAGTCAGCTATGGGATATTTGCTGACTCCCTCGCCTTGATAGCGGACGCCGGCCACAACCTAAGTGATGTGGCCAGTCTGGTACTTGCCTGGGGGGCAAGCGTCCTCGCCACAAAAGCTGCGACCGATAAAAGGACATATGGCTTTCGCAAGGCGACCGTCATGGCGTCTCTGGCAAGCTCCATACTTCTCCTTGTTGTGCTCGGAGGTATTACCTGGGAAGGCATCGAAAGGTTTTTACACCCGAATCCTGTTGCAGGCACGACGGTTATTGTCGTGGCGGCAATTGGCGTTGTGATCAATACCGTAACAGCATTACTGTTTGTCAAAGGCCAAAAACATGACTTGAATATAAGGGGTGCCTTCCTGCATATGGCGGCTGACGCCGGGGTATCGCTGGGGGTGGTAGTCGCTGGTATCCTGATCACGATCAAGGGTTGGCTGTGGATTGATCCGGTGGTGAGTCTGGTGATTGTCGTTGTTGTTTTTGTCGGCACCTGGGGACTGCTTCGAGATTCCCTAAACTATGCTATGGACGCCGTACCCGAGAGCATCGATATTCTCGCCCTCAAAAACTATTTGATGAGCTTTGATCACGTTAACGGTATTCACGACTTGCATGTCTGGCCGTTAAGTACCACCGCCATTGCACTAACGGTCCATATCGTGGTGGATGACGATTCGTTGGATAATATTTTTCTGCACAATCTCCAGCAACATCTGCACACTCAATTTGGCATTGAGCATTCGACAATTCAGATTGAGAAAATGACCAGTGACAAGGACTGTATGCTGGATAATCACACCTGTTGTTAAGAACAGTTCATAATGAAAAAGCTCAAGGCGTACATGCCCCATTTTTGGAAGAGGGAGGAAATTAAATGAATCGTGTTTTCTTTGCACTTGGATCGATCATGGCAGGACTTGCAGTAGGGGCGGGTGCTTATGGAGCACATGCCGGGGCAACTCTTGGCGCAGAACAGGCAGTGTGGATAGAGAAAGCAGCGCGGTATCAAATGTATCATAGCCTGGCATTAATCTGTGTATCGTTTGCCATAGCGCACTGGCAGGAAACAAGGCTCTTTCAGGTGTCGGGATGGTTTTTTCTGGGAGGAATGCTGTTTTTTTCAGGGAGTTTATATGTAATGGCTTTTACGGGGATTAATCTGGGTCTTACCATACCTGCCGGAGGAATAGCGTTCATTATTGGCTGGGGCCTTATGGCCTTTACTGGGTTGTTTATAACACAAGATACCCACAAAAAATCCTCCCCATGAATTGAGGGGCTCACGAAGAAAAGTCCAAAAATAATCGCTTGGGTTGCAAGGAGGAAATGAGATGCCGACAACTCGAAAAATTCGCGAAGTCCTCAGGAGCAGGCCTACTTTAGAGGGGGCGGGGGTGCACCTGAACCGGGTATTTGGATTTAATGAGGCGCCGCTCTTTGATCCTTTCCTGCTTCTTGATGATTTTCGCGCTGATACACCGGAACATTACCGCAAAGGCTTCCCTTGGCATCCGCACCGGGGCATCGAAACAATTACCTATGTTCTTGCCGGTGATGTGGAACACGGTGACAGTCTTGGGAATAAGGGAACTATAAGCTCTGGGGATGTCCAGTGGATGACTGCGGGCAGTGGCATAGTTCATCAGGAAATGCCGCACGGCGACAGCAAAGGCAGAATGTACGGCTTTCAACTGTGGGCCAATTTGCCGGCTGACAGCAAGATGATGAATCCGCGGTATCGTGACGTTACCAGCGCCCAGATACCTGTGGTAACACTTGCCAATAAGACGAAGATCAAGATTGTTGCCGGTGAGGTAAATGGTATAAAAGGGCCTGTTGGTGATATCGTCATTGAGCCGGAGTATCTCGATATAACGGTGCCGCCATACTCAGCATTCCGGCACCCGACCAAAAAAGGTCACACGGTATTTGCCTACATAATCGGCGGGCAGGGCTATTTTGGTAAGGCGGAAAAAACAACTTTTGCTAAAGGTGAAGAGGCGAATCAGGATCCCGCTCCAGGCAAGCCAGGTGTAGGTAACGGCACCCTTGTTCTTTTCGGAGCGGGTGATGAAATCGCGGTCGAGACTAACCACAATGAGGTGAGATTTTTGCTCATTGCCGGCAAACCCATTGCCGAACCCATTGCCTGGCGTGGCCCCATCGTTATGAACACCCAAGAGGAATTGCAAGTGGCTTTTGAAGAGTATCAACAGGGGACCTTCCTCAAATATCATGGCTAAGCATGTATGTCCTTGGTGGTTTGCGTATACATTTGACAACCCACTCAGGCGACTCTTTCACAAACCAGACCGGATATTTAAGTCTTATCTTAGGGATGGCATGACAGCCATGGATATTGGCTGTGGACTTGGCTATTTCTCGATCGGCATGGCCAAAATTGTTGGCGAAAAAGGAAAAATAACAGCTGTTGATATTCAGCAGAAAATGCTCGACATCTTACGAAAAAGAGCCATAAAAGCCGGGGTTTCCCATCTGATCAGAACTGTGCTCTGTGATGAGGAAAACATAGGTACAGGTGAAAAAAGCGATTTCGCTTTATCCTTCTGGATGGCCCATGAAACACCAGATGCCTTTCGTTTGTTTAAGCAGGTGCATGGGCTTCTGAAAAAATCAGGAAAATTTTTGTTAGTTGAGCCCAAAATGCATGTCTCAGCAGCTGAATTTAAAAAAACGCTATCTTCCGCGCACGCGGCTGGTTTCAACATAACCGATTCGCCATTTATATTTTTTAGTCATACGGCTCTTTTTGAGAAGAAATGAGTTTTGTGAGGTAGCTGCAGCGCGGAAACCGCAGCGTATAAAAGAAAAAAAGGCCCCATTACCTGAGCGCAGGTAATGGGGCCTTTTTTTTGAGTATGAAAAAGAGAAATTATTCGTTTGAGTTGGTGTTGTTGTTCAGCAGATGCTCTGGAACACCGATGGCCTTCTCAAAGATGGTGCGCTGGCTCTGGACGCCGCTCATGTTGGCGCCGGTGAGGTCGGCCTTGTAGAAGAAGGTCTTGACCAGGTAGGCCCGTTCCATATTGGCGTTTTTCAGGTTGGCCTTGCTGAGGTCGGCCCAGTGCAGGTTGGCGTCGGAAAGATCGGCGTTTTCCAGGTCGGCGCCGATTAGAATGGCATCGGTGAGGCGAGCAGACTGGAGGTTGGCGCCTTTGAGATTGGCGCCCTTCAGGTTGACCTCCTGAAGGTTGGCGCCGGATAAATCAGCGCCTGCAAGGTTGGCCCCTTTGAGCTTGGTACCGCTGAGGTCGACACCAGAGAGGTTACAGCCCGGGCATTCGTCAGTATCAAGAAGCTGCTGGTGCGGCTTGGAAAGTGTCTTCGCCATAAGCTGGGGGGCGGGGACAAACTCCTGACGGGTATCCTCCTCGTCCTCAGGCATTTCACCGTTATCACTTGAACCAAGCAGCCCAAAGGTAATGGTGGAGAGGAGGCTTCCTTCTGGAGCAGGCGCAGGTACGGCTACCGGTGCAGGGGCGGGTTGTAGAGGACGTGTTTTCCTGGCAACTTTTGTGGTTTCTGAACCTGGAGGAGGGGAGCCCAAAACACCGGCATTCATATCCGCCAAGGTGTATCCGATCTCACGCTCTGGAACAAAGGTGTTTGCCAGGGTGCCGTCATTATTAAAGAGGAGATAGTGGTCCTGATCTTTAAAAACCTTGTAGCAATTGGTGGCGCCATTATCCCAGAATTTAAACTGCAGACAGAGCCGGTGGCGTTCATCATCAGTGCTCCAGCGGCCAAAGGTTTTTTCACCGGTGGAATTAATGGCATCGAGCTTGCCGTTATCGGAAAATTCAATATCGGCCGCAATGGATTTATCCCAGGCCACCATATGCAGCGAATTGCCGGAAACAAGGGTGTCAATATTGTCGGCACTGAGCTGATGAGCCCCGGCTTGAGTGGCCTCTTCAAGACTGATACGACCGGCGCAACCGGTCAGACTGAAAAGAAAGATAAGACAAAGAGAGAAAGCGATATTTTTCATGGGATGAGTGGGCTGTATTTATGAATAAGGGGCGAAGTGCCTAGTTATAAACAAAGCCGGAAGGGAACGCAAAAGAAAAGAAATGGCGCAAGAATACCAGCGGAGCATTGGATGGGTGCTCTTTTGTCTCGCGCGTGGTCAGTGCCTGGAACTTTGCAGGAGAGCGGAAAGCGCTGCCGGGGTATTCACCGGTTTCTTGCAGGTGAAGTTTTCGCAGACATAGGCGGTGGCCTTGCCATCGATGGCCGTCATGTATTCAATAAAGGGCATGTTGTTGGCAAGAAAGTTCTGGCCTGGGCCATTATCGGCCAGAAGGACCAGGGCGGTGGGCAGGTAAGAAGCGTTGATAATCTTGAGGAGTTCTTGTGTGTCAACGGCCTCTTTTGCGCCGGCAATGATGATCTGCTGCGGCTTTTGGCGAGAGAGATCATAGGCTGCTGCCATGGCCGGCCGACCAAAGGGGTGGCTCATCAGGCCAGCGGCAAAGAAGGTGAGAATATCTTCAGCCCGCTGGTGCCACTCCTTGTTGTCGGTAATCTGGGCCAGACGGAGCAGGTTCATGGCCGTTATGGAGTTGCCGGCCGGTTCGGCACCGTCGTAATCGTTTCTCATCCTGACCAGAATATGTTGGGCTGTGGCGGGTGAATCAAAAAAAGCACCCTGCTCGCCTTCACTGAAAAGGGTAATTTGCCTCTTGGTAAGCTCAACGGCAAGTTCCAGCCAATGAATGTCAAAACTTGCACTATAAAGATCAAGCAGTGCCTGGATAAAGAAGGCGTAATCATCGAGCTGGCCCTGGAAATTGGCCTCGCCATCGCGGTAGCGCCGAAACAGGGTATTATCCTCGCGGCTCACGAGATTTTTTTCGATAAACACAGCAGAGTTGGTGGCAGCGCGAAGATAGGTGTCATCGCCAGTGACCTTGAAACCCTTGGCCATGGCAGAAATCATCAGACCGTTCCAGGCGGTGATGATCTTGTCATCAAGGTGGGGTCTCGGTCTTTTGAGGCGGGCGGTAAAGAGGAGCTGTTTACCACTGGCGAGAATCTTTTGGAGCTCACGTTCATTCTTGGCGAATTTTTGGGCGGTTGCCGTCAGGCTGTTTTTAACGTAGAGGATATTTTTGCCCTGAAACTCATGCATGGGATCGGCCAGGGCGTTCCCATCCGGCGCCACACCGTAGAAGAAGTTGAAAATGGCACCATTTTCAGGGCCAAGCAGATGTACAATATCAGCGTCTTTCCAGAGATAAAAAAGACCTTCGCCATGCTTGGCGCTGTCATGCTCGTCTACGCTGTCGGCATCTTCTGCTGAGTAAAAACCACCGTTGGCAGCGGTCATGTCGCGGAGAACGTAATCAAGAATTTCCTTGCCGATATCACGATAAAACGGGTCGTGGCTCACCTGAAATGCGTCAAAATAGACACTGGCTAGCTGGCCCTGGTCATAGAGCATTTTTTCAAAATGGGGGACACGCCACTGGCCATCGACGCTGTAGCGATGAAAGCCGCCGCCAAGGTGATCGTACATGCCACCTTGGGCCATTTTTTTTAAGCTTAAAAACACCATATCCCTGGCCTGATCATTTTTATGCCAGGCGTTATAGCGCAGGAGCTGGTCGAAAATGACTGGTCGCGGAAACTTGGGTGCGGAGCCAAAACCGCCAAATTCGCTATCAAAGCTTTGGGCCGCCTGTTGAAAGCAGAGATGAAGCAGATCTTCGCTGAGAGGTTTTTTTGATTCTTCGCCAATGGCTTCGCTGCGCAGCCTGTCCGTAACCTGCTCGGCATGATCGGTGAGCTTAGCGCGGTCTTCCTGCCAGATAACATTGAGTTGTTTGAGCAGATCAAGAAAGCCGGGGCGACCA
>JAHJKA010000045.1 GCA_018822545.1 Pseudomonadota bacterium
AACCAACGGCCTTACAGCGGCAGAAGCCATCAAAAATCGATAGAGATACTATATACCCCTTCTTCCAGGGAGTTCTGGACCTTGTAGCCGGAGTTGTTGAAGATGGCCTGCATCCTTTTGTTTTCCCTGAGAACCTCGGCGGTAAAGCCTGAAATACCGTTATGTTTTGCGGTTTTCACCAGATGCTTAAACAAAAAGGTACCGATGCCCTGATTCTGCCAGGCATCGCGGATGACAAAGGCCACCTCTGCCCTATTGGTGCGTTCATCAAGATAATAACGCCCAACAGCGATGATATCCTCACCATGGGCCTCGGGAACCACGCCGACAATGGCCACGTCCTTGCGGTGGTCGACATAGACAAAATTATGGATCTGCTTGGAGCCGAAATGCTGCTGATGACTCATGAACCGGTAATAGATGGTCTCCTGGGAGAGGTTATAGATCAGGTCGCGCATCTTGGACTCATCAGTGGGATGAACGGGCCGGAAGTTGATTTGGGTGCCATCATCTAAAAGCAGGGAGGTCTTGATCTGCTCACTGGCCACCACAAAACGGCCCTCAACATCAGCAAAATCCTGAGGGATGAAATGGGCCTCAATGGCCTCTTTCAGGAGCTGCTCCCGGAAATCGGGGTGGGCGATACTGATCAGGGCCAGGGAACGCTCCTGGACACTCTTGCCGTGCAGATAGGCGACCCCGTACTCGGTGACGATGTACTGGACCTCGCCACGGGTGGTAACCACGCCGGAGCCGGGGGTCAGACAGGAAACAATACGCGACTTGCCGCTTTCAGCATCCAGCGACGAGGTGACGATGATCGACTTGCCGCCCTTTGAGGCCGAAGCACCGCGGCCGAAATCCACCTGACCGCCGATGCCGGAGTAAAATTTATCCCCCTGAGAATCAGCGCAGACCTGGCCGGTGAGGTCCACCTCCAGGGCCATATTGATGGCCACCATCTTATGCTGGCGCGAGATGACATGGGGATCGTTGACATATTCGGTGGGCCGGAAGGAAAAAAGCGGGTTATCATCCACCAGATCATAGAGCTCCCTGCTGCCCATACAAAAGGAGGCGACGATCTTACCCCGGTCCGTGCTCTTGCGGCTGCCGTCCACCGCGCCGGACTCGATGAGCTTGATCACCGAATCGGTGATGAGCTCGGTATGGATACCGATATTTTTTTTATCCGTGAGATAATGCAAAACAGCCGGCGGAATGCGGCCGATATGGGGAATACGACCGATGCCGAACTGCACAGTTGAGCCGTCTTCAATGAGAGACACGATATGTTTGGCAATGGTCTTGGTGGTTTCATTAAGGGGCATGGAAGGTCGCTCGAGAATCGGCTCATCCACCGGTACCAGCAGATCGATATCATAAATATCAAGACAGCTGTCACCACGGGTCCAGGGCATCTGCGGATTGACCTGGGCAATGACAAAAGAGCCGTTCTCCGCAGCACTCTTGACAATATCCACCGAGACCCCCAGGCTGACCTTGCCCTGCATGTTCGGGGGGGTCACCTGGATCAGGACGACATCCAGAGGCATCTGGCCTGAATCAAAGAGGCGGGGGATGTCGCTCATCAACACCGGGGTATAACTGCCAGCCCCAAGCTGGATCATCTTGCGGACATTCTCGCCGATATAAAAGGAGTTGACGGTGAAACATTCGGCATACTTCTTGTCGGCATAGGGCGCCTCACCCTTGGTGAGGAGATGAAGGATTTCCACATCAGAGAGTTCACCGGCCCGGGCCACCAAGGCCTTGACCAGGGCCACCGGCTCACCGCAACCAGTGCCGATAAAGACACGCTGGCCGGGTTTGACATGGGCCAGTGCCTTCTTGGGAGTGGTGATAAAATCAGCAAATTTTTCCTGCCAGGCGCTATCGTATTGCATAATGATCCTCGAGGGAGATGGGAAGATCCAGGTTCGTCAAAGTGCTTTCAGTCAAGGGGCGCGCTTAAGGTCATACGACCGTCAGCCACCACCGGTTCAGAGCCCATTTCCCCGACAATAAAGGGATTGATATCAAGCTCAATTATCTGCGGGAAGTCCGTGGTCAACTGGCTGATACGCTGGAGACCCACCGCCACAGCCTCGATATCCACCCCTTTGTTGCCCCTTTTGCCCTCAAGCATGGCATAGGAGCGGGTGGCAAGAAGCATCTGCATGGCCTCGTCAAAGGTAATGGGGGCGAGATGGAAGGCGACATCCTTCATCACCTCCACAAAGATACCGCCCAGACCGAACATGAGCATGGGCCCGAACTGGGGATCACGGCTCATACCGAGGATGATCTCAAGGCCGCGGTCCAGCATCTTCTCCACATAAACTCCATCAATCCGGGCCCCGGGTACCCGCTCCCGAATCCGCATCATCATCAGATCAAAGGCGTCACGAACCTTGCCGGCGTTAGCGACATTGAGCTTCACGCCACCAAGATCGGTCTTGTGGATGACGTCGGGGGAGACAATCTTCATGGCCAAGGGATAGCCGATGCGCTCGGCAATCTCAACGGCCTCCTCCGAGGTGACGGCAAGCTGACCGGGCGGAATTTTAAAACCATAGGCCTTGAGAATGGCCTTGGCCTTCACCTCGTTGAGCTGCAGGCGGCCAATGCGTTGACTCCGGGTGATGATGCGCTCCACCCTGCGGCGATGGACCCTGAAGCGATTGACAATGCGGGGCGGTCTGTTACGCCACATACTGTACAAATACATGGCTTTAAGCGCCGCCACAGCCCGTTCCGGCGATTCGTAATCGGGCAGATTGGCCGCGGCCAGCTCGCCGCGGCCGGGCATGACCTCGACACCGCCCATAAAGGAAACCAGCACCGGCTTGTCGCCGGTCATGGTCTTGGCAATGGCTCGGGCTGTTTCAGCGGCCTTGGTCATGGCCTGGGGGGTGAGAATCACCAGGATGGCATCCACCTCGTCATCCTCCTGGGCGGCAGACAAGGCTGCGGCATAGCGTTCAGGGGGGGCATCGCCAAGGACATCAATGGGATTCCCGACACTGGCTGCGACCGGCAGCTCCTGGCGCAGCGCAGTGGCCACATTGCGATCAAGCTCCGCCACCACCATGCCCGCCTTTTCTACGGCATCAGCGGCCATGGTGCCGGGGCCACCGGCATTGGTGATGATAAGAACCCGCTTGCCCTTGGGCAGAGGCTGCATGGCCAGGGCCGTGGAATAATCAAAAAGCTGTTCAAAGGTGTCGGCCCGCACAATACCGCTTTGCCTGAAGGCGGCGCCATAGGCAGTGTCCGCCCCGGCCAATACACCGGTGTGAGAGGCCGCCGCCTTCTGGCCGGCAGCGGTGGTCCCTGATTTCAAGATAACAACAGGTTTGAGGGTGGAGGCATCCTCAGCGGCCTTGATAAACTCATCGCCGTTGATGATGTCCTCCAGGTAACCGACAATCACTTTGGTTTCCTGATCTGCGGCCAGGGCCCGTAACAGGTCAATCTCACTGATATCGGCCTTATTGCCGATACTGATCACTTTTTGCAGGCCCAGATGCCGGCTGGCGGCAAGATCAAGGATGGCGGTGCACAGGGCGCCTGATTGGGAAAGGATGGATATGTTCCCCGGCAACGGCATATTGCCGGCAAAGGAGGCATTGAGCTTTGAGCTGGTATTGATGAGCCCCAGACAGTTGGGGCCGACCAGACGCACATTCCTGGTCCGGCAGAAATCTGCAATTTTCTTTTCCAGGGCCGCCCCGGCCTCACCCACCTCTTTAAAACCGGCGGTGATAACAATAACGCCGCCGGCCCCGGCAGCAACGGCATCATGGACCGCTTGTTCCACCATGGACTGGGGCACGGCAATGACACAGAGGTCAATTTTTTTACCGTAGACCTTGAGGCTCTCATAACAAGGCAGGCCAAGAACTTCCGTGGCCGACGGGTTTATGGCAATGATTTCACCTGAAAATGCGCCGTATACGAGGTTGGCAAAGACATCGTGGCCGACCTTGCCCGGGGTTCGGGAAGCACCTATAACAGCTACGGAATCAGGATAAAAAAGAGATTCAAGCATTTCACACTACCCCACACGCATCCAAAAAAAGCGGCTGCCTTTTAAAATTTATCCCACATGTTTTCTTGATCTGATTACCATCTCTTTTCGGGCCATAAATAAAGCACAATATCGTCCATGCCCACATGTGTCATGGTGATCAATGTGTGGCTTGTACATTCGATGGTGATCAAATTTATGTAAGCATGAGTCCGGGCCGGAAAACCAGCGAAAACTTGAACCAGCCAAAGACCACCTTAAAGACCACCCAAGTAACTCTACCTATGGCAGTGTATGAAAGCCCCCTGATTTTGTCAAACCGAAGCCGCCCGAAAAGAGCAATCCACACAAAAAACACACAGCGGCTGCTCACAATTTACATGAGATTATTGCGAAAATTAAACCGGCTTTCGTCAGGACTTAGTCTGCCTTTACTCTGACGGATCAGACGCTGAAAGAGCAACTGCAGATCCTTACGTTTAAGAAGCTGACCACTAATATCAATGCCAACATAATCAATACCCAAACGGGCCACATCATGCATGACGTCAAGGAGAGAAAAAGGCTCTTTGGCAAGGGCCACTGTCTGGCCAAAGCGCTCCTGGAGAACAATTTCTTCGCCCTTGGGACTCTTCATGACGCGGCCATACTGGAAAGAATCACTGTGCAGCCGGGCGGTAAAAAGCGGCGGATGGCCGTAAACCTCCATGCCGATCTTCATCTGGCCCCGGTTGATAGCGATCAACCGGGCATTATCAAGATCCGTCTCTATGGAAAGGGAAGTGGAACCAACCCCATTTTTTTGCAGGGTGCGCAGGGCCAGGGAGTTGAGAATGTTTAAGGTATAGCCACCATAGAAAACGAGCTTTTGGTGTTTTGGAATGCTCAGGGCCTTGCTGGCCTGACGGAGCAGACGCACCTGGCTTATGTGCCCAATCTGGAATTGATAAAAGCCCAGTTCCATCAGGGTGATCAGCCCCTGAAAATAAAACTCAAGATCAGCCTCCAGAATAACCGGCGGCAGGGCCCAGACCAGACTACGAATAAGATGACGCAAGCTGCGGCGCTGACGCATGGCCTGTTCAAAACTCAGCTGATCCAGGCTTATGACAATATGCTCCGGATGCTGATCATGCCCGGACTTAACCACACTCCATTCATCGCTGCGCAACCAGACTGGTGGCTGATACGGGGCCGTGGGCTTAGTTTTCTTTTTGGCGCCGCCCGACTTGTGAGGAAGCCTGGTCTTAACAGCAAGAAAGTTGAACACCTGCTTGCCGATGTCGCTTTTGCCAATACTTTCCGCCACCGCTTTAAAGGGGGCAACCTTTATCTGGTCGCCCTTGCTTTTTTCATCCTTCACATCCACCTTGTAGAGACTGTCGCCTGACGTCAGCTCTATATCACCTAAAAAGATGTCCACCTTCCAGCCCTTGGGTACTTCCTGATGCTGCTCACCACGGGACTGTATACTTTTTAAGGTCAGTGAGTGGCGCTCGCCTGTTTTTTCCTGGTGGAGGCGTAGACGATCCCCCACCTGCACACTGTGCTGAACCTTGACCGTGGCCCACCCCTTGTCATGGTTGCCAATCCGTCCCAAGAACATACCGATATTGCCGGAATGCTCTGGCGATAGCGCATCAGCGGGCTGGGGTGAGATAAAATAACCGCTGGTACTCTTGCGGCCCATGGCCTGATCGAGAAGCTTCTCCGCCTCAGGCAGAACATGTTCAAAATCATTGAGATTATCAAGGGCCAGACGATAGGCGCGCACCACAGAAGCCACATAATTACGGCTGCGCATGCGCCCTTCTATCTTTAACGATCGCACCCCGGCCTGGGCAAGATCCGGCAGCGAACCAATACCGGAAAGATCATTCATGGAAAAATGATAACCGGCCTCGACTTTGCCGCTTTGGCCCACCATGGTGTAACGCCTCCGACAGGGCTGGACACACCGCCCCCGCAGACCGCTCTTGCCGCCCAGATAACTGGAAAAAAGACAAAGGCCAGAATAGGCGAAACAAAGGGCGCCATGGACAAAGACCTCGATCTCCACACCTTGACGGCAAGCAAGATCAATCTCAGGGAGGGTCATCTCTCGGGCCAACACCACCCTGCTAAACCCCATGGCACCAAGATGCTGGACAGCCACGCTGTTATGGGCGGCCATCAGAGTGGAGGCATGCAATTGCAGTTCTGGAAAATGATTATGGGCCAGATAATAGAGACCCAGATCCTGAATAATAAGGGCGTCCGGCTGCAACTCATTGCACATGGCCAGCATATCGCAGGCCGCCGCAAGCTCCTCCTCCTTGACCAAGCTGTTGGCGGCAAGATAGACCTTGACCCCACGCTCATGAGCAAAGGAGATCATAGCCGCTATCTCAGCCACAGAAAAATGACGGGCCAGGTTACGAGCATTAAAGGCCGGAGCGCCGATATAGACGGCGTCAGCACCCTCAGCGACAGCAGCCTCGAAGGCGTCAATGGATCCGGCCGGGGCCAAAAGTTCAGGTTTCACATCTATCTCTAAGTTCATTCAATTTCCATATAAAGCTGAGTTGAGCAACTTGCTGCTCAAACGAAACTTATA
>JAHJKA010000046.1 GCA_018822545.1 Pseudomonadota bacterium
CCCGCATAAGAAGTTTACTGCTGAGTGCTATATCCTGAGTAAGGATGAGGGTGGACGTCACACCCCATTCTTCAACGGCTATCGTCCCCAGTTTTATTTCAGAACCACCGATGTAACCGGTGTTATTAATCTTCCAGAGGGCGTAGAGATGGTAATGCCAGGTGACAACGTCACCGTGAACGCAGAACTGATCACCCCCATCGCCATGGAAGAGGGACTGCGTTTTGCTATCCGTGAGGGTGGTCGTACTGTAGGCGCCGGCGTTGTCGGAAAGATTATCGAGTAAGACAAGAAGTAACGAATTAAGACATAAGAAGTTTAGAAGAAGGGGATTAGCTCATGTATTTTGAGCTTCCTCTTCTTCTTATTTTCTGAATTCTTAATTCTCCACTTCTCAAATAAAGGTTTATTAATATGAGAGAAATCATCCATCTGGGCTGTACTGATTGCAAACGTCGCAATTACAGCACTACAAAAAATAAAAGATCTACACCTACTAAGTTGGAATTTAAGAAATATTGTCGTTTCTGTAAAAGCCATACTGTTCACAAAGAGACTAAATAAAATACAGGCCAGTAGCTCTAATGGTAGAGCATCGGACTCCAAATCCGAGGGTTGGGGGTTCGAGTCCCTCCTGGCCTGCCATATTTTACAAATTCACCCCCTCTTTTCTCATGGGCGAAGGATTCTTTGTAAGGTGCATGTTTTTCAGCAGATCATCTGTGAAAGGCGGCACTGGATGTGGATAACATAATATGTTTCGCTGGGCGTGCTGATTGTTGTTGGGCATGTCATTGATGTAAATTTATTGATTTAGACAAGAATAAAAAAGAAAATGGCAAAAAATCCAAAGGCGTTACAGACCGGTTCTGAACAGGAAGAGAAGAAATTCTCTCTGTCAAAGATCAGCGAATTTACTGCTGATGTTAAGAAAGAGTTTGGGAAAATCGCCTGGCCCCCAAAGAACAACACTATTCGCATGACGGGAGTGGTTATTGTTCTGGTTTTCTTGATTTCTTTTTATCTTGGCGCCGTGGACATGTTGCTGGGTAAGCTGATTAATTTCATCCTCAAGTAGATCGCTATTAGTGAAGCGAGGGTGATAAAGCGTCTTGGTAATTCCTTGACGCCAACAAATAGGATCACATAATGGCACGTGCTTGGTATATCCTCCACACCTATTCTGGGTTTGAAGAAAAGGTGAAGACAAATATGCTCGAACGGATCAAGAAAGCCGGGCAGGAGGAAATGTTCGGCGAAATATTGGTGCCTACTGAGCAGGTTGTAGAGATGATTCAGGGGTCTAAAAAGACTTCCACCAGGAAGTTTTTTCCAGGCTATATTTTGCTCAATGTTGACCTGAACGATGAGACTTGGCATACAGTGCGCGGAACACCCAAGGTTACGGGTTTTGTTGGCAACGATTTGCATCCTGAGCCTGTTTCTGATGAAGAGGCCAGGAAGATTATCAGCAGGATCAAGGATGGCGCTCTTAAACCGAAACCCAAAGTAATGTATGAGGCAGGGGATGTTATTCGGGTTATTGATGGTCCCTTTGCCAACTTCCAGGGCACCGTTGATGAGGTTCATCCTGATAAAGGACGGGTTAAGGTAATGGTTTCCATCTTTGGTCGGGAAACCCCGGTTGAATTGGAATTTATTCAGATTGCCAAGGGTTAGAAATTATCGGCAATGTGCCGTGGCACTGTTGTAGATGGTGCCAATAAAAGAATGCTGCTTCACGCATATTAAATGGTGCGAATTTACATTTATTAATCCATTTAAGCCCCCGTTTGTGGGGATGAGTTTTTTTGGTTTTGGTTGTTGAACTGCTCCTTTGACATCCACGTGCTGACCAAAGACGTCGGTATGATGAACTGAAAAAGCATTATTTGATCAGGAGATCAATTATGGCTAAGCAAATTACAGGTTATATAAAATTACAAATAAAGGCTGGTAAGGCTAACCCCTCACCACCCATCGGCCCTGCTCTTGGTCAGCATGGTCTCAATATCATGGAGTTCTGTAAGGCGTATAATGCCCAGACACAGGATAAAGGTGACACGGTCATACCTGTGATCATTACCGTCTATAAGGATAAATCGTTCTCCTTTATTACCAAGACTCCACCTGCCACAACCCTGCTTTTCAAGAAGCTTGGGCTGGCTAAGGGTTCAGGTAATCCCAAAAAAGAGCGTATTGCCAAAGTAACTCGTGAACAAGTTAGAGAAATTGCTGAAATTAAAATGCCTGACCTCAATGCGTATGATATTGATGCGGCAATGAAGATCATTGAAGGGTCAGCCAGAAGTGCTGGCATTACAGTGGTAGACTGATCTGGAGTGATAAAATGTCTCGTGGAAAAAATTACATAAAAAGCAGTGAAGGCAGGGACAGAAGCATTCTCTACCCCCTTGATGAGGCCTTAGAAAAGGTCATGAAAGGACGGTTTAGTAAATTTGATGAGTCTGTCGATATTGCCCTTAAATTAGGTGTTGATCCTCGTCATGCCGACCAGATGGTCCGCTCCACCTTGGTACTGCCCAATGGTACCGGTAAGGTTGAGCGCGTCTTGGTTTTCGCCAAGGGCGAGAAGGTCCAGGAGGCTCTCGACGCTGGAGCAGACTATGCCGGTGGTGATGAATATGTTGAAAAAATTCAAGGCGGTTGGCTTGAATTTGAGAAATGTATTGCTACCCCTGACATGATGGGTGTTGTCGGTAAGATCGGACGTATTCTCGGTCCCCGCAGCCTGATGCCCAATGCCAAATTGGGCACGGTTACCTTTGATGTCGCTCGCGTTGTTGGCGAGGTAAAGTCAGGTAAGATCGATTTTCGCGTTGATAAGGCCGGCATTGTGCACGCCATGTTGGGTAAGTCATCCTTTGGTGAGCAAAAGATTAAAGAGAATATCGTTGCCTTTATAGAAAAAATCGTTCAGGTAAAACCTTCTTCATCCAAGGGGATTTATCTGAAAGGTGCCTCAATTTCAACAACGATGGGTCCAGGCTACAAGCTGGACACGTTGGAATTGCGGTCATTAGCGAAGTAGACAAGCGTCTGCTTCAACCATGCAAGTAGTTGCATAGTCGAAGACAGCTGGTGCGCTTTTTTTTGGTGCTTAAAATCTGCGATTGTATCAATGATGCCCGCCGAGACAAAAGATGGTGATGTGATCCTTTTAGTTTCACAGTTATCGTTCTTATCTCCTTTCATCGACCCCAACTGCTTCAACTCGTTTCATTTTTAGGAGGATTTGACATTGAACCGTCAAGGAAAAGTCTCCATAGTCGACGACCTGAGCGGCAAGCTTGAAAAAGCAAAGATCGCTATTGTCACAGACTATCGTGGGATGACCGTATCCTCATTTGAAGAGCTTCGCCGTGAGTTGAAGAAATCAAATGCGGAAATACAGGTCGCAAAAAACACTCTAATGCGTAAAGCAATAGAGGGGACCTCCTTTGAATCGATGCATGACTCCCTGACGGGAACCACTGCTGTCACCATGTCCTACGCGGATCCTGTGACACCAGCTAAAATTCTGACTGCTTTTGCAAAGGCTCATCCCGAGCTTCAGATCAGAATGGGTTGTCTGGACGGCAAGAGTCTCAATGCAGCAGATTTAGAGGCGCTCTCCAAGTTGCCGAGCAAGGAAGTTCTGCTCAGTCAACTGCTCTCCGCACTGAATGGCGTACCTACCAATTTTGTTAGGGTACTTAATGCACTGCCCACCAAGCTCGTTTATGCGCTGCAGGCAGTCAAAGATCAAAAAGAACAATAATTAAAATAAGAGGACTATATAATGGCTCTTTCAAAAGATGACATCTTAGAGGCAATTGCCAGCATGACCGTACTTGAGCTTTCCGAGCTCGTGTCTGCTATTGAAGAAAAATTTGGTGTGACCGCAGCCGCTCCTGTAGCCATGATGGCTGGACCTGCCGCTGGTGGTGATGCTGGTGCTGTCGCAGAAGAGAAGACTGAGTTTGACGTTATTCTTACCTCTGCTGGCGACAAGAAGATTGGTGTTATTAAAGAAGTTCGCGCCATCACCGGTCTTGGTCTTAAAGAGGCCAAAGCCCTTGTTGATGAGGCACCTTCTACCGTTAAGGAAGGTGTGACCAAGGATGAGGCCGCTGATATCAAGGCCAAAATCGAAGCAGCCGGTGGTACTGTGGAAGTTAAATAGTTTTAAGCATAGCTAAGTTGCCGCCGACTTCTTGGCGGTATAGCGATTCTGTTCAGAATATTTTTCTGGACTTCATGTAACGCTGTCAGGCTCAAAATGCCTGCAGCGTTACATGCGTTTATGCTTACCTGATAAGTATAAACACATGTGCTTTCGGTTTTTTTGTGTTGTGTACCGGGACATACATGATGATTTTCAGCCAACTTTTGACTCTATGTGGGGGGATATGTTTTGTCTGAAAGAGTAGGTGGAACCCTGTTGTTGCGGTTGATAAACAGTTTGTCAACGTCTGCAGCTTTACTTTTTAGCCCCCTGTACCCTCAAAAAACATATGGCATCCTGGGTTGTATTTAACAACTCCATCTGATGTGCCAAGGCTTGTTGCAGGGCCTTGAGATTTTAAAAAAATAGAAATAAGACGACGTCCGGCCTCCGCTTGTGGTTGGCGTATAACGTTTTTCTTTGAGCTTGATTTAGACGAGGACATTTTTTCGATGAAAAGCATGAGACGCGTTAGAAAAAGCTTCGCTAAGATTGGTGACTTGATTCAGAAACCACATCTTATCGATATGCAAAAAAAATCCTATGATGATTTTTTGCAAATGGCTGTAGCGCCCGACGAGAGGGGTAGTTCCGGTCTTGAGGGTGTTTTTAAATCCGTGTTCCCCATTGACGATTTTAACGGTAATTGTACCCTTGAGTTCGTGAATTACACCTTTGGCGAGCCCAAATATACCGTTGAAGAGTGCCGTGAGCGGGGTATGACCTATGATGTCCCTCTTAAGATAACCGTGCGCCTTATCACCTTTGATGTTGATCCGGAGACAGATGCGAAATCTATCCGCGACATCAAGGAGCAGGCCGTCTATCTTGGCTCCCTGCCCCTGATGACCAAAAGCGGTGTTTTTGTGGTCAACGGTACGGAACGTGTCATTGTCTCCCAGCTTCAGCGTTCTCCTGGTCTCTTTTACGCCCACGATAACGGTAAGACCAATGCCGGTGACAAGGTTCTCTATTCAGCACGTATCATCCCTGTGCGCGGCTCGTGGGTTGATTTTGAGTTTGATGCCAAGGATGTTCTTTTTGTCCGTATTGATCGGCGCCGAAAATTTTATGTCACTACTCTTTTGCGGGCCTTGGGGCACGATTCCCCCACACTGCTTAAATTTTTCTATAACACCGAGACCATCAAGTTTGAAGGCGGTAAGGTCTATTGTTCGTTTGATGCCGAAACCTTTAGCGGCATTCGTTCCTTTAAAGATATTATTGATCCGGCCAGCGGTGAAGTCCTGGCTAAGAAGGGGCGTAAGATCGGCAAGGCTCTGGCTGTTAAGATTGCCAAGGCGGGTATCGAGTATGTTGAGATCGACTCCGAAAGTGTTGTTGGTCGCTATGTTGCCAATGATATTGTCAACAGTGCCACCGGTGAGATCATTCTGCCTTGTAATGGCGAGTTGACCGATGCTGTTTTAGAGATCATTGCCGATGCGGGTATTACCGCGATTGAGACTCTCCATATTGATGGCGTCACTTCAACCGATTCCTTTAGAAAGACCCTTTTCTTGGATAAGACCACTTCCACTGAAGATGCCTTGCTTGAGATTTATCGCCGCCTGCGTCCAAGCAGCCCGCCAACCATCGAGGTTGCCACCAGTTTCTTTGAGAATCTCTTTTTCAATACCGACACCTATGATCTCTCCGATGTTGGTCGTTTTAAGGTCAATGCCAAGCTCGGTCTTGAAACACCTGTAGAGATCACCACTCTGACCCGTGAGGACGTCATTGAAGCGGTTCGGTACCTGGTAACCTTGAAGGAGTCCCAGGGACCCATTGATGATATCGATCATCTCGGCAACCGCCGTGTTCGTACAGTTGGTGAGCTTGTTGAAAACCAGTATCGGATGGGGCTTGTCCGTATGGAACGCGCCATTCGTGAGCGCATGAGTCTGCAAGAAATTGAGACCCTTATGCCCCATGACCTCATTAATCCAAAACCGATTACTGCAGCCATCAAGGAGTTCTTTGGTACCAGCCAGCTTTCGCAGTTTATGGATCAGACCAATCCTCTTTCCGAGGTGACCCATAAGAGAAGGCTGTCAGCCCTGGGACCTGGCGGTTTGTCCCGTGAGCGTGCCGGTTTTGAGGTTCGCGATGTTCATCCCACCCATTATGGTCGTATCTGTCCTATTGAGACACCAGAGGGACCGAATATCGGTCTTATTGTCTCCCTGGCTTCTTATGCCAAGGTAAATCAGTACGGTTTTATCGAAACCCCATACCGAGATGTGCTCAATGGTAAGGTCACCAACGAGGTGAACTACATGACCGCCTTGCGCGAAAAGGGCAAGGTAGTTATTCCGGCCCAGGTCAAGGTGAATAAGAAGGGCGTCATCGATGAGGATAATGTTATTGCCCGTTTGGACGGCGAGGTTCTCCTTGCTTCCAAGAACATGATCACCCATATGGATGTGTCGCCAAACCAGTTGGTCTCGGTTGCGGCCTCCTTGATCCCCTTCCTTGAAAACGATGACGCTAACCGGGCTCTCATGGGTTCCAACATGCAGCGTCAAGGTGTGCCATTGCTCCGCACGGCCTCTCCTCTTATTGGGACCGGTATGGAGAAGACAGTGGCCCGTGATTCCGGGGTCTGTTTGCTCGCGGACGGTGCGGGGGTGGTTGAAGAGGTTGACGCCAACCGTGTTGTCGTCCGTTATGATAAACCTGGCACCGGTGGATTTGATACCGGAATCGGCATTTATCGCCTGGACAAGTACAAAAAATCAAACCAGTCCACCTGTTTTACCCAGACTCCGGTTGTTCTTCCCGGTGAAAGGGTCGAGGAAGGCCAGCTTTTGGCCGATGGTCCTGGCACCGAGTGCGGTGAACTTGCTCTTGGTAAGAATGTCACCATCGCCTTCATGCCTTGGCGTGGCTACAACTTTGAGGACTCCATTCTCATTAATGAGAAGCTCTTAAAGCAAGACACCTACACTTCGATTCATATTGAGGTGTTCGAGACAGTGGCTCGTGATACCAAGCTCGGTAAAGAAGAGATTACCCGTGACATTCCTAATGTCAGCGAAGAGTCTCTTGCCAATCTTGACGAGTCCGGTGTTGTTCGTATCGGTGCCGAGATCAAGCCCGGCGATACCATGGTTGGTAAGGTGACGCCAAAGGGTGAAACCCAGCTTTCCCCTGAAGAGAAGTTGTTGCGGGCCATCTTCGGTGAGAAGGCCGGCGATGTTAAGGATACCTCTCTGCGTGTGCCACCAGGAGTAGAGGGCGTTGTCATTGATGCCAAGGTTTTTTCCCGTAAGGGTGTCGAGAAAGATGAGCGTTCCCTGGCCATTGAAGATTTCGAGATCGACCGGCTCAACCGTGACATGGAAGATGAAGTCAATTGTCTGAAGAATGCAGTGCGCAACTCCATTGCTGATCTGCTCTCCAAAGAAAAGGCCGCCTCTTCTGTGGTTTCGCAAAACGGCGAGGTTCTTATCGAGGAGGGTGGCCGGATTACCGGCGAGGTCCTTGAGAAGATGTCGCTTTCTGCGGTTAAACGTATTGATTACACCCATCGCGAGCGTTTTGAAGGCGAGGTTGAACTCATCTTTCAGCGTTATGACAAGCAGGTCAAGGATGTTAAGAAACGCTATGAAGACAGAATCAACCGCCTGAAAAAAGGTGATGATCTGCCTCCCGGCGTGATCAAGATGGTCAAGGTCTATATCGCCGTAAAGCGTAAGCTTTCCGTGGGTGATAAGATGGCTGGCCGCCATGGTAATAAGGGTGTTGTCTCCCGTATTCTCCCGGAAGAGGATATGCCCTATTTTGCCGATGGTACCAGTGTTGACATCGTTCTCAACCCCCTGGGCGTACCTTCCCGTATGAACGTCGGCCAGATTCTTGAGGTCCATTTAGGCCGGGCTGCCAAGGTGCTTGGTGAACAGGTTCAGGCCTTTGCTGAAAAGCGTGACCTTGATAATGTGAAGAAGAAGCTTACGGCAGTGTACAGCAAGGATGAGTATAAACGGATCGTTGAGGGCTTCACAGATGATGAACTTCTTGACTACGCTAAAAATATGGGCACCGGTATCCATATGGAATCACCGGTATTTGATGGTGCCCAGGAAAGCGAGATTCGCGCCATGTTGGTTGAGGCGGGTGTTGAGGAGATTGGTCAGACCACCCTTTATGATGGTTTGACCGGCGATTCTTTTTCTAACCAGGTTACGGTGGGAACCATGTATTTCCTGAAGCTCCACCATCTGGTTGATGACAAGATTCATGCCCGTTCCACTGGTCCTTACTCGCTTGTTACCCAGCAGCCCCTCGGCGGTAAGGCCCAATTTGGTGGCCAGCGTCTTGGTGAGATGGAGGTTTGGGCCATGGAAGCCTACGGCGCCGCCTATACCCTCCAGGAGTTTCTTACCGTTAAGTCGGATGATGTGGCTGGCCGTACCAAGATGTACGAGAAAATTGTTAAAGGTAATAACTTTCTCGAAGCAGGTCTGCCGGAATCCTTCCATGTTCTTGTTAAAGAGCTGCAAGGGTTGTGCTTGGACATGGAATTGATGGAATAAGCACGTAACCCAATTAAAGAATTTACGAAGTTATAGATTAAAGAAATTAAGAAGGAGACGGGCCCAAGGCTTCCTTGGCCTTCTCTTACTCTTAAAATTCTCAATAACTTGAGGTGTATCTGTGGACGAACTTTTCACCTTTTTTACCAAGGCAAAAAAGACAATAGATTTTAGTAAGGTGCGTATTTCCCTTGCTTCTCCGGATAAGATTAATGAGTGGTCCTATGGCGAAGTGAAGAAGCCTGAGACCATTAACTACCGGACATTCAAGCCGGAACGTGAGGGTCTGTTCTGCGCCAAGATCTTCGGTCCGGTCAAGGATTACGAGTGTAATTGCGGCAAGTACAAGCGCATGAAACATCGCGGCGTGGTCTGCGAGAAATGCGGGGTTGAGGTTATCCAATCCAAGGTGCGTCGCGAACGTCTCGGTCATATTACCCTTGCTGCACCTGTTGCCCATATCTGGTTCTTAAAGAGTCTGCCTTCCAAGATCGGTAACCTCTGCGATATGACCTTGAAGGAGCTGGAGAAGGTTCTTTATTTTGACTCCTATGTGGTGGTTACCTCCGCAGAGCCCAGCATCACCATGGGCACCCTGATGAGTGAGGAACAGTATCGTCAGAGTCGCGAAGAGTTCCCCGGCAAGTTCACGGTGGGCATTGGCGCCTCGGCCATCAAGGAGATCTTAAGTTCTCTTGATCTTGAAGCCCTCTCTGTCATGTTGCGTGAAGAAATGCGCACCACTGGCTCCGAGGCCAAGCGCAAGAAATACGCCAAGCGTCTTAATGTGGTTGAGGCCTTCAAGGATTCAGGCAATAAGCCAGAGTGGATGATCTTAGAGACCATCCCGGTTCTGCCTCCGGATCTGCGTCCTTTGGTGCCCCTTGAAGGTGGCCGTTTTGCAACTTCCGATCTCAATGATCTTTATCGGCGGGTAATCAACCGCAACAATCGCTTAAAGCGTCTGCTCGACCTTGATGCCCCTGAGATCATCATCCGCAACGAAAAACGGATGCTGCAGGAAGCCGTTGATGTCCTGTTTGATAACGGCCGACGTGGCAAGACCATCACCGGTCCCAATAAACGCCCTCTCAAATCGCTCTCCGATATGCTCAAAGGAAAGCAGGGTCGTTTCCGTCAGAACCTGCTCGGTAAACGTGTTGACTACTCAGGTCGTACCGTTATTGTGGTCGGCCCCCATCTTCGCCTCCACCAGTGTGGTTTGCCGAAGAAGATGGCCTTGGAGCTTTTCAAGCCCTTTATCTACAATAAGCTTGAGGCCCTGGGCTATGTCACCACCATTAAGAGCGCCCGCAAGATGGTAGAGAAGGGCACTAAAGAGGTGTGGGATGTCCTTGATGACGTGGTCCGCGAGTATCCGATCATCTTAAACCGGGCGCCAACCCTCCATCGCCTTGGTATGCAGGCCTTTGAACCGGTGCTCATCGAGGGTAAGGCCATCCAGCTCCACCCCTTGGTCTGTGCTGCCTTCAACGCCGACTTTGACGGTGATCAGATGGCGGTTCATATCCCTCTTACTGTTGAGGCCCAGATGGAGGCCCGGGTGTTGATGATGTCCACCAACAACATCCTCTCTCCTGCCCATGGTGAGCCGGTTATTATCCCCAGTCAGGATATCGTCCTTGGTCTCTATTATATGACCAGACAACGTCTTTACGCCAAGGGGCATAACAAGATCTTTTCCTCGGCGGAGGAGGCATGTATTGCCTATAATTACGGCGAGGTTCATCTCCAGGCCATAATCAAGGTCCGTATTGATGGTAAGATTGTTGAGACCACCATGGGGCGTGTTCTGGTGGGTCAGCTCCTGCCAAAATCCGTAAGTTTTGATCAGGTAAACATGAACCTGACCAAGAAGGCTCTGGCCAAACTCATTGACCACACCTATCGCCATGCGGGCACCAAGGATACCGTTATCTTGGCTGATCGCCTGAAGGATTTGGGCTATGAATTTGCCACCCAGGCCGCGGTTTCCATATCCATTAACGATATGCTCATTCCTCTGTCCAAGGAAGAAATCCTCGGCAAATCTGAGCAGGATGTTTTGGATGTTGAGAGCCAGTATGCCGACGGTCTGATCACCTCGGGTGAGAAGTACAATAAGGTGGTTGATATCTGGTCAAAGACCACGGATAACGTGGCCCAGGACATGATGACCGAACTTTCAGTGGATTATGTGAGAAATCCCACGACCAAGAAGATGGAGGAGACGCCAAGTTTTAATCCCATTTATATGATGGCCGACTCCGGTGCCCGTGGTTCAAAAGATCAGATTCGCCAGCTTGCCGGTATGCGCGGCTTGATGGCCAAGCCTTCCGGCGCCATTATCGAGACCCCCATCAAGGCCAACTTCCGGGAAGGTCTTACTGTTCTTGAATACTTCATCTCCACCCATGGTGCCCGTAAAGGTCTGGCTGATACAGCCCTGAAGACGGCCAACTCCGGGTATCTCACCCGTCGTCTGGTTGACGTTGCCCAGGATTCAACCATTGTTGAGAAGGATTGTGGCACCCTGGATGGCATCATCGCCGAACCTCTGGTTGAGGGTGGTGAAATCATCCAGAAGGTAAGTGAACGTATTTTGGGTCGTGTGGCCCTTGAGGATGTCATTGACGCCTTTACCGGCGATGTGCTGGTCAAGGCCAATGAGCAGTTCACGGAGAAGAAGGTGCGGGCCATTGAGGACGCTGGTATTGATCGGGTGCTCATGCGCTCTGTTCTCACCTGCCGCGCCAAACGGGGCGTTTGCGCCCTGTGCTATGGTCGTGATCTTGGCCGTGGCCACATGGTTAACAGTGGTGAGGCTGTGGGTATTATTGCCGCCCAGTCCATTGGTGAGCCGGGAACCCAGCTTACCATGCGTACCTTCCATATCGGTGGTACGGCAAGCCGTGCTGTGGAAACTGCTGAAGTCCGCTCTCAGCATGGCGGTTTACTGAAGTATAACGATCTGCACTGTGTTTCCAACCAGGACGGTGATCTAGTCGTTATGAACCGAAATGGCGACATTTCTGTACTCGGTCCCAAGGGGCGCGAGCGTGAGCGTTATCCAGTGCCTTACGGTGCCGTTCTCCATGTTGCCGACGGTGGCGAGATGGAACCCAAAACCCTCATTGCTGACTGGGATCCTTATACCATCCCCATTGTTACAGAGATGGGTGGTGTCGTAAAGTATGAGGACATTGTCGAAGGTGTCTCCATGCAGGAGAAAAAGGATCAGATCACCGGCAAGTCAAGCTCGGTTATTACCCCATCCAAGAGTTCAGCCTTAAACCCGCTCATCTCTCTGCGTACCGATAAGGGTAAGCCCATCAAGCTCGACAAGACAGGCATCCCGGCCCGCTACTCCTTGCCGGTTGGTACCATTATTTCTGTTAAAGATGGTACGGTTGTCGAGGCGGGCGCTGTTCTCGGTAAGATTCCGCGCGAAACCACGAAGACCAAGGATATTACCGGTGGTCTGCCCCGTGTTGCCGAACTTTTTGAAGTTCGCAAGCCCAAGAAGCATGCGGTTATCTCTGAGATTGACGGTCGGATTAGCTTTGGCAAGGAACTCAAGGGCAAGCGTCGGGTTATCGTTACCCCGGAACTTGGTGAGCCCAGAGAGTATCTCATCCCCAAGGGTAAGCATATCGCGGTTCATGAGGGTGACTATGTTAAATCAGGTGAACCCCTGATGGACGGTTCCCCTGATCCCAACGAAATTCTTCGTGTTCTCGGTGTCAAGGAGCTCGCCAAGTTCATGGTGAATGAGATCCAGGAAGTTTATCGTCTGCAGGGTGTAAAGATCAACGATAAGCATATCGAGGTTATTGTGCGCCAGATGTTGCGTCGTGTTCAGATTACCGGTGTCGGTGATTCAACCTTCATGCAGGGCGAGCAGGTTGAGTGGTGGAAGTTCAACGAGGTGAATGAGCAGCTCTTACGGGAAGGCAGCAGGCCGGCCCAGGCTGAGCCGCTTCTTCTTGGTGTCACCAAGGCCTCGTTAAGTACGGATAGCTTTATCTCGGCGGCTTCCTTCCAGGAGACCACCAAGGTTCTGACCAATTCCGCCATGGCCGGTCGCGTTGATGACTTAAGTGGCCTTAAAGAGAATGTTATTATGGGCCGTCTGGTTCCTGCCGGTACAGGTCTGAGCAGTTATAAGGTTAAATAAGGTCGCGTCGTGGAGTAGGCAATGACGAGGGAATGAAATTTTTCATTTATTGTCATTGCTTACTTCTTGACAATAAAATGACCTTCGTGTATCTATGTCGTTTCCCTTGCTAAGGGGGCTTCTCTTGAGCGCTGGGAAATAAGGTTACGGCTGAAAAATAAATAACTAAGCAAGCCGTGCTTAAATTGAGTTTACATTACATTTAATATAAGGAGTTTGTTCAATGCCAACCATAAACCAACTGGTCAGGCAGGGTCGTAAGAAATCTGTAAAGCGTACTACTACGCCGGCCCTCCAGGCATGTCCTCAGAGGCGTGGTGTTTGCACACGCGTTTATACGACCACCCCTAAAAAACCAAACTCAGCTCTTCGTAAAGTAGCGAGGGTACGGTTGACCAATGGAATAGAAGTTACCTCTTATATTCCAGGTATTGGACATAATCTTCAAGAGCATTCCGTTGTCTTGATTCGTGGCGGCAGGGTAAAAGATTTACCCGGTGTCCGTTATCACGTGATCAGGGGAACACTTGATACCCTGGGAGTTTCCGATCGTCGTCAGGGTCGCTCTAAATATGGTGCAAAAAGGCCTAAGTAAAAGGATTCTATAATGCCAAGACGTAGATTAGTTGCTAAAAGACAGATCCCCGGTGATCATCGCTATAATTCAGTGCTGGTTTCCAAGTTTATCAATACCCTCATGAGTGACGGCAAAAAGTCCGTTGCCCAGCAGATTTTTTACGGGGCCATGGATGTCCTTGAGGGTAAAGTTAAGGAAGACGAGCCCTTTGCCGTGTTTGAGAAGGCCATGGATAATGTGCGTCCCCGCCTTGAGGTTAAGTCTCGGCGTGTTGGTGGTGCCACCTACCAGGTGCCCCAGGAGGTCCGGCCTGAGCGTCGTAACGCCCTGGCTATGCGTTGGCTTTGTGAACATGCCCGTAAGCGTAATGGTCGCAGTATGGCAGAGAAATTGGCAGCTGAGTTTGCCGATGCCTACGCCTCTCGCGGTGCAGCAGTGAAAAAACGTGAGGATACCCATCGTATGGCAGATGCCAATAAGGCCTTTGCTCATTATCGCTGGTAGAACAAGCTGTACGCAGTAATAATTCTTTCCGGTTCTGAAAGATGTCAGAATCGGAAATTTTTTAGATAACATCCGTTGACAAAAGAAGGGTTTCCCGTTATAAACTCATTCTTTTTATTGGCCCAGCTTTAAAGGTCAGGCTTTATTGGTTTAAAGCCGAGATGTTTGGCCAAGGTATATATAAGTATCATGGCAAAGAACATCTCTCTTGCTCGGTTGCGTAATATTGGCATTATGGCCCATATTGATGCCGGCAAGACAACAACAACGGAAAGGATACTTTACTACACAGGTCGCTCCCATAAGATGGGCGAGGTTCATGAGGGCACTGCCATCATGGACTGGATGGAGCAGGAGCAGGAAAGGGGAATTACCATCACCTCTGCTGCCACCACCTGTGAATGGAAAGAGCATCGTATCAATATTATTGATACACCAGGGCATGTTGATTTCACTCTGGAAGTTGAAAGATGTCTGCGGGTACTGGATGGTGTTGTGGCTGTTTTCTGTGCGGTGGGCGGCGTAGAGCCCCAGTCAGAAACAGTATGGCGCCAGGCAGAAAAATACGGTATACCCCGACTGGCATTTGTCAACAAGATGGACCGCGTTGGAGCAGACTTCAATCGTTGTGTTTCCATGATGGAAAGTCGCTTGGGTACCAATCCACTTCCTGTTCAACTACCGGTTGGCAGTGAAGAGAATTTCCGCGGGATCATTGACCTCATTTCTGCTGAAATGTTGGTCTTTGATGAACAGACTCAGGGACAGGAAGTCACTTCCCAAGCAATCCCTGAGGAATTCTTAGAAGAATTCACGGCTGCACGTATGGCACTCCTCGAGAAGCTGGCCGACTTCGATGAGGGTGTCATGGAAAAATATCTTGATGAGCAGCCCATTGCTGCGGATGAAATCATCCGGGCAATCAGGGCAGCGACGATAAATTTGGACCTTGTGCCGGTCCTGTGTGGAAGTGCTTTTAAGAATAAGGGTGTGCAGCCTTTGTTGGATGCTGTTCTTTCTTACTTGCCTTCGCCGAGCGATATTCCTCCAGTTGAAGGGGTTAATGAGCACGGTGAGACGGTGAGCCGGAAGACAGGCGCCAGTGAAAAGTTTTGTGCCCTTGCTTTTAAGCTTATGGCGGATCCCTTTGTTGGAACGCTGGCTTTTATTAGGATCTACTCCGGTAAGATTTCGGTGGGAGATAAGGTCTTTAACCCTGGGAAGTCTAAACAGGAGAAGATCAGTCGCATCCTTAAGATGCACGCTAATAAACGCGAAGAGGTAAAAGAACTCGGGCCTGGAGATATCGCAGCTCTGGTTGGTTTACGGTATTCAACCACTGGTGATACCCTTTGTAACATCGGTGATTATATAGTTCTGGACCAGATGGAATTTCCAGAACCGGTCATCAGCATAGCCATTGAACCGAAGACCAAGGCTGATGAAGAGAAGCTCTATGAGAGCTTAGAAAAATTGGCACTGGAAGATCCATCCTTCCACGTCAGCACAGATGCTGATACCGGCCAGACCCTGATTTCCGGAATGGGTGAATTACACCTGGAAATTATTGTTGATCGCCTGCTTCGCGAGTTTAAAGTCGGAGCCAACGTTGGCAAGCCCCAGGTTGCCTATAAAGAGACGATAACCAAGAAAGGTCTGGCGGAACATAAGTTTGTACAGCAGAGCGGTCAGAATCAATATGGCCATGTCTGCCTTGAAGTTTCACCTCTGCCGCAGGGAGAGGGGAGACAGTTTGAAAGTCAGGTCGGTGAAGAGACCATCCCGGCTGAATTCATTGCTGCCATTGAACGCAGTGTTTATTCAAGCCTTGATTCAGGTGCTCTCCTTGGCTTTCCGGTAACGGATATTAAGGTCAGTTTGGTTGGCGGTTCCTTTCACGAGGAAGATTCAACGGAACAGGCCTTTGGGGTGGCTTCAGCCATGGCTCTCAGAGAGGCCATGCTGTTGGCTGAGCCGGTACTCCTTGAACCAATGATGCTCCTTGAGCTTTTGGTTCCTGAAACCAGCATGGGCGATGTCATTGCCGACCTTAATTCCAGGCATGCCAAAATAAATGGCATGGAAGGACGCGGCAATGGTATTCAGGCCATTGAGGTTGAGGTGCCCCTTGCGCAGATGTTTGGCTATGCGACTGATTTAAGATCAGCCAGTCAGGGCCGGGCAAACTTTACAATGCAGTTTGCCAACTATACAGAAGTACCAAAGAAGACGAGTGACAAGATCATCCAGAAAGTAAAAGGATTAATCTAATTTTAAGCCCGCCATTTATATAATGACAGGGCGTTATTAAAATTCGAGGAAAAGCAATGGCTAGAAAGAAATTTGAACGCACCAAACCCCATGTAAACATTGGTACTATTGGACACGTAGATCATGGTAAAACTACCCTGACTGCGGCGATTACCACTGTTCTTTCCTTTAAAGGCTTTGCAGAGAAAACTGATTTCAGTGATATCGACAAGGCGCCTGAGGAAAAGGAGCGCGGTATTACCATTGCAACAGCCCATGTTGAGTATCAGACAGAAAAACGTCATTATGCCCATGTGGATTGTCCAGGCCATGCTGACTATATCAAAAACATGATTACCGGTGCAGCGCAGATGGACGGCGCTATCCTGGTGGTTGGTGCTGATGATGGCCCCATGCCTCAGACCCGTGAGCATATCCTGCTCGGTCGTCAGGTTGGTATTCCTTCCATGGTTGTTTTCCTTAATAAGGTGGACCTGGTTGATGATCCAGAGCTGCTTGAGCTTGTTGACATGGAGCTTCGTGAGCTTCTTGATAAATACGATTATCCAGGTGATGATACCCCTATCATCCCCGGTTCAGCTCTGAAGGCCCTTGAGAACCCCACTGATCCTGAGGCCACCAAGTGTATCTGGGACCTGATGGATGCATGTGACAACTTCATTCCTGAGCCGGCCCGTGATATTGACAAGCCTTTCCTTATGCCTGTCGAGGATGTTTTCTCCATCTCCGGTCGTGGTACGGTTGCCACCGGTCGTATTGAGCGCGGTATTGTTAAGGTTGGAGACGAGATTGCCATCGTCGGTATCAAGGATACTGTCAACACCACGGTTACCGGTGTTGAGATGTTCCGCAAGCTGCTTGATCAAGGTCAGGCCGGTGATAACGTCGGTGTTCTTTTACGCGGCACTAAGCGTGAAGATATTGAACGCGGTCAGGTATTGTCAGCCAAGGGCTCCATTACCCCGCATAAGAAGTTTACTGCTGAGTGCTATATCCTGAGTAAGGATGAGGGTGGACGTCACACCCCATTCTTCAACGGCTATCGTCCCCAGTTTTATTTCAGAACCACCGATGTAACCGGTGTTATTAATCTTCCAGAGGG
>JAHJKA010000047.1 GCA_018822545.1 Pseudomonadota bacterium
TATGGTCGATACCGTCCTTGATCATCCCTTCAAAGGGGGTGCCCTTGACGATGTACTGGTTGACCATCCGGTGGTTGAGCGCCAGGGGCATGCCGTCCTTGTCGAGACCGCAGCTCAGCTTGTGGTAGGAGCGCGGCCTATAATAGCCGCCCCTGATGTCATCTTCCCTGGTCCAGACGACCTTGACCGGCGCCTTGACCGCCATGGAGACCTGCACCGCCTCTTTGACGAAATGGCAATCACCCACCGCCCGGCGTCCAAAACCGCCGCCCAGGTAGGTCGTATGCAGATTGACCTTCTCCTTGGGCAGGCCGGTGAGCGCGGCGGCGGCATCACGGTCAAGGGTCTGCATCTGGGTGCCGACCCATATCTCGCAGGAGTCGGGGCGGACATCAGCCAGGCAATTAAGGGGTTCCATGGTGGCGTGGGCAAGGTAGGGAAACTCGTACACCGCATCTATCCTTTTGGCGGCTGCCGCCAAACCCTTCTTGACATCTCCCCGGTCGGCCGCAACAACCCCGGCAGTCTGGGCGATTGCCTGATATTGTTTGCCCTGGGCTTGGCTGTCAAGAGAGGCCAGGGGGCCTTCATCCCAGGTGATCTCCAGGGCTTTGCAGCCCTTGCTGGCCAGCCAGAAATGATCGGCAACCACCGCAATTCCTCGATCGATCTGCACCACATGCCTGACTCCGGCAACAGCTTTCGCCTTTGTGTCGTCAAAGCTTTTTACCTTGGCGCCGAATACCGGCGGACGGGCAATGACTGCAGTGAGCATACCCTCCACTTTGGCATCAATGCCGAATATTGCCTTGCCGTTCACCTTTTCCGGGGTATCGAGTCGTTTTTTCGATGTGCCGAGGATGTTGAAGTCAGAGGCGGCTTTGAGTTCGACCTTCTCGGGCGGCGTCTGCTTGGCAGCCTTACCGACCAGCTTGCCGAAAGAGATCTTCTTGCCGTTTGTTTTGTTTATCACGAAACCTTTTTCGGCCATGCAATCGGCAGGGTCCGCCTTCCAGGTCTCGGCCGCGGCCCGCTCGAGCATGACCCGGGCAGCCGCCCCGGCCTCGCGAAACTGCACCCAGCAGGAGCGGATACTGGTACTGCCGCCGGTGCCCTGCAGGGGACCCCACTGGGTATGGTTGTAAGCGGCAGCCACCGGCGCCGACGCGAAACGGATGGTCGACCAGTCAACCTCCAGTTCTTCACCCACCAACATCGGCAGGGATGTGTACACCCCCTGCCCCATCTCCGACTTGTTGACGATCACGGTTACGGTTTCATCCGCGCCAATCCGGATAAAGGCATTGGGGACGAAAGGTTCCGTCATGGCCAGCTCTTCGACCTTGCTGCTGCAACCCGGCACATAGAAGGCCAGAACCAGTCCACCGCTCAGGACGGCGCTTGATTTGCAGAAATCCCTGCGGCTGATATTTATTATTCCGTTCATTGTCTTTCCTCCCCTAGCCTTTCTTTTTGGCAGCAAGGTGGATCGCCTGGCGTATCCTGGGGTAGGTGCCGCAGCGACAGATATTGATGGACATGGCCTGGTCTATATCGGAATCGGACGGCTTGGGATTATTCTCCAGCAAGGCGGCGGCCGACATGATCTGGCCGGAATGGCAGTAGCCGCACTGGGGGACCTCCTTTTCCACCCAGGCATCCTTGACCGGATGGTTATCCTGGAGCCCTTCAATGGTGGTGATCTTCTTTCCCACGGCGTCCCCGGCCTCGATCTGGCAGGCTTGTACCGCCTCACCATCGATCTGCACGGTGCAGGCGCCGCATTCTCCTATGCCGCACCCGAACTTGGTGCCGGTCAATTCCAGCCGATCCCGGATAACCCAGAGCAACGGTTCATCCGCAGCGGCCTCTACGTTGTACTCCCTGTTATTGATATTGAGCTTTATCATCTGGCCCTCCACTTTCACGGTTCATGGTTCCGAAAAACAAGATGGGTTACTTTTTCATAATAAGACGATGATATGTCCCCCTAGGTTACAAAGTCAATACCAACCGCTATTAAATATTGATAGGCATAATGTTGTAAAATTGAAGCGACTGGTCGAGAAAGGGCGCCTCTTCGAAAATTCGCTCTTCATTGTGGTTGGCGTGCTGTTGCCAGTCTTAGAAGAACGACGGCCCCGAAGAGCCACCCTCCATTAGCTCCCGCAACCGTTCGGCTGCCTACAGCCCTGAGGCCAAGATGCGGCTGTCGGCGACAAAAGAGGGCATAGCACGGTTGCCCAGGCGCTGCGCATCATCTTCATCGGCCAGCGCCGCCGGAGTGAAGCTATAGATGTTAAGGGCTGGGGAAGGTATAGAGCTGACGTGGTCGATGTGATAATTTAGGCACTCTGTTGTTATCTATTGCATCGACATGAATACAAGTACAAGTCAACCATCTCCTCGAATGGTTTGAATATACCCGTATTTCAAGAGGTAAATTTTAGCAGTGGAAAGCATATGATTGGAGACAACATCTGTGAGCTAACCTTCTTCCTGAACACCCACAGCGGAACATTGATGTGTATTGATTAAAACCAGATTCCCAAATTATCAGATCAAATCTGGGCAACGACGTTTCATTCTTGACTTTCTCTAATCCCTACCCTTTTTCCTTCATGGCCTGGACACGAGCCTGATAGACGTGAGGAGAAAGAACCTTGATTTTCTGTTCACCGATCTTATTCTTGCCGTGATAAAACTGAACCTTCCAAGAACCGAACACCATCTTCTCGGGGGCAGGAAAGGTGAGGGATGCCACCAGGCGCTGACAATAACCGCTTTCAACCTTGGACGTGGTTATCAGCTCATTTTTAGGGTTCAGCCACCTGATTTCAATGGGGATACTGGTGTTTGCCGGCATGAAGTTAACAAAAAAGAGTACGCCGCATTTATCCCCTTTTTTGCCAGGAATACCAATATCATTACTTTCGAACATCCGATGTCGAAGCAGAGTCGACTCCACATCAGAGAGACCATCAAACTGCCTGGACAGACTTTTCTGGCCGACAAAAGACTTGGTAACAAGACCAAACTTCTCCACCTGCAGCCCCCAAATCTTGACCTCGCCTGAAGATTCATTCTGTTGACCCGCAACCTCAGGCTTGGCCGTATTGTGAGATTGCGACGGGGTTGTCATGCCAGATGAGTTGAACTTAGCAGGATCCATCACAACATTTTTAGCCTTATCGAGATTTTTTGCGCCATCAACCCTGGTTTCGGAAAGATCAACGCCTTTTAAATCGGCCCGGTTCAAATCGGCATCATCAATATTGGCGTTCTGCAAATTAACGCCCTGCAGCTGGGCATCGGTGAGATTGGCCCAACGCAGATCAGCTCCGGCCAGATTGGCCTCGCTGAAATCGGTACGGGACAGATCGGCATTGGAAAAATCGACCCCATGCAAATCAGCATAGGCCAAAGTGGCGCCAACAAGATTAGCGTTTCGTAAATCAAAACGAATAACACTGACATCATCAAAAAGTTTCGTTTTGAGGTTCACCAGAATTTGAGGGCTTGAAGTCAGATTAACCCCAGTGAGGTTGGCACCCTTGAGATCAGCATTATTCAAATCAGCATAGGTCAAATCGGCCCGGGTGAGATCTGCGGAGCTCAAAAAGGCATTGGCAAGATTCACCTTACTCAAATCAGCCTCAACCAAATTGGCCCGTGAAAGATTGGCGCGCAGAAGATTGGCGCCGGAAAGATCGACGCCTTCCATAAAACTATTGGTCAAGTTGGCCTCGACAAGACTCACGCCACCGGAAAGATCCGCCTCATGGAGATTGGCGCCGGTGAGATTGGCACGATCCATTTTAGCGCCCACAAGGATGGCGCCCACCAGTGAGGCATTGGTCAGATTTGCCTGGTGGAGATTGCAGCCAACAAGGGAACTCTGAGCAAGATTAACCTGGGTCAGATTGGCCTGTTCAACAAGACTATAATCAAGAATGGCCTCGCCCATGTCAGCGCCATGGAGATTGGCCTTGGAAAAATCAACGCGCTGCAACTGACTTTTATGCAGGTTGGCCTGACTGAGATCAGCCTGACTAAAATTGGCCTCCTGCAAATTGGCCTCATGGAGATCAGCCTGATAGAGCCGCGCCCCGCTGAGATCAGCCCTCGCCATAATGACTTGTACCAAAGAAGCGTGGGAAAGCTCCACCCTGGCCATCCGGGCATGACTTAAATCGGCGCCTTCCAGATTGGTGGTGGAAAGGTCAGCATCCTCCAAAAAAATCCCAGTTAAATTTGCGTTTTGGAATTTGGTACCAATCAGATTAGTTTTCGAAAAATTAGCGCCACGGCCATCGATCCCAGTCAGATCCGCCTCGTTGAGCAAAGCTCCAACAAGGGATGCATCTGTAAGCTGCGCGCCTCGTAAGTTTGCCCGCGTGAGATTACTGCCGTCAAGATCCGCTTTGGCGAGTTGAGCCTTAACCAGACTTACCCTTTGCAGATCAGCCTCTTTCAAGATTGCCCCCTGAAGCTGAGCTTCGCTGAGATCAGCATAACTCAAATTGGCCCTGGTCAGATCAGCACCTCGAAAATCAGCGCCAGACAAATTCACCTTGGTCAAATTGGCCTCGGTCAGCGTTGCCTCACGGAAGTCGACCTCTCGCAAATCCATGGTGGAGAGATCAATGCCAGCCAGATCAAGCCCTTTGAGACTCCGGCTTGTCTGTAAACGCAAAGTCAAATCTTTGCGGCGCTCTGCACTCAAAGATGTATTATGAAGATAAGGGGCCAAGGTCACAGGCTCCTGACGTGTAGCCTTTGGCAGAATGGTGGCAAAGAGGGTGGAGGTCTGACCACTGATCAGAAGATAGCCGCCGGCAGCGAGCAGAAAAAGAACAAGAAAGGAAACAGCAAGACCCTGAATACCAATTTGCGAGGAGCGCACCGACCTATCCTTCTTTCTGGCTGCCACCACCATGCCGGGGGTTCGACACTCGGGATTCGGGCACTGCAATTTGCGGCCGATATATTTCTGGGGCAGCACTTTTCTGAAACCACAGCCGGCACAGGCGTAGAGTCCTTTCACGCTGCTATTTTTTCCATTGGAGTTCATCAAGAGTCTTTAGTATAGTGTTTTTACGAGAAAAATTCAGAAAACCCCTTGGGTGATTTCTTTAGAAGAAGTACAAAAAAAAACGAACCAGTTCATCACACAACGCATCTACACTCTATATTGTCGGAATTTTACCCTTTTTTATCAATTCTTTTTTCTTTTATCACACAGCTAAAATCACGTGTCACCTGACAAAAAGCAACAAACACCTCGCCAGCCCAAGAATGGCGATTCTGGTCCCGGCCAGAATAAGCAGCCGAGCGACCAACAAGAGCTTAAGCAAAATGCCATTAAATACAAGGCATTTCAGCACACCTTCAGCCCTAAAGAGGTCAAGCATGGCCTGGATAATAAGAAGATCAGCAAACGGCTCCGCGAATCGCGCAACCTGGAAGAAAGCTATCTCACCTATCTCCAGGAGTTAAAAAAAGACCCCACCAAAAAGATTCCTTTCCCCTGGGATAGTTCCTTTCGGCGCTTTTTGTTTTTTCTCTCCTTCTGGGCTCCCAGGGCCATCAAGTGGTGTCTGGTTGGTCTCGCCGCTCTTTTTGTCATCAACTACATACCTGGCCCCACCCAACATATTGTTGAGTTTGTCCTGGCCCGCACCATCTATGATGCCGCCCATATCCAGCGGCTGCCCGACAGCCTGGAGAACTATGCCCATTCGGCCAATATTGTTGACACCCACGGCGGGATCATCAAGTCATACGGTAAACGGGCAGTCACCGTGGCCATTCCCAATAAGGTGAAACAGGCCTTATTGGCCGCTGAAGACCACTACCTGCTGCCCCACCCCGAGCACCCCTGGTATGTCAACAGCTTCCTTATCCACCCAGGTGTCAGCTGGATCAACCTGCTGGGTGCAGCCAAAGATACCCTGCAGGGACGCCCCCGGGGCGGCTCCACCATCATCATGCAAAATGCCAAGAAGGTTCTCGGTAACGAGCAAAGGAGTCTCAGCAACAAACTTGAAGAGATTATCATCTCCTATATGATGGTCTCCCGTTTCGGCAAGGAAAAGAACCTCGATTTTTACATTAACACGGTACCGGTGGGGGCAAATCTCTACGGTTTTTCGTCGGCAGCCAAGAATTATTTCAAGAAAGACCTCTCTGAACTCAATTATCAGCAACTGGTGACTATTGCCGCCTTCATCCCAAACCACCACCGGCAGTCCGCCTTTTATGGAATCGTCGAGGGTCACAATTTTGAGGATCTTGACCAAAGCACCCTGCATCATGCCCAGAGCGCCATCGGCAAAATAAACCTCTCACTCAAGTATCTTCGTGATATCAAAGAAATATCAATCGAAGAATATGACATGTGGTACCTGATCAATGAGTCCTCCATCCGCCAGATTGGCCTGCGCAATTTTGAATCACCTCTGTACGGTGAGGAGGAATGGACCTCCTGGAATGTAATTCGCGAAGTGTGTTCCCGGGAATATTCCATTGATGGTCAAACCATCACCGGCCCGCAGCTACTCCTTGATGTCAAAGGTGATGTGGTGGTGGAAACCGGGGTTGACCTGACCCTTACAGAACAAACCAAAGAGATTATCGAGCGCTTCCTCTCCAGCAAGAAATATCAGCTCATCCTGGCAAATCGCAACAAAGACCTCTGGAAAAAGGACCTTGAACGTTACAAGGAAAAAGGGGCCACCCCCCCCTATAGTAACTACAATGAATTCATGGAGTATCTGAAGAAAAACCTCAATGTCGGGGTGATTATGATAAACACCAAAGGTGAAATTATCTCCTATGTTGGCGGCAAGGAATTCTACAGTGATGGGGCTGAGGGCACGGACAACAAGATCATCATCGACCTGATGAACTCTGAGGCCAAGATTACACCGTCCTCCTCCATTAAGCCGGTGATCGCCTACTTCAATATGCTGCAAAACGGCGCCACCCTGCAGACCAAATATACAGACAAGCCCATTGAGTATAAATTTTCCAGCATCGAAGGCGGCCATGTCTGGCTGCCCCGCAACTGGTACTCCTATGACGAGAAAGGTAAAGGCGCAAATCTTTACCTGGGTCGCCAATATACATTGCTTGATGCCCAGGTCCAGTCGGTGAATACCATCTTTGCCAGACTTTATAACGACCGCCAGGTACGCAACGCCATGTTGCTTGCCTTTGACAAGATAGGCCTTGAGTATAATCACGAAGATGCCAAGTACTGGCCTTTTGGCATCGGTTCTTCAGCTGTGCCTGTTCAACCCTGGCTGGGCGTATTCAATGCCTTTCTCGATGGCAACTATAAGAAACCTGCCTTTGTGAAGCGCATTCTGGTGAACGGCAAAGAGATATACAGCAGAGCCACTGACCCTGCCAATATCAGCATCCCTCTCTTCGACTCGAAGGTGGAACGGGACAATGAGATGCTGGCCATGTATGAGGTGTGCAACCGCGGGACAGCCTCGTCCATGAAACATACCTTTAAACATTTCAAAAATCTGGTTTCCGGCAAGACCGGTACCGCACCCCAAGGTAAAAGTGCCCTTTTCATCAGCCACTTCAACCCCTACCATGATCGTGAGAACTATGAGGATAAAACCATCACCATGCTGGTGTCGGTAACCACCAACTCGGGCGGCTACAAGAGTGTTGGCACTTCTTCCCAGGGCCCTACCCAGATTGCCGGCGCTATTTACGAATTTATTTTCAACAAAGAGCTCCATGCCATGATGGATCAGAAGATATCCACGGCCAAGCGGGAGAACGCCCATTTCGGCAACAATCATGTCTACTGGGCCAATGTCAACCGCTACATGGACACCCTGTTAAATGGCAGCCACCGCGACATTCCCATCTACAAAAACATTATCGGTGTTGACGGGTATGACAAGGCCCTCCAGCAGCTCTTAAACAGCAACAACCGAATCTATGCCGGCCGTGATGATCTTTTCAGACAGCTGGTGGAATATTATTGCCGCCAGGAAAAAATAGTGAAAATGGATAATTAATGGCCTGGTGACTGCTATACTTATGCCTCTTACACGAAGGGATAATCCTGGCATGCAAGGGACGGCCTTAACTTTCTCTCTGCTTTTAGGAATATCAGGATTGACAAGGACAAAGGCGAAATGGTTTAGTACCATTCTGCCTTATTAAACAAGAGAGCCAGGGAACATTTTTCAGGCTCTGGTCACGATTGCGGCTCGCTCGTTTCGCTCAAGCCAACATAAAAAAAACTCTTACAAAGAGATTTATGATGAAAATAGGAAGAAATGACTCCTGCCCCTGCGGAAGCGGCAAGAAATTCAAGAAATGTTGCAATGATATCAGCAAATTCCAGCCCAAAAGCCCTGAAAAAACTGAGAAAATAACCCTCACCGGCGAGATTGAAAAACTTCAGGATGCTGCTGTTGCCAAAAAGGCGATGGTAAGCACCATGGGTGTCTTTATCTTTGTCTCAACCGAACAGGGTGATGGCTGGCTTCTTGAAATGACCGACACCGATGCCCTCAAGGTTGCCGAAGGCGGCAAGAAAATTGATGTGGTAATTGCAGAAAGCCCGGAAACCATCGAGGTGAACTGGTCACACCATTTCCATATCAGCAAAAAACATTTTTTTGTCACCGATTACAAGGACAAGTCAGAAACAGAGCTTGTCGACTTACCAACGCATTCGATTTTTGCCGCCATTAAACGTATCCGCAAAAAATTCCCCAAGGAAGTCCTGGCATCCATTCACCTTGACGAGGATTAGAGGAAATGCCCGAGACACGCAAGCTGCTGCGACTTCTTCCGGCCCTGGTCATGACCGGAGCCATCTTTGCAGCAGCTTCTCTACCAGGAAAATACCAGCCCTCATTCCTGCACGGTGGTGTTGATAAATATGCCCATGCCTTGGCCTATGGCTTTTTGGCCGCCAGTTATCTCTTTGCCTTGGGCCGCGACCTTCCCCGACGCTTTCCTCTGCGTATATGCCTGGCAACCATCTTCATCTGCCTGATCTATGGTGGCCTTGAGGAATGGTATCAATCGATTATCCCAGGGCGCCGACCAGACAGGGTTGATCTTGAAGCCGACATGGTCGGCGTTATGGTGGTGGTCCTCTTCTGGATAATCATTCTCCTGAAAAAACCGGCGAAATGCCGGCAATGCCCCGAACCAGAAACAAGCTCAGAGGAGCCCTGAACCATGCGCTTTGTGCCCCTTGTGGGTGTTATGGCCCTGATCTTCGGGCTCTCCCATGTCCCCGGCCATAGTATGCCTGAGTCCGCGCTCTTCGGCCACGACAAATTCTGGCACGCCCTGGCCTTTGCCACTCTGGCGGCCTCAGCTCTGTGGGCCTGGTTGCCCCGCGTCAAGAGAGCTCCCCGGCCCACCCTCTCGGCAATTCTCTTTTTCTGTCTGCTCTACGGGATCAGCGATGAGTTCCATCAATCCTTCATCCCCGGACGCTCTCCGAGCCTGGCCGACATTGGTGCCGATTTCCTCGGCGCCGCCCTTATTATCGGGTTGTGCGGGATCCATTATTCTAAAAAGAGTGCTTTCAAATCTTTCAAGAGCTCTCCTCGCCATGAATAAGTATGCCCCGGTCTCATTTCACCGCAATAATAAGATAAAAACACTGCCCAGCAAAAGTTAGCCATTAAAAATGAGGGTCCAAAGGCAACCTGTGCCAGAACCTATTACAGGAAACGAATCACAGGGTGATTTGACAAACCATAGCAAGTTGCCATATCTCGAAATTATATCCGGACCAAGCCCTGATATAAAAATGGTCGAAAATCAGGCCTGTTGCGCCTTACGCCAGCCCGTCTCTTTGAGGCGCTGGATGCGGCTCACCGCCCACTGATTGATCTCACGCAGGTAGCGTTTGGGATCTTCACTTTTCCGGGAAATAATCTGCCAGCGCTCATCGGCAATATCCTCGGTTTCTCCCGGATACATCTCCTTCCAGGTGGCATAACCGCCGTCAAAAATAAAACCAGGATTAACCAGGGCCGGATCCATCTGCAGCTTACTGATGGCATACATACGGACCATGTCCATGTCATACTCAATAAGCCAACCATTATCCGCCAGCATAGTTTCTTTATTCTCTGGTACTTCTGAGGAACAATCAGGACAGTAGATACGATCGACGACCTCAGGGGCCATGATGTTATCACGCAGATGAAAAGAGGCCACGTTGGCGCCGCATTGACAGGTTCTTTTTACTTCAACACACATGGGGTATCCTCCAGGTCAAGTTGTTTCAGGAATGACTTCATCCTACCACGTGGACGCCATGTGTAAAGTCAATTTGTAGTAATGATTACTAATTAAAGATAAAATCCATGAGGTTTCTTTTTTCGCTCTCTACCGGCCGTAAGATAACCAATTTCCCTTCACCATCAAGATAACCGCTATAAAAATGATGTTTGGAATACCAAATACCCAAAAAATTCCCTTTTCTATCCAGCAGCCTACCCCCGAAATACATGTCGTTTACCGGTCGATGGGGATTATCAATGGCCTGCAGCCACTCTTTGACCTGGGTCTGACCATACTGGGCAGGCAGCCAGAAGTTCTGCTGAAAAGGCACATCCTTGTGAAGGCCGATGATGGTATGGGGGATAGCCTCGGGACCGCAATAATAATAATTGAAGCCGGGATGCAGAAAACCATTGGCGATGTCAACCTCCACATCATCAGTGGCCTGCCAAGAGATATGACCTGTTTTGGGGAGACAGGAGGCGAGAACAAAACCGAGAAAAACCAGAACCAACCAAACGGAAAACACTTTTAATTTGTTCAAAAGAAACTCCTTAGCGAACATAATCTAAAAATAAGCGAGCAACTCAAGCTTAATAAAATCGTCATCGCCCAGGGCATTGTCAACGCTGCCCGTGGCTCCATCCATAAATAAGGCAACCTCAAGATTAAGACGAACATTCTCATGAAGCCGGCGTCCCGCCTCCACAGTGAGTAAACGGGAACTGTACTCCAGGTCTTGAACAAGGCCCAAAAGAATTTGACTGGAAGCGGCATCATTAAAGGCCAGACGTAGACCAGCCATCAGGTCGTTATTAAAGAGGGTGGCGCGGTCGTGCTCCCGATCGTCAAAGACATATTCACCAATGAGGCCTAGGTCCATCGCCGAGTCATAAATCCCTACGAGAGTGTATTCAAAACCACCCGTAGCAGCAAAAAAATCCCGGCCATAACCTGTGCGATAAAGAGCCTCGGCCTTGACGAGCCAAGAGCCGAAAACACCTTGGAGATCAACAGCGGTCTGGTTTATCTGCTCATAAAAGGGCAGCAAAACAGGGTCGCCATTTTTATTGAGAGCGGGAAGCAAAAACGGTTCCCGAGAGGTGCCTTGAAAAGTGGAGAGGCCGACATCAAGACTCCCCAGGCTGCGGCTATACCGCAAGGCGACATCCTGATGCCGCTCCTCCCTACCGCTCTCATACAGAGGATGATCGGTATCCACCACCAGAGAGCTCCGCAGCCGACCATGAACTCCGGCAAAGGTCCTCTCCCGAAAATAGGGCAGATAAAAGGCATCAACAACGCCCCAGTCGCGCACCAGAGACAGATGGCCCAAGGGCTGACCAATCTTGTCCTCGCCATCCAGAGACTCAACAAGATCAGTCTGGTTAATGATATCAACCAGATGGACAAACTCACAGGCCCCCCAGAACACCTTGCCCAGGCCAAGCCGGACCTCCCACTTGTCCCCGACATGGAGATAATTAAGCTCGCGGAGATCAGCATGAGTCCGCTCCTGATCGGCGCTGTCCAGCCTGGCAAAGGGTGTCATGATCAGGCTGGAGCCATTTGTAAACTCATGGTAGAGCTCGGCACTGACGGCCAGGGAACCATCCTGGGAGCGCTGCCCGGCAAACTGGGGACTGTGCAAAAACAGTCTCCCCTCCACGGCAGCAGTGCCGCTGAATTCCATGGCCAGACAGGAGAATGGCAAAAATGAAATCAGCAGCCCCACCAGGGTGCAGAAGAGTTTGGCAAAGAAATGCTGTCGGTACTGTTTGGGCATTTTCCCTACTTTACCCGTTTCAGACTGTTTTCACTAAAATCACCCGCCGAAAGCCCAGTCCGATACTGATAATTGCGCCAGCGCAGCTCGGTGGACTTGCCGTTTTGATGGTTGACCATCTCCATCCTGTGGGGCCGCCAGAAGCGCTGGAGATATTGCTGGTACTCATCCAGGATCAAGGTCTTTAAATGACTGGCCTTGCGATCAAAATACTCCACCTTCCAGAGTCGATACTCGTCCTTGTCGCGCCAGGAAACCATGCGGGTATAGCCTGAGTTGGCGGCATCAACCGGGGAGCTTTCCACCATGGTACACTCATGACCGTTATGCAGGGCATCACCCAGGTATTTATAGGTGTATTTTTCAACCTCTTGACTGGCAATGTCCTCATAGGCAAACTCGCTGCCCATAAACGACCCGGACTTGTTGCGCGAGGCGATACGCTTCACCCTCTTTAAGGCCGGTAAAAAGAGCCACTGGTCATCATCGCCGACCTTATGGGAGAAGGTGAGCAAAGCCGTACCCTTCACATCGCCAGGGGAGTCAAAAATAGTCAGGCTTTTATCGCCATCGCCCGCAACCTCCAGGGTGCGAATCCTTATTGCCCGGCGACTCTCCTGCCCATGCCTATTACGCAGAATCATCTCCATGTCAGAGCTGAAATCGCCAAAGCCATTCTCTCTGGCGTCAGCCTCCCTGGCAATGGCCAGGCCACGTTCCTCCGCCGTTTCCGCCCGCAGAGTCGTTGTCAAAACAAGGGGAAGAAGGGAAAAAATAAGTAAAAGATTTCTCATGACACCTCGTTTCTTCGGATTGCCGCCCCACCGGCCGACTGTCCAACTGGCGGCACATCACCTTCCAGCTTGAGGAGCAGGGAGGGCAGAAAGAAAAAATCCATGATCAGGGCAAAAACAATGGTAATGGCGGTCATGGAGCCCATATTGGCGTTAATCTGAAAGCCGGAAAAGGACAGCATCGTAAAACCCGCCACCAGGATCAGAGTGGTTACCAGGATCGGTGATCCCACGGTCTTAAAGGCATAGAGCACTGCCTCTTCAGCGGAAGCATGATGTTCCTTACGGGCCCTCCGGTATTTTGACAAAAAATGCACCGTATCATCCACCACAATCCCCATGGTCATGGCCATCATCACGGAAACAGCCAGCCCCACCTGACCAACCGTGTAGCCCCAGAGACCAAAGGCCATGAAGGCGGGAGAGAGGTTGGGCAGCAGACTGATCACACCGAGTTTAAAGCTGCGCAACACCAGGGCCATTATAAAGGAGATAACAATAAGGGCCAGTACCGAGGCGCCCAACATCGATTCGATATTGCGTTTGGAGATATAGGAAAAAATCACCGAGAGCCCGGAACCATAAGTATGCATGGCCGGTGGCGCATTCTGCTCCAGCCACTGGCGGCCCAGCTCCTCAAGATCGCGGACCTCCCTGGTGGTGCTGTCGCCCAGAGTGACAGTAAGCCTGGTTGCCGACTTATCAACGTTAATCCGGTCATTCAAATCCAGGCCAAAGGGCAGACTCATCTCATAGAGCAGGAGATACTGGGCAGCCAGATTGCGCTGATCGGGCAGACGATACCAACTGTCATCATCACCATGCATGGAGCGGTTGAGACGTTTCATGATGTCGGTGACGGAAAAGACATGGCGGACACCTGCCTGCCGCCGCAACCACTGGGCAAACTCATCCACCTTGGCCAGATACTCTGGGTTATTGATGCCGCCCTCCTCTCCTGAGTCCAGAGAGTAATCAATAATATAGACACCGGTGAGGTTAGCAATGGCAAACTCTGAGGCCCGCCGAAAATCATAGCTGTGATCGAAATAGCGCACAAAATCATCATCAAGCTCAATACGGCTGATGCCGGTGGTCATCACGGCCATGGCCAGCAACAGCCACCAGAAAAGCGGTGTTCTCCGGGCCACCACAAAGCGCCCCAGCCCCTCGAAAAACGTGGGCCGCTGGCCCTGGACGCTGCCAGCCCGCATGGGCACAAGGGCAGCCAGGGCCGGCAGAAACAAAACCGAATAGAAGAAGGCTGCCGTCACCCCCATGGCCACAATATTTCCCAGATCACGAAAGGGAGGGGCATCGGAAAAATTCATGGTCAGAAAGCCGATGGCCGTGGTCAGCGAGGTCACAAAAACCGGCTGGAGATTAATGCGCAGCGATTCGGCAACAGCCTCCTGCCGACTACGGCCCAGACGCATGTGCTGAAACATGGTGACCAGAATATGGATGGAATCGGCAACAGCCAAGGTCAGGATGATGATGGGACCATTGGCCGAGGCCGGGGTGATATCCATACCCAGCCAACCGGCCAGGCCCATGCCGCTAAAAACAGACATGAAAATGACGCTGAAGGTGGCAAAAGTGGCAGCAAGGGAACGCAGAGAGGCTGTCATGACCACAAAGAAAATCAACAGGACAAAGGGCATCAGGCTGGTCATGTCCCGCTTTGGCGCCTCGCCAAAGGCGCTGTCCACCATAATGCCGCCGGTGAGATGCAGGGTAATGCCTGGATATTTCGTCTCGATGAAGCGAGCCAGCTCCTGGGCCTTGTCCGCCACCTGCCGCGATTCATCCATAGCCTTTTCAGGCTTGATGATGTTGACATTAACCCCACTTACATGGGCTGCCGCCGGCACCAGACTGTTGACCAGAAGTGGTTCAGCCAGGGCGATCTCCCTGATACCAGCCAGCTCCCCATCGCTGAGATGGGCGGCATCGCGGACCAGATCTTCGACAATAAGCTCGTCACCTTCGGCCCGGGTGTGCTGAAAATTGGTGAGAGAACTGACCTTGCTCGAATAGGGCAGTTTCCAGGCCTCGGCAGTCAATTCCTCAATGGCGCTTAGGGTCTGCCGTTCAAAAACGTGGCCCGAGGCAGGCTCCACCACAAAGAGGACGTTCTCATATTTTGTATAGGTGTTTTCCAACATCTCCAGGGCCTGGAGTTGTGGATTCGCCTTGGAAAAGAACATCCGGGAGTTATTGACAAAGTGGAGCCTGGTCATACCGCCAGCGCTCCAGCAGGCCACCAAAAGGGTCAGAACGAGAATCAACCACCGCCGGCGGACGACAAAAAGGCCGTACCACGCCTCAAAACGCCTCACGCCTGCACCCGTGACCGTATGACCCCGTAAGCAGCACCGAAAAAATTCTTTCCTTTCATAGCGTTAAAGATACCCGTAGCCGTCGCCACCAGGCAAGCGGTAATTCTTCTTTTCACTCCATCAAATGATTAAAAATCTTTTTTTGAAGAGTGCTTCCATGGCATACTATCTTTGCATGCTTTTTTATTAATTAACACCTCAGGGGGCACAGTGATGTCATATATTGAATGGGATGAATCCTATAGTGTTCATAACCCGGAGATCGACAAGCAGCATAAGGAATGGATCGCCATCTACAACAACATCCATGACGTTATGATCGGCACGAAATCCTCGTCTCTTAATGAGATAACAACAAACTCACTAAATGAGATGTATGATTACGCCAGAAAGCATTTCCAGTTTGAAGAAAATTATATGTCCCAACTCAACTATCCGAATCTGATTGAGCATAGGAGAATACACCGGGATTTCGAAAACCTGATTTACACGTACATAAGAGAAATAAAAACAGGGAAAACTATTCTCAATACCAGTCTCATCAAGGTCATTCGTAACTGGCTGGTGGAACACATCCTGACGGAGGATAAAAAATACACCACCTTTGCCCAGGTCGACAGCTCCCTGGACACCTGACCGTGTCCACTGCCGAGCTGTGGCAGCGCCATCCATAAAATTTCCTCAACGACTCTGCCCATCATACATTACAGGCTTGACCATGCATCTCTCAGCATTTACGATAAATCTTGTTATATTCGGGGCTTGTCTCATGCTGACCGCCATCATCTGCGGGATCCGCCTCAAAAAGAGAATACCCCGGCAACTCCAGGACAAATGGCTGTTTCTCGTCCTTATCATGGGCTTTTTTTTCAGCGGCCATCTTCTCTTTGCCTTTCTGCTCCTTAGGCAATTCCCCTTCCCCAATATCCTGATCGCCATCAGTATTGTCTTGGGCAGCTCTTTTTCCCTGTTGGTTATTGCCCTTACCAGAGGTGCCCTCAAAGAATTCCAGGAAGAAGCACTGCAATTATCCATAGCCTCTGACCATATCCGCCGTAAAGACCTCAAACTCTCCCAGGAAACAGCCGTACGCCTTAAAACAGAACAAAAACTTGAAAAGGCTGATGCATTTTTTATCAAGGAACTCTTTGAAATGATAGGAGAAGTCTTGGCGAACCGCGACCAATACACCTTTGAGCATGACATGCAGGTGGCGGCAATCTCGTTACGTATCGGCGAAAAACTCGGCCTGAGCAAAGAGACTTTGAGCAGCTTGGAACTGGGCTGTCTGGCCCATGATATCGGCAAAACAGCCATTCCCGACGATGTCCTTCTCAAACCGGCCCGCTTCAACCTTCAGGACCGTAACATCATGGAGTATCACCCCTTGATCGGCGCCAAGCTCGTCGCCCGCCATATCCAGGATGACATGATCATCGACATTATCTTAAACCACCATGAACGCCTGGACGGCAGCGGTTACCCGGCCGGACTTAAAGGCGATGAAATAGGCCTGCTACCAAGAATTGTCGCTGCTGCCGACACCTATGAGGCCCTTGTTTCCCGGCGGCCCTACAAGAAATCAATTTCTTCCGAGGAGGCCCTTGCTGTCCTCAGGAGGGAGGCTGAACTGGGTAAATTAGACAAAAATGTGGTTGACACCCTGATCACCATCATAGCTGATGTTCCAGAAACGCTGACCCCATCCGTTATTACGGCAGGATTCATGAAGGATGTCGAACTGTTCCGCAACCGCGCCTATTTCCGCGAACCCTTGAGCGATTTTTATAATTACCGCTACCTACTTTTCCTTGATGACGCCGGTGTCCTCGGCAAAGACGACCTGCCCTATGAACTTATCCTCGTCTCTTTTCCCAATTTCGGCGCCCTTCAGCAGGACACCGATTATCTGGTAGCAGACCAGGTGTTTGACGAGATCGGCCAGATGCTGGCGGACATCTGCCATAACTCCAGCCAGAAGCGTGATTTCTACGATGGCTCCGTAATGCTTTTCAGAAAGAGAAATGATTATCTCATTTATCAGGAGGGTGGCAATAATACCACGCCTTCCAGCACTGTTTTCGATGAGATTAGTAAATCCCTCACCACCTATGAGCAGGACTGGGGGCTCAACTTCATCCTGATCAGACAACCCTTTAGGTCCGGCATGGCAACCAGTCAAGCACTCCATGACCTTCTGGCCAAAGCAAAACCCACTCTCCAGGAAAAAAACCTGGACAACGACTCAAAGAGTGCCTAAATTAAGTCGATAATTAAATACCCCAACCTTATCAGTTTATGCAGGAGTATGACCATGCCGATTTATGAATTCAAATGTAATGCGTGCAACAAGAATTTTGAGACCCTTCTTACCTCAAGCACCCAGATTGCCGAGGTAACCTGTCCGCAGTGTCAGAGTAAAAACATCAAGAAAACCATCTCCGCCTCCAGCTACCGCTTAAACAGCTCCTCCAGTTCCATTCCGGCCGGCGCCCTGTCCGGCTGCTCGTCGAAGGGCGGTTTTTCCTGAGCATAATGCTCTCACGATCAGGTTGATCGTTGCACAAAAAAAGGTGGCCTGGAGAAATCCAGTCCACCTTTTTTTTATCTGTTTATCAGCAGGAACTCAGCCGTTGTTAACTGGCACTGAACAGTCCCTAAAAACTGCTAGCCGTTATTGCGGATCGTTCATGGTCAGCGATTTACAGCTTACGGCTCAGGGATATTGTCTTTATCTATACCGATATCCCTACAAACCGTAAGGAGCAAAGCACCGTACATTCTTGGCAAGCTGGTTTCTCACTATCCACCAATCACCGCAGGTCCAGAGTGGTAAAAAAACAGCTTTTTACCCTTTTCCATCTTCACTGTCCCTTGAAGCTCAATGGTTTGCCGCAAAACCGGGAGCAGAGGCCCCAGATTATCGTCGGGTTTAATGAGATATTTACCCTCATCGCCGGTGAGAAGAGCCAGGCCTGTAATGGCCCCCTGCTCATCCCATTTATCAGGAACCAGGAGACCTGTTATGGTTATCGGCATAATCTGCCTAGCTTCCTTTTTCCTGCGTCTTGAGTCCATTTTTTACATTTTTTCCTTGGAACATTTACCCGGAGACAGAACAGGGGCGAGGCGTACAAAAAAAAGCGCGTCCCGCCCTGTTCTTAAGCTATCAAACCCCTATCAGCAGGCACGCTATGCATGCCAAACCAATAAAGAGTTTTTAATTTTCATACTGTTCATCATAACTGCCATATGATTCTTCTTCATAATAGTCAGTTGATTCCAGCGCATCCAGGCGTAAGGGGTTAAGAGAAAGTATCTCAAACTCCTGCTCACATTCCTCGCAGTACACCTCGTCACCAGGCTCATTATCATAGAAAATCCTGATCTCTCCGCGACAAACCGGACATTTTTTAGTTATCATCACCAGTTCTCCTTCATAACGTTTAGTTATCGTGCTGAAGAGAAGTCCCCGTCCTCACCTGGGGTTTCTTCACTCCGTTCTTCTAAGACATCCCCTTCCCCTTCTTCTGCAGGAAAGGATTCGTCGGTAATAAAAGGTTGGTCTGTTTCCTCAAGCTCCAATTCATAATTTAACGGCAAACCATCATCATCGGCGGCGCTAGGCTCTAGCTCCTCTGCTGTTAAGGGATACTCATTGGTTGTCGCCTGGGCAGAGAGCAAAATACTGCCCAATCCAAGGACAGAAAATAACGCTACACACACCATTGTCTTTTTCATTTTCCCCTCATTGTGGAAAAGTCGTTGCCGGACTCCGCATGCATGCAGCGCCTGACCGGCACATATTAAGATTCAAGCGAGTATGCCAGAACCCCATCAAAATCTCACCACACCTCTTATCTACACCTTGTGCAGCGCATAGCCGATGGTCCGATAGACCAGCTTGGCTGCTGTAAAGTTACTGTAAGCCGGGCCGGCCGGCGGTGCCAATTCAACAAAATCAGCGCCAACCAGATTGCTGGTCCGACAAAGCATGGCAATGAGCCGGGTGGCCGTCTGCCAGCTCAAACCATCGGGCTCCGGAGTGCCGGTTGCAGGCAGCACCGCCGGATCAAGGCCGTCAAGATCAAAGGTCAGATAGACGGGTCTACCGCCAGTCCATTTCTCAATTTCGCTCAGCCAGTTCTCACGCTCGCGCATCCTCGCCGTGGTCCAGGGCTGCCAGCCCCGGCTCGTGCAGAGCTGCCATTCCTCCTTGGAAAAAGAACGGATTCCCACCTGCACAAAGGGCACAGCCAGATCATCGATGCGCCGCATAACACAGGCATGACTCAACCAGTCGTGATCATACTCCTGGCGCAGATCAAGATGGGCATCCACCTGCACCACGCAGAGATCCGGATGCAGGCGCAGACAGGCGGCCACCCCTGCCACGGAAATGGAATGCTCACCGCCAAGCATGACCGGGAGTTGGCCCCGCTCCAGGGCCAAGGCAAACTCCTGACAAACACGACTCAACACCTCCTCCGTGTTGCCCTGACAATCCACTGCCGGTCGGGTGGTGATGCCGGCCTGCCACGGCTCAGACAACAGCTCGTCATCAAAGATCTCCAGAGCCTCGGAGGCGGCAAGAATGGCGGCAGGTCCCTCTTCAGTACCGCCCATCCAGCTCACCGTCTCGCCGTAAGGCACCGGAATGATGGCCACCCGGGCCGCAGCTTCATCCACGGCCTGACAACCCGCTTCAAGAAAATAGGGATGTTCCATCATGGCCTATTGCTCAAAATAGGTGTAGCCCCGCAGACCGGCGTCGAAGGCATCCATAATCTGCCGGCGCTCGCCAGGGGTAATACGGCCGGCCTGCACCGCCTTTTCCGCCTTTTCCCGGACCTGGTTGGACAGCAGGCGCGGTTCGTATTCCACATAGGAAAGAACATCAGCAACGCTGTCCCCCTGGATCTCCCGGGAAAAAACAACCTCATCCTCTTCACTGATGGACACTGCCACCACATTGGTATCGCCCAGGAGATTATGGAGGTCTCCCAGGGTCTCCTGATAGGCACCCACCAAAAACACCCCGAGATAATACTCCTCCTTATTAGGAACATGCAGAAGGATGGTCCGTTTGATATCATGCAGGTCGGTGAATTTATCAATCTTGCCGTCTGAATCACAGGTAACATCAGAAATCACGGCATTTCTGGTGGGTTTTTCATTCAAGCGATGCACCGGCATAATGGGGAAAAGCTGGCCGATGGCCCAGGAGTCAGGCAGGGATTGGAAGACACTGAAATTACCGTAATAGGTATCCGCCAGGACACTGTCGATATTTTTCAGCTCATCAGGCACAAATTTCATCTCCCGCATCTCGGCACTGATCTTCTCCATAATCCCCCAGAAGATCTCCTCGGCCAGAGCCCGGTGCCTGAGGGGGATAACGCCGTGCCGAAACAGGGTACGGATTTCTTCGAGGTAATAGGTGGCATCATGGAACCACTCCTGAATATTCTTGGAAGACAGGGTCTTCTGCAATTCATAGAGGTTCTGGAGCATGAAATGGCTGTCGGCCGGAAATTCACCGACCTCACGCACCGTGGCAAGCCGGCAGACATCGAGGATGTTAAAAAGCAGCACCTCATGATGGGCCACCGTGGCCCGCCCTGATTCACTGACCAGGATGGGATGGGCCACCTCGGATTCCTCGGCAACGCTCTTGACCACTTCGACAATATCGCTGCAATATTCAAGGAGAGAATAGTTGCGGCTCGACTCAAAATTGGTGTGCGAACCGTCATAATCAACAGCCAGACCGCCGCCCACGTCGAGGATGCCCATGGGCGCCCCTTCCTTGACCAGGTTGACGTAAAAACGCATGGCCTCGTCAATGGCCGTCCGGATATTGCGGATATTGGGGACCTGGGAGCCGATGTGATAATGGAGCATCTGCAAGCAATCAAGCTTGCCATGGGCTTTCAGGGTATCCACCATCTCGATGATTTCCGAGGCAGTGAGTCCGAAAAAAGAGCGGTCACCACCGGAATCCTGCCAGAGCCCACCGGCCCGGCTGGAGAGCTTGACCCGGACGCCCAGGTTCGGCGTGACGCCCAGGCGCTCGGCGTTTTTAAAGATCAGCTCAATCTCGCTGAGCATCTCGACGACGATAATGACCTTGAGACCCATCTTCTGGCCGTAACAGGCAAGTTCAATAAATTCCTCATCCTTGTAGCCGTTGCAGATGATAAAGGATTCCGGGTCATCGATATGGGCCAGGGCAATGATCAACTCCGCCTTGCTGCCTACCTCCAGGCCATGCTTATATTTCTGACCCTCCCGGGCAATCTCCTCAATCACCTGCTGCTGCTGGTTGACTTTCACCGGATACACGCCCTGGTAGTGGGCCTGGTAGCCGTTTTCCTTGATGGCCTGGCGGAAGGATTTATGGAGCCTGGCAATCTGGCTGGTCAGGATCTCGGTGAAGCGCAGGAGCAGCGGCATTCCTAAACCCCGCTCCTTGACGCCCTCCATGATCTTATAGAGGCTGACCCCTTCCTTATTCACTCCCGGGCGGGGATGGACATGGACCTCCCCCTTTTCCGAGACGCTGAAATAGCCGGCCGACCAGTCATGGATTCCGTAGAGTTCTGCTGAATCCTTATAATTCCATGGTTTCAAATTTTTTCTATGCAATGCTCTTCTCTCTTTGGCAAGGGGCTAGGACAACCGCCCTTTAAAATCTTCATAGCCGAACGCTTTGACCAGTTGCAGCTCACCGTTTTTTCGCCAGATGGCGATGGACGGCAGGCCCACCCCGTTAAAGGTATTGGTCTTGACCATGGTATAATGAATCATATCTGTAA
>JAHJKA010000048.1 GCA_018822545.1 Pseudomonadota bacterium
AGAGGAAGACATCTAATCAATAAGGGCAGAGAACTTATTGAACAGGGCACGGAAATGGTCAATACCGGCAAAGATTATCTTGATGAGAAGAAAACCGCTCTGAGCGAGGCCATTGCCGCAGGCCACAATGCCATGCTTGAGGAAAAAGAAGAGCTCACTGCAAGCCTTGAAAAAGACAGCTAAGGTCTCATCTTAAGAGTTAGTTCCTGTCGTAGAACAAAAAAAAAAGCCCTGAAGGAATATCCTTCAGGGCTTTTTTTTTGTTCTACGACCTGGAAAATCAGCAGGCTATCTTAGAGGTATGGAGGGCTGGAACCGGCGGCATAAGAAAAGGTAAAACCATTTTTCCTGCCGCCTTGGTAGCCATCCTCACTTTATCCATTACACTTTCATGGCCGTCATCACTGCGCTTAACAAGCTCCCAGCATTCCGGGTTATCAGCAAGCATTCTCATAAAGGCGACATGCTGGGTATGACCACCGCGGCACGCGGTGATATGACCTAAAAGAGGACAACCCAGCAGAGCGAGATCGCCCACCAGATCAAGAACTTTATGACGGGCAAACTCATCAGCAAAGCGAAGACCCTCGGCATTAACTATGCCATCCTTATCGATAACAACAGCATTCTCAAGAGAACCGCCTAAGGCCTTGCCGTTGGCCCGCAAATACTCAACCTGCTCGAGAAAGCCAAATGTCCGGGCTGAGGCGATCTCCTTTACAAAGGATTCCTGATCAACTTGGACAGTATAAGCCTGACTCTTAATAACCGGGTGATCAAACTGCACCTTGCTGGTAATCTTGAAACCATCAAAAGGCTTGACGTTAATCTCGGTCTCTCCGGCCTTAAAGGTCATCTCTTTAATGATCTTCATCATTAAGCGTCTGGCCTTTTGCGCTTTTCTATTTTTCTTCAGGACCTGGGCAAAGGGACCGGCGCTGCCATCCATGATGGGTAACTCATCACTGTTGAGCTCAACCAGGACATTATCAATCCCTAAACCACAAAGGGCTGCAAGCAGATGTTCCGTTGTGCCCACAAAGACATTATTTTTGGAAAGGGTGGTGGCCAGGGTAGTATCACTTACCCGCCGCATGGAGGCCCGGACAATAGCATCTTTTCCCAAATCAACACGCTTGAAGCGGATACCGGAATTGGCAGCAGCCGGCTTCACAACCATCTTGACGGGTTTGCCGCTATGAAGACCAACACCGGCAAATGAAATTTCCTTTTTAACAGTATGTTGCCACATTATTTCTTTATCTTATTAGCTATGAAATGATCGCCCAAGGGCATTTAAATACAATTTAGTTACATTCAAAATCAATGCAGCATTCATGCCAGCAAAACAACAAGCGATCATTGCAATAAAAAACTATACATATCAGCATGTTAACGCAAAAAAAGAAGGCGGGCTTCACTGTGGCAAAAAAAACACACAATAAATACAACCCCTTATTATGATGACTTTCTGCCACACTTAAGACGTTGGCAAACAAAATCATCAAACCCCTCTGCCATCTTCATATCCATCCTCAGGGCAAAAAGTGAGCTATCACCCACAACCTCTTCTCTCACCTTGACCATATCTTTTTCCGTAGTCACCAAGGCCGTGGCTCCTGATTTGGCTATATAGCTATCAACCAGACCGGCAATTTGCCTTGCCGAATAGCGGTGATGATCCGGAAAGACCGAAAGCCCTTCCATTATCATTCCAGCCTGCCCTATACTCTTTTCAAAATAAGCGGGTTGGGCCAACCCACAGAAAGCCCCGACTCTTTGTCCTTCAAGGGTTGACAGAGGATGTTCCTTGCCCTGCGCATCAACCAAACAGACAGGCTTATATTCACTGGAAAAAACAGGAACCCCAGGAAAGCGTTGCTTTAGCGCGTGGCAAAAAGCTTGGGCCCGTTTTTCATTCCCTTCATCAACGCAGGTCAGCACAAAACAATGGGCTCGCCCCAAGGCAGAAAGGGGCTCACGCATATCACCACCGGGAAAAACACGATTGTTTCCCAGAAAACTGTCCGCTTTAAAAAGAACAATATCAAGGTCTCGCTCCACCGCCAGATGCTGAAAACCATCATCAAGAAGGACCAATCCAGCCCCCAGCCTCTCCACCGCATAATAGCCGGCCAGGGCCCTCTTCTTCCCTGTAACTACGGGAACTCCAGGCAACAGACTTGCCATCAGATAGGGCTCATCACCTGCCTGCCCTGCATCAAGAAAAATCTTGGCGCCATCGCTTACAACATTCACTTTACCCTGAGCCTTACCCCGATATCCCCGGCTGACAATGGCGACATCGTGGCCACCAAGGAGCCGGGCAAGGTAGATCACCATGGGCGTTTTCCCTGTACCGCCCATGGTAAGATTGCCGACGCTGACCACGGGCACCCCTAGACGGCATCGTCTAAAAAAACCTTTCCCATAGAGACTTGCCCGCATGGCCATGGCCGCGCCATAGAAGGGGGCAAAGGGCCTGCCAATGGTAAAAAGAGGGTTTAGACGAAGATCCTGCTTGTTTTCTTTTCCCTTGCTCATACCTCGATAATCCTCAAAATTTTTGCAATAACCTTAAGATGACGCGCTGTGACACCTTGCCGATCTTCAACAAAGCCACGCGCCCTCTTACCAGCCTTTTCCCGGCTTGCTTTATCGACCAGAAAGTTCTGCAAGGCGAGACAAAGCTCATCGACATTCTTCACCTGCCTGGCCGCATCCTCATGCAGCATCTCGCTGACAATATCGGCAAAATCCTCCATATGGGGGCCAAACAAAACAGGCTTGCCAAAAGCTGCTGGCTCCAGGGGATTGTGTCCTCCAAAGGTCACCAGACTGCCGCCGACAAAAACCATATCCGCACCCTGATAAAAATCAACCAACTCCCCCATCGTGTCAACAATGAGCAGATCGTGATCTTCCCATACCGCTCCTCTCGCACTACGGCACACAACCGCGAACCCCAGACCTTCATAAAGATCGACGATCTCGGGGCTTCGTTCAATATTACGAGGGGCAATGACCAGAAAGAGCCCCGGAAACTCCTGGCGCAGCATGACAAAACAACTGGAGAGGATTTTCTCCTCACCAGGATGGGTAGATCCAACAACGATGATTGATTTCCCTATGGGCAAAGGCAAGGGTGCTTTAACCTGTCGGCCCTGCGATTTATAGCTGGGCAGAGCCGCGTCGATTTTGAGATTCCCAAGGGCACATACCTTCACCGGAACAATGCCGAGAGCCACCATTTTTTCAACATCAGCAGCGGTCTGCATGCTTAACACCTGGAAACAGTCAAACAGAGGCGCAAAGAAAAAGGCAAAGCGCTGAAAACGCCTAAACGATGCCGCTGAGATACGACCGTTAACCAGGATGGCGGGCACCCCAACAACCTTGAGGGTGGTCAGTAAATTAGGCCAAAAATCGGTCTCCACCTGGACATAAAGGTTCGGCTGCAAGGTTTTGACAAAATGCCGAACCACCCAGAAATGATCAAAGGGAAAATCAAAAAACAGATCCACCACATCGGCCAACACCTCGCTGCGATACTGAGCGCCGCTCCGAGTGGAGGTGGAAAGAAAAATCTGGGCATCAGGGTAATTATTGCGCAGGCCGCGCACCAATGATACAACGGAGGACACCTCGCCCACGGAAAGGGCATGCACCCATATCCGCCTCTTTCCAGGTACCAGGCCAGCGACCTTTCCTTTCAGACCAAGGCCAAGACGGGCCAGGATGCGCCCCCGATAACGCGGCGTTGCCGCCACAAAAAGAGCCAATGGCACTCCAAGGACCACGATACCGAGATGCTGCAAGACATTATAAAAAAAGCGAATCAGCAATGAACATTATCCTATTTGATAGAGATGAGATAAACGACAACACGGTCACACTCTCCGGTCGCCGGGCCGAGCATATCATCAAAATTTTAAAAAGCAAAGTGGGCGACACCCTGAGAACAGGGGTCATCAACGGCCCCAGCGGCACCTCTACCCTTCATAAGATTTCCGGCCCAACAGTTGAGCTGCTTTTAGACGTTCACACCACCGAACCAACCCCGGCCCTTGTCGACATTGTACTTGCCCTGCCACGCCCTATTATGCTGAAAAGAGTTCTGGCCCAGGTGGCAACCTTTGGTGTTGCACGTCTTTTTCTAATCAACTCCAACCGGGTTGAAAAAAGTTTTTTCTCGGCCTCTCTCCTTGAAGGGTCAAAGATGCGGCAAAGACTGCTGGAAGGCCTTGAACAGGCTGGAGACACCCTCCTTCCCCAGGTGTCAGTCTATGAACGCTTCAAACCCTTTGTCGAAGACACCCTGCCCCAAATAGCCTCAGAATATCAAGCGATGCTTCTGGCCCATCCCGGCTCGCCGTATAGCCTAGGCCAACTCATCCCACCACCTCTTACAGGGAAAGTCCTTCTTATCATCGGTCCAGAGGGCGGCTGGGTTGACTTTGAAATTTCCCTCTTCAGTGAAAAAGGGGCACACCCCTTTCATCTTGGCCCCCGTATCCTCAGGGTGGACAGCGTCATCCCATCTCTGCTTGGCCAGCTTGACCTGCTGCGCCGTCTTGGGCTCAGCTGCCAATAAACCCCTTACCCTCTCATCTTCACAATCACCTTGCCGACAAGCATCTCCAACTCCTGCAATTTAAGAGCGTATAACAGGCCGCCATACACCACGACACCTCCGACAATACAGACAAGTAGGGAAGAGATCTGAGCTGGCAATGAACCAACAAGCCAAGAGCTGCACCACTGCGCAAGTCCATACACAGTAAGAGCCATGAAGGCAGAAGACAGCAATATCTTCGCAAGTCCCTTTGCCACATAGGCGAATGAAAACCCGTCGATCTTGCGATACAATACAAACAATAAAAAAATGAAATTACAGGCCATTGCACCGGAAAGGGACAAGGCCACCGCCCTATGCCCAAGGATATCAATAAAATTATAGACCAGCAGCAGATTTACCCCCACAGCAATGAAGCTGCCAATAACAGGGAATCGCGTATCGTCCAGGGCAAAAAAGACAGGCACCATAATTTTCACAGCAGCATAGGCAAAGAGGCCAAGTGAGAAAAACCGTAAGGCCTCTGCAGTCTGCAACGTATCATAGGCCGAAAATCGACCATGTTCAAAAAGAAGTCTCACGATGGGCTCAGCCAAAATCCACAGCCCCACACCCGCAGGAATAGAGAGACAGAAACCCATGGTCAACGAGGAGGTAAAGGCATCTTTTAAAGAAACAAAATCCTTTTTCACCGCATACCTTGCAATAACGGGCAGAGTCGCCATGGACAGGGCCACCCCAAACACCCCGATTGGCAACTGAACCAGACGAAAGGCGTATTGTATCCAAGAAACACTGCCCTCGGCACAGGAAGAGGCAAACCTCGTATTAATAAAGATGTTGAGCTGGGTGGCTGAAAGACCAACAATCGCCGGCAACATAAGTCGAAGAATTCGACGTAAGCCAGGATCCTTAAGATCAATAAAAGGACGAAATGAAAACCCTATTTTTTTAAAAAGAGGCAGCTGACAAAAAAGCTGCAGAGAACCGCCGATCAAGGTCCCCACAGCCATACCGGCGATCATGGGATATCCCAACCTCTTAAAAAGGTAGTAGAAGCCAAGACCACCAACAATAGACCCCAGGTTAAAGAAGGAAGAGGCCATGGCTGGCACAAAGAACTTACCCTTGGAGTTTAGGGCTCCCATGACAACGGCCGACAATGAAACAAGAATAAGAAAGGGGAACATGATGATGGTCAACATCTGCGTCAAGGCAACCTTGCCCGCAACAGCACCAAATTTATCATCATCAATTAACAGCCAAACTATATCCTCAGAAAAATAGATCCCCACCAGGGTCAGCAGACTTAAGAAGACGGCAAAAAAGGCAAGGACATTATTGACTAACCGCCAGGTCTCTTCCTCACCCCTGGTGGAATCATAATCAGCAAACACCGTCACAAAAGCCGCGGAAAGAGCCCCTTCGCCAAAGAGATCACGAAGAAGATTGGGGATACGAAAGGCGACAACAAAGGCGTCATAGGCGTAACCGGCCCCGAAAAAACCCGCGAAGACCTGCTCGCGAACGAGCCCCAACACCCTGCTGCACATAACGGCAAAACCAACCGTTCCGGCTGAGCGTGCTATTGTTCCTGTGTCGTCTGATGGCTGTTTCATGTATTTATCAACGCTTGGAACGGTACGAACGTTCGCCTTTAATAATAAAAATCACCCGCAACGCCGCATCCTTTCTCGTAACAGCAGAAAAAACCAGCTTTTCTTGCTCAATTATAGTGCTTGCTTTCTAGCAGGCCAGACTTTACTATACTTGCCACAGCGGGGTTAAACATCTGTTTTCAATCGCTATCTTTTAAAAAGATGTTTAGGCTACAAAAGCCCCTACGCTCTTCATTAATAAAAGACGGTTAAGGATCTACTTATCGGCAGGATGATTCTATGCCAATTGGACTTATTCCAAGATTCGTCGCCAAGAAACAAGGCCTTGTTCTACCAAGGATTTATACATGACGCCAATGCTTTACGATCACACGCCAATCAGCACCTGACCGACGGAGAAACATGATGGGGGCTTCAAGGATTACCAAAAACATCGTCCTGCTTGGCCATTCCAAGGCTGGCAAAACAGCACTTAGCCGCGCCCTTCTCAGGGTTGCCGGCATAGAAAATCCCACCATCGATAAGGATCCGGAATCCCTTGCTCACCAGATGACCACCACCTCCAGCCATTTCCATTTCATGTGGCAAGGGGCCAATACGGTTATCACCAACACTCCTGGTGACGATAATTTCCTTCATGAGGCTGATATATTAGCCCACATCAGCGACAATGCCATCCTGACAATCTGCGCTGACGAGGCCCATAAATTCCAAACGGAAAAAGCGGCCCGCCTTATCCAACAAACAACCATGCCTTCCATTCTCTTTATCAACAGGATGGATGAAGAAAAAGCCGACTTCAACGGCACCTTGGCGGCCATCCGCAAACATATCCTCCTTGACCCCGCTGTTTTATACCTACCCATTGGCAGCGGTGCTGACTTTCGTGGTGTTGTTGATGTGCTGGCTGAAACAGCCCTGTATTTTTCCGAAGACGACCCCACTGCTCTTACCGAGGGGGAAATTCCCGCAGCCATGCAGGATGAGGCCTTTATTGCTCTGGAAAAAATTATGGAGCAGGTTGCGGAAACAGATGATGAACTTGTTGAAGAGCTCCTTGAGGAAGGCGAACTTAGCCAAGAAGACCTCCTTAATGGCCTGAAAAACGCCGTCGCTTCAGGTGCTCTGTCGCCTGTACTGCCAGGTGCTGCAAAGAAAGGTTTCGGTGCCAGTCTTCTCCTTAAACTAGCTCATACGCTCTTCCCGGAATATCCTCGGAAAAACGCCGCGCAACGCAGCCAGATCTTTAAGATCGACCACGACCCCAACATGGGGATCCTTTACTACTGTAAAATTAACTCCGGCACCCTTACCCCCGGCACCCTCTACAATGTCAGCCGCAACACCAAGGAAACCCCTGACACCTTTTATATTCCCTATGGTGGCCGCCTTGAAAAAACCGACAGTCTCACTGCGGGCATGATCGGAATCCTGGTGAATCTCAAACACAGCGCTCCCGGTGACACCCTTGCCGACTCCCCAGAAGCCTCGCCACTGGAACCGCTTCCTGTGGTAGCGCGCTCACATTTCACCTACGCCGTCGCCTGCAAAACCCCGACAGACAGTGAAGCCATGTATACCGCACTTTCAAAAATCATGGCAGAAGATCCGGCCCTGCACATGAGCCAGGAACCCAAAACAGGTCAAACACTTTTTTCCGGCCAGGGGCGTCTTCATCTTGAGGTTGCCTGTGAACGCATAGCACGCAAATTCGGCATTGAACTTGAACTCACCCTGCCCACTATCCCCTACCAGGAGAGGCAACAGGAAGACCAGAAACAGATCCTCCTTGAACCGCTGATGAACCTGTCCATCACCCTGCCTGATGATTGTGTTGGTGAAGTTATTCAAGACCTTGGCAAACGGCGCGGCAAAATCATGGAGATCCGCTCAGAGGCCCGTAATGAGGTCATTGTCAGCCAGGTTCCCATGGCTGAAATTCTTGAATATGGCAGTGATCTCGCCCACTTGAGCGGCGGTCGAGCCACCTTTAAGGCTGTGTTCTCCCATTACGAAAAGCTTACCGAAGAAGCAAGCCAGCAAAACAGGCCGTAGTATGGACAAGGACACCCAGGAAATCTACCTCTGCGGCATCCTCACCATCAGCGACAAAGGTTCCCGAGGTGAACGCCAGGACACCAGCGGCCCGCAACTCCAGGAACAATTACGTTCAGCAGGTTCATACACCATCAGCAAATACGCTATCGTGGCCGACGACCCGATTGCCATCACCGCCACTTTGAAAAACTGGTGCGACAACGAAGGCCTCGACCTCATCCTGACCACCGGTGGCACCGGGGTAAGCCCCAGTGACCAGACTCCAGAAACCACCCTCCCCCTGCTTGACAAAGTGATTCCCGGCATCAGCGAGATGATGCGCATGGCAAGCTTCCAGAAAACAGCAAACGCCATCCTTTCACGGGGTGTGGCCGGCATCCGCAAAAGTTGCTTGATCATCAATCTGCCAGGCAGTGAAAGAGCTGCCCGGGAGAATCTGGAAACCATACTCCCCGGCCTGGCCCACGCCCTCTATAAAATCAAGGGCGGCAGCAAGGATTGCGGCAGCTGAATCTTCTGACACTGGCCAGCTCCCGGCACATTTCTGAGTAAACTGACCTAGTCCTCCTTCTCACGACAAACCAAAAAAAAGGGGTCATGAGATGTAATTCTCATGACCCCTTTTTTTGGTTTTCTATTTCGCGCTGAATAGCGAAAACTCCTTAAGAAATCTTAAACGAAAACAACAGACTCTTCATCATCATCGCGGGCGGCAACCTCTCCGATAATATGGGGGGATTCACCCAAGGCGGTAAGTTGCTGCACAGCATCATCCACCACCCGCTCATCAATAACGATGGCCATACCAATACCGTAGTTAAAGGTACGTCTCATTTCCTCCACCGTCACATTCCCCTTTTCCTGGAGGAATTTAAAGATGGGTTGAATGGGCCAACTGCCATCTTTGATGATGGCCTTGCAGCCCTTGGGCAGGACGCGGGGGATATTATCATCAAAACCACCGCCGGTAATATGAACCAACCCCCGCACCTTGTAATTCTTGAACAGATTAAGCAGAGGCTCGGTATAAATCCGGGTGGGTCGAATGAGCTCCTCGCCCAACGTACAGCCCAACTCATCCACGTAATCATCAACCTTGAGACCAAGCTCTTCAAAACATATTTTGCGGACCAGGGAAAACCCATTGGAATGGATGCCGCTTGAAGAAAGTCCGATGATCTTGTCACCAACCTTAATTTCCGACCCATCAATGAGCTTGTCTCGTTCAGCAATACCGACCACAAAGCCGGCCATATCGTAGTCACCTGCCTCATAAAGGCCAGGCATCTCGGCTGTCTCACCGCCGATGAGGGAACATTTGGAAATCTCGCAACCCTTGGCGATTCCTCTGACAACATCAAGGGCAACCTTGGTGTCGAGCTTGCCCACAGAAAAATAATCAAGGAAAAAGAGCGGCTGAGCGCCACAGACAACAATATCGTTGACGCACATAGCAACAAGATCAATACCAATAGTATCATGCTTATTGCACATACTGGCTATCTTGAGCTTGGTGCCAACACCATCGGTGGAAGACACCAGGACAGGATCAACATATCGATCACCGCCCAGGGCAAACAGGCCGCCGAAGCCACCAATATCGGTGAGAACACCGCGTCTAAAAGTTGAAGAAACAATAGGCTTAATTTGATTGATAAAATCGTTTGCCTTATCAATATCAACGCCGGCTTCTGCGTAACGTGAGGAGGATGATTTGCTCATTTTATAATGGTAGAATTTATGGTTTATACTCTGTAACGGTTACTCACGTAACCAAAGAAGATCACTGAAAATGATTACTTAAATTATAGAAATTTCCCGGCAAGATCAACCGCGAATATGACAGTCACTCCTAAAAGGCAAAGGACATGTGAATACTCCATTTCCCGGAGAAAAGTCAATCAAATTATGAAGATGAACAACACAACAGATAGTATGCCCTGCAGCCACTATACAACAAAGAGAGGTGTTCTTTAACTTTTTTTAAGACTTGGCTCAATAAAATAGTTTTTATCTTTTCATTCTGCTGAGATAGGCCATGAACATCCAAAAAACCGTTTGACAGTAAGCCTTGGGCCATGTTAACAAGGACAGCTTATATTTAGATGTGGATCAATTTTCGGCTATTCGTACAGAATCGTCCGCCTTGATTCATTACCTTCTTGCCCTTTACAAGGGGCCTTAAGTCCATAAGGAGGACCTATGGAAAAGTACGAAACTATCACCATTATCAGACCGAATGTCAGCGAAGATACCATTGCTGCCATCAGCACCAAAACCGCAGGAATAATTGAAAATGTCGGCGGTGAAATCCTCAAGGTTGACAAATGGGGCCTCAAACAACTGGCATATCCCATTAAAAAAGAGCCAAACGGCTACTATGTCTACACCGCTTTCTCTGGCAATGGCGCCGGAATTGATGAGATGGAACGTATTTTCAGAATCGATGACAATGTTCTGAAATACATGACCATCAAACTCGACAAAGACTTTGTCCTCAGTGACAAATCTTATGCAGCTCAAAATGACGATCGCAAGTCTTCATTTAAAAATGATGACGATGATGATGACGACAATTAACAGCGCCATTTAAAACAAACTAACATCCAGCTCAATTTTTTATAAAGGATTAGGATCATGAGAGATACGGACAAAAAAAAGAGGATTTTCCAGCGCCGCAGAGTATGCCGCTTTTGTGCTGACAAAGAACTGGTCATTGACTATAAAGATGTTAAAATCCTGACAAATTACCTGACCGAGCGCGGCAAGATTATCCCCCGTCGCATTTATGGCAACTGCGCCAAGCACCAGCGTCAGATGACCGAGGCTATTAAAAGAGCTCGGCAGATTGCCCTCTTGCCTTATGACGGCAACATCCAGGGTTAGTACTTCGTGCCGGATGAAGTAAACGCCGGTTTTAAACCGCTGAAACAGTGGCGAGCTATTGTACTGACCTCCCTGTTCTGTGGACTTCCGGCCGTAAGTCCGGTTTTTGATTTACTCCGAACATTTATACCCTTGGCGGCTTTTTATTTTAGTGTAACCCAGGGTCAGAAAGCTGGGCACCACATTTGCCTTGTTTCCTTTATTATTGCAGGACTCGTTTCACTGCTTGCAAGGGATATTGGTAATGCCATTTTTCCACTCACCCTCTTTCCGGTGGGTTTTATACTGGCATGGGCAATGGAAAAAAGAAAATCAGTGGCATGGGCAGGACTTAGCGCAACATTGCTTGTCCTTCTGGGCTGGTTCATAGGCGGTCTGTTTTTTTGGCAGTCAACCGACCTTAATCCATACACTGAAGGGTTAACTGCCATGGATCAGGCTTTTGCCACCATGGCTGAGACGTACAAAACATCTGGCAATTTTCCTCCGGATGTTGTGGCAGAAATCGAACGGGGTATTGACCAGGCCCGCCAGAAATTGCCACGGATTTTCCCGGCATTACTTGTTATGTCCGCCATTTTTATTAGTTGGTTGAATTTGGCTCTGGGAAATCGACTTATTGAACGTCACGCTCCGAAGCAAACCGTATGGCCTCCATACCGCTTCTGGAGACTACCGGAAAATCTGGTCTGGTTGTTAATTCTGGCAGGATTTTTTATGATTCTGCCAGTAGCAAGCCTTAAAACGCTCGGCCTAAATAGTATTCTCATCCTGGGATGTATTTATTTTTTCCAGGGGCTGGCTGTACTTTTTGCCATGCTGGCAAGATGGGATGCGCCAAGACCTATCAGGGTTTTTATATATATTTTTATCTTTATCCAGACCTATTCCATCGTCCTGCTCGCAGTACTTGGCGTTATTGATACCTGGAAAGATTTAGGCAATATCTACAAAGAAGAAGAAACGCCTTAATAAGCCATCTTCCTTTGTTAAAAATATATCCCGTTGGCGGGATTAAATAGATAACAGGTTGATCTACCTGAGGTGACCATTATGGAACTTATTCTTACACAAACAATTGAAACCCTTGGTGAAGAGGGTGCCGTGGTTAAAGTAAAGCCTGGTTATGGCCGCAATTACTTGATTCCACAAGGAAAGGCCGTGTTGGCAACCAAGACTGCCATGATCGAACGTGATCGCAACATGGCAGCTATCAAGGCACGTCTGGCAAGTGAGCGTAACGACGCTCAAGGCATAGCCAAGAAACTGGGCGGCATCACCGTTACCATTACCATGCGTTCCGGTGAAGACAACAAGCTCTACGGTTCTGTAACCTCTGCAGATATTGCTGATAAACTTGCCGAGCTTGGTATTACCGTTGACAAGCGGAAAATCATGCTTGATGAGCCTCTGAAGAGCCTTGGCGATTTTAAAATTTCCTACAAGGCCGGCTACCAGGTCTTCGGTGAGTTCAGGGTTCTTATTACCTCCTTGAACACACAGGAATCAACTTCCGCACCTGTTGCCGCCAAACCTGAAGTAGTTACAGAGCCGGCTGCCGCAGAATAAGCAGCCCCCTGCATAATGTCTTCGCTGAAAGCGGCTCTTTTTATTAAAATAAAAGAGCCGCTTTTTTTCGTGGCAGACTTGCATTAAATTCAGGAGCGACTAGTATATTTTGTTCGCTCCTTAGTTCCTAAAATTTCCCTGACTTCATTTGCTAAATTCCATGGAACAACCTCTTAACAGCTCTATCAGCCACCGCATGCCTCCCCAGAACAAGGAGGCTGAGCAATGTGTTCTCGGCGCTGTTCTCCAACAAAAAGGCATGATGGCCAAGGCCGTTGACCTCATCACCCCTGACGACTTTTACCTCGACAAACATAAAGCCATTTTCAAGGCCATGGTCACCCTTTTTGACCGCAATGAGCCGCAAGACATGGTCACGGTGATCAACCATCTCACCAGCACCAACTCCTTGGAAGGCTCGGGTGGCCCAGCTTACATAGCGACCCTCACCGACACCGTCCCGTTAGCTTCAAATATCGTCCACTACGCCAAGATTGTCCGGGAAAAATCAATCCTCCGCCAGTTGATCAGCACCACTACCTCTATTGCCTCCCGCTGTTACGATGAGCAAGATGAGATAGATCGCTTGCTTGACGATGTCGAGACTACGGTTTTTGAAATATCCAGCAGCAAAAGCGGCTCGAAGTTTGAACCCTTGAACGTCATTATGAAGGGTACCTTTGATAAGGTTACCGAACTTGCCGAACGCAAGGAACTAATCACCGGTGTTCCCAGCGGTTATGACGTTTTTGACCGCATGACCGCAGGTCTCCAGCCCTCCGACCTGATCATCCTGGCTGGTCGACCCAGTATGGGCAAAACAGCCCTGGCCATGAATATGGCCCAGAATGCGGCTATGCAGTTTGACGTGCCCGTGGCTGTTTTCAGCCTTGAGATGTCTAAGCATCAGCTTGCCATGCGACTTCTCTGTTCGGTAAGTCGAGTGGATTCCAATGAGATTCGTACCGGTCACATCAAGGAACAAGACTGGCCCAAACTGACCCGGGCCGCTGGCGAACTGAGCAAATCCCCCATCTTTATCGATGACACCGCGGCAATCTCCGTCCTTGAGATGCGAGCCAAAGCCAGACGCCTAAAGATGGAACACAATATCGGCCTCGTTGTTGTTGATTACCTCCAACTCATGAAGGGTCGCGGCGACAGCCGCGAGCAGGAGATCAGTGAAATTTCCCGGTCACTGAAAGCCATGGCCAAGGAACTTGAAATCCCGGTCATCGCCCTTTCCCAGCTGAACCGTAGCCTTGAGAGCCGCCCAAACAAGCGCCCGCAGCTCTCTGACCTCCGCGAATCAGGCGCCATTGAGCAGGATGCTGATGTTATCTGCTTTATCTACCGTGACGAGGTTTATAACAAATCTGAAGACAACCCCAAAAAAGGCCTGGCCGAGCTCATCATCGGCAAACAGCGAAACGGCCCCACCGGTACCGTGGAGCTCGCCTTTATCGGTCGCTATACCACCTTCGAGAACCTTGCCTATCATCATGAAGGCAAATCAATCCCCTCTTAATTGATCACACAATGGCTGGGGTGAGTGAAGGCTCTTCTCTTTATACACCGCAAGGGGCACTTTTTTCAGTACCCCCTTGAGGGGTATAAGTTTCGTTTGAGCAGACAAGCTGCTCAACGCAGCTTTCCCCCTGTGATCGCTTAGATCCAGACTTTAGCTTTTTTTTATCGTGTCTCCACCGGCCTTATTGCACTTCACGGCTGATATGGTAAAAAGAGGCCTGAAATCAGAGACCTGCCCAGATCCACGTCTCCTCTCATCATATTTAAAACCCCTTTCCCTCTTTTTTTAAGGATATATATTATGGCCACTGCCGATACCGCCCATTACGATTTTGCTGCTATTGAGAGCAAATGGCAGCAGAAATGGTTACAGGAAAAGACCTTCAAGGTCAGCGAGGACAAAAGCCGCGAGAAATATTATCTCCTGGAAATGTTCCCCTACCCCTCCGGCCGTATCCACATGGGCCATGTCCGCAACTACACCATCGGTGATGTCGTCGCCCGCTTCAAGCGTATGCAGGGCTACAATGTCCTCCACCCCATGGGCTGGGATGCCTTTGGCCTGCCTGCTGAAAATGCCGCCATCAAAAACAACACCCACCCGGCCAAATGGACCTATGAGAATATCGACTACATGCGCGGCCAACTCCAACAGATGGGGCTCAGCTACGATTGGGATCGCGAACTTGCTACCTGTAACGAGGCGTATTACCGATGGGAGCAACAATTTTTTATAGAGCTCTACGAGAAAGGCCTTATCTACCAAAAAGTTACCGTGGTCAACTGGTGTGAGACCTGCCAGACCGTATTGGCCCGTGAGCAGGTCATTGACGGCTGCTGCTGGCGCTGCGACCAGGGCGTGGTGCCGCGGGAAATGAATGGCTGGTTTTTCAAGATCACCGATTACGCCGAAGAGCTTTTGGCTGAATGCGACAACCTCAAGGGTTGGCCTGAGAAAGTCCTTACCATGCAGCGCAACTGGATCGGTAAATCCATCGGCGCCCAGATTGATTTTGCCATTGACGGCCGCGATGATGTACTGACCATCTTCACCACCAGGCCGGACACCATTCATGGTGCCACCTTCATGTCCATTGCCCCTGAGCATCCTCTTGTCACCGCACTGACCAAGGGCACGGCGCAGGAAGCACAGGTTGTCGAGTTCGTTAAGCGTACCACCGTGGCCAAGCAGCGCCAGAAGGCGGGTGAGGAGCTTGACAAGGAAGGCGTTTTTACCGGGGCCTATGCCATCAACCCCTATACCGGCGACAAGCTCCCCATCTATACAGCAAATTTTGTCCTCATGGACTACGGCACAGGTGCGGTCATGGCTGTGCCGGCCCATGACCAACGGGATTTTGAATTCGCCCAAAAATACACTATTGCCGTACAGGTTGTTATCCAGCCAGAAGGTGAAACCCTCAACCCAGCCAGCATGGACACGGCCTACGAGGGACCGGGTACTCTGGTAAACTCCGCCGATTTCAACGGTATGGCCTCTGAAGAAGCAAAAATGGCCATCACCGCCAAGGCTGACAAGAAGGGTTTCGGGAAACAGCAGGTTACCTACCGTCTGCGCGACTGGGGTGTTTCCCGGCAACGCTACTGGGGCAGCCCCATTCCCATGATCCATTGTCAGAAATGCGGCATACAACCGGTGGCAAAGGAGAATCTCCCCGTCACCCTGCCCCGTGATGTGACCATCGACTCCTCTGGCAAATCGCCGCTGCATACTCTGGAAAGCTACTACAAAACTAGCTGCCCCAAATGTGGTGGCGAGGCCCGCCGCGAAACAGATACCATGGATACCTTTGTCGAGTCCTCCTGGTATTTCGCCCGCTATACCTGTCCTGACTATACAGATGGCCCCCTCAAAAAGGAGGCAGTTGATTACTGGCTGCCCGTCGACCAGTATATCGGCGGTGTGGAGCATGCCATTCTTCACCTTCTCTATTCACGGTTTTTCACGAAGGTTCTCCGGGATCTCGGCTATCTCAGCATTAATGAGCCTTTCACCAATTTGCTCACCCAAGGCATGGTCATCAAAGATGGCTTTAAAATGAGCAAATCAAAGGGTAATGTCGTGGATCCGGCCGAACTCATTGCTCAGTATGGGGCGGATACAGTACGCCTTTTTTCTCTGTTTGCAGCGCCACCAGAAAAAGACCTGGAGTGGAACGATCAGGGTGTTGATGGGGCCTATCGCTTCTTGAACCGGGTCTACCGCTTTATCATGAGCAACAAGGAGCTCCTGCAGAAAAACCCTGTCCTGCCTGCAGAGTTATCAAAATCAGGCCAGGACCTCCATCGCAAAACCCACCAGACCATTGCCAAAGTCAGCCAGGACATTAACGGTAAGTTTCACTTCAACACCGCCATCTCAGCCATCATGGAACTCAACAACAGCTTAAGTTCCTTGACCAGCGGCGATCATGGAGAACCACCAGAAGACGGTGCCATCAAGGAGGCCGTTGACGCCATTCTCCAGCTCCTGGCCCCCATGGTGCCCCATTTCACCGAAGAGCTCTGGCAACTTCTCGGCCACCACGAGGAACTGACAAAGACACCCTGGCCAAGCTTTGACCACGAGGCAGCCAAAGAGGATGAAATCATCCTGGTTGTACAGATTAACGGCAAGGTCCGCAGTCGCCTTACTGTGGCAGCAGGAATTGATGAAGAAACCATCAAAAAAATGGCCTTGGCCGATGAACGGGTCCAGAAATTCCTTGAGGGTCAAAGTATCCGTAAAATCATCGTTGTCAAAAATAAACTGATCAGCATTGTCATATAGGTATTGTCATGACCTTTCCAAAACAGCTTTCCACGCTCTTTGCTTTTCTCCTTGTCGGAGCACAGCTCTTGTTGTTTACCGGTGGCTGTGGTTACCGCAACCCACATACCAGAATTGCTGATTTTGATAAGGATGGCGATGGGAAGATCAGAATTTATCTGGACATGTGGACCAATCAGACGAATCTTCTCGGTTTTCAGGGCCAGGTTCAGCAGAGTCTCATCCAAGCGCTGACAAAATCCAACCGCTTTTACCTCACCCAAAACAAAGTAGGCGCTGATTATATCCTTGATGGGACAATTTACTCTGTCGAGATCCCAGGACTGTCCTATGGCGCCTTTAATCGAGCCGTCGAAATCCGGGCTGCGGTAAAACTTGGTTACCGGCTGGTAAACGCTCAAAACGGCAAGGTTGTCCTGGAAAGAAATAAATATATACAACGCGAAACCTTTAAGGTGGGAGATGATGCCATCCGCACCCAGAGTAATCAGGATATTGCCTTAGTTCTTCTTGCCGACAGTCTGGCTGACAACATCGACATCCAGCTTTTTTACCTCTTCACCCGTGACGACCTCAATAACAACCAGGAGCTCATCCCCACAGACGACATAGAAAAACTCGACTGACCTTTTTCCAGCCAAAACGAAATCTTGTTGTTTTCTACGATGTTATAGCTTCTGCCAGAGACTTGCAAAATGCCGTAAAACAAAGTATTATTACATCCTTGCACATAAATGATTTGGCCCTCATGGTCAGAGAAAAAACAGTTTAATCCGTTTTTTTATTAATGTTGCTTCATTAAATTATTACTCATCTTAATATTATTTCTAAATTGCTATACTAGCACTTCAATGGGGGCCCATTATGTCTAAAAAGTTTTTCTTTATCTCATTTCTTCTCTTTTGCCTGACTACGCCGCTCCAGGCTGAAGTTCTCACCATCAGTCAAGAACCTGCTGAGTTTAAAGCCCTGCGAGCCGCCTATGAGAAGCAACTCGAGAATGCTTCGACACCTGAAAAGCTCCAGCAACTCCAACAGGAACTTGAGGCTGCCAAGGAGAAAAGTCTGCAATCCCCGGCCTTAACACAAAAAATTTCTTCGCTTGAAAGTGCTCGAGATATTGAGGTCAAAAAAATTCAAACTCTTTACAATGACCGCATTGAAGCCTTAAAAAAAGAGGCCATGGATGCAACAGAGCGTAAATATCAGGTTGTTTTTGATAATTTCAAAAACAACACCGCCAAAAATGTCAAAAACCAATACATTGTTGATCTTAAACAGCTTGAAGACAAGCTGATCCGTCAGAACAATCTGGCAGGCGCCCTTGTTGTCCAGAATGAACGCAACAAGAGCATGGGACTCTCTACTACTGCCGTGACCTCTCCTGTTGCAGCTGCAGTGGCTGCTGCCCCAGTGGTGGCCCCATCAGCCCCTGCAAAACCAGCACCTGTTGAGAAAAAAGCTACCCAAACGGCTTCCGCTTCTTCCAGCAAACTCAGTAGCGCTAATCCACAGAGCTATATCAGTAAGACCCAGGGTCTTGCCGGTTCAGGTTCCAATGTTGTTAACAACATCTATGCCTTTGATGTTCAGCTCTTTGGCAATGAATCTTGGCTTTCTTTTAACGGCTATGGCCGCACCACCAATAGCTCCTTTGGCGAGGTGTATCTCATTACCCCGGCCGGACAACGCCATCAGGTGGCAAGTTGGTCTCCTGATCAACTGAAGGCCACTAACTATTTCGGGGTTAAAAGTGCCAATGATGTCCAGCCTATTAAGGCAGACATTACTCAGTTCGTTAACGCTACAGGCACGTATAAGGTTGAATTCATTTACCGCGACGGCAATGAGCCTCTGACCATCTATCAGGTTGAAATAAAAACCTGGTAAACCTGAGTCCAACTAAAGTTCTCACAAAAAAACCCGGCTGGAGAAATCTCCAGCCGGGTTTTTTTGTGAGTCTTATTTAGAATTATTCTACTTCAGTCGTTGCCTGGTTGTCCCCTGGAAATAACCAACCACAAATCTTACAGCATCTCCTTAAAGGTCTTCACAATGCCAGCGCCATCAAGATTTTGGGCAGCATAAAGATCAGCAGGTTTACCCGAAGCACCGTAGCGTGTCACACCAAGACGTTTAAAGGTAGCGGTGAGCCCATTATCAGCGATGATCGTGGCAACAATGGCGCCTAACCCGGTATCAACATGATGATCTTCCACAGTAAGAACAGGCCCCGTTTTAACCGCCTCAACAATGGCAGCCTTATCAACGGGAACCACTGAAGCCATCACCAGAACCCCAACCTCAACACCCTCATCTTTTAACTTCTGCCACGCCTCCATCACGTTAGGGGTCACAGCGCCATAGGTGATGATGGTGCCGGCCTTGCCACGGCGAACCCAGTCACCCTGGCCCGGGGTAAACTGATAGTTGCCACCAAAGAAAGGGGTGCCGTCATCAGCAAGGATCATAGCCATCTTGGAACGACCCATACCGACAAAAACGTTGCCAGGATTTACAGCAGCAGTACGGATAACCCGGTCTGTCTGGTTGGGGTCAGCAGGGAGATAAACGTTAAAACGGAAATAATTACGCATCAGGCCGATATAATCGATGCCCTGATGGGTGGGGCCGTCTTCGCCGACATCAAGACCGCAATGGGTGGCCACAACCTTGAAATTGGTCTCGTTAATATCTGAGATGCGGTTCTGGTTATAGACCTCGGAGACGGCAAACACCCCAAAGGTTGAGAAAAAACAGGCCACCTCTTCACGACTGATGGCAGCGCCCATGGATGCAGCATGGTGCTCCTGGATACCGGCCTCAAAATAGGCGCCGGGGCTGTGCTTGTGAAAATCACCCATTTTCACCGAGCCTTCCAGATCGCAGGATATACCGGCAATCTTCATCACCCCGCCGACATTATTGGCAACGGCCAAACTGTGCAGGGCATTCCCGTAAGCAGAACGACAGTCGGTCTTGCCATCGTAGTTGATCGGTTCACCAGCACTGATCGCCGGGTAGCGGACGATATTTTTCAATTTGGTGTTAGTAGCAACCGGGGCCTTGCGCAGCTCCGCCCATTTATCAAAATCATTTTCCAGGCCAAGCTCTTTAAAGGCGGCGGCAAGTTGATCTTGATTAAGGGGAGAACCATGGTATTTGCATAAATTCTCCATAAAAGAGACACCCTTGGCCATCATGGTCTGGGCCTCAATCATGGTGGGCTTGTCGGTCTTTGCAACCTTACCGAGATAGGCCTTGCGAAAGGTCTGAAAAAACTTATTGGTATCATGACCATCATCAAGCTTCAAAACGTTCCAGCCAGACACCTCAAAAAGACCAGCGACATCAATATCCATGACATCCTCGGTGCTCCCGCAGATCTGGATATGATTGCGGTCAACAATGACGATGAGGTTATTCAAGTTGTACTTATTGGCATAACGCATGGCCTCGGCGATCTGACCCTTCTGCTGTTCACCGTCACCCATATAGCAGATGACCTTCTGATCGGAGCCCTTCATTTTGAAGGCCTGGGCCATACCCACGGCAGTGGAGAGCCCCTGGCCGAGATTACCGGTATCCCACTCTACGCCAGGCACGATACGCTCGACATGACCAGGAAAACCGGAACCGGCGCGCCGAAAACCAGTGAGAAAATCTGCTTCACTGAAATAGCCGTTTTCAGCAAGCACGGAGTAAACACCGGGGGAGACATGGCCAATGCTCATCACCACCCGATCACGGCCCTGCCACTGACTGTCGGCGGGATTATGCTTGATGCAGCCGTAGGTCACAAGCAACATATCCAGGGTGGACAAGGAACCACCGGGATGACCGGAGGAGGCGAGAGAGGTGGACAGTAAAATACGCCGGGCACACACCTTGCGCATCTCAGCAAGTTGTGCAATCTCATCGCTGGTGAGCTCTTTGTTTTGAAGATTCAGCTCCAATGCCATCATTTTTTGTCCATTTTTTTATGGTCTACGGCGACAAATCCGACAAGCTACAAGGAATTATCGCCTTTATATGTTCCAAAAATACGTTTTGTAGTTTAAAAACCAGTTCCACAGTGTTTGGCAGCCACAAAGCCACCAGAAATGGCGGCCATCTTACCCTTAATTGCCGGAAGTCGCGAGTGAAAAGATATGCAACCAGCACCCTTTACCATAGGCCCGGTAAGAGTTGAAAACCCCTTTATACTGGCGCCCTTGGCCGGTTACACAGACCTGCCCTTTCGCCTGCTCTGCCGGGAATACGGGGCAGGTCTGGTCTATTCGGAGATGATTTCCTGCCATGGGTTGGTGTACGATCAAAACAAGACCAAAGAGATGATTGCCACCGTGGCCGAAGAGCAACCTTTGGCCCTGCAGCTCTTTGGCAGTGAACCAGAGATCATGGGCCAGGCAGCAGCCATCATTGACAAGGAACCGCTGGCCATGATCGATATCAATATGGGCTGCCCGGTACGCAAGGTGATCAAAAAAGGGGCGGGCAGCGCCCTGATGCAGACCCCCCACCTTGCTGAAGAGATCATCCGCCAGGTGGTGGCCAACACCTCAAAACCGGTAACTATCAAAATTCGTACCGGCTGGAACCACAACTCCATCAATGCCCCTGAATTTGCCAAGATGGCTGAAGAAGCCGGGGCTGCTGCCGTGGCCATCCATGCCCGAACCTGGAGCGACGGTTTCTCCGGCAAGGTGGATTATTCGGTAATTACCAAGGTCAAGGAGTCGCTCACCATCCCGGTGATCGGTAACGGCGACATCCACAGTTACAATGACGGCATCAAGCTCATGGCCGAAACCGGTTGTGATGGCGTGATGATCGGCCGCACTGCCCTTGGGGCGCCGTGGATTTTTTCACCATCCATCAACATCGAACCATCACGCTCTTTACGCCTCAAGGCACTCAGCCGCCACCTGGAACTCATTGACCAATTCCTGCCCGCCGACCGACTTTTGGGCAAAATCAAGAACCACGCCGGTAAATACCTCAAGGGTGTCCAAAACGGCAGTTCAATCCGGGTTAAGATATTTGAAGCAAAAAATTTCAACCAACTACAAGTACTTGTGCATTCGTTACTCGATCAACACAAATAAACTTTCCCACCTCTAACGTACAGCCTATATCCAAATGGTTATCAAACACCAACAACCCTCTTTCAGTATCTTGCCTAAAGACGGCATACTTGTTGCTTATTTTTTGATACAATAACAACATATTAGGTTGCCACTTGCACTAAATGGTTGCATTGACGAGTCCATACCTAGCGGGACACCCTTGACAAACACAGCATTACCAGCTGTAATCATTAAATAATAATCCTGCTGTAGAGATTCCTAATTGGTAAAACGCTCAGGGCCGGAAGGCAAACCGACATGCACATGAATCCAGAAAAAATGGACACCTATTCACAAAAAAAGGAAAAAAGGGACATTCTTTGCCACTTCCTTGCCACCATCCTGTTTTTTCTCATGAAACCGGAACCTGTCCCTCATTTAATGCTTCTTAATCAGGCACGGTGAAGTCATGACACAAGCGATACGAACAAGGAAACCGTCGTCTGTTCCCATTTTTGTACTATTTCTGCTGCTAGCTTTACTGACAGGTACTGCTCAGGCAGTGACAACTACCTTTACATCATCAGGAACCTGGACTGCGCCGGCTGGCGTGACCTCAGTTACTGTTGAAGCATGGGGCGGGGGCGGGGGTGGCGGCGGCAACCCGACCAACCAGGACGGCGCTGGTGGTGGTGGAGGTGGGGCATACTCACGAACTACCACTATCGCAGTCATTCCAGGAAACACTTATACGGTTACCGTGGGTGCCGGTGGCACAGGAGGAGCAGGCACAGGAGGGGCAGGAGGGGATTCATGGTTTTCGACTATCGCAACCATTTTGGCGAAGGGTGGTACGGGTGGGTTAGCCCCCGTGGCAGGTGCCGGTGGCGTATCCGGCCTTGGCGGTTCGGCCTCTTCTGGCATAGGCACAACAAAATATTCCGGTGGTAACGGTGGCACGGGACGCAATAGCAATCAGGGGCGAGGCGGCCCCGGTGGCTCTTCAGCGGGCACAGCGGCAAACGGTACCAATGGCCCTGCAACCTGGACGACGGCAACGGCAGCCGCCCCCCCTACTGGTGGCGGTATTGGCGGCAATGGTGGTAACGCCAACTCGGAGAATGGCTTTGCGCCAGTCTCCGGCTACGGTGGTGGTGGTGGCGGTGGAGCCGAACGAGCAGTCATAGGGGGCGATGGAGCTGGTGGTCTGGTGACTATTACCTATCCGCTCTCCCTACCACCCGTCATCGACTTCAGACTTGACGAGTGCCAATGGTCTGGCGCTACCGACGAAGCTATAGATAGCAGTGGCAACGGTTATGACGGCACTCCTCAAGGTAATAGCACCATCGACCCAAGCAACTCCCAAATCTGCCGATCCGGCCAGTTTCTCGGCAATGGCGACTACCTGCAAACTGCCCAAAACCTCACCCCTCTCCAAGGTACAGCATCGCTTTCATTTTGGATCAACACTACTCAGGTTGGCAATAATACAGGGTGGTTGGCACCAGGAGTCAGCGGTATCGAAGAAGCTGGGGGTGGAGACGATATTTTTTGGGGGTGGATCGATGCTGGCGGCAACATCGGCATTTCCGTAGGCAATGATTATTCGACGAAATCGACAATACCCATCAATGACGGCCTATGGCATCATGTCGTATTAACCCGTGATGCCAGCAACGAAAATTACCAAATATTCATTGATCGTCAACTTAATACCTCTGGGACCTCAACGGAAAACGTGGGCATCGTGGGCAACAGTTTTTCCAGTATTGGTCGCATCGAAGACACCGGGGGTACACCGGCTAATTTCATTGGCCACCTTGACGAGGTCAAAGTCTTTAACAGTACCTTGACCCTTCCTCAGGTCCAGGACATCTATGACTCGGAGATTGCTGGGAATAACTACGATGGCTCTGCCAGAAGCTGCCTTGCCTGTCCCATTGCCGATTTCCACCTCGACGAATGTGCCTATACCGGGGCAGCAGGCGAGGTGATCGACTCCGTCGCAGGAAACTATGACAGCCAAGCATACAATAGCCTTGACACGGACAGCCCAGGACAGATTGAGCGTTTTGCCAATATTACCAGCAATACCCATCATTTCCGTACATCTATCCCCATCCCAACAAATTGGACCATCACAGCTTGGTTCAGAACGCCCTTCCTGGCAGCCGGAACCACCCCGCAGCGCTACTATGTCTTTGCTGCTGTGGCAGGCGGCGGCGATATCTTTTACATGGACGAGAATAACAATTTTCGATGGGGCGTCTACTCGTCAGGTGGCACCACAGACGGCACATTCCAATTCGGCACCCTGGCTGCGGGCTGGCATCATATGGCCGTGGTTGGCCAGGGAGGGCAAACCGCCCTTTATATTGACAATGTCCTTACGGACACAATCAATCGGCAGACCACCGGCACACTGACCTATATTGGCACCTCCTTTGATGATGTCAACCTAACTGTTGCTCAGGGTTTTGGCGCTCCTTTAGATGAGCTCCTGGTCTTCAATGCAGCCATTCCCGCCTCTGCTATTGGCACCATTTATACTAACCAGCTAGCAGGCAACAACTTCAACGGAACCAGTCGACCACCGGCCAGCTGTGGCTCCTGCGCGTTAGATCACTTTACCTTTGTTACAGACACTGCAGCCCTTGCCTGCCCGGAAACGAGAGCTGCGGCTACTATCACCGCACGATGTTCTGATAATTCGATCAAGGCCGATTACAGTGGTACCGTACAACTAACAAGCACTCCTTCAGGCGGCGCCTACTACGATGTCCAGACCGGAGGCGCCGTCATTACATCTACCACGTATGCCCCGGCCGATAGCGGTTCCAAAACGTTATATCTTTATTTCGGCGATGAAAATACTGTGAGTGTTACAGCCACCGACAATGCCCCACTTCCTGCAGTGAGCTCAACCTCTGGCACCATCGACTTCAGAGCCTATGGCTTCCTCTCAGATCTTAGCAACCAGACATCCTGTGCGACAACTACCGTTACTCTTACTGCCTTTGGCCAACGCCCTGGAGACACAGGTTGTAACATCATTGAAGGTTTCGCTGGCAATAAAAATATCAAAGCCTGGTTTGACCATAACGACCCAGCCTCAGGAACCGTGGACGCTGTTATTGATCATGACGGAGGAGGCTTTACCGATCCACTCTCTCTCCCTACCAGTGAGCCGGCAGGCAACAATATCATGATAAACTTCGTCAATGGTCAGGGGAATTTTGACCTCTCCTACGATGACGCTGGCCTTTTAGACCTGAACCTCCTACATGATGATGCGCCATATGATGCACCTCCGGTCGACATTGACTCTTTTTTCTCCCCCATGCTTTACAGCGACTCATATCTGGTGAAACCTGATCATTTCCTGCTCCGTGCCACGAAAACCGATGGCACCACAGATATAAACACCGCCACGGACTCGGGCACCCCTATCCATACGGCGGGTACCGATTTTCAGCTTACTATTCAAGCTGTCTGCGCAGACAGCTCGACAATTACCGAAAATTATATCCCTACTAGTGCAGAAGTCTGGCTGGAGAGGACTGGCCCAGCCACCGCCACTGGCTCCGAGGGCACTTTGACCCTTCTCAACCTTGCTGGTCCACCAAGCCTGGATACTGTTTTACCAGGGACAGCGCCATGGTTGCCAACTTGGGTCGACATTTCGACACTTTTTGACGATGGAAAGATTCACGACCCCGATGACTTGGGGCCGCCGGTTGTTAATTATGATTTTGCCACTACTACCTTTAATGAAGTAGGACTCTTTCGCCTTCACATCCAAGACTCTGACTATCAGGGTACTACTCTACCTGAGCAAACTTTAGATATAGGACGTTTTACCCCTGACCATTTTGACGTCTCCATTTCCCCTGCTCCTCCAATATTGAGCAATACCTGCGCCACATTCACCTACTTAGGCTCTAAATTCGATTGGGCATCTATACCGAGCATCACCGTTACAGCTATGAATGGTGCTGCCCCACCAGTCCAAACCCAAAATTACGAGGATACTTTCTGGAAACTCGACACTACCTTGTCATACACCTATGTAGATGGAAACGCCCCTGCCGCAGCTGCCCCGCTCACGCCCGCCACAAGCTCTCAGACCATAACGGGCACAGTAAATTGTAACGGAACCAGAAGTATCCCCTTGAATGAAGATGATGGTGATGACACCAATAGCATATATGATGGTTTCAACTATACGAGACCCGTGGTGAGCTCACCAGTAAGTCCATTCTCCCCAGACGTGACTCTAAACATTTCATCAGGAGAATTAACAGATTCTGACGGAATATGTTTTGACAGCGGCACAGGTTGCCAAGCCTTTCCGGTAACCGCAATAACAGGCACCAATCTCCGCCATGGCAAAATTCAAATCTTCAATAATTTCGGGCCAGAAACCCAAGACATTACCAATTCACCCTTCGAAGCCCAGTATTATGACGGAACAAACTGGATTCTTAATACCGATGACAACTGCTCTACTGGCATGAGTTTCTGCGACTCCCTGGGGGCAGGAAGAGTGACCAATATTTCCGACCCGCTCAGTGGCGGGCTAGCCACCCTTACGTTGACCACATCAGGCACATTCGGCGAAAAACTTGATGTCTGCACCATAACCCCAGCATGGCTGACGGAGACCAACTGCGCTGCACCAGACATGACGTGTGGAGAATTCACCTTTGGCATCTACCGGGGCAATGACCGGATCATCAACTGGCGGGAGATCGTGCGATGATAGATGGCAGTATGCGAAATCAAGGTTTCACCCTTATTGAACTCATCTCCATTATTCTACTGGTGGGAGTTATCTCTGTGGTGGCCACAGCCAAATGGCCAGGTGGTATGAAGGAAGTGGCGGCGGCAAAGGAGTTTAAGCGCGCCCTTCGCTATGCCCAACACCAGGCCATGACAAGGCAGTATGTTGTTGCCAATGCCTGGGGGTTACAGCTGCTTGGCGCCACGCAATACAGCATTATCAGACAAGACGGCCTGGCCAGCGTACCAGACTTCACGAATCGTTCCCTCCTTAATGACAACACGATTACCATTACCGTCAACCCGCTAGCGGTGACCACCTTATGGTTTAACGGTCTCGGGGAACCTATCGATGCAGTCGGCACACCTCTGGCAGCGGAAACCCATTACACCGTAGCAGGCTCTGAAGACCTCACCGTCTGCCCACAGACCGGCTATGTCGTGGAGGGCAACGCATGCCCATGACGTCTATCTCAGCGCCTAAAAGAGCAGGCTTTACCCTGATCGAGCTCATTATCACCATCATTATCATGAGCTTTGCTGCCATTATCATCATCCCCTATCTTGCTGCGATCACGCATGGGCCTGATCCGGTGCTCAGAGAAAAGGCCATTGCCCTGGGCCAGGCCATGATGGATGAGATTCTTGCCAAGAAATGGGACGAGAACTCACCAAACGGCGGCAGTCCACCTATCTGCACCTCTGAATCAACCAGCGTCCTCGTCCGGCCATCCGTTGATCCGGCCTGCGATTTTGGAACGTCAGCTTCTCCTCTGGCAACTGTGCCGGGTAGCCTCGGTCTTGACGGAGAAACGGCAAACCCGAACGCACGAATGGGCTGGGATGATGTGGACGACTATGCCTATTTGAATTTTGCAGGCGGCAACTTCGAGCAGGACAACTTCTGGGGCCAGGATGGCGCCTTGAGCGCCTTTACCATGCCCGGTTTTTCCCGTTGGGTTGAGGTAGATTATATCCAAGCACACCTTACGACAACCATTAACGCCACCAGCCCCGCCTCCGCTGCTTCCAGCACAGACAGCAAGCGAATTGTGGTTACTGTCCAGTCCCCCCTAGGCGAAACCTATGAATTTGTGGCGATATCATGCAATTTCTAAAGTCTCTTTTACATAAAAAGGCCCACGCTATTTCTGAGAAGGGCTTCACCCTGATTGAGATCATCACGGTCATTGTCCTGCTGGGTATTATCGGGGTGATGGGCAGCGAGATAATCACAAACTCTTTCAGAGGATTTGCCCAGACAGACGATGCCATGGAACTCTTTGAAGAGGGCAAACTCGCTCTCATGCGTATGGAAAGAGAAATCCACCACATGATCCCAAACTCCATTGACAACCCCTCTGACGCCACGGACATCCATTTTGGCCTGATTGATGTGAACACCTTAAATTCAATAGCACTCCCAATTACAGGGCAATACACTCCGGTTGGCGGCTCAGACAAAATAAGAGACCTGAGCTCTAACATGCTTCCTGTGGGATCAACTCTGCTCTCCATCTACAATACAAACTGGACATATTTTCAAGACACCAATGACGCAATCCGTAAAATCTATGGCGTTACCCAAATCAACACCCCACCTGGTTCTATGAAACTCAGCAAAGGCGTGATCGGTGGGCACTCGGCCACCATGCGTTATTACCCAATAAGTGATGCTGTACGCTATTATCTCGATGGCACTGGCACCATGCTGTTTCGCTCCGAAACCCCGATCACCCTGGCCCCTGACGATTTTATGACTACCCTGGATGCAGCACCGCACGCTGTCCTGCTCAGCAATATTCAGCTGGGCAGCCTTCGCTTCAATTATAGCCCGCCAAGTCTGACCAGTAATGCTCTGGTGCGTGTTGACTTCAGCCTTACCAGGAATGGCACTACCCTTAATTTCCATAAAGAGATCCAGGTGCGTAATGTCCCGTAATCCTCTGCATAATCAAGACGGTATCGGCCTGATCGCTGCTATCTTTCTGATAGTGGTGGTGGCCATGTTCGGCGTGCTGATTGCCCGCTACACCATGATTTCTGCCCAGGCCTCAGCCGAAGACTATCTGTGGGCCCAGGCCTTGTACTCAGCAGAATCAGGTGCCAAACTGCGGATTCTTGAACATGACAATGGCGGCAACTGGGTTAATTGGACTGATCCCACGATTCAGGGTTTCACCCTCACCCTGCGAAGTCAAGGCGTTCTCCTTGTCGGCCCGGCCTTCTTGCCTACTGCAATCGCACCCAACATTTTTGATTTAACTGTTCAAGCGCAAAGGGCATCAATCTCCCGTACCATCGAAGTAAGATATTCAACGCCTTAAACCCTCCAGACAAATCAAAGACAATATCTTCACTACTTACGCCTTCTAGCTGTTAACATTTTGTGCTTTTGCCCAAAATAGGCATTTTTTTCGTCGTTTCAGGCCTATAAGCCATAAGAATACTTGGGACTCTTTATCAAACATGGTATAAAATTGTAGAATTCTACAGAGTTAAACGTCTTTACATACATTTCCCACCAAGCTGAAAGGGGGCATTATGCAGCTTTTTCGAGATGAACGAGGGTTCACCCTCATTGAGATGATCGTAGTGATCATTCTCCTGGGCCTTCTATCGTCCATGGCCATCCCATACTATCTCAACATGCAGACAGAGGCTAAAATAGCTGCCACCAAGGGCAAGCTGGCTGCTATCCGCGGCGGCATTGAACTGGCCCATGCCAAGATTCTGGTTTCCGGTGTCAACACCGGCCCCACCGGCGACAACCCTGACTGGCCCACCCTTGAAGAAGTCAGACGCAACGCCCTGGTCCTCTCCACCCGCCCCGAGCCCCTTCGCAACCTGCGCCTGGTGAGAACAAATGACTTTTCCACCGAAGCAGACCAAGCTTTACCGGCTGTCAATCTTCCCGACATGTCCTCTGGTATGGCCGCCCGCCCGGCCGGTGTCGCTGACCGCTCCCTGCAAGATGCGATCAATAGCCCGCGCATTGCCAGCGAATCGACCGGTTGGGCTTACTACCCCGGTGATGAGAGGGATGCCAACGGTCAAACCATGGGCGCCATTTTTTATGTCAACGATGACCGGACGTACACCGACAATGTCGATGGCTCCGGCCGCACGCCGGCAAACTTTTAAAACGCCCGCGCCAAGCGTTTTCTCAGGAAAAAACCAGAGATATAACTTACGCCAGGTACAACTCCTTGAGCAAACTCTTCGACACCCTCGAAAAAATACAAGAACAGGAAGCGCCCTCTCCCCAGGTGGAGCATGCGGCCAGACCTCGTTCCGCCAAGAAATCAGGCCGCTATTTTCCTTTTCTTGTGGGTGTAACTGTCATTGTTGCCATCGTTGTTGCCGGAAAATATCTTCCTGTCATCAAAAAGAATATTTCCCGGCAGACCGTTCAGGTTCAGGAGAGTAATCCAGCCTCCACAGCTGTCCCGAGTTCGCAGATTTCTCCTGCTGCCAGTCAGGTTCCCCAGCAAGAAAATCTATCCGGTCTGGATCAGGTGGTCTATCTTAACAACCAGGCTGTTGCCCTGGTCGAAAAAGGTGATGCCTGGTCCGCCCTTTATTATTTTGACAAGGCCAGCAAACTCGGCCCGCAGCAACCAGAGCCGCTCATTAATATGGCTGTAATTTTAATGCAGATGGATCTTGGCTTTCCGGCCGGTCGCCTCTTCAAGCAAGCCTACCAGCTTGCCCCTGACAACGACCAACTCCTTGAGGCCATAGAACTGGCCATTGCCGACCAGGTGCTGCCCCCTGATTTCTTTGAAACAATCCCCGTTCCGGGAATAGACGGTAAATAATCCATGCAATGGTCATTTACAAAAAAAAATAACCGCTATGCTCTGGTGGGAGACCGCAGCAGATCTTTACTGGCGGTCAAAAATCAGAGCCCTACCGGTGCCACTTCGGCAACGCCCTTAGGCTGGGCAGACTGTTCCCTTTCTGAGACCAAGAGCGTTCATCAGGTCATGACCAATCTTTCTAATCCCAAGGGTGACGTTGCCATCTCTTTACCCCTTGACCAATTTGAGGTCTTGACCCTCTCTGTAAACAAGGTGCCAAGGGAGGTTGTTGCCAAGATTCTCCCCTACCATATCAGCAAGGTGCTTGACCAACCATTATCCGAATTCATTTACGACTGGCTGATCGTCAAAGAACTTAAAGACTCCTTGCAGATAAATGTCTTTCTGTTCCCGGCCAAAATGTTCCAAGAGCTGCGCAACACCCTTGGTCACTACAAATTAAACCCATCAACACTGGAACCAGATGTCTTTTCGGTGTGTGCCTATCTTGAGTCGCGAAGCGATCTCCAGGCTGATGAGGCCACCTTAATTGCCCTGTGCTGGCCACAATCAATTTCCATCGCCATCTATGACAAAGGCAATCTTATTTTAACCAGAACTGTGCAGTTACAACGCCCAGAACAGCCCCAGTCTGACCAACAAGATCAAGATGACCAGGAACCAAACCCGGAAATACAACTGCATGCTGACGACATCTTCCCCGAACTAACCGACGAGCCTGATCATCAGGAATCCCTTTTCGAGACTGATCATGATGACCTTCTGGCAAATTTTCTCATCGCCACCAAGAAGGAGGACGGCCAAGGTCTCGCCCCGGGCTATCAAGCTCCTTCCCAGGTTGACAAAGAAACTGCCAATACACCCTGGGAGGGTCAGCAAACGCAGAAAATTGTGCAAAACTGGCCTGCTTATATTAATCAAGTCTCCCTAGAGCTCATGCGGACCCGTGACTATTTCAACTCGGTGATCAAGGGCAATCAGGTAAAAACAGTCTTTGTCGGCGGCGGTGAGGAATCATGGTCGGCCCTGTCTTCGGAATTAGAAAGCAGCCTTGGCATCAAAATCAAGCACCTCATGGACCCGGAGCTCTCCACCATTGGCGACCCGCTCTTTGAGGCAGTCAGCATCGGCGTGCTTAGTTAGGGGATCAGATCATGCTACAACGTATAAACCTGGTTCCACAAAAACCCTTAGCTGAAAGGATAAAAACCCTTATCCCTTTTATTTTCAGCGCCATGGCAATGCTGATTTTTGTTATCTTTTTTTCCTGGGTACAGATTTTAAACATCCGCCTTGTCGAGATGAATAAAACCATAGCCCGCATTGAAGATCAGACTAATCAGGCCACCGCCCTGAGCAGTCAGGTGGAAGCCTGGAAGAAAAGCCTGCAGTCCAAAAATCTGGCTATTGACCAGAAAACCGTGCAGATTGCCACCCTCTCCAAAATAAGAGGCCAAAAAAAGAAATTCAGTCAGCCCCTCAGCCTTATTGCTTCCCTGCTGCCTGACACTGTACGCTGCCGGGAAATTTCCTTCACAGGTTCCGACGGCAAGCTGCAAGGCACGGCCCTTGATTATGACGATCTGGTCTGGATGGTGAGAAGTATGCAGGCCCTGCAAATTTTCAAATCAGTTTCGCTTTCTGTTACCGATCGCGCAACGAACAAAGACCAGGAACGAATTCAATTTACACTTATCATGCAGCTTGTTTGAACAACATTTAACCCGTAACTCATGAAACAGTTTAACGTACAAGACATACCGGCAGCCCTTAAAAAAGGCTTCTACCTGATGCGCTCCGATCCGGAGCTCGCTTTACAGATACGCCAGCTGGCCCTTACTATTCTTATCGGTATAGCCCTTGCCTATGGAGCCTATGCCCTCCTTGTCGGCCCTCGCCAGAAGATAATTGCAAAAAAACAGACCCAGATTATTGAAATTCAGAACAAATCCACGGCCGGACAGACGGATATCCTTGCCAGCCATCTCCAAAAGCTTGGCCAGGATATTAAGAACAAGGATCATACCCTGGCAGTTCTTACCCTGCAGGAAGAGCTGCTCCGTGAACAATGGCACAAACAGGGTAATGATGACCGCTTCCATCAGGTTATTTTCACCTTGGCAACCTCGGCGCCGGTGGATATGCAGCAGGATCTCTTAAAGATGAGCCAGAAGGAGCCCCGTGCCCTTGAAGGGTTCACCCTTTACCCTGTTCATCTTGAGGGGAAGAGTTATTTTGAGAACATTTTCTACTATCTTTCTTTCCTGGAAACCAGCCCGGAAATAGGCTTTCTTGACAAGATTGAATTGACGGTACATTCGGACGATCCCACTGAAAAAGCCCAGGTCGATTTCAAAGTTGACCTTGGTCGTCTGGAGGTTACCAATGTCCTTTAAGAGCCTTTTGTCGCCCAAAAAATATTTTATTGCCATCATCCTGCTCCCCTGTTTTTTTCCATTGCAGCCGGTTTTCGCCACGGCCCTTGAACAGACGGAATTACGTTTTAAAATGGTAGAACTGACACCAGGCACCCGGCTGATTACCAACAAGTCACCGGAAAGAGATCCCTTTAACTGGCCCACCACCCAGCGCATTCGCCTTCGGCAAATTGCCGAGGCCGAAGAAGATATCTTCGCTGATTTTTCTTTGCAGGGTATAGTCTGGAATCGCTCCACCCCACAGGCCATCATTAACCGTCAGCTTGTTACCATCGGTGATATGGTGGATGGAGCCCTGGTAACCAATATTACACAGACCAAAGTTTCTCTGACAAAAAATACCAAGAAACACTCCATGCAATTTGACACACTTGATATCGATTTTGGCAACCAGTCCCATGCCAAGGGGAAACGCTAATGATACGAAATAAGCACCCACATCTTCTCGGCACAAGCCTGCTCCTTCTTCTTCTCTTCGCCCTACCACTGATTGCTGGGGCCACGACAAGTACTGTTTTGGTGGAGAAGCTGCGCGACTTTCCAGCTACCCTCCAGTGTGAGAACCTTGAAGTCCCTACCCTGTTGCGCGCCATTGGCAGGCAATCCGCTATCAATATCTATGTATCCGACGAGATCAAGGACACGATCTCCTTTGAGATGAACAATGTCTCCCTCTACGATGTTTTTGAATTGATCATCGAGGCCAAGAATCTTCATTATTCAGAAATCAAGAGTGCTATTTTTGTTGAGACCGAAGAGTCATACAATAAAGCGCGCAAGGGCATGGTTACAGAACGGATCTGCACAGACTACGGCAACAGCGCCAAGCTCAAAGAGCAACTTGACCATCTGCTCAGCGACCAGGGCGTCATTACCGCCACCAACAATGACAGTTGCCTGCTTGTCAAGGATCAGCAAAGAAATGTCGCCGATATCAAAGAGATGCTGACCCAGATCGACCGCCCCATTCCCCAGATTCATATTGAAGCAAGGGTGGTCGTGGTCAGCAAGGAAGGCCGTGAGCAACTTGGGATAAAATGGGGCTATCAGAACTATGGCAACAGCGTCATCATGGCCACCAAGGATAAACCCGTCTCCATTGTTTCCGATCTGGGCATCGCCGCTGCCACCACAGCGATGAATATAGGCTTTATCTGGGACAACATGAATCTCAATATTGACCTGCAGGCCATGGCAGAGGATAACCTGCTCCATGTTCTCTCCACTCCGTCACTGCTCGTCCTCGACGGCCATGAGGCAGAGATCAAGCAGGGCAAGGAGGTTCCCTATACATCTCAGTCTGGTGATATAATTAACACCGAATTCAGAGAGGCGAACCTCAGCCTTAAGGTGACGCCAAAAATCATCAAGAACTCCTTTGTCAACCTTGATGTCAATGTCACCAACGACAGCATTGATCAGACAAATGCCGTTGGCGGTGAACCCCTGATCAATCGCCAGGAAATCACCACCAACCTGTTTCTCGAAGACAAGGTAACCGTGGTCATCGGCGGTATCCATGTCAGTGGCGACGATCTCAACAAGGGACGAGTTCCCGGTCTTTCTTCCTTACCCATCCTTGGCAACCTTTTTAAAAATAAAGAGCGCCTCCTGGAGAATTATGAACTGATGATTTTCCTTACTCCCACCATCGTTTCCATGGATGAACTTTCCCTTCGGGCAAAAAAACGCAACGAACTCGTCGAGGAGACCTTGAGCAAGGATGTGCACAAAGAATTTCTTCCTGAGACCTTTAAAAAACCGGAAGAGAAAGATTAATTTGGGCCCATGAATCACCTGAAATTTTTTGGCATAAAGGAAGAGCCGTTTCGCCTGACACCGGACCGAGACTTTTATTTCCCTTCCCGCTCCCACTCCACCGTGGCCGATGTTATCCGCTACGGTCTCGATACTGGCGAGGGCTTTCTCATTATCTACGGCGAAGTGGGTACGGGGAAGACCATGCTGCTGCGCAAACTGAGCACATATCTGCACAGCCATTACGATACCGCCTATATCATCTCTCCCCAGCTCTCGCCCCGCGATCTGCTGTTTGCCATTTTACAAGACCTTGACGCCGTTGACGAACAAACCAGCAGTCAGAACGCCCCAGCCCTCTTCCAAAATATTTATGATTACCTGTTGAGCCGTAATCCACTGGGTAAACGCTTACTCGTCATCATTGACGAGGCCCAGAATCTGCCAGAGGACTCCATCGAGCAGTTACGCCTTTTATCCAATTTTGAGACGGACAAGCAAAAACTGATGCAAATCTTGCTTGTCGGCCAGCCTGAATTGAAAACGAAGATATATAAATCATCCCTTCGTCAGCTCCGACAACGGATCACCATTTCAGAGACACTCAATCCCCTTTCTCGCCCTGAAATGGCCTCCTATATAAATTTCCGGCTCAACCGGGTTGGGCGGGCCGATATGACCCCTTCACCCAGTGTCAACAAGATCATTTATCGTTACACAAATGGCACTCCGCGTCTTGTCAACAAGCTGATGTCCAGGGCCCTGCTCATGACCTATGCCGCCCAAAAGCAGGATATTGATAAGAAAAGCATAAAAGATGCTGCCCAATCCTTGGATATGACTCCCCTCTTCAATTTTTGGGGAAGGTTACAAAAAATTTAGGCATGAATATCTGGAAAACAGAAGTAATGAATTAAAGAAATAAAGAAGGTAGAGGAATAAAGAATATAGAGAAATAGAGAAATAGAGAAATAGAGATGTTAAAGAAATAAAGAATTAGTCGCATTGAGCCTCATACGTATCAAATTAAGATCATTCCATCCCTCCTTTATTTCTCTACATTCTCTAACTTCTTTAACTCCACAATTTTTCACCAACCCCCTTCCCAGGCACCCTGTAAGCAATGGCAAAAAAACGTTTTGGCGACATATTGGTTGATGGCGGGCTGATAACCGATACCCAGTTGGCTCAGGCCCTGAAATTCGGCCGTGATAATGACGTCAAACTAGGACAGGCCCTTCTTGATCTTGGCTTCGTAACGGAAGAAGCTGTTGCCCGTACCCTTTCACGGCAGCTGCAGATTCCCTATGTTGACCTCAACAAAATCGTCCTGGACCCAGAGATTGTCGCCACTATCCCTGAGTCGGTGGCCCGCAAGAACAAGATTCTTGCCATTGGTAAACGACCCGGTGAAATCCTGGTTGCCCTTTCCGACCCCTTGAACATCTTCGCCATTGACGCCGCCTCCCAGCATCTTAAGGGCACCCTGGTACCCTGCGTGGCCATGGAATCCCTCCTCAACGCTGCCATTGACCAGCAGTATGGCAGCATGGCAGCCATGCCCGGTGCCGGATTGGCCGGAGGTGAAGGCGATGAAAGCGAAGCCGTTATGGCCATCAACGACATCCTTATCCAGGCAGTGCGCGCCGAGGCCAGTGATATCCATATTGAGCCGGACGTCCTTGAAGTCAGAGTCCGTTGCCGGGTGGATGGTCTCCTGAAAAATATCCGCTCCTATCCCATGGATATGCACCCAAACCTGATCTCCAGGATCAAGATCATGTCCCAGCTTGATATTGGCGAGCGCCGCAAGCCCCAGGACGGCCGCATAGAACTCCCCATATCCGGCAAGGAATTTGACATCAGGGTCTCCATTTTACCCTTGAGTAAAGGGGAGAAAGTGGTTATGCGCCTCCTTGACAAGAGTAAGGTGAAGATTAATCTCGCCGATCTTGGCTTTGAGCCGGAGCAAGAAAAAATCTTTCGTGACCATCTTGCCATGCCCCACGAGATCATCCTGGTCACCGGTCCTACTGGTAGCGGCAAGACCACCACCCTTTATGGCGCCTTAAACAAGATAAATACCCCGGAAAAAAATATCGTCACCGTTGAAGATCCGGTGGAATACGAGCTTACCGGTGTCAACCAGGTTCAGGTCAACCTCAAGGCCAACCTCACCTTTGTCTCCTCCCTGCGCTCCATCCTGCGCCAGGACCCGGACATTGTCATGATCGGTGAGATTCGTGATGTGGAGACGGCAGAGATTGCCATCCAGGCAGCACTGACCGGCCATCTGGTACTGTCCACCCTGCACACCAACGATTCCTGCGGAGCCGTGGCCCGTCTCATTGACATGGGCATTCCACCTTTTCTGATCGCCTCTTCCCTTGGGCTTGTCCTGGCCCAGCGCCTGCCAAGACGCCTCTGCCCTGCCTGTAAAGAGCTCCAGGATATTACCCCTTCCATTGCCGAACTTTTCCCCGGCAAGCCCTTGGAAGATATTGTTATCTACAGGCCCAAAGGCTGTAACCAATGCGAAAACACCGGCTTTCGTGGGAGAACTGCCATCTATGAGATTCTGGAACTTTCAAAAGAGATTGAGAAACTGATCATGGAACAGGCCTCCTCACGGGAGATCGCCAGGCAGGCAGCACGAGAAGGCTTTCAAAATCTTCGCCAGGCAGGCCTTGTTAAGGTCCTAAACGGTGTCACCTCCCTTGATGAAATCCTCCGCCTTTCTCTGGAGCATAAAGAGTAACCATGCCTGCCTTTTATTATGAAGCCATCGATAACCGTGGTCACTCCAAACAGGGCAGCCATGAGGCCGATCTTGTCAAAGACGTTGAAAAATGGCTGCTCACCCAGCATCTCACCCCGGTGAGCATCATTGCGGCCGGCGAGCACGCTCAGGTGGCCCAGAGTACCGACGCCACCATCTCCTTTCTTGAAAAATGGCACGGCATTACCCTGGAGGACCATATCCTTTTCTGTCGCCAATGCGCCACCCTCCTTGCGGCGGGTGTCGATATGCTGCGCACCCTGACCATTCTCGGCAAACAGATTTCTAACCCTCTACTGCGTGAGGTGGTTTCCAAAATCAGTACAGAAATTGAACAGGGTGAAAGTCTGGGTGAGGCCTTTGAAAATCATCCCAAGGTCTTTACCGTTCTTTATCGAAATATCATCAAAGTCGGCGAGGAGTCTGGTAATCTTGACACCTCCTTCAGCTACATGGCTGACCTTTTAGAAAACGAAAAGGAGATCCGGGAACGGATCAAGGCCGCCACCCGCTACCCGAAGATCGTGGTGGTCGCCCTGTTTTCTGCGACGTTTTTTTTGATGAGTTATGTGGTGCCAAAGTTTGTCACCCTCTTCACCAACGCCAAGATTGCCCTGCCCTTTGCCACCCGGCTCCTTATTGCCATCAGTAATTTCTGTGCCAATTATAATGTTCTGATCATCGGCATGGTGGTGGGCCTAGTCCTGTTGTATCGCATGGGCTTACAGTACCGGGAAGTCGTGCATTTGCGGGACTCCATCACCATCCGCCTGCCGGTCTTTGGAGCGCTCTACACCAAGATCTACATGGCCAGATTCAGCCGCGTCTTTGCCGTGCTGACCAGAAGCGGCATCGACATCATCAAGACCCTAGCTTTGTCCTCGGCCGCCTTAGAAAACCTTATCCTCCGCGATCAACTGGCAGAAATCTCCGCAGAAGTTGAAGAAGGCGTTGCCTTTGATGATGCCATGTCCCGCCAAGCCCTTTTCCCGGAGATGGTCACCCAGATGGTCAGTGTCGGGGTGGAATCAGGCCGTATTGACGAGATGATGGACAAGGTCGCCGACTATTATGACATGGAGACCAACTACACCATCAAGAACCTCGCCACCCTCATCGAACCCCTGCTCTTGGTCTTCATGGGCATCATGGTCGGCTTTATCGCTCTTGCCATCTTCACCCCCATGTGGTCCATGATGGAAGTCATGAAAGGCGGCTGATTCTCATCTTCCTACATACAACCAGGATCCTATCATGCAGCAATCCCCTAATGACACTGGTCTGCTGTACCGTGCCTTTGCCCTGGCAATCTTTATTGCCCCCTTTATCCTCCTGCCACGCATAAGTGAATTTGCCAATCTGCCCCAGGCCGCCTGGCTGCAGATCACGACCTTTGCTAGCCTCAGCCTTTTGCTTTTGTCTATGGCTCGAAGAAAGGAAGAAGTCAGACTGCGCATCAGCCCCCTCCTCCTACCCATGGTAGCCCTTCTTCTCTGGTGCTTTATAGGCCTGATCTATGCCGTTAATCCTTACGAGGTGATCAAGCGTCTTAGCCATCTGTTAGCTGCGGCGGCGGCTTTTTTTCTGGTACCGCAACTCTACCACACAACAAACAAGGCCAAAATCCTGCTCTGGGCCATCGTCATCTCAGGTCTAGGTGTGGCGCTTATCGGCATAAGCCAGCATCTCTTCGACCTTTCGCTCATCCCCCAGATCGCACCACCAGCCTCAACTTTTGCCAACAAAAATATGGCGGCCCATTTCGTGGTGCTGACCATCCCGGCCGGCATGATGCTTTTTCTGTTAGAAAGAAAGAGATTTACCTACCTGCTGCCTGCTACAGTAGCCATACAGACGACATTCCTGGCATATGCTCGAACCAGAGCGAGTTGGCTGGCTCTTTTTATTAGCCTGGCTCTCTTTATCCTCTTCGTCCTGGCTTACCACAAAAAGAACTCCCTTCTCAGAATTTCAAACCGTCAAAAGAGAGGCCTCGTCCTTGGCTTAGTTCTTGCCGCTTGCCTTGTTGGACTGAACCCCAAACAGGTTAATTTTTCAGGATATACTACCGTCGCAACACAGATCGCAGATACTCAGGTCTATGTAAAGGAGCCTGCCAGACAGGTACGTTTTGCACTGTGGCTAAACACCTTGGCCATGGCTAGAGATCACCTTGTGTTCGGTGTTGGTCTAGGGAATTTCAAAAGCCATTACCCTTTGTACCATACCGCTATCCTCAAAGATGCAAGCTTCTCGGTAGGAATGCAGGCCGTTGACAGCCACAATGACATCCTTCAGGCCCTTGCCGAGCTAGGCCTTATTGGTCTTGGACTCTTCTTCTGGCTTACCTTGAAAACCCTTGGTTCTTTCATTTCCGGGATTAAAGAATGTGGAGAGGACCAACAAATTATTACAGCCTGCACTGCCATTGGACTCATTGCCTTTTTGTTGATTACTCTCTTCAGCTTTCCCATGGCCTGTAGCATGCCTCCCTTTGTCGCAGCCCTCTATCTTGGCCTCCTCGCCAACACCTCTTCCCAAACCAAAAAAGTGACATTCCAAAGTAAAAAGATTCTGGGCTATGGACTCATCACCTGTACGCTTTTCATATTGACCATCAATTTTAATTACAAAGAACTCAAAGCAGATCATTCCCTCTCCCAATTTATTACTTTGGAGAGCGAGAAGAAATGGTCAGATGCTATCATTATTGGCCAAAAGATGGTTAAGGAACAACCTTTACGCCACCAGCTCATCACCTATTTGGGCCGCGCCTATATGAATACTGGCAACCTGAGTCAAGCTGAAAACTCCTTCAGCCTAGCCCTTAAAACAAGTCCAGCAGATATCAACACCATGGCAAATCTAGGTGCAGTGTTTACCAGGGAAGGCAAAAATGAGGCGGCAGAAGATATATTACACAAAGTCATAGCAATATACCCCTCACATTGGGGGGCGCTCAACAACCTCGGTAACCTTTGGATGAAAAAAGGAGAATTTGGCCAGGCCAAAACCTCCTTTGCGAAGGCGATCAACTTTGCACCTAACAATCATCTTCTCTGGTACAATAAGGGAGTGGCGACTATGAAAAGTGGCTCCGAGCAGGAAGCAATGTCTGATTTTAAACGAGTTTTGGCTCTTAAACCAGGATGGTCAGAAGCTCAAGTAATGCTCAACCAACTTATTCAAAAACAAAATTTAATAAGAGATAATAAAGAAAGTAAGGAGGATGGTTAATTTTCACCCTACATTTTCAAGAAGTTCTTTGAGATTTTTCTTTCTTCCTGGAGAGCCCCTTCTGGCTGCAACTCAGGAAAACTAGAGTGTGAAACATACGAATGAATAGAGCCTCAAAAAAAAAGCCTGTCCTAGATTTCTTCTAGGGCAGGCTTGAAAATCAAGAAAAAAACTTGTTACCAAGTCTTACTCAAAACAGCTTTAGCGGAAGTTGTTTCACCAGTCGTTATTCCAATATCATATGTTCCATCGCATGCGCCACCACCATCAGCATCCCGACAAAGGAATGTGCCATCATCAATCCAGCCTTCTGGAATAGCATCCAAAGCACTTACCAATGTACCACTGGTAGTAATAGCAACATGACCAGGAATGCCCAAAAGACCAGATGCAAAATTCATGGAGGTTGCTCCCTGACATGCACCATAAACACCATCAGCCGCCGCAATCTCAGCCTCAGTCTTCATATCAACATACCTGGGAATAGCTGTTACCGCCAGGATACCAAGAATGACGATGATGACGATTAATTCGATAAGTGTAAAACCTTTTTGATTCATACTTTCACCTTTGCTCTTTATTTAGGATGATGCCCCGTTCACTCTTGGTGTATTAGGCTAAACTTATATCTTTTATAGCAAAGACGCGGAATATACGCAAGAATTTTAGTCGTAGCTATTACTAACAAGGCAAAAACTTTGTCACCTCTTCCTGCTCTTTTTTTGATTATTAACCATCGGCAATGAAACTCAAAACATTAATGATTCTGTATAGGAAGGAATTTTAGCCATTCTCTAAGAAAGTCCTGTAGTAGCTGCCACTTCGAGCGATACAGAGTTAATTCCCACTCAAACCTTCCCTTATCGTTCGCAGGGGCGAACTCCTACCGATCAAGCTAGTCAGAAACCATTCGCAATGATGGTCACTACTTGGCAAAATTAAGGAGTGATCAAAATTTCAGTTACTGTTCTTTGCGATCTCATACAGAGAAGCTGAGTTTACTGACAAAATCGTAGCAATTATTATGGAGCCTAGGTAAGATTAAGAGTCAGGTTGTAAAGTATTCTCAAAAATTATGGTGCAAAACTCAGGAGTTATCCCCCCAATGCAGGATGAAGATCAGCTCAGTGCCAGTCTTGAGGATTATCTTGAGGTTATTGCTCATATTATCACCGTTAAACAGGTGGCCAGGGCCAAGGAAATTGCTGCTGAGCTTAAGGTCAGCCGTTCTTCAGTGACCGAGGCTTTCCGTTCCCTGGCCAAAAAAGGTCTGATCAACTATGCGCCGTACGAAGTGATCACCCTTACCCCAAAAGGTGAAGAGGTGAGTGCCGACATCATTCGCCGCCACCGGGCCCTGCAGGATTTCTTCATCAAGGTGCTGGCTGTTGACGAGAAGACCGCTGATGAAGGCGCCTGCAAGATCGAACATGCCGCCCCGAGAAAAATCATCGATCGCATGATAAATTTTGTAAAATTTGTTGAAGAATGCCCCCGAGGTGGTGCAGACTGGATACAGAGCTTCAGTGATTTCTGCGCCACAGGGCAGACCAAGGATAATTGCTCGGCATGTATTGCCACATGCCTTAAAAAAGAATAGAAAAAGTCAGGAGACAGCATGGACGGAACGTTTAAAGATGGAATGTACAACCATCCAAATCTTGGACTCATAAAAATATTCAGTAAGGATGGCAACTGGGTGTACCAATGCTATACCAGCAATGGCCAAAAACCCTTATCCTCCCCCAAACCCCTTGATCAATGGACCTGGGTGATGAGCGAAGAACGCTAGTACTGTCTTTTCCTTATAAAACATAAAAAAAGGTGATTCTTCGAAAAGAAGAATCACCTTTTTTTGTGACTATGGATGTGAGCCGGGCAACACGCCCGTTTAAGCAGTTATTTCAGGTTGGCAATCGCCACTTTGAGGCGTTTCATCCCTTCCTTGATATCATCCATGGAGGCGGCAAAAGAAAAACGCACAAACTCATCAGCCCCAAAGGCGGCGCCAGGCACCGTGGCCATGAAGCTCTTTTCAAGGAGATAGGCCGACATATCCACCGAACCCTCTATGACCGTGCCATCATAGGATTTCCCAAAATAGGCAGAGAGATTAGGGAAGACATAAAAGGCCCCCTTGGGCACCACGCAGGTAACGCCGGGGATCGAGGTTAATTCAGCAATTATATAATCACGCCGGGGCAGGAAGGACTCCTTCATGCGGACCGGGAAATCCTGAGGTCCGGAAACCGCGGCCAGGGCAGCGCGTTGGGCAATGGATGAAGGGTTAGAGGTGGACTGGCTCTGGATCTTATTCATGGCCGCAATAATATGTTTGGGGCCAAGGGTGTAGCCGATTCGCCAACCGGTCATGGCAAAGGATTTAGAAACACCATTTGAAATAATAGTCTGATTTTTAAGCTCCGGGGCAATATCAAGAATATGGGCCAAGGGCTCGTCGCCATAGACAATGGTATCGTAGATATCATCGGAGACCACCACCCAACCCTGGGCCAGGGCCATATCAGCCACTACTTTCAGGGCCTTGGCCGAGAAAACTGCACCGGTTGGATTGGAGGGCGAGTTAAGAATAATGCCTTTGGTCTTGGAGGTGGCAAACTTCTTGAGGTTCTCCTCGGTAAGGTCGAAATCGTCCTTCTCCTCCAGAGGAACAAGAACAGGGGTTGCCCCGGTGAGGGTAATAATGGGTGGATAGGATACCCAATACGGCGTTGGGATAAGCACCTCGTCACCCGGACCAAAAAGGGCATGAGCCATATTATAAAGGCCGTGCTTGCCACCACAGGAAACCTGAACCTGATCAGCCTCATATTCCCAGCCATGATCATCCTTAAAACGCTTGACAATGGCCTCGCGCAATTCCGGAATACCGGGTACTGCCGTATATCTGGTGAATCTCTCATCAATGGCCTGTTTGCCGGCCTCACAGACGTGGTCCGGAGTCGGGATATCAGGCTCGCCAACACTAAAGTTGAGGATATCCGCCCCAGCTGCCTTCATCTCCTTGGCCTTGGCATTAACAGCCAGGGTGGGAGAAGGTTTAATCTGAGACATCCTGGCTGCCAGTGCGATAATGTGCTCGCTCATTTGCGATACCTTCGAGAAGAGTAAATTATTTTAATATAGTTTTTGCCAAAAGGGAGGCACGACGCGTTTCCTCCCGGTCATATTCAATATGGCTCAAAAAAAGACCACAGGCCGGAGCAGTTTGCCCGGCCAGATGACGATCTTTGGCCGCAAGCGCTTGTTGAAATTGCTCAGCCGTCATTCGACCCTGGCCGACCTCAAACAGCGTTCCGGCTATATTGCGCACCATCTTACGCAGAAATCCATCGCCACGCAACACCAGTTTAAACTGCCCTGTTTTTTGATCCTGGTCAAGGAAAGCATCCAAAATGGTGCGAACAGCGCCCCGGCCTTGGGTCCTGGTCTTATCCCTGGAACCGGTGGCCTCAAAAGAGGAAAAATCATGGCAACCAAGAATGCTCTGGAGGCATTTTTCAACCTCCTGCACATCAAAGGGCCCAGGCAGTGCCGTTACATAAAGTCTGCTGGTGGCAAGGACAATGGGTACAGTGGAAAAATAGTACCAGTATGTTTTGGCCGAAGCGCTCTTTCTGGCGTGAAAATACTGGTCAGCATCTTCCACGGCAAGGATTCGGATCGCCTCTGGCAATAAACTATTAAGACCTTTTTGGAGGCCATGGCAAGCAATATCTGAACTGGTTTCGAAGTTTGCAACCATGCCAAGGGCGTGCACCCCGCTATCAGTCCGGCCGGCGCCATGCAGGGTTACTGGCTGATTGCAAATGATAGCGAGTTTTTCCTCAATAATACCCTGTAAGGTCGGCAGATTATTTTGCCGCTGCCACCCACAAAAATCAGTGCCGTCAAAACTGATAAGCAGTTTGATATTGCGCATGGCTCACGGAAAAAGCGGCACAACGTGAAGGCCGGAAGCTTCACCAAGGCCAAGAACAATATTCATGTTCTGAACGGCCTGCCCGGCTGCCCCTTTCACCAGATTGTCAATGGCAGAGACAACCACAATCCTTTTGGTGCGCAGATCTACCTTGCAGCCGATGTCACAATAATTACTGCCGCGGACAAATTGGGTGGCAGGGAAGGTACCTGGAGCACAGGGTCGCACAAAACGCTCATTCTTATAAAAATCCTGGTACATACTATCCACCTCTGCCTGACTGACGTCTTTTGCAAGTCCTGCATAGATAGTACTCAAAATACCGCGGACCATGGGCACAAGATGAGGCGTAAAGGAAATGATAACCCCCTGCCCTGCAAGCTTAGCAATCTCCTGTTCGATTTCAGGGGTATGGCGATGATTACCAACCTTATAGGCCTTAAAGCCGTCAGTGACCTCACAATAGAGGGTTGCCACGCTGGCGCTACGCCCAGCTCCCGAGGTACCTGATTTCGAATCGGCAATAATGGTGGAAGGATCAATGATGCCATTTTTCAGGAGAGGGGCAAGGCCGAGAATAATACTGGTAGGGTAACAACCGGGGTTGGCAACCAGCCGGGCGCCTTTGATCTTGGCGCGGTTGATCTCGGGCAAACCGTACACCGCCTCTTCCAGAAATTCTTTGGCAATATGGGTCTGGTACCAGGCCTCATACACCTCAGCATCATCGATGCGGAAATCAGCACTGAGATCAACCACCTTTTTGCCGGCTGCAAGAAAGGCAGGAACAATGTTCATGGCGGTCTGATGGGGTACAGCCGTAAAAAAGAGGTCAGCGCGATTAACTAAATCTTCGATCACCACATCTTCAAGGACAATATCAGTCAGGCCTCGCAGATTCGGATAGACATCCGAAAGCATCTTTCCGGCATATTGACGGGAGGTGGCAACGGTAAGCTCCACATCAGGATGATTTACCAACAGCCTGGCCAACTCAACGCCTGTATAGCCTGAGGCGCCAACAATTCCTATTTTATACATAGCCTACACCTCTCCTTGCAAAAAGCCATTGCAGCAAACTACTCTTCATCCACTGCTCGACAGGATATAAAAAAAGGGAAAAGTGACTCGAAAATCACTCTTCCCTTCTGTAAGAATATATAACCAGCATCGAGGCTGGATATTTTTAACGCTTGGAGAACTGGAAGCGAGCCCGAGCACCTTTCTGACCGTATTTCTTACGCTCCTTAACACGGGAGTCGCGAGTCAGCATGCCGGCCTTTTTCAAAGCGCCGCGATGCTCAGGATCAATCTCGGTAAGAGCCTTGGCAATACCGTGACGTAAAGCCTCGGACTGGGCAGACTTACCGCCACCCTTCAAGGTTACAATCACATTATACTTACCAGTAGTATCCGTGAGCGCAAAAGGCTTAAGGACAAGACGTTCATCCATAGCCCCACCAAAATAATCGGCCATTGAATACTTATTATTCACAACAACGGTGCCATCACCTGCAGTGAGCCAAACACGGGCGATTGCAGTTTTGCGTTTTCCAGTTGCGTAGGTTTTCTGTGCAGACATCAATTTTCTCCGAATTATAACTTGATCTCTTCAGGCTGCTGGGAATCATGAGGATGATTCTCACCTGCATAGACCTTGAGTTTTTTCAACTGAGCCCGACCAAGAGTATTCTTGGGAAGCATTCCTCTCACGGCCCGAAAGATTATCTCCTCAGGAGCCTTAACAAGAAGTTCCTGGGCTGTACATTCTTTCATTCCACCCAGATAACCGGAGTGATGATAGTAAATCTTGTTTTCAAGCTTGCGACCGGTCAGTCTGACTTTATCAGCATTAACGACAACGACAAAGTCGCCAACATCCTGAAAAGTTGAGTAATTCGGTTTATGCTTACCGCGCAGGCGAGTGGCAATCTCGGCAGCGAGACGACCGAGAACCATGCTCTGGGCGTCAACGACAAACCATTTTCGCTCAATTTCTTTGACCGGAGTCAGATAGGTGGTCATGATACTTTCCTCTAAAATAATATAGAAACCAACTACCATTTAAGGGCTGGTTCCTATGACGAAAAAAGGTTCGAAGACTCTTCGAACCTTAGTATTGTGTATATGGAGCGGGAAACGAGACTCGAACTCGCGACCCCAACCTTGGCAAGGTTGTGCTCTACCAACTGAGCTATTCCCGCCTATTTGCTACTTGGTATTGCGAAACAGGGGGAGTTATATCGGAACTCGTATCCCTTGTCAATAAAAAATTTACTGTTTCACTCTCCATAAAATGAGCGGGCAACACCTTGTCCCACGTGGCTTTACCCTACCTCTTTTTCTTGACATGCCGATCTTGTCCTTGCGACACGCTCAAGGATGCTGGTATAAGAAAGAGGAGAAAAAACATATCCTTACATCATTATAATAGGGATCTCACTTCCAACATCATCACGGAGTAACATCATGCCTTCCGTCCCCACTCGAAAGAGTACCATTTCACGGTCCACAAAAGAAACATCCATTAATCTGGAACTCAGTCTCGATGGCCAGGGCAAGGCTGATATCAGCACCGGTGTTCCTTTTTTCGACCATATGCTCACCCTGCTCACCGTCCATGGCTTTTTCAACCTCACCCTGAAGGCTTCAGGCGATATTGAAGTAGATGATCATCACACCGTGGAAGATATCGGTATCTGCCTGGGCCAGGCCTTCAAGGAAGCCCTGGGTGACTTCTCCTCGATCAGCCGTTACGGCCATTTCTCCCTACCCATGGATGAGACCTTGGCCCGCGTCACTATAGATTTTTCCAACAGACCCTATCTCCATTATGATGTTATTGCTCTGGACCAGAAAACAGGGACCTTTGATACCACTATGGTCCAGGAGTTTCTCCGGGCCTTTGCCTTCAACTGTGGATTGACACTACACGTCGAAGTAAAATATGGTGTTAATACCCACCATATTATTGAAGCCATTTTTAAAGCCCTGGGCCGAACCCTTGATCAGGCCACGGCCATTGATCCACGAGTTCAAGGCACTCTCTCCTCAAAAGGCACCTTATAACCCACTGTCAACCTACCCGGAAATAGCCATGATGCGACCACTTGGATTTCTCTTTGTCTTTACCCTCTCTCTCCTGACCGCCTGCGCGGCCCAGACATCGCAATCCGCTCAAGACATGAATAAAAGCGATGCCGATGAGCTGATCCTTAAATCCATCGTTGTTTTACAAAGCGAATCCGATCCGGTTGACCAGGATAAAAGAAGTGCAGAGGCCCTCAACCTTGAAGAAGGCTGTCGTGTGCTGAGCTCCATTATTGCTGAATATTTCGCCATGAAAGAGAACGTCAACATCCTCTCCCCCATGCAACAGGAATCCCTCACCGGCACCTTTATCGGCAACCTTCACAAAAGAGCCCGCTACATAGGCATGCAGGCCCAGGGGGACGCTGTTCTCATCACCCACCTCATCGACTACCGAAAGCTTGAAGGCAAGAAATATGGCGCCAACGAACCCGCCTCAGTGAGTTTCGATTACAGCCTGATCCATCTTGAAAGTGGCAAGACCCTGTGTAAGGGGAGCTTTGAGGAAACCCAGAAGACCCTGCTTTCAGACCTTCTCTCCTTTGGCAAGGCCTCGAAACGTAATTTTGAATTCGTATCCGCTGAAACCTTGCTCCGGGAAGGGGTAGAGCGCAAATTCGGTGACTGTCGCTATCTGACAACCACCCCGTAAAAACGTTTCTCTCACATGATGACCTGACTCTTTCATACGCAAAGGTCAGGCGTCATAACTCATTTTTTCATTCAATCCATCCTGAATTCTGTCCACTGAATTCTCAACTTATTGCACGCCATGCTTCAGCTGCCCCCCGCCATTAATCGCCTCATCGGCCAGGCCATGCATGACTATCAGATGCTGGCTGAAGGCGATCGCGTTCTTATTGCAGTTTCAGGGGGCGTTGACAGCCTTGTCCTTGCTGCCCTTCTCAAGCTCTGGCAGGAAAAGGCCCCCATTTCCTATACCATTGAGGCGATCCATCTTGACATGGGCTTTGCTGCAGATATGGACCTTCTTGTTGACAAACAACTGGCTAAAACCCATGTTCCCTATGAAATCATGCCCACCACCATCGGCAAAGACGCCTTTGAGCGCGAGAACCCCTCTGCCTGTTTTCACTGTGCCCGTAACCGGCGCACCAAGCTCTTTAATCTTGCCCGCGACAAAGGCTGCACCAAGCTCGCCCTGGGACACCACAAAGAGGACATTATTGAAACCTTTTTCATCAACCTTTTTTACGGCGGCAACCTCTCCACCATGCTCCCCAGGCAGGATCTCTTTAATGGTAACCTGGCCCTTATCCGGCCCTTGGCATATCTCCAAAAAAACCAGGTCCAGGAACTTGCCGAGCTCTTCGGTTTCTCGCCGGTGGCCAACCCCTGCCCCTTATCAGGAAGCACAAAGAGGCAAAGCGTGCGGCAGATGATGGGCACGCTTTATCAGGAGGATGACAAGCTCATGAATACTATTTTTGCGGCCCTTAGCAACGTCAAAACCGACTACCTGCTCGATCGCTCCTTACATCACAAGGAAAATCTGGAAAAATGAAATCAAGCCTCCATTGCCTGCCCTGTTTTCTCCAGCAAACCATTAAGGCCGCCCGCCTCAGCACCACGGACCCGGTTCTGCAGAAAAAAATCCTCGACACGATTGCCCTCCTGCTCCCCGACCTTGATCTGCAGAAATCGCCACCGGAAAACTCTATTCCGGTCTATGAGACCATTGCTCAGATATCCGGTTGCCCCGACCCCTTTGCCGACCTGAAAAAACAATCAAACAGCTTTGCCCTCGGCCTGGTGGATCATGTCAGAAAAAAAATCACCGCACACCCCGACCCCTTGTACGCGGCGCTGCTCTTTTCCATTGCCGGCAATATCATTGATTACGGCTCCCAACAGGATTTTGACGCTGAAGCCGCCCTGGCCACCTGCCTGGATACTGTTCTCACCATCAATGACTACCAGAACCTGCGCCAAAATATAGAGAAAAGCACGCTTCTGCTGTATCTCGGTGACAATGCCGGAGAAATCGTTTTTGACTCTCTGGTCATTGAAACTCTTAAAGAAATGTTCCCAGACCTTGAAATCGTCTACGTGGTCAAGGCCAGTCCCATAATCAACGACGCCCTCATGGATGATGCGGACTCCTGTGGTCTGCCACAACTCTGCCGGGTTATTGTAAACGGCACGGGGTGTCCCGGCACTCCCCTTGCGAACTGCTCACCAGAGTTTCAAGAACTCTTTACCAGGGCCGATGTGATTATCAGCAAGGGGCAAGGAAATTATGAAACCCTTTCAGAAACCACGGCCCCTATCTATTTTTTACTGACGGTCAAATGTCCAATCGTAGGCGCGCATCTCCAAGAGCAAAACACCATTGCCGTCCGCAAAGGCGACCTGGTCTTGATGAGAGCTCCCAAAAAGCCTATGGTAAAAGAATAAATGGCCATGATTTCGGCAATCAAGTGCTGAAATTCGTGGCCCAGACCTTTATCAAATCTTCCCGGCCCTTTGATCTTTACGGGCGTTGAGGTGGCGAAGAATTTATCGCCATCATCCGCAATATCACCGAACCAGAACCCCTCCACCTCGGCAACAAACTGCGAGTCCTCGTGGAGCATTCCTACGTCCACCACAATGAAGACAGACTCAATATTACCATCTCGCTGGGCGCCACCATGGTCACCGATGACGACACCTTTGACAACCTGGTGAAACGGGCAGATACCTTGGTCTGTGAAAGCAAGAAGGCGGGCAGCAACCGCCTGACTCTGGGATAAAAAAAAGATCATTGCCCTGATCAGGGCAACAGGGAAAAACCTTGCAGTTCTCCAAACCAGATCGCCGTCACAAATCGATCCGGATTGAAGAACAGCAATTAAAACAGCTCAGCCGTTAAGAAGCTTGGCCATCTCTTTGGCACCGTAGGTGATAATGATATCAGCACCGGCGCGGGAGATGGAGAGCAGGGTTTCATGCATGACCCGGTCGCCATCAATCCAGCCATTAGCGGCTGCCGCTTTGATCATGGCATACTCGCCACTGACATGATAGGCAGCAATGGGCAGATCAAACTCGTCACGCAGAGAACGGATAATATCAAGATAGGCCACAGCCGGCTTGACCATCAAAATATCCGCCCCCTCATCAACATCAAGAGTGGCCTCACGCAGGGCCTCACGGCTGTTGGCCGGGTCCATCTGATACCCCTGCCTATCACCTTCCTGCGGTGCACAATTCGCCGCATCCCGAAAGGGACCGTAAAAGGCCGAGGCGTATTTTACGGCGTAGCTCATGATGGGGACCATATCGAAATTATTCTCATCAAGCACCGCTCTGATCTCCGCCACCCGGCCATCCATCATGTCAGAGGGGGCAACCATATCGGCACCGGCCTGGGCATGGGACAGGGCGATTTTGGCCAGTATTTCCAAGGTGGCATCATTATTGACCTGACCATCCTCCAGGATACCGCAATGCCCATGATCCGTATACTCGCACATACAGACATCGGTTGAGACCATAAGCTGGGGGGCCTTGTTCTTGAGCTCTCTGATGGCCGTCTGGATGATGCCGTCCTTGGCATGGCCACCGGAACCGCCGGCATCCTTATGCGCCGGCAGCCCAAAGAGGATGACATGCTGGATACCAAGCCCCAGCAATTCCTTAGCCTCAGCGCCGAGTTGATCGACACTCATCCTGAAAACCCCAGGCATGGAGGGGATTGCCTGCCTGATGCCCTTGCCGGGCATAACAAACAAGGGATAGATAAACTGCTCCGTGGAAAGGCGCGTTTCTCTAACCAGGGACCGTAACTGAGGGTTGCGGCGCAGACGACGGGAACGATATTCTGGAAAAACCATAGGGGAGCTCCTTTTTTAAGAAGTTAGAGAATGGAGAGAAGTTAGAGAATACAAAGAAGGAGGTGTGTATGTAACTTCTTTACCTCCTTTACCTCCTTTACATTCTTTATTTCTCGCCTTTTCACAACTTAAAATTATCATCAAGAACTTTGTTGATAAAGGTTTCAGGTGATTCCACACCCTCAACCGGGATAACCAGCTTGCCGTCAAGCCGCTTCTGGCCGATGAGGCGCAGTCCATAATCAAGGACTGTAAAAATCTTCTGACACACCTCATTGACTGAGGAGACAGTCAACCGGCTTTTTTCTAGAATCCGGTCAACCGCGTTGTCATCAAAAATGACCTTGAGGTTACAATCCACGGAAACTGTAGCTGCATAATCACGGATGTGATGAATCATCTCGACAAAATCCGTACAGACATCCCGGACATCCATGAATTCATCCAAGCAATAACTGGCCATCATATTGATTCGTGCCGGAGTAATTTCCACCGCCTGCTCGCGCAGGAAACCACTGTTTGACTGCTCAATAATATCCACAAGCCGAGCATGGTCACGCAGACGTAATTCAGTGTAGCGGCGCAGGTGATAGTCGTTGCTCTTCGCATCGAGCACCGTGGCCAGACTTCCCTGCGGATCCTCAACAAATGCTCGAGAAATTACCAGATGTCGAAGGGACGTTGAAGGCAGACTTTTTTCAAAGGGCAGCAAGGTCTTCTCCATGACGCTGAGCAAGCCCCGTGCTCCAGTTTTTTCCAGTACCGCTCGGGCAGCAATGGCATCAAAGGCGTCCTGCTCAAAACTGAGTTTGATACCATAGGCATTAAAATCCTGCTTCTTGCCGAGAACCACGGCAGAATTATGGTTAGAAAGTATCTCGACAAAGTCTTCCTGGCTCAGATCATTGAGGGCGGTAACCACAGGAAGGCGGCCGACAAATTCGCTCTCAAAACCATAGGCAATCAGATCTTCGGCCATGACCTCCTGGAAATAGCGATTTCCTTCATTTTTGGACTCGACCTTACTGCCAAAACCAATGGAATGCTCGTTGCGTCGCCGCTTGATAATCTCTGTAAGACCGACAAAGGCGCCGCTCATGATAAAGAGGATGTTCCGGGTATTGACCACCTTCCGTTCCCTTTTACCAGTGGCCCGGTAATGCTCCATGGCCTCAAGCTGGGAAACGGGATCATGGGGAACCTTGAGCTCGACATCGGTTTCCTCCATGGGTTTTAAAAAGGCACGCTGCACCCCGGCTCTTGATACATCAGCACCAAGACGATTGGGACTGGCAGCAATCTTATCCACCTCATCCACATAGATGATGCCATACTCTGCTTTGCTGATATCATCATCGGCCTCGCGAACCAGATCGCGGACCAGGTCTTCGACATCACCGCCCACATAGCCTGTTTCACTGAATTTGGTGGCATCACCTTTGACAAAGGGCACGCCAAGTCGGCGGGCAATAAGCTTGACCAGATATGTTTTACCGACACCGGTAGGACCGATCAGTAAGACATTGGATTTAATCCTGCCCACCTGTTTTTTAACAGTCCGCCCTGTTTCCAGTTCGTGACGAATACGGTTGAAATGGGTACAGATTTTGGTGGCCAGCACTGCCTTGGCCTCATCCTGCTGCACCACATACTCATCCAGATACGTCACCAGTTCTTCCGGTTTGAGATCAAAATGAAAGGCAACCTCTTCAACCACTTCAACCCGCTGCTCCACCTCTTTTTTCTTGGCAAGGGGCAGCATGCCGGCCGAAACGATTTTGACCTGACCGCCATATTTATTACTGAGATAATCACCCAGTTCTCGTTCCAAATCTTTTTCGCTGGGCAAACTCATTTTATCGTCACTCATCCTTCCTCAACACCTTTTTCATCAGTTAACACAGAATCTTTTGACCTCATTTCAAGTCAGAAAATCACTCAAGGCCCAGGGCCTTAATCCGCTTATGAAGATGACTCCGTTCCATGCCAAGCTGTTCCGCTGTTTTTGAGATATTACCATCATTTTCGGCAAGCTTCACCTTCAGGAAATCTGCTTCAAACTGCTTCTTGGCATCCTTGAAATTCACATCAGCGGCCAAGGCAATATTATCGGCAAGGGACGTTGACTCGATAAGCGGAGCGTGAGCGCTGTTTCTTCCGGCCATGCCACCACCAAGAATCTGAGAAACCTGCTCGCCGGAAATCTCCTCATCTGGACACATGATGGAGAGCCTTTCCAGGAAATTGCGCAACTCCCGCACATTCCCGGGCCAGCTATGCCGTTTCATGGCATGAAGAGCGCCTGGCAGAAACTTCTTTTTGCCAAACCCCTTGCGTTGAAAATCGTTCATGAGGTCCTCAACGAGAAGGGGCAAATCTTCAAGGCGCTCGCGCAGAGGTGGCAGGGTAATGGGCACCACATTAAGGCGATAGAAAAGATCGGCCCGGAAAGTACCAGCCTCAATCTCCGCCTCAAGGTCCTTATTTGTCGCGGCAATCACCCGCACATCCACAGAGATAGTCTTTGAACCGCCGACCCTTTCAAACTTTTGTTCCTGAAGAATCCGTAAGACCTTGGCCTGGGTCTTCAAACTCATGTCACCAATCTCATCGAGAAATAAAATGGAGCCGTCTGCCAAGTCAAACTTGCCCCGTTTGCTGGTGGTGGCCCCGGTAAATGCCCCTTTCTCATGGCCAAAAAGCTCACTTTCTATAAGCTCCTCGGGAATAGCAGCGCAGTTCATCTCAATCATGGGTTTATCTTTGGCCGCTGAATGGTTATGGACCATCTGGGCGGCAAGCTCCTTACCCGTGCCATGCTCCCCTCTGATCAATACCCATGCCGTAGTCGGCGCCACCCGCAGAATCTGTTCCCGGATAGCCGTGATGGCCGGTGAAATTCCGGTCAATTCAGACCTGTGGACCTGTTGCGCTCGGAGAATTTCGTTTTCTCTGGCCAATTGCGAAAACTGCAAGGCATTGGTGATAGCCAGGATGATTTTATCGTAGGAGGGTGGTTTTTCGATAAAATCAAAGGCTCCCATCTTGGTGGCATGAACTGCCGTCTCAATATTACCATGGCCGGAGATCATGATTACCGGCAGATTAGGATAGAGCTCCTTGATTTTCGGCAACGCCGCCATGCCGTCCATCTCAGGCATCCAGATATCAAGCAGCACAACATGCACAGCCTCAGTTTCAAGAAGGTGAAAGGCGTCTTTGGCACTGGCCACGCTGAGGGGTTCGAACCCTTCATCGCTTAAAATACCAGCCACGGACTCCCGAATGGTTTCTTCGTCATCAATTATGAGAATTTTCTTAGCCATACACGTCCTATGATGCCAAGGGCAGCTCTACTATGAAGCGGGCGCCGCTGGGTAAATTATCCTTGATCCGTATATAGCCGCCATGATCAGCGACAATAGTGGTGGCAATGGCAAGCCCCAAGCCTGTGCCGGTCTTCTTGGTGGTAAAATAAGGCTCGAAAAGATGCAGCTTATCCTCATCACCAACCCCCGGGCCATTGTCACGAACCTCAAGAAAAACCTGGTTCTGTGCCACATCAGCCTTTAGCTCCACAGTCACCTCACCACCAGGAGAGGCAACGGCTGCCACGGCATTATCAAGCAAATTTATCAACACCCTTTCCATCTGCTTACGATCAAAGAGAAAAACCGGGATATCCTGGGGGCACAGGAAATTGAAGGTAATCTCTTTATGGGCCTCCTGATACATAACCAAGGCTTCGCGGGCCATTTCCTCAAGAGAACCACGTTTTTTCTGGACGGCAGGCATGCGGGCAAAACTGGAAAATTCACTGACCAGATGCTTGAGCTCATCAACCTGGCTGATAATGGTCTTGGTACAAAGATCAAAAATATCACCCTCTCCTGCCAATTTGTCAAGGTATCGCTTTCGCAAGCGCTGGGCAGAAAGCTGAATAGGGGTCAAAGGATTCTTTACCTCATGGGCGATCCTGCGGGCAACCTCACGCCAGGCCGCCATACGCTGGGCCTTTTCAAGTTCGGTGAGATTATCAAAAACAAGAACAACGCCGAGGTCCTCACCGCTCTCGTCATGAAGACGGGTTATATTGACCCGCAGAGAAAAAGTTTCATTGCCCACGGAAAGCTGGAGCGGCATCTCCAGAGACATCTTACTGGTCCGGGTCAATTCGGCGTAAAATTGATCAAGAACGACGCTATGCTGGGGGGCAAGAACACTTTTGTAATCATGACCAAGGAGCCGTTCCGGGTCGATCTTGAGCAATTTTTCAGCGAAAGTATTTATGGATGTAATACGACCCTTGCTATCCAAGGATACTACACCTGCCGGCACATTCTGCAAGATCGTCTCGGTGTACCGCCGTCTGTTTTCAAGCTCCAGGTTAAACTGTTCCAGGCTTCTCTTGCCGATGAGGAGATCACGCGTCATCTTGTTAAAGGACTCAACCAGGGTACCCATTTCGTCACCAGATTCTCTCTCGATAACAAAATCAAGTTCACCATCGGCGACCCGCAGGGTGGCATCGGCCAACTTGCCGATGGGAGTCGTCAAACCGGCAGCCACATAAAAACCGAACCAGATGGCCGAAAACATGACCAACAACGTCACAATGAGCAAAATAACCAGCAGACTTGTCTTAATGGGTTGCTGGAGAAGGATGAGCTGCCGATAACCCTCCAGACCGGCCGAAATCTTATGGAGCTGGTCAATTTTTTCCTGGGGAATGAGAAGTGATGTCACCAGGACATGGGGTTCCTGCTTCTCGCGACCAAGACGGACCAAAGTCACATTGCGGACCAATTCGCCCAGGTTAATCTTCTGGATGATATCAAGCTGCTTTTCCCCCTTCAACCCCTTACGAATCAAGGATTCGGGGATGGGCGGCATATCCCCGGCCTGCATATCTTCGGCCAGAGCTATCACCTTCACCTCCCGATATTCGCTGAGCAAAGCAAGGGAGGCCAAGCCGCGGCTCTCAACAATATCATAAAGGAAAATGTCCAGGGAAGTATCGGTGAGCTGGCGATAGCGTTTCGATTCAAGCTGCAGGGCGATATTTCTACCCAACCGGGCAGCCACATGCCGTTCTTCCTGGTAAACATTACGGGCAATATCCAATGACTCTTCCAGGGCCTGCTCGACATTGATATTAAACCAATAATCCATGGAGGTAGAGACAAACTGCAGGGCCAAAAAAAAGAGAATACTGGTGGGAATAAGGGCCATGGACATAAAAGAAATAACAAGCTTTGTCCGCAGCCTGGCGCCTAAAATTTTCCGTTTGCGATCAAAAACCAGCTGCACCAGATTGCGCAGCACTAAAAAGACGGTAAGAAGCAGAAGAAGAACGTTGAAGTTGATGAGAACATACACAAGAACATTGCCGCTGACCGGGAAATCAACAGTCCCAAGCTCAAGGACCTTGGTCTCAAGAAAGGTGAGGCCCATCATGATCATGAGGCAAACGGCAATAATCCACCATATCCGCCTTTTTTTACGGATAGATCGCTGTTCTTCTTGCCTGGAAAGGTCGCTTATCTCCACAATGTTTTCTCGACAGCCAACTTCAACAGCAGGGAAATGGTTTGGTTTTCATCTTATTTTTCTCCAGAGGTGACAGGAGGCATGGCAAACTTGATCTCGCCCCATTTCGTTTCGAAATCCCATATTTTCAGAAAGGTCATGACATTTTTAAATTTCTCAGGCAATCCCTGCTTAGCCAGTTGAGCTTTCATCTTCACCGTATACTGCAGACCTGGCTTTAAAAAAGTCAGGTTAGCAACGGACAGGTCATGGACGGCCGTCAACGCCTTGGCGGCACTGTCAAAATCATTAAAGGTGAAACTCTCTTTGCCATGCTCGGTAAGTTCAAGATTAAAAACATCTTTTAAGGTCTCAAAATGGAGGGTATGCGTAAAGTTACGATTGGCCACCTGCACCAGACCTTTTTCCGCCTGCTGTTCATGGAGTTCGACAAAAAAGGCAAAGGTCACGGGAATCCCCGTCAAAATACCTTTTTTCATGTCCGGGCTTATGGCCCCATCAACGCTGAAATAAAGAAGCAACTCCGTCTGAGAGTTGACCACAAAGATTTCCTGGATGCGAGGATTTTCAGCCCCTTGAACCTCAGCACCGAGGAGCCCCAACAGCATCAGGAAAAAAAATGCCAAACTCTTCGTTTGTACTTTTCTGACGTTCATGGCTGCCACTCCTTCAGTACCCTTCTTTTGGCCTCAGCCAAAAACTGAGCAAAGGTTGCCGGGTTCAGGGCACTGATGGTGACACCTTCATGCATGCGGACTTGATCTTCCACATAATCAGGGTCAACCAGATCAATTTTATTAAAGACCTTGAGTTGGGCAATATCATCTAAGTCCAGATCACGGAGGATATCCTCCACCACCGTCATTTGATCAACATAGCGCGGGTTGGAGATATCAATGACATGGATGAGCAAATCCGCCTCGTGGAGTTCTTCCAGGGTGGCCTTAAAGGCCTGCATGAGTTCATCGGGCAGATGACGGATAAAGCCCACGGTATCGGTTATGATGACTTCGACATCCTCAGGAAATCGCAGGCGCCTGCTGGTAGGGTCAAGGGTGGCAAAAAGTTTATCCTCGGCCAGAATGCTGCTCTGGGTCAGACTGTTAAGCAAGGTGGATTTACCGGCGTTGGTGTAGCCAACCAAACTGATAACCGGCAAATCCTTCTTACGCCGCCGGGAACGCCTGCGGTAACGCTCTTCACTCACCTTTTTAAGTTCGTTATTCAGACGGGTTATTCGATCATTAATCCGCCGTCTATCAATCTCAAGCTTAGTCTCGCCCGGGCCACGACCGCCGATACCACCGGTGAGCCTCGACAGGGAATCGTCCCGAAGGCCCAGGCGAGGCTTAAGATACTTGAGCTGAGCCATTTCGATCTGCAACCTGCCCTCTCGGCTCAGGGCCCGACTGGCAAAGATATCAAGAATAAGCTGGGTCCGATCAACAACCCGCAGGTCTGTATAACTGGTGATGGAATTAACTTGCGTAGGGTTAAGTTCCTGATCAAAGATAAGCAGATTGGCGTTATGGCGCAGGGCCAGGAGCATGATCTCACTGAGTTTGCCCTTACCCAGAATAAATTTAGGATTAATCTTGTGCCGCCGCTGGATAACAGTCTCAGCCACCTGGACATCGGCCGAGCGCACCAGCTCACAAAGCTCATCCATGGACTCCTCGGCCTTGGCCTTGCTGCTGGTGGTGACACTCACCAAGATCGCCCGGTCAAGGCCCTTGTCGACATCCTTGATGGGCCTGTGCTTGGCAAACTCCTGTTCCAGGGAGGTAATGAGCTCCCGCACATCACCGCGCTGGGCGCTGGGCGCAACCGGGGGCAGAAAATGCCAATTTTCCCCCTGGCCGGGATTAGGAACAAGATGAACGGTATGCAGTTTATCAGGCAGGCCCTTGCGGACCATGATCACCGCCATGAGATCAAGACGGAGAAAGAGAAGGTCCATCAGGTCATCCTGACTGATCTCCTCTTCGCCAAGATGGGTATGAACGCAGCGCAAGCCTTTGAGGCGACCACCAGCGGAACGGACATGGGAAAGAACGGGAATGACAATCTGGCGATGATCACCCAGGATCACGCTCTCCACCTCCCCGCTGCGGGTAAGGAGAACCCCCAGTTGCTGGTTAAGCTCTCCAGAGATTTCCGCCATCTCTTTTGCCATCTCCGCACTGATCACAAGCTCTGGAGAAACGCGCCTCTTGGAGAGACGCTCCAGACGACGCAGCTGGGCTGTCTTCAGTCCTGACGTATTACCGCTAATAGTGCCGATGTTCGTATCTCCAGGGGCCTGTCATATCTTCTCGCGCAAAATACGGCTATCACCGACACGCAGGGTAAGCTTCTCTTTATCGAAATATTCGAGCAAGGGGATAGAAAATTTGCGGGTCAGGCCGGTGAGACCCTTGAAACGGGGCGCGTCAATATCCCCCTCAGCCTTGATAAAGGCAACAAGATCCGCACGGAGCTTGTCAATATGTGCCCGGTGAAAGTAGAGGTCTTCACTGATTTTAACCAGTTTGCCATCGTTAATGAGTACCGCCATCATCTCCTTGACAAAATCAGGAGAAATATCTGCAAAACGGGCCAAAACTTCCTTGTAGGTGGGCGTAACCAGGCCAGCCTTTTCAAAAAGAGCAAGCATGTCGGCCTGCACCACCTTTTCATCAGCCCGGAGGACAACCTTATGATCAGCCATCCGAACCAGAGAGTCTTCGGCAACAACCACTCCCTTTTTAAGAAGATTGTTGAGCACAGCCTGGAAGATCTTATTCTCCTGATTCCCGATCAGTTTTGAGCGCAGCTCTTCCTTGGCAACACCTGTTTTCAACGGATTATCAATATGATACCGAGCAAGACTAGCAACAACGGCCTCAACCAGGGCGTCAAAACGGTCTCGACTGACCATGAGCTTACGTTCCGAATCAACCACCATGATCCTGGCCGCTGAAATGGGGCCATTCAGAAGTTTCTGAAGACGATTACCAAAGATACCGGTTCGCACCGCAAGCTCTTCCATACTGAGACCTTTATAACCGGCCTCGCGCAGATGCAGGAGAAAAAGCTCTTCCTGGTCACCCTGGGCATAAATCTGAAAGGCCGCCTTGTTTTCAGCCTTAAAACGGCGGCGTTTACGAGGTGATACCGAGTAAATGACGCCACCGCCGATGGTGATCACCGGCGAATAACTGCGGACCACATAATGATCACCGGGCCAGACTCCCACAGGTTCTTCAAGGAGTATCTGAACATTGGCCTCGCTGCCGCTTGCCAACACCTCATCCTCAAGGAGAACCAGCCGGCCCATGATCTCTGCCGAACCAAGATGCACCCGGACGCGAGCCCGATTCTTTAAAGGTTTTTCGCAGGAGGAGAGATAGAGAAAACGGGCATCAAGCATGTAGGATGATTCCAGGCAACCAGGCGTCACCACCATATTTCCACGGTCAATATTATCTTTATCAACACCCTGGATGTTAAGGGCGGTTCTCTTGCCAGCCTCAACCATATCGACACTTAGGCCATGACTCTGAATGCCGCGTATCTTGCCGGTCTGGTGGCGAGGGAAAATTTCCACCTCATCACCCACATGAATACGACCGCTGATCGAGGTGCCGGTCACCACGGCACCAAAACCCTTCATGGCAAAAACACGATCCACCGGAAGGCGAAAAGGGCCATGGGCCTCAGAGAAATCACACTGCCGAACCAAGGTGTCAAGGGCGACTTTCACCCCGTCAATACCAGCGCCGGTCACCGAGGAAACAGTCAACATGGGGGCATCATCAAGGAAGGTATCGGTGAAAAAATCACGAATCTCCTCAACCACCATCTCAAGCCACTCCGGCTCGACCATGTCCTTTTTGGTGATAACGATGAGACCCTTGTCGACACCAAGGAGACGACAGATCTCAAAATGCTCCCTGGTCTGGGGCATGATGCCTTCGTCGGCGGCAATAACAAAGGCCACCAGATCAATGCCACTGGCGCCAGCCACCATGTTTTTAATAAACTTCTCATGGCCCGGCACGTCGACGATACCGAGACGATGACCGCAGGGCAGATCGAGGAAGGCAAAACCGAGTTCAATGGTGATACCCCGTTTCTTCTCCTCTTTCAGTCGATCAGTCTCAATGCCGGTCAAAGCCCGAACAAGACTGGTCTTACCATGGTCGACATGACCGGCGGTGCCGAGAACAATCTCCCGCATCTCAGGCTCCGGTTATAAAGGGATTGGAGCGTTTTTCAACGCCGATGGTGGACTTGGAGCCACCATAACCATGCCCGGGCCAAACCACTGTTTCGTCAGGAAGAACAAGCAATTTTGTGCGGATAGCCTTCATAAACTGGGCCATGTCGCCGCCGGGGAAATCCGTACGGCCGATACCGCCGACAAACAGGGTGTCACCGGTAAAAACATCGCTGCCACTATAAAGACAGATGCCGCCGGGGGTATGGCCAGGGGTATGAATAACCTTCAGCTTCTGCTTGCCAAAGGTGATGGTGTCACCATCCTTAACCAGGATATCGGCAGGCGGCGAATGTTCAAGACCAAGCATGGAGAAATACTGATGAACCTCAGGTTTATTGAAAAAGAGTTCATCGTCACTATGCATGATGATCTTGGCACCAGTTGCTTCCTTGAGTATCCGATTGCCGCAGACATGGTCGGGATGGCCATGGGTGGCAATGATATATTCGATGGTGAGCCCTTCCTTCTTGCACACGGCGAGGATGGCCTGCTCATCACCACCCGGATCGACAATGACGCCTTTCTTGGTCTCCTCACAGCCCAGGACATAGCAACACACGGCCATGGAACCCACAACTTTCTGTCTGATCAACACGATCGTTTCACCTCTAAATCTAAAAAAATCTTGCGACCACAACATACACGAAGGGCCGTACGTTCCAATAAACTCCGTGCCCTTCGTGTACGTTGTAGGTCAAACAAACCTGGCTTATAAAATCAACATTAACAGTCGCAGGTATCAGGATTGCAAGTGCCCCCGCAGCCACAGCTTGAACTGGAAGTGGCACCTGCCATGGCCAGAGTCGGTTTTTGCTTGCCACATACTTTTTCAACATTATCGATAACATGATTGAAGGCAGTAATGGCAGGACTCTCGGCGTTTGAGGTCAAATAAGGGGCGCCATCATCACCGCCCATCACAATTTTGGGATCCACGGGGATTTTACCCAAGAAATTAAGGCCGAAATCCTTAGCGGTTTTTTCACCGCCGCCGCTTTTAAAAATCTCCACGGTATTGCTGCAATGTGGGCACACAAAACCACTCATATTCTCCACCATGCCTACCACTTCCATTTTGACATGTTTACAGAAATTAAGAGATTTGCGGACATCGGCCAGGGCAATCTCCTGGGGAGTGGTAACAACAACGGCCTTGGCATCTTTAATGTTTTGAGCAACAGAAAGAGGCTCATCACCGGTACCTGGAGGAGCATCAATGATCAGATAGTCAAGATCACCCCAGTCAAGATCGGCGATAAACTGTCTGATAGCCTGAACTTTCAAGGGGCCGCGCCAGATGATGGGATCATCACGATTCTCCATCATATATTCCAGGGAAATAACCTTGAGATTGTCGCCATACAGCATGGGCGGCAGAAGTCCACCCTTCTTAACATTGGCATCAGCCAAGCGGCTGGTCAGATTCAGCATGCGACAGATATCAGGGCCATGGAGATCAACATCCATCAATCCCACCTTATAGCCGCGATTTGCTAGCCCCAATGCCAGATTAACAGAGACTGTTGACTTACCAACACCGCCCTTGCCGCTCATAACCAAGAGTTTGTTTTTAATGCGGCCAAGTGATGATGTAATTGCCATATCCTGCTGGGAAATCTTTGCATCAACCGAACCACAGCTTCCACTTTTACAACTGGAGCCGCTTCCACATCCTGCCATGATACTACCTCCTCAAAATGTATCGTCCCTCTCTACATGCCTGTAAAAGAAACGGCACAAGAATATCGCTGCTAAGGGTCTATATAAAAAAATCTTAAAAATAAATGGTCTAAAAAGAGAACAAAAAGAAACAGGTTGCAATATATACTGCACTCTCACCCCTTTTCAAATAGGCAAGAAAATGCTCTCACCACGGCGCGAACTAAAAATTGCCCTTTTCAACAATAAGACAATACCCTGTAATGTCCAGCGCATTCCCATGGGAAAACAAGGAAATCACCATAAAAAAACCCGATTGCAGCAAGCGGCCTGCAATCGGGTCATCCCATGAAATGCTCACACCATAACAGCGTGAACCACAGATAATATTCCTAAAACTTTGTTTCGATGAACTCCAGTCTTTCCAAGGCCAATTCAATATGGAAACGGTGCGTATCAATACTAAAGGCAACACGGCGGTTATCCTGATAATCAAGATCGGGGGTGAGGGTGATGGCACTGTTTAAGGCTAACGCCTTTGGTTGGCCAAAATAGGAGGTTAATTCAAATTTTGCTTCCACCATCTGCATGGCACGCCCCATGATCTGGTTGGTGAGTTCACCAATGGTATCCACCACCTCGCTGGAAGTTGCCTCTTTAGCAAGCTCTTCTTCAGGAAGACCCATATTAAGCATATAATTACGATAGAGACTCATGGCCGCAGCAGCAGAGAAGTGCATGACCACCAGACCATTATAATCACCGGAGAACTGAACGAAACTCCCTAGATCAGGCTTCAAACAGACCTTTGGCACCGCAATAAAGGTTGAAGAGTATTTAATTTTCTTTTTCGTGTTTTTTTCTAAGGTCTTTTGAGCGGCGAGAGCCAGGATATTTGCAATGGTATCAATGGTAACGGTTGTTTCTGCCATGGAATCCTCGTTGTTTTGCGTAATAAAAAAACTTTCTAAGTTAGAAATAACAGCTATAGTCAGCGACCTTTCACTACATTTCTCCACCTTTCTTTCAATACACAATCCTTATCTTGAAAGGGGTGCGAGACTTTTTTATATTACTTTATTATGGTATTGTGTTGTAATTTTTTTTCCAGCTTTCTTCACAAGTTACCTTCGCCAATGGCTCTGCAACCTCTCTAACTACACTCTCTACCAAGACTTCCCCAACTCATGGCCCACATACTCAGTTGCCAAAACGTCAGCAAATCCTTTGGCGTCCATACCCTGTTTTCTGATATTTCTCTCAGCTTTGAAATGAAAACGCGAACCGGCCTCATTGGGCCAAACGGTTCCGGAAAATCAACATTACTCTCCATTCTCGCTGGCACCACAGAGCCCGATAGCGGTCGCCTTTTTCTCACAAAGCAGATGCGGGTGGTGTACCTCAGCCAAAGTGAAAATTTTGATGGCGCCAAAAGTGTCATGGAAGTTGTCATGGAATCCATCGGCGATCACGATGAAGATCACAAAATACTCTCAGCCCATATGGCGCTCAGTCAGGCTGAGTTCCCCGATACCGAAGCCAAAGTCGCAACCCTTTCCGGAGGCTGGCTCAAGCGCCTGTCAATCGCCTGCGCCCTGGCCCAGGATCCTGACCTGCTTCTTTTGGATGAGCCAACCAACCACCTGGATATCCGCACCATCCTCTGGCTGGAGAAAATACTGCGTGATGCGCCCTTTGCCTTTGTTCTCGTCAGCCATGACCGTCTTTTCTTAGAAAATGTCTGCAACCGGATCATTGAACTTAACCGTTGTTACCCTGATGGTTTCTTGAGCTACCCTGGCAATTACAGCCAGTTCCTGGAAAAACGTAGCGACTTTCTCAACTCCCAGCAAGAACAAGAGGCGAGTCTGGCCAACAAAGTCAAAAGAGAGGTGGAATGGTTACGCCGCGGCCCAAAGGCCCGCGCCACCAAGGCCAGGTCCCGTATTGATGAGGCGTATCGCCTGCAAGACGAGCTTTCCCGCGTCCGCAAACGTAATCAATCAGAAAATCAACTGCAGATTGATGTCACCGGAACGGGCCGCAAGACCAAGAAGCTTCTCTCTGCTGAGAAGATCAGCAAGAAGATGGGTGACACCACCCTATTTTCAGATCTGTCCTTTGACCTTGGTCCCGGAGTCCGCCTTGGTCTGGCCGGCAATAATGGCTGCGGCAAAACAACCTTGATGCACATCCTTTACGGTTCCCTGCCATGTGATGAAGGTGTTGTCCGCCGGGCAGATGGTCTCAAGATCTCACTTTTTGATCAGAAACGTGAACATCTCGATCTGAATCAAACCCTGAGGCGAGCCTTGGCCCCGGACGGGGACAGTATTGTTCACCAAGGGCGCAGTATCCATGTGGCCGGCTGGGCAAAACGATTCCTCTTTAGCCCTGATCAGCTGGAGATGCCCGTCTCCCACCTCTCTGGCGGCGAGCAGGCCCGTATCCTCATTGCCCGCTTCATGCTGCAAGAGTCAGACATCCTCCTGCTTGATGAACCCACCAATGACCTTGACATCAGCTCCATTAATGTTCTTGAGGAAAACCTTCTGGACTTCCCCGGCGCGCTGGTGCTGGTCAGCCACGACCGGACATTCCTTGATAACATTGCGACCCAGATCATCGGGTTCAATGAACAAGACCACACAGCCACCCTGTATGGCGATTACCGCCAGTGGCTGACAAATCTTGACAAAAGCAAGGAACCGCCAAAGACCAAAACAGTGGTGACCAAGCAAAAACAGGTGGCGAAAAAAAAGCTCACCTACAAAGAACAAAAAGAACTCGCTGAAATTGAAGGGGTCATTCTTGCGACTGAAAAACAGCTAGCGACCTGCCGGGAAAAGGTGGTGGCGCCTGAGATTATGGCAGATCAGGAAACTCTCAACCACTGGTGCACCGAGCTCACATCATGTCAGGGTAAAATCGACGCTCTGTACCTACGCTGGGATGAGCTTGAAAAAAAACAGGCTGAATAGGGTTCAAAGAGCATAATGTCGCCTTGAATATGAGAATATTAAAGGCGACCCTAGGCGAGCTTCCTATGAAAAATCACACCGCGTTCAGATCGGTGCCTGTTCCTGTTCATTAATGAGGCCATGGGCCTTACCCACTCTGTAGACAAGCTCCATAAAGCCTTTTGGCAGCGGCACGTCACGCTCCTCAATAAGAACTCCCAAATCCCGGGCCCGGCCCAGCACCGTCGCCTCGTCGCCATCAATGCCTTCCTGGTAATTGCAGAGATAATGGATACGCAGGGCATCGGTTAGGGGAATGCGGAGTTCCTTGAAATTTGTGACCAATCCGGCAAGTTCCGCATCAATCCTCGCCCTGTTGCAAGCCGCAAAGGCAACAAACTTATCCTCAGGATTTGGCGTGCCAAAGAGCTCATTCATCACCGCAGCAGCCAGCATGCCATAAAACTGTGGCTCCTCGCCCGGTGAACTCTCACTGAAATAATCGCGCATCTGCTTAAAAAAAATCATCCGCACAAGATCAACACCTTCCCGCAGGCTCGGGATAAAACTCCTCGCCATTTTTTTATCCTTATCTGCCATTATTACTCTTCCATCGCTTAAAGATTTATTCTGAAAAAGGCCGGACAAACCGCAGTTTTTTTTGAGCCAGGATTGCTGGCCAACTCAAGTTCTCGGGCAAATCACGCCAGTCTCCCTGTAAAAATGAAACATGAAGATGAGCAGGCACGTCACCTTTTGCCGCTGCAACCTGACCCACCCCATCTCCCTCGTGCAATATCTGCCCCACATGCACATGCGGGGAGATATGGGCAAGGACATACATACCACTCGTCCCCTCCTGCTTCTCGGCATGCAAAAAAACAGACTGCCCGAGAAAATCAGGACACAAGGCAACAACCCGACCATGACAAGGGGCCGGCACTAAATGCTGCGTCAGATAATGAACCTTCCCCAAGCTGTCTTCATAACAGAAAAAATCTATTCCTTCATGGGGTCGAGGTCTTTTTTTACGAACTGTCGACCACCAGTATTCCAGATCATCAAAAGCCATCCCTGGCTCCAGTAACCAGCATCTGAAGAAGTGTTTTTCTTTTTTGCTTAAGGCAGAAAAAAAGCTGCCGAACCTCGTTAAACTGATCATCTCCCGCTTGTCCCCAGATCTTTATTTTAAGGCCCCACTCACCATCTAACAAACGAGTTGATCTCAACCAAAACTTCTAGTAACATTTCTGAAATAGATTTATAAATCTTCTTTTTGCAGATTGGAGATACTCCAGATGAACATTGCCAAAGAACGCCGAAAACATCAACGATTCGAAGCTCTCGACAACATCCTCGCCATCAATACTTCGAGTTTTGGCCAAGTCATCAATGTAAGCATGAGCGGCCTGCGCATCAAATATTTACTGCGTCGCAACGACCCCTTTCACCATGCCTTTGATATCGCCCTGTTGAATAATACCGGGGATCAATATATCGATAAGCTGCCCTGTAGAGTTGTTTCTTCCATTGATTTCACCCCCAGCATTATGCCCCAGAATCTTTTTGTCCGGGAAGTAGGCGTCATGTTTGATGACCTTACCTCTGCCCAGATAAACCAATTAGCAGATTTTGTCCTCCACAACACCTTAGTCTATGCCTGATTTTGACAAATACGACTAACCGGCCTCACTGAAGCTGCTTATCGCTGTCACCTCGAGAGTCTCTTTCGTGAGCACCTGCTGCCCTTTTTCCGCACTCCCCCCTCTTCCTTCCGGCCCGCAGCTTAAAAAAAACGGGCTTTTGCTTTTGCGCATCTCCCTTTGGTGATCAGACAGCACTTCATACACAAACCACACTGAACTTTTATTGCTACCAGGTTGATCTTTAGGTCAGTCTGTTTTATTATTTTTTTTAGTTTCTTTCGCATTTTTTATCGTGGAGGCGCTCCAGATGGACACAAACAAAGAACGTCGACAACATCATCGTTTTAAATCGTTAGACAACATCGTTGCCCTCAACAACATGAATCTGGGTTCCGTCATCAATATGAGTATGGGCGGCATGCGTATAAAATATTTACTCCGCCCTGGTGACTCATTAAAAAAATCATTAAAGATATCACTGCTGAATAATGAAGGCGATCAATACATAGACAACCTGCCTTGCAAAGTTGTCTCTTCTACTGATTCAGGGCCCATCCTCCCATCAACTGATCTTTCTACACGCGAGGTCGGAGTCAGGTTTACCAACCTTTCTTCTTCTCAGTTGACGAAATTGTCAGATTTTGTAGTCCACAGACTCTTTACACTTAAGAGTAAGGAGTAATGAGAGGAACCCTTCTCTTCCTAGAGAGATCAATTGTCGCATTGTGTATTGCTTACCACCCTGGAAATACCTGCTCCAGACCCGTGAGGTTTCACCAACCACACCCGCAGGGCTTAGGTGTTCCATTTTACCTCTATTTCCGCCCAGCATCCTCTTTTCTCCACCGCCTTTTCTTTCCCCAAAGTACCAATTATTGCTTTTCCGGCCTTGATCGTGTAGATATCAGTGCTTAATATCAAAAACTTCGTGCCTTCTCCAGACTGACAGACTGCTCTGTTATTATATTTCAGTAAGGCTGCACATACATGAGCCCCGTAATGCGTGGGTCAACCAAGAGGAGATTTATCCATGCTCAACGCAGACGACTGTTTACGTTACTGTGAAATGGAATTTTACTGCCCCAACTGCAACACCAGGTTATCCCCCTGCGAAACCCCGCCTTTTCACATTGGTGACGGCCTTGGCTGGGGCGCTGAGGTGATGTTTGTCTGTCTTAATGACGAATGCCCGCCTTATGTTAAGGGTTGGGAGCATATTGAAGCTGCCTACGGTCATGTCGGTTCTTATCGTTATATGCGCCTTGCCAACGAGGAAAAAGGCGAACTGATGATGGTGGGCAATCAAATGGCCTTCACCGGCAGTGTTCTCGATCCCGAAGTAATCATGGCGGCCAATAAACGCTATCAGCAGGAGTGCGAGTGGGTCAAACAGCTTGACACCTGTGTTGCCGACAAGAATCTCACTCCGGTTATGGGTATTCTTTTAGATGAAAAGGCAAGCCTCAATAATAAAATGAAGGCCAGCCGCCTCCTTGTTCATCTCAACGATATTTCCTGTATTGATGCCCTGCGCAACCTTGAATACAAAAACGGTGACCTGGAAGTTCAAAGAAAACAGGCTATTACTGGAATTCTTAAAAACAATTACATGAAGGAATGTCCTGACTGTATGGAGATCGTCAAGAACAAGGCTGCTAAATGTAAACACTGCGGCAAGGATCTTTAAGACAGAGATTTCCCCTTGCCATAAGAAAATCAATCTATTATATACCGATTGTTCTTTTCGTACGCCTTAGCTGCGAAAATGCATGGTGGGCGTAGCTCAGCTGGTGGTAGCCCCGGATTGTGGCTCCGGAGGTCGTGGGTTCAAGTCCCATCGCTCACCCCATTTATAATAAAACAAGGGATTCAGGCCACGCCTGAGTCCCTTTTTTTTTGCTTGCCATCTATATAAATATGCCTACCCCAAAAAGTGAAACGACCACGCCCAACCTGGAGGCATCTTTACGCTGCCTCTTCTGTGGCGGACCGGTCACCATAAAGGGGCGTTGAGCAAAGGCCACTGCTTCCTGCAGGTCGTGCGGGATGGAATCGGATGCTAAACCATATAGGGAACAGATTGAAAAATGGCAGGAGACACTCTGCCGAGAACTAACAGACCAAGAAAAAAGCATAAAAAAACCCGGCCTGTAATCAGGTCGGGTTTTTTTATGCCACAAGGGCACTCTTTTCAGTACCCCCTCGGAGTCTAGCGCTTACCTGAGGGGTATACGTTTCGTTTGAGCGGACAAACTGCTCAACTCAGTTTTATGCGCAAAAATGAACTTTCTGCTTAACCGCAGGAACCACTACCGCAAGAGCCGCTGCTACAACCGCCGCCGCCACTTGCCAAAGGAATCTTTGAGGTAATGGAAAAACCTGAACGGGGACCTGCCTCAACAAAATCTACGAGAATCTCGCCGCAGGTGAGTAGCAAGCCTTTTTCAACCAGAAACTTCAATGCTTCCTGATCGACTACTTCGTCATTATCTTTTGGCTCATCCAGAGCCAATCCCAGTGAAGGGCCAGCTCAGCCGCCCTGCATCATCGCTATCCGGATAGCAGAATCAATCTTATTCTGCTCCAGATAGGACTTTAAGTTCTCAATAGCCTTATCGGTAATCTTTAACATGAAATCCTCCTATGAATTGCCAGATATGGTCCGTTCATATTTTTTATCGAAGATAAAACAACAATGGAAGCAGCTACTAGCAACACCTTTGTTGCATACAATAGTTAACACAATAATCCATTGGTCACCAGAAGCAAGCCCCATTTATGCTATTTTTTACAATTTAAGAGAAAACTTAAACGATGTCAATCAGATGACTTTCCCAAAAATAAATTATTTTTTCCATAATTTCTTTTAAAGGTTTGTCTGACAGGCATCCATTTCCTATAATCACCTAGAAACTACTTTCTCACTTCTTTTTAAATATCTCTTTGCTTACAATTCCACACCGGGTGATTGCTATGAAAAAAATTGTTATTTCAACTGGCGGTGGTGATGCTCCAGGACTGAATGCCGTTATCTATGCAGTTGTTAAGTCTTCACATGCCCGGGGCTGGGAAGTATACGGGAGCCGCAGCGGCTATCTTGGTCTCTTGAACCTTGATGAGATGGTGCGCCTGACCCCTGAGATGGTGGCGGACATCACCTCAACCGGCGGCACCATCATTGGATCCACAAACAAGGGCGATCCCTTTGCGATGCCCATCGAAAATCTAGCCGGCGAGGTCGAGATTCATGATGTTTCCGACCGGGTTATGAAGAACTTCAAACGTATGGGATTCGGCTGCCATATTGCTGTGGGTGGTGATGGCAGCCTGGAAATCGCTCACCGTTTTGCCATTGAAAAAGGCATGCCTGTCATTGGCGTACCCAAGACCATCGACAATGATCTGGAGGCCACCCAGCTCACCTTTGGATTTGACACAGCCGTTTCCACAGCCACCGAAGCACTGGACAAACTTCACTCCACTGCAAAATCCCATGACCGGGTAATGGTGGTGGAAGTCATGGGCCGTGATTCCGGCTGGATAGCCATGAATTCCGGAATTTCCGGTGGTGCTGATATTATTTTAATCCCAGAAATCCCCTTTGATATGGATGAGGTCTGTAAAAAACTTGATGACAACGAACTCCACGGAAAAGATTATGCCATTGTCGTTGTGGCGGAAGGCGCCAAGGCGCAAAATCAAGAGGTCATCCACAAGGGAAATGGTGAAATTGGCAGGGCGGAAAAAATTCTTGGCGGCATCGGCGAATGGGTCGCCAAAGAGATTCGAGCGCGCACTGGCAAGGATACCCGCTCTCTGGTTTTAGGCCATCTTCAACGGGGCGGTTCACCCACCACCTTCGACAGGCTGCTGGCTTTACGTTTCGGGGCCATGGCCGTCCGTCTTGCTGAAGAAGGTAAATTTGATCATATGGTGGCCTTAAGTGGCGACTCCATGACATCGGTGCCGTTGGCTGAGGCCATCAAGAAGAGAAAGAAGGTGCCGGTGAATGGCAACCGGGTGAAAACAGCGCGGGAGATCGGCATATGTATGGGAGAGGCAGGCGAACTGGAGGCAACCGAAAAAATGGTGACCGGCTGCGCCTGTTAAAATCTCACAAGGTCACCTTGAAAAAAATATCTTTCCCCGGTGACCTTTACTCGTTCTTGCTGTTTTGGTGGATAGTTTCCATATACTCATCCCATTCATAGGGCAGCAGACTTTTCTTTTTATTATTGCACTCTTTACAGGCAGCAACAAGATTGCCTTTACTGCTTGTCCCCCCGCGCGCAAGGGGGGTGAGATGGTCCATGGTCAGTTCTTTTGCCTTAAAATGCCCACCGCAATAATAACAGATGCCGTCAGCAATCTTCTTTTGCCACCAGCCGCTTCTCCGGAGCTTCCGCGCCTTATCGCGCTCCTGTCGGATAAGGCTTTCATCCACCCCGTCAAAATAAAAATTTGTCATTTCACCATCTCACCAAGAAGATAACGCCGCGCCGCACCAACCAGATAGAGAGAACCTGCCACCAGGATAAGGTCATCACTGGTGGCGAGAGCCTTGGCCCTGTGCAGGGCATCTACCACCCTGAGCTCCTCATAAACTTCACCCTCAAACGGGCCCAAAACAGCACGGAGCTTAGCTGGAGTGGCAGAACGTTCTGATTCTGGCCTGGTAAAGATCAAAACGTCACAGAGGGGAGAAATAGTGGCAAGGGTTGTGGCAATGTCTTTGTCCGCCATCACCGCCCAGACGCACACCAGCCGTTTATAGGTAAATTCGTTGACCAGACTTGAGCATAAACTCTCCATACCGGCAGGGTTATGGGCGCCATCAAGAAGATATCGCCTGTCACTTGCCAACCGATTCTCGTCGGTCAGCCTGTTGCCGTCACTGTCCAGACAAAAATACTCCAGCCGTCCCGGCCAGTACACCTTGGCAATCTGCTCACGCATGACATCATCAGCAAGGGGCCAGCCCATACCGCCAAGGAGTTCACAAACGGCGAGGGCCAAGGATGAGTTGTCGCGCTGATAGTCACCACGCATCCCACAGGTAAGCTCGTCAATCCTTTTCGTAACGCCATGATAGGTCCACCTGCCGTTACCATCATTAGTATGATGAAAATCACGACCTAGAAGCCTGAGCTCTACGCCCATCTCTGCACAACGGGCAACCACCACCTCACGGCCGACATCATCGCCAACGCCACTTACCACCGGCACCCCTGATTTAATGATCCCAGCCTTCTCAAAGGCAACCGCAGCCAGAGTCGTACCCAGATAAGCCTCATGATCCATGGAAACATTGGTGATCACCGAAACCAGTGGGCGCACAACGTTGGTGGCATCAAGACGCCCCCCGAGCCCCACTTCAAGGATAACGAGATCAACCTGCTGCTTGGCAAACCAGAGAAAGGCCAGGGCCGTGGTGAATTCAAAATAGGTAATCTGATTGTCGCCAAGAACTGCCGAAATCTCAGAGGCGATGGCGGCGAAATCCTGCTCAGAGATGTAGTCATCATTAATCCGGAACCTTTCCCGTACCGAGCTCAAATGGGGAGAGGTATAGAGGCCCACCCTATAACCCGCACCTTGTAACAGGGTGAGCAAATTCATGGACACCGAACCTTTGCCATTGGTGCCGCCCACATGGATGCACTGGAGGGTCTCCTGGGGATTACCCACCTGGGAGAGAAATCCGGCCATGGAATCCAGGCCAAGTTTGATCTTAAAAAACTGCAGCTTATCGAGATAGGCCCAAGCCTGCTGATAATCCATCAAGAGCGCGCCTCAATATAGATAAGAGTACTTTGTGCAGACATGATTATTTTTTGAGAGGTTTTTTAAAAAACAAATAACAAAGGCGCACCCTACTTCTCCACAAAACCTTCTCTGATCTTTTCAAGTCGATTGACCGGTGGCCGTAACTCATCATCAATACTCTTCGGTTCCTGTTTCATAAAAATACCGCTCAGAACATACGCCACCACAAGCAGGATACCCACAACAAGGATGATCAGGAGATCCTTACGTTCTTCCTTCATATCTTTACCTCAAAAAAACCCACAAAATGACAATTTATAAGATTTCCAGCTTGGCATAATCAAGGTGCAATTGCTTTAATCCATGCCGAGGGAAAAAAATCTCCACCGTCTTGGGTGGAACCACCTTTATCACCTTGCCCTCACCAAAGAAATTATGCCGCACCGCGCGGCCGGCAGTAAATTCGACGATGGCAGGCACTTCGCTTACCACCGCCCTGCCCTGGCCGCTGCCAAACGAAGATGGCGCCTGAAAGGACGGTGCCTCGTGTCCCATCATGCCAGGCCCTGCCAGAAGACCGCGTGGCATGGTTGAGATAAATTCACTGACCATGGCAGATTGAGGCATCCGGTCTGGCCCGGTGGTAAGTCTCGGGGCGATGAAAAAAAGATGTTCCCGGGCTCTGGTTGCGGCCACATAGAGAAGGCGGCGTTCCTCTTCCCGCTCTTCCGGGAGTTGGGCCTGGGCGGATGGAAATTTCCCCTCCACCAGATTCAGAATAAATACCTTTTTCCACTCCAGGCCCTTGGCGGAATGGACGGTGGAAAGAATCAGGCGTTCGCCACCAGCATTTTGCAGCCTTGACTCCTCCGGGGGATCCAGGGCTGTGGCGTCAATAAAATCCTGCAGACTTTCGTAGCCGGTCAACAACTCGGAGAGCTGGTCAAGATCATGGCTACGGCTCGGATAATCATCATGAAATATCCGCTCAAAAATAGGTCGGTAATAATCAAGAACCTGCTCAAGCTGAGCGCCGGGCCGATCAAGGCGGGCAAGGGCCCGAAGATTATCCACCAGGCGTTCCAAGCCCTGCCGCCAAACAGGGCCCGCCTTAAAATTCTCCAGGGCATGCAAAGGGCTGCTGCCCGCGCGAATGGCAGCAAGCATCTTCTCAGCTGTTTTCGGGCCGACCTTATCTATCTGCAGGAGAATCCTATTCCAGGATAAATGATCGGCCGGGTTGCAGATAACCCGTAAATAGGCGAGGACATCCTTGATGTGGGCTGACTCCGTGAGCTTCATGCCGCCCCGTTTTTCAAAGGGGATATGACGGTTGGCAAGTTCAAGCTCAAGTTTATAGGAATGGAACCCTGACCTGAACAAAACGGCCATCTCAGAAAGAGACACCCCTTCCCTCTGAAAATCCTCTATTTTCTCGACAAGATAGCGGGCCTGCTCCTGTTCGTCCCGGGCCCGAAACAGGTACGGTTTGTCCGTGCCGGGAATATTGGAGAACAGGGTCTTGGCGTATTTCTCAGTGGCCTGGGCAATAATGGCATTGGTGGCCTCCAGGATGGGCTGCGCAGAACGGTAGTTTTCCTCAAGGCGGACAATGCACGTACCAGGAAAAAGCGTCGGAAACTCCATGATATTCTTAAAATCAGCACCGCGGAAACTATAGATGGACTGAGCGTCGTCACCCACCACCATGACGTTATTATGGCTGCTGCTGATCAGGGAAACAATCTCGGCCTGAATACGGTTGGTGTCCTGATATTCGTCCACCATCACATAATGAAAACGGTTGGAGATTTCGGTGCGCACCTCAGGATGGTCGCGGAGCAGATCACGGAATTTGACCAGCAGGTCATCGTAATCCATGAGGGCATGGTCTTTCTTGAAATTATGGTAATGCTCGCGGATGGTGTTTATGTCGGAGCTGAACTCTACGAGGTGAAAATAGCGATCCTCCAGATACTGGTTAAAATCGATATTCTTATTAACGGCACCGCTGATCATATTGATGATGAGCCGTTTAGAAGGAAAACGGCGACCGGCACCGCTTAAGCCCAAGGATGACTTGAGCAGATTGATAATGCCTTCAGAATCGCCCCGGTCAAGGATGGTAAAATTAGATGGATAGCCAATATATCGCCCAAAGCGCCGCAGCAGAAGGTTGGCCACGCCGTGGAAAGTACCGCCCATCACCCCCTGACAGGAATCATCCATCAGCACCACGGCCCTGTTCAGCATCTCCTGGGCAGCCTTCCGGGTAAAGGTCAGAAGCAAAATGGACTCCGGGGCCACGCCCTGTTCCACCAGATAGGCCATGCGGTGCACCAAAGTACGGGTCTTGCCGCTGCCCGCCCCGGCGATTACCAATACCGGACCCTGGGTGGTGGTAACAGCCTCAAGCTGGGAGGAATTAAGACCAGACATGCTTGGCGATTGGCCGGAGGTCTGTGGCTTGGCTTCCTGTGAAAATAGAGATGGTTGACGCATGGCGTCACCTTACCATAGGACCCTTTGTTTTTGAAGAAGAGAGATGGTCACAGAGCAGCTTTGCCACCTTATTTTTATTGACCCCATGGGACGATCAGGGTAGTTTGTTCCCTCAGTTTGGGCCACCTGTTCGTGGTGGTCTTTATCCCACACCCAAAAAAAATCGGATTTCCCAGAAATTTAAAAAGATCGACGGAGAATATTTATGGCAGATATGCAGACACTTTTTAGCGATGAGGTATGCAGGAAAATATTCCCCCCCGAAAAGGCTGATGCCTTTTTCGATGCCCTCTTTGGTGATGCCAGCGAAGGTGCCTATGATATCGAGTTGAAATTTACAGGCTTTGACCAGTCTGCCAAGGAACTCCATTTCGAGCTCAACCTTCATGAGCGTCCTGGCTGCTGCCTGGCCTGCAACCTCACCTATGGTCTACCCGAGGTCTTTTCCCGTCATCCCGTCATCAATATTAACGGCGTGGTCAAAGAGGTAGACAAGATATTGGGGGATACCTATCAAACCACAGGCTGGAGCCTGCGCTCGACGCGATCCACCTCAAAAAGTCTGCATCAGATTCCTTTGGTAATCACCCTGAGCTAGGGATCATGAAAACAGGATGAGGGATGATCTCACCTCATCCCTTTGCTCGTAACACCTTTTTTTACGCTTACTTACCAGTCAGGTGACAGATTCCTTCTGTTACCTGGCTTTTTTTATATCCAGCACCGACTCGCCTCTTAATACGGAACAGGCAACGGACCGCCACGTACCCCTTTCAGCCGATCAAAGAATCGCCCAACATCCTGAGGACGATGGGCATCAGAGCCGGCCACAAATCTAAGGCCGCACCTCCGAGCTCTGTCTATAATCCCTGCCCCTGGAAACGGCTCACCGCGCACTGTAAAACCAGAGGTATTTACCTCAAGGGCTATCTTTCTTCTGGCCATCTCAACCAGAATATCATCGATGAGATACAAATGCTCCGTGACAAACTGAACACCATGACAATAGCGCAGGGGAGCGTCAAGATGACAAACCACATCCACCTCAAGTTTTTCAAGACCTGCAAGGAGATCATTAAAATATTGCGTAAGGACTTTTTCATGGCCCAGGGCGTCAAAACGTTTGATGTTCTCCTGTTTTCGACTCAGCATGTTGACGTGTTCACCATTACTTTCTAAATAATGATAGGAAAGGCCAACCCGGTTCCACGGGTACGAGCTGATAAAATCCCTGATCTCATTGAGTCGTTGCGGATTGAGTCCTACTTCAACCCCCGCCCCCACCCGAATCCGGCCATCATATTTTTCGGCCAGACGCTGGCACTCCTCTTGGTAGAAGACAAAATCATCTGCCGAAAGCCAGGTTGACTCCGAATAGTTGATACCCGTTTCAAAATGCTCCAGAAAGATGATCTCTTTGAGACCGCAGGCAAGGGCCGCCTCCACATACTCATCCATCTCTCCCTCAGCATGATGGCAGAGTTTGGTGTGAACATGGCCATCACAGCCAAAGTCAATCTCATCTTTAGCAAAGGGTATCATTCAACCACCATGGTCGTGGGGATGATCGCCATAAACGTGGGCATGGGGGTGGGTGTGGAGATGGATAGACTCCGACTTGTGAAGGTGGCCATGCTCCAGGCTATATATGACATCCGTGGTTTTAGCGAGAAAATCAAAATCATGGGAGATTATTACCATGGGCAGGTTCAGCTTAGCAAGGATGGCGACGAGACGTTCTCTGGTGGCAGGATCAAGATTATTGGTCGGTTCATCGAGCAGAAGAATGTCCGGTTCCATAACCAGAATGGTTGCCAAGGCCACCAGTTTTTTTTCACCACCGGAAAGCTTGTGGGTTATTCTGTTGTCAAAATCGGCTAAGCCAAGACTGTTGAGGGTGGCAATGGCCTTGCTTTTGGCAGTCGGACCATCGCAGCCCATATTCAGTGGCCCAAAGGCCACATCCTCAAGCACGGTGGGCGAGAAAAGCTGGTCATCGGCATCCTGAAAGAGAAAGCCAATCTGCCGGCGCAATTGCCGCCAGGCCTTGCTGTCAGCAACAACCTTATCATCCATAACCACCCGACCGCAATCAGGCTTAATCAATCCCATAATGATATGAAAAAGGGTGGTTTTACCACTTCCGTTCGGACCTATAAAGCCGACACGCTCGGAACCGATGGCAAGGTGCAGATGGTGAAAAAGCTGGCCACCGTCCGGATGGCTAAAGGAAATATCGTCAAGCAACACAGTGGTCATGACCACCCCCCTCCTGAACTTAGCCGTTCCATGAAGACAACACCGCAAGCGCTGAGAAAAACCAGGGCAACGAGGGCCAAATCGGAAGCAGCAAGCCTCCGGCCCTCCAAAACATAAAACCTGCCCTGGAAACCCCGAAGCAACATGGCCTGCTGAACCCTTACCCCCCTTTGCCAACTCTTAACCAGAGTCATCCCCAACAGATTGCCATAGGTCTGATAGGTATGCATGGTCGTCGCTGGCCTGAACCCTCGCAAAAGGGCGGCCCGCCGCAAGCGCTGATACTCCTGGTGAAGAACAAAGATATAACGATAGGTAAACAGAAGCAACATACAGAAACGACTTGGAAGTTTGAGGGCGGCAAGACCATGGCCAATCTTGGCCACTCCTGAAGTGGCAATGAGGGCAAGAACCACAAGAACTATGGCATTGGTTTTCAGGGTTATCAGGGCGGCAAGAGCGAGCCCTGGTCTGCTGATGACAAGAGGCCCAAGCTCCATAAAAAGTGGCCCGGGCACAGTAAAGGGCAGAGTCAGCCAGAACAGGAGGCTGAAGACATTCACCATCAGCAGACGCTTTAGCACCTTCATATAAGGCAGATGAGCCAAAAAAAGCAGGACACTTGCGATCAGCAGGGCAAAAACCGGGGCAAACAGGGTGTGACAGAGTGCCACCACCAGACTGAAAAAAAAGGCACTGATTATCTTGCAGCGCACATCAGCCCGATGCATAAGGGAACTGCCAGAACTAAAACATTCGAGATTCATAGGTTATTCATGGCAAAAAAATGGTGTTCAAGATTACACCTCATTTTCTGTTTTTAAACTGCATATAAGCGGCCAATCCAGCCAGGCCAAGAAGGTAGCCGATACCTCCCAAAATATCATGCAGGTCTGTCTTTTTTTCTGCAAGCCGGGCAAGATCACGACGCAGAGGGGCAAGCTTTTTATCCACCTCTTCTCCTATGATTTTCCTCAGCGCTTCTTCATTGTTGTCATGGGGCAGTGTTGTGGTTTGCGGTTGCTGATGAACATGACCAACAGGTTCAACGTTGGAAGAGAGATATTCTTCAGCCTCAAGGCGCCAAGCGCCACGATGGCCATCTCCACAGGTAACGACAATATCAAAATCGCCTCCGTGTTCAGGTACGGGGAAATGAAAAAAACCCTGCTCGTCGCTGTGACCGCTGGCCACCACATCCTGGTCATTAAGGCCCTGGACAGTAACGCTACAGTCACGGGCAGGACGACCGCCGTTAAAGCGACTCTCCGTTTTGATCACGTCACCATCGACGTAGGCGAAGATATGGACTTTATGGGCATAAACCGGTGAGGCAAAAACAAACAGCAAGAAAAAGACAAAGAGTGTCCAGAAAACTCTGCCCACCTTTAAATGTGAGCTATTGAATAAATCTAACGTCATCAACCTTCTCCAACTCTCTTATGCTGATCAAGGCCCAAAATCTCGGGCTGCACCCTGGCAAGAAAACTCACCACAAACATGGTGATCATTCCTTCCACCACCATTACCGGCAGGTGGGCTAAAAATACCAGCCGTGCCGTAACCAAAAAATTCTGATCAGTGGTCACAAGGGCCAAGGCCATAAAGAGAGCAGCACAGGCCACAGACAAAAACCCAGCCAGAAACCCAGCCACAGCCCTCTTCTTTGGATCACCCAACCATGGGCGAAAAAAAAACGATCCGACAAGGGCGGAACCGGCAATAATGACGACATTGACGCCAAGTACCGTAAAGCCACCAAACTGAAAAAAGATGGCCTGCAGTGAAAGGGCCACCAAAATAGCAGGAAAGCAGCCCCAACCAAGAAGCAAGGCCATTAAGCCGTTTAAAAGGAGATGAACACTGCCCGGGCCTATGGGCACATGAACCAGCGATGCCACGAAAAAGGCTGCCGAAAGAAGCGCCGTGGTCATGATCCGTTCCTGATCAATTTTTCTCAGACCGATGGCCGTACCCATAACGGCAAAGACACCCCCGGCAAGAAGAATTGGCCCCGAGAGAATACCCTCTGAAAGATGCATATTACTTCCTGAACTAGTGGTAATACCAATCAGCATTACGTATTACCAACTGGCTAAAAAAAAGGTCCCTTAAGGGAGCCTGGTTACAAAAGAAATCACGTATTTGATTGCCCAGTAAGGGATCTAGATGAGACAAAAAAAATGCTCGCTTCTCGAAAATTTACCCATAATCATCACTCGAAAAAATGCCAAGCTAAAGCTTCTGAACTCCTGCCTGTTCGGGAAGGACTTGTGAAAACAAGTACAATCCAAGGATAACCACCAATACGTTAATGCAGGTGTTTGCCGGTGGAGCTCATGGCCAACTTACCATCACGGACGCCACGTAAGGAGCTCAACCTGTTTGCCATATCTTTCAATTCAGCTGCCTTACCCCGAATAATAATAACCTCCAGGCAATTATGGTGATCCATATGGACATGGGTGGTGGAAACGATCTGGTGATGATAGGCGTGCTGCAACTCCGTCACCTTTTCCTGAAGGTTGGGTTGATGATGATCATAGACCAGGGTAATAACCCCCATGACATCATTATCCCCCTGCCACTCATCCTTGATAAAGGAACTGCGGATCAGGTCACGAATGGCCTCAGAGCGGTTCTCATAACTCCGCTGCTTGATAAACTCGTCAAAATCTTCGAGAAGATCCTCTTCCAGGGAAATGGAAAATCGTTTCAGCATGCCGTAGTACCTTTTTCAAAAGAGTGTTACTGTTTATTTCTCTTTCCATGATTAGGCAAGAAAAAAATCTCTGGGATAATCAGGAATATTCGCGACGGGCCAGCACTTCCCTGGGCTTAGCACCGTCGGCCGGGCCGACAATGCCTTCGCGTTCCATGGTTTCAATGATCCGAGCCGCCCTGTTGTAGCCGATACGCAACCGGCGCTGGACCGCTGAAATAGAGGCCTGGCCAGACTCACAGACAATGGCCACAGCCTCGTCATACTTCTCGTCGTAGTCCTCACCATCAAGACCTGAAATACCAGGCTCATCCTCAACCGACTTGAGCATCGACTCATCATAGGTGGCCGAGCCCTGGCTCTTTAAAAACTCGACAATGCGTTCCGTCTCTTTTTCCGAGATATAGGCGCCGTGGATACGTTGCAGCCGTGCCGTGCCGGGAGGCAGAAACAGCATATCACCATTACCCAGCAGATGTTCAGCGCCGGAGGCATCTAAAATAGTCCGGGAATCAATCTTGGATGAAACCTTAAACGACATCCTGGTTGGGAAATTGGCCTTAATAAGACCGGTGAGTACATCAACGGACGGGCGCTGCGTAGCCAAAATAAGATGCATTCCAGCAGCCCGGGCCATTTGGGCCAAACGGGCCACAGAGCCTTCCACATCCTTGGAGGAAACCATCATCAGATCGGCAAGCTCATCGATAATAATAACAATGAGGGGCAATTTCTCCTCAGCACTGTCGTTATAGGAGGCGAAACTTTTAACCCGCTCTTGTTCCATGAGCGTGTAACGGCGCTCCATCTCTTTCACTGCCCACTGCAAGGCCCTACTTGCCATCTTCGGATCAACCACCACCGGATGAAGAAGGTGAGGAATCCCTTCGTAGCTTGAAAGTTCTATCCTTTTCGGATCAACCATGAGCAACCGCACCTCATCAGGGGTGGCCCGCATAAGAATGGAACAGATGATGGTATTAATGGCCACACTCTTGCCAGCGCCGGTGGCCCCGGCAATGAGGAGATGGGGCATCCGGGCCAGATCGGCGGTGACAGGATTGCCAATTACATCCATGCCCAGCCCCAGGGTAAGCATGGAACGGGCCTGTTGAAATCTTGGGGTGGACATGATGTCACGGACGTAGACAATTTTCCGAATGGGATTAGGTATCTCAATCCCAAGGGCGGCCTTGCCAGGGATGGAACCAACAACCCGAACACTCTCAGCCTTTAACACCAGGGCCAGATCATCGGCCAAATTAACAACCTTATTGATCTTGACCCCGGCCGCGGGCTCAAACTCATAGGTGGTAACAACCGGGCCTGGAGAAATACCGGTGACCTTGCCCCGCACGCCAAACTCATCAAGTTTGGCCTCAAGAAGCATACTGACCGAGAGGTAATGTTCCTTGTCGACAAACACTTCCTCATTTGAGGGCTTGTCAAGGAGAGCCAGGGTGGGCAACTGATACTCACCAGGCTCAACAGGGAGAGGCTCAAACTCCCTCTCATCGTCATCCATCGTCAGACTGATGGGTTCTTTCACCGCCGGCATAATACGCGGCCCATCCACCGGGGGTTCCTTTCTCTTTCTGGTATTATTCCGAGGCCTGGACTTTTCTTCTGTGGTTACTTGCAGTGCCTCGTCATGATCAATGCGGCGGGCGCGCCAGAAAATCCATATTCCCCGAATACTGGAAACAATCCATCTGGAAACCAGATAAGGAGAAAAACGCAAAAGCACCATGAACGACAGAAAAAAGAGAGCAAAGGCAAAAAGAACCGCTCCTGGTCCGCCAAAATAGGCGGCAGTAAGAGCATACACCTTATTGCCAAGATAACCCCCAAGGGGATAGACCCGATCAAGAAGAGAAATTTCGTGCAGACCAATGGCAGCCAACATGGTTGAGCTAGCCACCATGAGTCCGGTACAGCCCAGAATGATATAGGGCAGGCGGTTAACAACGGCGTCAGGGACAAAAAGGGACAAAGAAAGAAGGATGAGCAGAAAAGGTATCCAGAAAGACGAAAAACCGACAAAACTCATCAGGGCGGTGGCCAAGAGTTGGCCCACGGCACCGCCCCAGTTGGCGATTTCGTTGGAACTCCCCGGCACAGAGAAGCTGACCAAGGACAGCAAGAAGAAAAGCGACACAACCAGCCCAAGAACAGCTATGATCTCCAAGCCGAAATGGGGCCGAAATTCACCAGCCAGGTTTTCCTTTGCGTCGTGAGTTGCCATTCATCCCCTTCTGAATATTTTAATGATACATAAAAAAAGACTACGATCGCGTATAAGGCCGCAGACCTCTTAGTTATTAACCGCCCTGGTTTTACAGAACGCATCCAGGATACCGTTAATAAATGCCGGCCCGTCATCGGTACTGAAACGTTTGGCTATTTCAACGGCCTCGTCCACGGCCACGGCATCCGGCACATCATCGACATGGAGCATCTCGTAAAAAGCAACACGCAGAATATTACGATCAACCACCGCCATCCTGCTCACCTGCCAGTTTTCGGAATGGGTCGTAATAAGGGTGTCGAGTTCGTCAAGGTGGGTCTTAATCCCTCCCACCAGCAGGTTACCATACTCAACTGCCTTTTTGGTGGCCTGAAAATTCTGGATAATCATGTCGATATCCGCATCAGGATTACCGCTCTGATCAATCTGGTAGAGGCATTGCAGGGCAAGCTCACGGGCCTTTCGGCGTAATCCTTTCATCATTTTTCACTGGTTGTAAAAACCAGAAAGGACACGTCGATCTCGTGATCAGACGCGCCCCTTCGAGTGTTTAATGGAATTAATTCTTAAAACTGGGCAAGGAGATTAACCATCTCAATGGCGGTCATTGCACAGTCTGAGCCCTTGTTACCGGCCTTGGTTCCGGCCCGTTCAATGGCCTGCTCAATGGTATCGGTGGTAAGGATGCCGAAGATGATGGGCAAATCAGCGTCCATACCAGCCATGGCTATACCTTTGGCCGCTTCATTGGCGACAAAATCAAAATGGGGTGTGGCGCCGCGGATGACAGCGCCCAGACAGATTATCGCATCATAACGCCCGGAGCGCGCCATCTTCTGCGCCACCAGCGGAATCTCATAGGCCCCCGGTACCCGGAGAACCTCGATATCAGCATCGCTGGCACCAGAGCGGGTCAGGGTATCCATAGCCCCTTCAAGGAGGCGTTCGCCAATGAAACTGTTAAAACGAGCGACAATAATGCCGAACTTCTTGCCCGCCGCATTTAAATTTCCTTCAATAAATTTTGCCATTATTTCTCTCCAAGGAGGAATTAATCAATCAATTAAGGGTACAGGTCGAAGTCATTTCCTGCTCAACATCCTGCTAATCGTCAAATTTCAGCAAATGTCCCATTTTATCACGTTTACACTGCAGATAACCTAAATTTTCAGGCACCGGAGCACACTCAATGGCCACCCGATCAACGACTTCGATACCATACCCCTCGAGACCGACGATCTTTTTAGGGTTATTGGTCATAAGTTTCATCTTCCGCACCCCGAGGTCACGGAGAATCTGAGCGCCGATACCATAGTCACGAAGATCAGCCTTGAAACCAAGCTCAAGATTGGCCTCAACCGTGTCCATTCCCTGATCCTGCAGGGCATAGGCTTTGATCTTGTTAACAAGACCGATGCCGCGCCCCTCCTGATGCATATAAAGGATGATGCCCCTGCCCTCCCGGCCCACCATCTGCATGGCGGCATGAAGTTGGCTTCCGCAATCGCAGCGCATGGAACCAAAGACATCGCCGGTGAGACACTCGGAATGGACGCGGACCAAAACGGGCTCATCGGCTTCAATATCACCCTTCACCAGGGCAATATGCTCAAAACCATCAACATCGTTGGTATACACAATCGCCTTGAACTCACCACCGAAACGGGTAGGCATCTTGGTCTCGGCAGCCCGATGGACCAAGGTATCCTTCTGCATTCTGTAGGCAATTAGATCAGCGATGGTGGCAATCTTCAGATCATGCTCTTTGGCAAAAATCTCAAGATCTGGCATCCTGGCCATGGTGCCGTCATCCTTCATAATTTCGCAGATAACGCCGGCAGGGGTCAATCCGGACAGCCGGCAAATATCAACAGAGCCCTCGGTTTGACCGGTGCGCACCAATACTCCGCCGGGTCGAGCCCGAAGCGGAAAGATATGGCCGGGACTGACAAGATCTGAAGGTTTAACATCAGGACCAACAGCAACCTGAATTGTCCGTGCCCGATCAGCAGCGGAAATACCGGTGGTAACACCGGATCTTGCCTCAATGGAAACAGTGAAAGCCGTCTCAAAGGGTGAGGTGTTATCACGGACCATCATGGGAATTTTAAGTTTCTCTAGGTGATCCGGAGTAAGGGTGAGACAGATGAGACCACGACCATGGGTTGCCATAAAATTAATGGCATCCGGGGTGGCCATCTGGGCGGCCATAAAAAGATCCCCTTCATTCTCACGGTCTTCATCGTCAACCAGGATGATCATCTTCCCGGCCCTGATATCTTCAAGAACTTCTTCTATGGAACTGACAGCCATACCAACATACCTATTTATTTTGCGGACACCCCTTGCGCGGTGTTCATATTATTATTTCAAAAAACCATTTTCCGCTAAAAAGGCAGGATTAATGCCGTGACAGGCATTTTCTCCCTCTGCAGTTTTTGCGAAAAGTAATTTCTCAACATACTTTCCGATAAGATCCACCTCAATATTGACCTCTGCGCCCTGATTAAGCGAACCCAGGCTGGTTATCTCCAAGGTATGAGGTATAATTGCGACATTAAAGGTGGAAGTGTCGCAACCATTCACCGTCAGGCTGATGCCATCAATGGTAATTGAACCCTTTTCAATGATATAGCGTCCACACCCTTTAGGGATTGCAAAGACAAAACGGACAAAATCACCCTCAGGCTTCCGGGAGAGGACCTTTGAGATACCATCCACATGGCCGCTGACCATATGGCCGCCCAAACGATCGCTTAACCGTAAGGCACGTTCCAGGTTTAGTAAAGAGCCGGTGGCCTTATCTCCTAGATTTGTTCGTGACAAGCTCTCAGGAGAGACGTCTACAGCAAAACGGCGGCCCTTGATTTCCTTAGCGGTGAGACAGACACCGTTACAGGCGATGGACTCGCCCTCTTGCGGATCGGGCAGATCAAAATCCGCCTCAATAACAAAAAGCATGCCGCCACCACTTGGCCTTTTTTCGAGGAGACGGCCCTTGCCTTGAATAATTCCTGTAAACATTGTGCTTCCTGTCTGGAGCGCCTGCCCCGTTGCCATCACTCAAAAATTCTCTACTGGCTAAAAAATCCCTCAACCAGGACATCATTACCGAAACGCTTTACCCTACTGGTCTGAAAACGCCGACCGTGCCGGACGTCTGAAATGCCAAGATCACCCACAACAGGAATCGACCCGTTACCCAAGAAAAGCGGCGCCATAAAAAGGCTGACCTGATCCACCAGACCCTCTTTCAAAAATGAGGTATGAATAGCACTACCGCCCTCAACAAGCAAACTATTATGGCCCTCTTTACCCAAGGCCAACAAAACCTCACGCAAATCAAGCCTGCCGCTGGTTTCTGCAACTTCAATGACCCTGGCACCAACCATTTCCAGAGCCTGCCGTTTCTTTTTATCAGCGTTCACCCTGCAGAAAATCAAGGTCTGGGCAGCTGATTTCTGGCTGAGCATTCCAGCCCCCGGTGACATGCGCAACGAACTGTCCAAAACAACACGCAAGGGATCCTGGCCCTTGCCACTCGGCAGGCGAGTTGTCAGGGATGGATCATCGTTCAGGGCGGTATCAACTCCCACCAAGATAGCATCAACCCTATCCCGCAAACGATGCACCTCACGACGGGACTCCTCACTGGTAATCCAGGCACAACGGCCGTCAGCCGCTGCAATACGACCATCAAGGCTACAACCTGCCTTCATGATGACCCAGGGCAAGCCGGTGGTGATATGCTTAATAAAAGGCCGGTTGATGGCCCGACACTCGGCAGCCAGCAATTCACCCGCAACCTGCACGCCTTGGCTTTCAAGAAAATGGCAGCCACTACCGGAGACCAGGGGATTAGGATCCACCATGCCCACAACGACCCTGGCTATGCCGTGTTTAAGAATATCCTGAGTGCAGGGCGGTGTCTTGCCCGTATGGTTACAAGGTTCCAGAGTGACATACAGCGTCGCCCCCTTCGCCTTCTTCCCCGCCATACGTAAGGCATGTACCTCTGCATGGGGGGTACCGGCCTTCTGGTGGTAGCCCTGGCCGATAATCTTGCTGTTTTTAACCACCACGGCGCCGACGAGAGGGTTGGGTGAGGTGCGACCAACAGCCTTTTGGGCAAGCTTTAAGGCCTGCTTCATAAAAGGCAGGTCAGAGTCAGACGCCAGCCTCATCTTCCTCGGCCCCAAGCAAGCCTTTCAGCTCATCCATAAATTCGTTAAGATCTTTAAACTGACGATAGACTGAGGCAAAACGCACATAGGCCACCTCATCAAGCTTGCGCAGACCGTCCATAATTCTGGCCCCGACCAGCTTCACCGGAATTTCACGCTCGCCCATATCCTGAAGATCACGTTCCAGGGCATCGACAAACTCTTCGATATCTGTCATGGAAACCGGGCGTTTCTCGCAGGCTTTTTTGAGCCCATCAACCACCTTGGTTCGTTCCCATGCCTCCCGGCGACCATCCTTTTTAATGAGCATGGGCATGGTTACTTCCAAACGCTCATAGGTGGTAAAACGCCGCTCACACGACTCACATTTCCGCCGCCTGCGGGTAATGGTGTATTCTTTGTTCAGACGTGAATCAACCACCTTGTTTTCCAGGTGGCCGCAGTATGGGCATTTCATATCATATCCTCGCTGCTCTCACTTTCCAGAATCGAGTTTAACCACTTCAATCCCGGCCTCAGCCAGCATCTCGTCGGCCAGGGCATCGGGGTAGCCTTCTGCATAATAAATGGTTTTAATCTTGGCATTAATCAACATCTTGCTGCAGATTGAACAGGGCATATTAGTGCAGTAGAGACTTGAACCCTCAATGGAAACACCATGGGTGGAGGCCTGGACAATGGCATTCTGCTCGGCATGGAGACCCCGGCAGAGTTCATGCCGTTCACCGGAAGGCACCTGCAACTGGTCACGCAGGCAACCCACCAGATCACAGTGGCGAATACCGGCGGGCACCCCGTTATAGCCTGTGGCAATAATTCTCTTGTCCCGGACAATAATCGCCCCCACCTTCCGCCTCGTACAGGTGGAACGCTCGGCAACATGTTCAGTGATGGAAAGAAAATACTCGTCCCAGGAAGGCCTTTGTTGTTGCGCCATGTTACTCGTCATAATCTCTGGCAATCTCAGGGTAGAGAGGAAATTCCTCGCAGAGCATGCGAACCTCAACCCGAATGCGACCAAGCTCCTCTTTATTCAAACGATTTTCAATGGCCCGATTGATCCATTCACCAATCTTTTCCATCTCAGCTTCTTTCAGGCCACGGGTGGTCACTGCCGGGGTTCCTATGCGGATACCACCAGTGACAAAACGGCTCTGGGTATCAAAGGGAATGGCGTTTTTATTGACAGTAAGGCCCGCAGCCTCCAGGGCCTCTTCCGCATCCTTGCCGGTGATCTTTTTATTATTCATATCAACCAAGACAAGATGGTTGTCAGAACCGCCAGATACCAGACGAAAACCATAGGACTGCAACTTCGTGGCAAGGACCTTGGTATTTGCCACCACCTGCCTCTGGTAGACCTTGAACTCATCACTCATAGCCTCTTTAAAGGCCACGGCCTTAGCGGCGATGACATGCACCAAAGGGCCCCCCTGGATACCAGGGAATATTTTCGAATTGAGCTTCTTGCCATACTCTTCATCCGCCAAAATCAGACCGCCACGAGGACCGCGCATGGTCTTATGGGTGGTGGTGGTGACGAACTGGGCATGACCAATGGGGGAAGGATGAACACCAGCAGCAACAAGACCTGCTATATGGGCCATATCCACCATAAACAGAGCGCCTACCTTGTCAGCAATGGCTCTGAACCCAGGAAAATCAATGACACGGGGATAGGCGGAGGCGCCGGCTACGATGAGTTTCGGCTTTACTGTTTCGGCCAGCCGTTCCACCTCGGCCATATCTATCTGCTCGGTCTCCTTATTCAGACCATAAGAGGTAAAATCATAGAGTTCCCCGGAAAAACTCACCGAGGCGCCATGGGTGAGATGACCACCATGTGCCAAATCCATTCCAAGGACCTTATCCCCGGGCTTCAGACAGGCAAAATAAACCGCCATATTGGCCTGGCTACCGGAGTGGGGCTGCACATTGGCATAGGGAGCATCAAAGAGCTTGCGAGCCCTGGCAATGGCAAGAGACTCTACCTCATCAGCGTATTCACAGCCGCCGTAATAGCGCTTGTTGGGATAGCCCTCGGCATATTTGTTGGTGAAGATAGAGCCTTGGGCTTCAAGGACAGCTGTCGAAACTATATTTTCCGAAGCGATGAGCTCAAGTTGGTTGGTTTGACGCTCCAACTCGAAACGAACAGCACGGAAAATTTCAGGGTCACTCTTTTTTAATGATGACATGGGATGTACGAATATAGGTAATGAGACAGCATGGACAAAAAACCGTGGGGGATATCAAGCCACGAATCTTCACTTTGCTTTTTCTCTTATTTGTAGTGTGGGCTAAAATACTCTTTAGCTAAGAAAACATTTCAATTCTACTCAAATGGCGTCCGCCGCCAAATGCGGTGTTCACCCAGGTGGAGACGATTTCAAGGGCCAAACCAGGCCCGACAACGCGAGCACCAAGACAGAGAACATTCGCATCATTATGCTCACGGCTCATCCGGGCCGTAAAAAGCTCATGACAAAGGGCCGCCCGAATCTCGCGGTGTCTGTTGGCAGCCATGGACATGCCGATGCCAGTGCCGCAGATCAGAATACCCCGCTCGCAGCCGCCATCGGTAATGGCCTTACAGACGGCCTCGGCAAAATCGGGGTAATTCACCGAATCAAGTGAATTCGTGCCTAAATTCACGACCTCATGCCCCATATTCTGAAGAAGAACAACGATCTCCTCTTTCAGCTGAAAGCCGCCGTGGTCACAACCTATTGCAATCTTCACCAGATCAGCCCTCGAAACGTTTCATGATAATGACGGCATTGGTGCCGCCAAAACCAAAAGAATTGGACATAGCAGCCCGTATTTTCATCTCTCTGGCACTGCCAGGAATATAATCCAGATCACATTCCGGATCAGGGTTCTCAAGATTGGCCGTGGGTGGCGCAATCTGATGATGCAAGGATAGAGCGGTAAAGACCGCTTCAATACCACCGGCACCGCCCAGCATATGACCTGTCATGGATTTTGTAGAACTGATGGCAAGTTTCCTGGCATGCTCACCGTAAACACCCTTAATAGCCCTGGTCTCCACCACATCGTTCAAGGGAGTTGAGGTGCCGTGGGCATTGATATAATCAATATCTTCTGGATTCATCTTGGCGTCTTGCAGGGCCATCTGCATGCAGCGAATGGCACCATTACCGTCTTCAGGAGGAGCAGCAATGTGGTAGCCGTCACCGGACAGACCGTAGCCTGCCATCTCTGCGTAAATCTTGGCGCCCCTGGCCTTGGCATGTTCCAACTCTTCAAGGATAAGAATTCCGCCTCCCTCTGCGATAATAAAACCATTACGGTCACGATCAAAGGGGCGTGAAGCATGTTCTGGGTCATCGTTGCGCTTGGACAGGGCCTTCATGGCGTTAAAACCGCCCACTGCCAGAGGGCAGACAACAGACTCACTGCCACCGGTAAAGGCAACATCACAATAGCCGCCAGCAATCATGCGGTACGCTTCACCAACGGCGTGCGTACCTGCGGCACAAGCGGTGGTGGTGGACATGTTAGGCCCCTTGGTCTTATGAAAAATGGAAATCTGGCCTGCAGCCATATTAGGAATCACCATGGGAATAAAGAAAGGGGTAATCTTCCTGGGCCCCCGTTCCATGCAGATCAGGCTATATTTTTCAATGGCGGGAAGTCCGCCCATACCACAACCAACAATGGAGCCGACCCGGGTGGCGTTTGCTTCGGTCACACCAAAACCAGAATCATCCAGAGCCATCTTTGCAGCACCGAGGGCATATTGAACAAAGAGTTCAATATGCTTTGCCTCCTTTGCCTCCATGAAGTCTTCGACATTAAAGTCTTTGACCTCAGCGGCGATCTGCACCGGAAAATCACTGGCGTCAAATCGGGTAATCATGCCAACCCCTGACTTGCCAGCGCAAAGTCCATCCCAGGTTTTCTTTACACCCGTACCAAGCGGTGTAACCAGGCCAACACCAGTAACCACAACTCTTCGAGCCATAATATCCCTCTTTGAATCACGAAACCCGCCCACGCGGCAGGTCAACGAAGAATCTCCCCTTCTAAAACGGCAGAAAACGCCTTACCGTGCCATCGTAATGGCACGGATAAGGCGTAACAGTGATTCCACCGACACAAGGTCAATCCGGCTTGGGCCGGAAGCATGTTATAACTTCTGGATATGATCAATAGCAGCTTGTACCGTGGTAATTTTTTCAGCAACTTCGTCAGGAATCTCAGTGTCAAATGCCTCTTCCATGGCCATGATCAGCTCAACCAGATCCAGAGAGTCAGCGCCGAGATCATCGACAAAAGAAGCTGAAGGGACAACCTTAGCTTTATCTACACTCAATTGTTCTGCAATAATATCAATAAGTTTCGCATCAACAGACATAATAAGTTCTCCTTAAATAGATGTCTTATAAATCGACTATAAAAGAGCCGATGGTACTTCAATTTTTAAAATCAGACAATAACCAGAATTGTTTTTTTCACTACCCCATGAACATGCCGCCATTTACATGGATAAACTGACCGGTGATGTAACGGGCGTCATCAGAGGCCAGAAAGGCAACTGCTGCTGCCACATCATCAGCTTTGCCCATGGATTTCATGGGAATCTCATTTAAAATAATCTCTTTGACCGTGTCAGGCAGATCCTTGGTCATATCGGTATCGATATAGCCAGGCGCCACGCCGTTCACCGTGATATTACGGGAGGCAAGCTCCTTGGCCAGGGAACGGGTAAGACCGACAAGACCCGCCTTAGCTGCCGAATAATTGGCCTGACCGGCATTACCAGCAAAACCTATCACCGAGGTGATGTTAATAATCGAGCCGGCGCGCTGCTTCATCATGGGCCTATTGACGGCTTTAATACAGTTGAAGGCACCCTTGAGGTTCGTATCCATAACCAGATCCCAATCCTCCTCCTTCATCTTCATAAAAAGACCATCACGGGTGATACCGGCATTGTTTACCAACACATCGATACGGCCATGATCCTCAAGAATCTTTTTAAAGGCAGCCTCCACAGCTGCGCTGTCAGCCACATTAAACGGGTAGATAGCTGCTTTGCCGCCTGCCTTTTCCACCTCGTCCGCGGTTTGCTGCGCGGCATCTGGACGGCTCACATAATTAATAATAACAGTGGCACCCAGGCGACCAAGACGCAGACAAACTGCCTTGCCGATTCCTCGACTACCACCGGTAACAACAGCAACCTTTCCAGTCAAATCCATAGTACCACCTAAGGTTAGGAGCGGCGCTCTTTCAATTTCTCAATGACCCTTGGCAGGATCTCAAAAAGATCACCAACCACACCGTAATCAGCCACATCAAAGATGGCAGCCTTAGGATCCCGATTAATGGCGACAATGGTCTCAGAAGACTTCATACCGATTACATGCTGAATCGCCCCGGAGATACCACAGGCCACATACAATTTTGAGGCCACAGTCTTGCCGGTTTGCCCGACCTGATGAGGATAGCCGATCCAACCGCTGTCAACAGCAGCACGGGTGGCGCCCACGGCACCATCAAGGAGGGTCGCAAGTTCTTCAACAAGTCTGAACCCTGCAGGATTATCAAGGCCGCGGCCGCCGGAAACAACCACATCCGCCTCACTCAGGTTCAGCTGTTCGCCCTCGCTAAGCACGGTACGGACAACCCGGGAGCGTGACTTCAGGCGCGCAGGGGCAATAGTTTCAGCAATCACTTCACCTTTACGGCTGGCATCCGGGGTATTGGCCTTCATGACCATGGGCCGCACCGTGGACATCTGCGGCCGATGTTTTGGACACATGATGGTGGCCATGATATTACCACCAAAGGCTGGCCGGGTCTGATGGAGATGACCATCATCGCCAATGGCAAGATTGGTGCAGTCAGCGGTCAAGCCGGTGGAAAGCGAGGTGGCTACTCTGGGAATAAAGGAGCGGCCAATGGCAGTAGCTCCAGCCAAAATAACCTCAGGTTTATATTTACGGGCCAGATCTTCCAAGGCGTTACCGTAGGCATCATCGGTGAAATTGACCAAGGCCGAATCTTCAACGACGTAGACCTTGTCAGCACCGGCAGCAATGAGCTGCTGCGGAACATCCCCTGCCTTGCCACAGAGCAATACAGCCGAAAGGGCAACACCGCGCTGGGCCGCGAGTTCAGTACCAATCCCCAACAATTCCTTGGTAACCTGAGCCACCTTGTCGTTGCGATACTCGGCATAGACCCAAATCCCTTTCCAGGCAGACAAATCCACACCTTCTTCATCACGCTCAATGGAAAGTGCTTCCACCTCACAATGATCAACACAGGTACCACACAGGGTACACAACTCATTAACCACTGCCTTGCCGTCCTCAACATGGATGGCGTCAAATGGACAGTTGTCCTCGCAGAGGCCACATCCAATACAGGCTTCACTATCAATAATCAACATAGTACAAGAACCGTAAGATTACGCGCCGTGGGCGCTGTCTGATAAAATGTCCGCTAATTGCTCAGCGATCTCATCCAAGCTTCCCTCAAGCATGGTTCGAACTCCCTTGGGCTCGGGAGGAAACACCTTGACCACCCAGGTAGGCGAACCGCCTAAACCCAGCTGGTCCGGGTCGGCGTCAATGTCCGTAGCAGTGTAGCTGGGTATATCAAAGGCCTTGGCCTTGCGTAAACCTCTAATCGAAGGGAACCGAGGAACATTGATTTCCTTGACCACAGTAAGAAGGGCAGGCAGATCAATCTCAAGCTCATCATAACCGTCATCCATCATCCGTTCGACGCTCATGACCTTATCCTTGACACCGGTTATCTTCTTGACACAGGTAACGTAAGGCATACCAAGCCGCACCGCCAGTCCAGGACCTACCTGAGCAGTATCACCGTCAGTGGCCTGTTTACCGCAGATGACCAGATCCACATCACCGGTCTTCTTGATGGCCTGGGCCAGAGTATAGGTGGTGGCCAGAGTATCAGCGCCGGCAAAGGCCCGATCAGAAACCAAAATAGCATCATCCACGCCGCAGGAAATGGCTTCTTGTAAAATGGCCTTAGCCTGAGGAGGCCCCATGGAAACCACGGTGACCGTGCCGCCATACTGCTCCTTAAGACGCACTCCCTCTTCCATGGCATGACGGTCATAGGGGTTGATCACCGATTTCACGCCTTCTCGAGAGAGGGTGTTTGTCACGGGATCAAGGCGAACATCCTTGGCATCTGGAACTTGTTTTATGCAGACAACAATTCTCATAGCTCTTTATCAGAAATTTCTTTTTTTAATTAAGGGCACACAAACATCAAGTTGCCTGCCTCCCGGTGCCACGTATCAGGTATACTCTTTATTGAGCTCCTGGCCCACGACATTACGCTGAATCTGATTTGTTCCTTCGTAGATCTGGAGAATCTTGGCATCACGCATCATCTTCTCCACCGGATACTCACGCATATAGCCGTAACCGGCGAGAACCTGAACCGCATCAACGGTCACCTTCATGGCGACATCGGTAGCCTTGACCTTACACATGGCAGAGGCCTTGGACATATCCTTGGGATGGGCGTCAATATGACGGGCGGCGACATACACCAGGGCGCGGGCCGCTTCAGTTTCAATGGCCATATCAGCCAACATATGCTGAACAGCCTGAAAGGCGATAATAGGCTTGCCAAACTGATAACGTCCCTTAGCATACGTTACAGACTCATCAAGGGCAGCCTGGGCCAGGCCAACACCAAGGCTTGCGATACCGGGTCTGGACTTATCAAGGGTCTTCATGACGGTGATAAAACCCGTGCCCTGACGACCAATCATCCGGTCTTTTGGGATACGGCAATCCTTAAAGATGAGCTCGGTGGTGGCGGAGCAGCGGATGCCCATCTTCTTTTCCTTGGGACCACAGGAAAAGCCGGGATCATCAGACTCGACCACAAACATGGAGGCACCACGAGGGCCCTTAGTGGGATCGGTAATAGCGATAACTGTATAAAGATGGGCCTGACCACCATTGGTGATCCACTGCTTGGTACCGTTCAACACCCACTCATCACCATCTAAGACGGCGGTGGTCTGGATACCTCCGGCATCACTCCCGGCATTAGACTCCGTAAGGGCAAAGGCAGCCCGTTTTTTGCCTGAGGCAATATCGGGCAGATACTTTGATTTCAGTTCATGACTGCCGCCGACAACAATGGGGTAGGCGCCAAGAGCACTCGCCGCATAGGCTGTGGCGATAGCCACACAACCGCGACCAATCTGCTCCAAGGCCAAAACCAAGTCATAACAACCACCACCGAGTCCCCCGTATTCAACAGGTACGAAAAGGGCAAAAAAATCGGATTTCGCCAGGGTCTCGACAATATCAAGAGGATACTCCTCTGTTTCGTCATACCTCGCCCGATTGGGGATAATCATCTCGTCAGTAATCTGTCTAGCCAGATCGACAATCATCTGCTGATCTTCGGTCAGGAAATGATCCACTCTTTACACCTTTATCTCGTATTTATAAAAGAGACTCTCAATCAAGAGACTCACTGCCATTTAATTAATGTTGCACCCCAGGTGAAACCACCACCAAAGGCACATAAAACTATATACTCACCTGACTGCAGAAGCCCTTCACGATTGGCCTCATCAAGGGCCAGAGGAATAGTAGCCGCCGATGTATTACCATACTTGGAAACATTAATGTAGACTTTTTCCGCATCGACACCGAGCTTTTGGGTCAACTTGTTGATGATGCGGATATTTGCCTGATGTGGCACAATAAGACTCACTTCGCCAATATCCACCCCGGCCTGACCAAGCACCACTCGCACAGCATTTTCCATGGCGTTGACGGCATATTTAAAAACATCCTTGCCAACCATCTTTATAAAGGATCCCTGATACTCACCGTTATTCAGGGCAGGATTGAGGCTCTGGGCACCGTCCATATAAAGAAGATTATGAAGGGACCCATCAGAAAACAGCTTTTCGGCGATAAGGCCGTCGCCCAATTCACTGCTGCCGAGAACCACGGCCCCTGCGGCATCACCAAAGAGGACGCAGGTATTGAGATCCTGCCAGTCCACTCTGGTGGAAAGAGTTTCGGCGCCAATCACCAGAATCTTGAGCTGTGGATTAACCAAAATATGTTTTTCTGCCACGCTCAAGGCGTATAAAAACCCAGAACAAGCAGCATTGACATCAAAGGCAAAGGCATTGACCGCACCTATCTCATTCTGGACCAGACAGGCACAGGAAGGCATGGTCATCTCAGCACTGACCGTAGCGACAATAAGGATATCAATCTCAGAAGGGGCAAGACCGGCGGCCACAAGAGCATTTTCAGCGGCCCGGCTGGCCAAAACTGATGTATACTCCCCAGCCCCTGAAATATGGCGATTTTTTATACCAGTACGAGTGGTAATCCACTCATCGGAGGTATCCACCATCTTCTCCAGATCCTCATTGGAGAGCGTCCTGTCTGGCACATAGGAACCCGTAGCCAGTATGGATGCCCGCAAGCTCATTGCTCATCCTCCAGATCTGAAGAACTCAAGCCTGCCTCATCCAGGGCTAGGTTAGCCAGGATATGATCATTGACTCGGTTGGAAGCCAACTCACCGGCAACCAGGATGGCATTCTTGATAGCCTTGGCGTTTGAACGTCCATGGCAGATAATCCCTGTACCATTAAGACCAAGAAGTGGCGCACCGCCATACTCGGCATAATCAACCCGCTTCTTGAAGTTGCCGAAGGCCTGTTTGGCCAAAAAATATCCCATTTTAGCCTTAAAAGTCTTGGCTATCTCATCGCGGAGCATGAGAAGAACCGCTTCTGACAAACCTTCGCTCAGCTTAAGGCAGACATTCCCCACAAAACCGTCACAAACGATAACATCAACATCTCCCTGAAAGGTATCACGTCCTTCAACATTGCCGATGAAATTAAGATTGCTGGCGGCCAGGAGTTCGTGGGTTTTTTTGACAAGCACATTGCCCTTGCTCCCCTCCTCGCCAATGCTAAGCAGTCCGACCCTGGGCTCGGGTATCCCGAACATAATCTTGGAAAAGGCGGAGGCCATAACCCCGAACTGATAAAGATGCTTTGGCCGACAATCGACATTGGCGCCTACATCCGCCATTACAACCGGACCTTTCAAGGTGGGTAAAACCGAGGCAATGGCCGGACGACTGATATCCTTGAGACGCCCAAGAAATTTAATGGCCGCAGCCATCACTGCCCCAGAATTGCCAGCGCTGACAACAGCATCAACCTCTTTATTCTTGAGAAGCTCAAAGGCGCGTACCATTGAGGAATCTTTCTTTTTGCGAATGGCATCCATAGGGCTGTCCCCCATGGTTACCACCTGAGTTGTGGGGAATATAGATATGAGAGGATCCTGCCGCCGCAATGCAAGGGCAGAAGAGATCGCTTCTTCATCACCTACCAAGGTGATCTTGATAGAACTTTCACGAAGTGCCTGGAGAGCGCCCGAGACAAGCTCGTCAGCACCCCGGTCACTACCCATGACATCAAGAGCGATATGCACGTGAACTCACCACAATGAGAAAACTTTTAAAGGTCAAGCAAACAGCTCCACTCTGTGACGTTCCCAAGAGCTGCAACCTGCCTCCTGAAACTTTACAGGGGGCCAAAATGTTTGCTTCACCAACGGCAAAGGAAACAAACTAACTGCTGGAGGAACTTAAAGAAATAGCTAATACTGTAACAATTACAATGCAGGGCAGAAAGTAACCCTAAATAGAGAGCAGCACAAGTCAAAACAGGTGGTTAGACCATTTTTCTTGCCTGAAAAGGAATGGTACGAGAAGAAATCCCTGAAGACCAAAATGATCTTCAGGGATTAAAGCAAATGTCTTGGCGCAAACAACCTACTCGAAATTTTCGTCAAGTTTTATAACTGCACGTCCTTTATAGGTTCCGCAGCTACCGCAGAGACGATGTGGCATCTTAGGCTCGCCACACTCACTACAGGAACCAACCTTGGGGGCAGTAAGGGCATGATGGGAACGTCCCATATGTGTCTTTGAATAAGATTTTCTTCTTTTTGGTAAGGCCATTGTATATTCTCCGTAACGGAATGATCGAACGTAGTTAAAAGGCATTCAGCCCATTGTACTTCTTTTTCAAAGCCAGACTTACGCTTGACAGAAACAAGCTTACAGCTTAGCTGCTCTACTATTAAAGATAACTGGAAAGCGAAACAAATTAAAAAAAAGTGCTAAATATGTCAAGCTTTTTATAACAAAGAAAAATTTAGATTTGAAATCTACCCTTCATTTCTCAAATGCAACCCTAGAGTAACTGGGCCAACCTGGCGCTTGATTTCTGGAGCCGGGCGCCTAAGACCCGAATAATCTTTTTGAGTAATTTGACCGCCAGTAATGGATTCGCCTCAAGAAGCTGCTGCGCCTTGGAATGGGTAAGAAGGAGAATTTCACTCTCCTCCATAGCAACCACCGTGGCAGTCCGTGGATTTTCTTCCACCACGGAGATTTCACCGACCAAGGACCCACTTTCCAGAATTGCCACCAACACAAACTTGCCCGGGAAGCTGGTCTCCTTTTTGATGGCCAGCTTGCCTGTCAACAAAAACCCCATAAAATCACCGGGGTCGCCCTGCCGAATAAAAACCTCGTCCTTAGCGCATTTTTTATATTCCAAAAACGAACAGAGGATCTTGCACTCCTCAGGCAGGAGATAGGGGAAACTCTTGGCAAGGGCAACATCACTGACCAAACGGCAACCCATATCAGCTTATCTCCTTACTGGCGTTTGCAGAGCTTTTAGATTCTGCAATTTTCTCTTCGAGCCGGTGCACCAACTCCTCATATCCTTCTTTCTGGATAACGCTGATAAACTGACTTCGGTAATTACTTACCAGACTGACGCCCTCAATGACCACATCATAGACAAACCATTGGTTATCCTTCTGGTACATCTTATAGGCGGCAGAAATCTCCCGCCCCTGCTGAGTCACCAGAGAGTTGACCACCGCCTTATCACCGCGGATAAGAACCTTGTCGAAAACAACTTTATAACTGCCATCTGAGTATGTTTTCAGTCTTTCGACATAGGTATCTTTTAAAATCTCCTTGAAGAGCGTGACGAATTTTTCCTGTTCAACACTCGACCTTTCGTTCCATGTTTGGGCAAGGGCACGCTTAGCCATCTCCGCAAAATCAAAACGGCCGGCAACCTCTTCCGAAACCATTTCACGGCGCTCCTGCCAATGATCATCACCGGCCAGAGCGGGCTCAGTGAGAATCTCCATGACATTTTCGACAGTTGCCTGCATGGTAGATTGGGGATCATTGGCCCAGGCCAAACCTCCGTGAACAAAAAGACAAGCACACACCAGTAGAACCTGAAGTCCCAGTATTTTATTATTTCTGTCCATGTCGTTCTGTCACCATAGCCACCTGCTGCCCCAAAGCACTCTGTTCATCCAACACAACCAGATACATGGCGCGCCCCTGCTTTTGGGTACGGTTGACCGATGCCTGCGCCCCCGTTTTTTCCAGACATTGTTTATATTTTCGCGCCCCTGCCAGGTTACGAAACGTCGCATTACTATATTGCGACGGACATTGCTCCTGGTAAGCGACTGCCCCACTTCCGGGCTCCGTCCCCATATCCTGAGAGCCAGCAGAACCAGCGCTGGCCACAAGACTGCGCCGATGCTGGTAGTAAATGTCCCGAAGTGAAATATAGGGATCAAAGGCGTCAGCGACAAGCCCTTCATAATCTTTACCATGCAAGGTTGCCGCATTCTCAATCTTCAACGCTGTCAGACCGGCATTAGTTCCCGGCTCGGCCGCAAAAATATACTGCAGAGGATTTAGGAAATAATCACCTGCCATCCCTACGGTATCCCGAGCCGTGGATGGCCCCAGCAAGGGCCAGCAGATATAGATACCCTCGCCAACCCCATAAAACCCAAGGGTTTGGCCCAGATCCTCATCAGCCTTGTCCAGGCCGAAGGACTCGGCCGCCGGATCCCCCAACCCACCAGCACCCAAAACAGTATTAATGGCAAAACGGGCCAGCTCGGTTCCAGTTTGCTTAAACTTGCCCTGCAGGAGATTATTTACCACTCGAACCGGCGCCAGAACATTATGAAAAGCAGCGCTGACACAGCCCCGGAGCGCCTCGTCGGCAAACACAGCAGTGTACACCTTGCCCACTGGCTTCAGAACCCAGAAATAAAGCCTGTCATTAAAAACAAAAAAAATCCTATTGACCGGCTCCAAAGGGTCATAAACCACGATCGCGTCCTTCTCTGTAAACTCATCGTCAAACAGAGCTTCCAGATCGCCATCAGCAGCGTGAAGAGAACTGACCAGAGGCATGACGACAATAACAGCAGCAAGCAGCCCCCGTTTGCAAAAAGTACCGAAAGAGATCACTGAGTTACACCTTGCCAAAGACAAATTGACTGATCAAATCTTCCAGGTCGATGGCTGACTCGGTCTCAAAGAGCAGCTCACCCTCCTTGATAATATTATCTGACCCCCCCTGACTGATCTTGATAAATTTATCGCCAATGATTCCCTGAGTCTTGATGGAGGCAATGGCATCATCAGTGAGTTTCACCTTTTTTTGCAGATAGAGGTCAACATGGGCCATATTGTCCTTGGACAGCTCAATGCCGGACACCTTACCAATGACCACGCCGGCCATGGAGACATTAGCGCCAACTTTCAAGCCGGAAACATTATCGAATTCAGCGGTAATCGTATAATACTTGCCAGACTCAAAGAGGGAAAACTCCCCAAATTGCGTTGTCATATAGGCAAATGCTCCAAATCCAACCAACAGGAAGAGGCCAACGATAAAATCAAAACGCGTTTTTCTCATAAATGGCTACCAGTGTCTATGAATCGTGATGCTGATCCAGGGAAACGTACTCTTATATTTTTAATGACTCGCACAAAAACAGGCGAAATCATTCAAGCTCCTCAGAACTCGAATAGACATCGCCCATGGTTTGCTCAACAAATTCCATAATGTTTGGATCCTCAGAGTGCTGAATATCTTCCGGATGTTCAAATACCGTCATCGTACCGTCATTTAAAATCACCACCTGATCGGCAAGATTAAAAACCTTGGGGATATCATGGCTGACAATGATGGACGTAAAGCCAAACTCCTTCTGGGTCCTGAAGAAAAGACGGTAGATATCCATGGTAATCTGCGGATCAAGGCCTGTGGTCGGCTCATCGAAAAGGACGATATCCGGTTTGAGCATGGTAGCCCGGGCAAGTCCCACCCTTTTCTTCATGCCGCCTGAAAGCTGGGCCGGAAATTTATCGCCATGCCCTGTCAAATCAAACTGGGCCAAAGCCCCTTCCACCCTGCTGATCAATTCTTCATCCTTAATTTTCGTGCGTTCACGAAGAGGAAGGGCGACATTCTCCCACACGGTCATGGAGTCAAGAAGAGCCGAGCCCTGAAACAAAACCCCAAATTTTGCCCGTACCTGATCAAGCTCTTTGCGGCTCAGCTTACCCACGTCACAACCATCCACGAGAATTTGGCCACTGTCAGGGGCCATGAGGCCCAGGATCAGCTTAAGGGAAACACTTTTCCCTTGGCCACTGCCGCCGGCAATGACCGTGGTTTTTCCCGCCAAGAACTCAACATTGACATGATCAAGAACCACCTGATCACCGAACTTCTTGACCACGTCCACAAAACGTATGGCAGGCTTCATATAAAGACCGCCGTGATCAGGTAATTCCACAGCAAGACAGCGATGGAGGTATACACAACGGCCTGAGTAGTGACCCTGCTGACTCCTTCGGCGCCAAAGCCGGCATTCTTGATCTGCTGGACAAAATAGCCTCGGCCTGTGCATATCCAGACCACGAGCAAACCAAACGCCAGCGACTTATAAATGCCGAGGCTAATATCCTCGTTCAGTACCTTGACTTCAATGCCATTCATATAGGCCCCGGGATTAACGCCAAGCAAAACGACTCCGGAGAGATAGCCACCAAAGATTCCTATGAGATCAAACATGGTGGTCAAGATAGGCAGGGCAATGATGGTGGCCAAAAACTTCGGGCTGATGAGATAGCGAAAAGGATCAATAGCCATACACTCAAGGGCATCAAATTGCTCGGAGTTGCGCATGATGCCAAGTTCGGCACACATGGCTGAACCAGCCCTGCCGGTAACCATGAGGGCGGTCAACACCGGACCAAGTTCACGGATGAGACTGAGAGAAACCAGCATCCCCAAGGTACCCTCCATGCCCACTTTGCTCAGGGTATAATAGCCCTGGAGACCGAGAACCATACCAGTAAACAGCCCGATGAACAGAATAAGAGGGGTAGAATTCACACCGATCTGCCGAAGCTGCCGGACAAGCTCTCCCAACCGAAAAGGTCGCTTAAAGCAGCCGGCAAGGGTATAGCCGAGAAAACCCGCCATGCGGCCAAGGTCTCGTACATGGTAGAGTGTGCCTGCACCCAGCTGTTCTATTGCTCGAACAATCATAAGATTAAGTAGATATCCCTGGCCATTTTAAAAAACAAGGGGGCCAAAAGACGCCTTTAATTGATAAGTTAAACTCTTAAAAACAGTAATCCCAAGGTGTTGAAAAGGATTGTTGGTAAAATCCTAGCGTTTGATACTACTCAGTTACTGGGAAAATTGTCAAGGTTTTCAAAGAGAAACATTCCTGACAAATTAGGGGGAATCACCGTTATGATATGGTAGAAATAAATAATTCCTGCCTACGGTCAAGCAGTCATGGACTGCCGGACCCAATTCTTCACTTATTTTTATAAATAGTTTGCAATGCATATAAAACTCATCGGCTGCAACGGCCGTTATACCCACTCCACCTTAAGCCTATTTTATCTGCGGCAGATTTTCGAAAAAAACATCACCGATGTCCGCCTCACTATCCAACAGTTCACCATCAACGATTCCTATTTCGAGACCCTGACCCGGATAACCGATGAGGCCGCAGAGTGTTACTGTTTCTCTGTCTATATCTGGAACAGCACCTTTATCCAGCGCCTCCTTGAGGACCTCAGTCATCTTCGACCAAGTGTCCCTCTTGTAATAGGAGGCCCGGAGGCCGCTGAACTTACAAAACTGCTTGACCTTGACAACCTTACTCTTGTTACAGGTGAGGCAGAGGGCCTACCCACGGTTTTTTTTGACGATCTCAACACACATCAACTTAAAAAGACGTATCAATGCCGAAAAACGCCTTCGTTTTCTTCCCCTTACAGGGATGCAGACTTCCTCGGCCCCCTTGCCAACCGCCATATATATTATGAATCGTCCCGGGGCTGCCCCTATTCCTGTTCCTACTGTCTCTCGGCACGTGAAACAGGTGTCCGGCATCTGGAAATTAACCAGGTCAAAGAAGAAATTGACCTCATCCTCAAATACCAACCCAAGATTATTCGATTTATTGACCGGACCTTCAACGCCCTGCCCCAGCGCACCCTGGAAATCTGGCGCCATCTGCTTGCCTTGCAGACCGACACCTCCTTTCATTTTGAAATTTCGCCGGATATTTTTACCGACGAAATGTTTGAGCTCCTGGAAAGCGTCCCGGTCGGAAAGTTTCAGTTTGAGATAGGCCTGCAATCCACCCACGAACCAACCCTGGCCGCAGTGGCAAGAAAGACAAAAATTAGCCAGGCCTTAGACAATATCAAAAGACTGGTTACCATCAAGACCATTCATCTCCATGTTGATCTGATTTTAGGACTTCCCCATGATACACCCGAATCGTATCAGCAGACATTCAATGATCTTTTTGCCCTTGCCCCCCATTATATCCAGATGGGTCTTCTAAAAATACTGCCGGACACCCCTCTTGCCCGCCAACAGCAAGAGTTTGGCCTGGTTGCCAGCAGACAGCCGCCCTACGAACTCCTGCAAAACAAGTGGCTCTCCCACGAACAACTCAAAGAGCTTTACTGGCTTGGGGAATGCGTGGAAAAATTCTACAACTGTCTTTTTTTTAAACCGCTCTTTACCTATCTGCGTGCCCAAAACGAAAACGGCTTTCTTTTTTTCACCACTTTGCTGACCATCTGCCACAAGCATAATTTTTTCAGGCACGCCGCAACCCATGAATTGATGAGCAGTATCCTCGCCGAAATGGCCCAAACTCGACAAGACACAACGTCGTTGCTTGAGGTTCTCCAACTGAGCTGGCTTTATTCAGGACACCGGAAACTTCCAGACCATCTTCCCCCTCAGGACCTGAAAAAAAACAAGGCTCGCCTTTTTCAGCAACTTCCGCAAAATCTGCCGCCCTATTTCAGCCACGTTAATCGCAATCATTTTTTCAAAAGAGCGGAGTTTGCCCTTTTTGGACCCACAACACTGCGCACCCTCTTTCATTATCAAGGCACCAGCCCTCGCCTTATCTGTTTTCTGCCCGATATCCAAAAGGGCGCCATGAAACATAATGAAATACTGCTGGTTGCTGACGACAATCTCTCCTTGCAGCCGCAAGGTAAGTGAAGATCATAATTTGATCGGTCAAAGCAGATTCTGGCCAGGTAGGGGTGCAGATTCTGATCCCTTAAAGCTATTTTTCATCCTACCCCCTTCATGTGCTACAAAATACCGCACATCCTCACAACCTCCTCATTTATTAAAAAAATATATATAATACCAGCAAGTTACTCAATACATCACTTTCAACAATCATGTAAACAGGGCGAATACTGCTTCCCCAATCCCTAATAAGAAAAGAAAAAAAATCTCTCATCTTCCCATGGCCATAATCTTGCTAGGAAAAGGTGTATGAGATTTACATTATAAACCCCATCAAAATCAAGGGAGGTTGCGAATGGATGTAGAGAGTATCACCCCGGATCAAATCCTGGACACGAAAGGTTTAAGCTGCCCAATGCCCTTACTCAAGACCAAAAAGGCAATTAATGCTCTCAACTCAGGACAAATTTTAGAAGTAATGGGGACTGACCCAGGCTCCAAAAACGACCTGCCAAACTGGTGCGATCGTTCCGGCCATGCATTTCTTGGCGATAAAGAGGAAAACGGTTTTTTCCGGTTCTTTATTCAGAAAGGCTAGTCGCCAAACAATCGGCTGACAGTTGTAACTATCTAAAAAGAAATCCCCGGCAGGCTCAGAGCCGACCGGGGATTTCTTTTTAGAACCATGTTGCCGATAACCCAACCTGGGTTATTCTCATTACCGACCTCACGTCTTACGGCGTGGTCCGCATTTCTTTTTCTTTGTCGAAGCCTCAGCGACCTTATTCCCAGATGGCGAAGGGCGAGACCGAGACCGTGTCCCTCCCCCACCACTATTAAGAAGCGCCTGGCGGGTACGCATGACCGAAGCCACATCTGATTCTATGACAATACGTTCCCTGGGAGAGGTCTGCACATAACATTTCTCAATCATACTGAGGGCAAATGGATCGTCATCGTCGTAAAGCTTGACAGAAGAGGCATCGATAATAGCTTGGACATAATCCTTATTGTCATAATATGCAGCACTGCGGAGGCGATAGGCCTTGACACAATCATTGTTTACACGCAAGGCAGCGGTATAATCATTAATGGCTGCATCAAGTCTATTGGTCTTGTGAAAATACTCGCCCCTGAGCAAATAGGCCTCTTCTGTAGGTCGCACCCGCAATGATGCTCCAAGATCTGCCAGTCCATTCCCCTCATCTCCCATGGCAAGATAAGCCCGACTCCGGTAGACATAGTAAGAATGCAGGCGTTCGGCCGGTGCGGTGGCAATGGCCTGCGTCAACTCATCAATGGTAACGGCTCTAGCCTGTTTGGATAATGGAGAGACAAAAGCTCCGAGCAGAACAAAGATGACAAAGAGATATTTCATGCTATTTTTTGATTACCACTCTCATTCAGCTTTTTTTTGGGAAGGCCGATCATATGTGGATCTTGTGTCAATAATCCCAAGTTGTTGATGGTTGGCGGTTTCCAGTCACGGTGTCTGGTTGTATTTATTAGGCTGATGATTTTTTCATTCAACCGTTAGCTGTCACCTGTAAACAGGCAACCCTTCACTCAAACATGTAACAATAGGCATCAACCTCCAGGCAACTCTTTATCTACCTCGTCGCCTAACATATTTCACCCCTTAAAAAAAATAATCTGCTGTCTCATTTGCTTACTCACCAATAATTTTCACAAGCACCCTTTTCTTACGGCAGCCATCAAACTCGCCATAAAAAATCTGCTCCCAGGTACCGAAATGTAATTTACCTGCAGTGACGGCTACCACCACCTCTCTCCCCATTATCTGTCGTTTCAGATGGGCATCAGCATTATCTTCATACCCATTATGACGATACTGGCTGACAGGGGCATGGGGTGCCAATTTTTCAAGCCACACCTCATAATCATGATGGAGCCCTGACTCATCATCGTTTATAAAAACAGAAGCCGTGATGTGCATGGCGTTACAAAGCAAAAGACCCTCTTTAATGCCGCTTTCAGCCAGGCACGCCTCCACCTCCGGGGTAATATTTACCAGGCCCCTTCGGCTGGGGATTTCAAACCACAGTTCCTTGTGAAAACTCTTCATCTATTCCTCTTAATTGCAGTGAGCTCAAATAACCTCAATTCACAGAGCGAAAGTGAATTTTCCCGTCTTTTTCCTCGACACTATAGCCTTGCCGCCTGGCTTCACTGAAGATACGCTGGGCCACGGTTGACATATACAGTTCCATCTCCAAAGACATGACAAATGGCTCTTTTTTTTCAAAATATTTAGCAAGGAGACCAAACTCCTTGATTTCAAGAAGAAACTCAATAGCTGATTCAGCATAATAAGGGCTCTTGGCCGTAAATAATTCTTCAGCTAAACCAATCTTCTCCTGCCCCTCGCTGTTACGAAATCTGACATATTGACCTATCTGCTTAAGCTCCTCTGGGTCCTTGGCCTGCAGAGTACGCATGGCATCCTTGAACTCTTTGTTGTTGGCAATTTCGGCCAATCCCCGCCACAAAACATGCCCTATTGCCTGGTCCTGATTTGTAGCCAACATCTGCATGATCGCCCCTTTTATGTCCTTCTCTCCCAGCATGGCGCCCAGATAAAGGGCTGCGGCACGCAATGGAGGCTCGTTCTCCTGACTTGAAAATTTCCGACTCCAAACACCAGCCTGACCATCACGATGGCTGGCAAAATAAGCCAAAGCACTCATTTTTGCACGGCTACTGCTCTCTAGCATTGCCAGCCATTCTTGGGCAAAAGAGGTCGCCTCTTGGGTTTGAGGAATCCTGGACAAAGACAACAAGGCGTCTTTAAGCACCATGCTATTGACGGGCTCTATTTTGGCGGCGGAAATGATAAAGGGTACGGAGGACACATCGCCAATCTCCCCTAAAACAACCATGAGCTGCATCTTTAATTCTGGAGAGGCTAAAGGCTCGGCCAAGGCCGCATGGGCCTGGGCCAGAATTGGTTTGCCAACGCGAATGAGCCAGTAGCCAGCTTTTTTGGCATCAGAACCAAACTTGGCAAGAGCCTTAATATTTGCGGCAATACCTTCTTCGGAACTTTGGCGAGCATACTCATCCACCATCTCTTGACGCCACCTGGCTTCGGCGGCAGCAAGTTCCTGCTGCCGGTTGGCCTCTTTATCCTTTTTCTTTGCCTCTAATACGGCGAGATAGGTGGGAGAATCTTCACCAAGCAACACAGCCAAGGTGCCACTCATCTGAATGTATCTCTCCGCTGTCAGCTTCTCTTTCAAAAAAAGGGTATCAATGGTGTTTCTGGTCTGTGTTAGATATTCAGGAGCGGAAAACTGTAGCAGGATAGCAAATAACTTGGCTGCAATCTGATCCTGACCTGAAAATTTTTCCTTCGTATCCTGCGCAGAAATAGACCGGTCAAACTGATTCAACACAAAATTAAAACCTACAGGCTGGGGATGGCGTCCCAGAATCTCAGCCACAGAGAGCATCTCCCCCTGCCCCTCAACCGCATCAATTATGTCAACCAGACGCGCCACATCCACAGGCGTGTCTTCAGAAAGAGATACCAACCCCTTCAGCAAAGCATTAATTAAACTCCCCCTAAAATCGTCCATTGGCCGCATGACGATACTTGCCAACTCATTGAACAACAGGGACACTGCGGCCTCGGAATCTATATCCACAAGAAAAACATACACCTCTTTTCTAACCTGCTGATCATAAAATTCCGGTTCTCCCGCCCTTTCCCGTGGTGGCATAAAGCCAGAGAGCCCGGGCAAGGAAGGGGTAGCCAAAATTTTACTGACAAAAGGAATGACCTTGTCCTTTTTCTCTAGAAACAAAGGGTGAACTTTAAGATGACCGAGTAGCTGATGGAGATCATTAACATAAAAAGGTCCCCACGGTTCCCGACTGAGTTCCCCGAGCTGCTCCAAAAAAAGGCCAAAAGACTCCTCGTCATGATACTGGGTCAGAGCTTGGTATATGGCGACTCGGGTCTGGGCATAGCTGTTTTGAAAATAGACCACCGCCTCACTGCGGGGCTCAGCAGCAAGTACATCCCTGAAATATGAAAATACCGGCAGCTGCTGACTGGCAAAATAACGAATGAGACTCTGATGCACCTCAGGCATAACCCGTTTCTGCACCGGTGTCTTATGGGGCAAGGCCGCTTTGCCGATAGCAAGCATCTCCTGGCCAAGGCCGGCAAGGCGGGTAGCACAAAGGGCCTTTACCATGGGGGCATACTGATCCGGATTATCCGCATCAAATTGAACAGGGGTCAGCGTCTCAAAAAAGGCGCGACTGGTATAAAGATTTTTATGGAAAAAATGCAGAAAAGCCCTGGAAAAACGAGCATCATGAAAATGGCGAATAATGGCTTTTTCAATCTTCGGATCAATACAAAGATTGCCATCGGCGCGGAGATAATTACTGGCATAGGTCGCAATGCCGTCGCTGTCTCCTTCGGCAAGTAACTGCTCAAAAAGCGCAAGATTACCGGCCAGTGCCAGCGCGGAGATGGCTGCCTGTCGCCGCCATTTCTTGTCGGAAGCAAGCTCGACAAAACGGGCCTTGACCTCTTCTTTAGATTGCGGGGCCTTAACAACCTCTTTCAGGTTGGAAAAATAAAAACTGCGCTGCAGACGATACTTATCGGCCTGAGGGCATTGAACAGCCAGATCATCCTGACTGACGGCCCGACTTTCAAAAGAGCCCCCAGCCAGGAGGAGAAGCATAAAAAATGCGCATAAACAGACTCGCTTCATAGAGGTACCTTGGACTAGGCAGATATCAACGCGGTTCAATATGCTCTTTGCGCAGATGCTCCTTGATATCGCTGATTTCCACCTCATGGCGGTGAAAAATTCCGGCAGCCAACGCAGCCTCAGCTTTTGTTTTGGCAAAAACCTCGGAAAAGTGCTCGAGGCAACCAGCGCCGCTTGAGGCAATAATTGGAATGGATACTGCGTCCTTGACCATGTTGATGAACTCCAGATCAAAGCCGGAGTTGGTGCCATCCTTATCAATACAGTTTAACAGAAGCTCGCCAGCGCCCAGAGTCTCGCAGGTCTTCGCCAGCTGCACGGCATCAACATCACGTCCCTCGCGGCCACCTTTTACCGTACACTGATACCAACAATACTGCTCGCCTTGCGGCCCGGGAAAAGCTGTTTTAATGACATGATGGATGGTGTCAGATGGCGCTTGAACATAGACCCGACGCGGATCAACCGAAATCACCACGGCCTGGGCACCATAGACATTTGAGATAAGTTCAATGGAGCTTTTACCGGTTTTCTTACCGGTCTTAAGAAACGCCTCCACCGTATAGACCGCATCCGAGCCAATGGATATCTTGTCCGCCCCGGAACGGAAATATTCAGCGGCAACATCAAGGGCCGAATAATACTTTCCTTCCGAATCGGTGAACTCACGAATACCGCCGCCAATGGTCAGGGGCACAAAGACGTTTTCCGAGGTGCGCTGCAGTACCTCAAGCATGGGCTGGTCCTTCATGGGAAAATCACGAAAGCCGGTGATATTCAGGAAGGTAATCTCATCAGCCCCCTCTTCATAATAACGCTTGGCCAAATCCACCGGCATGCCGAGATTACGAACCTCACCCTTGTCCCGTACGTCGTACTGATCGCCCTTGGTAACCACCAGATCGCCGGCATCATTGGAGCGGACATCCAGGCACGCAATAATCCTGCGGGCAATTTTAGTCTTGCTGAGCGTGCTGACATCAAGCGGACCAACCGCTTCAAGTGTATCATTTTCGAGAAAATTCTTAAAAAGGTTGAGACCGGCCTCCCCACTTTTTTCAGGGTGAAACTGAAAAGCGGCAACATTACCCTTCTGGACAGCTGAGATAAATTCGTTGCCGTAATCGGTGGTGGTGAGCACCCACTGTTTATTGGTCTCCTGCAAGGGGGCGTGGAAGGAGTGGACAAAATAGAGTTTTTCATCCTGAAACCCTTTAAACAGAGGGGAACCTTCTTTGTGGATGCGAATGCCGTTCCAGCCGATCTGAGGCACAGCAAGGGCGCCATCTTTAAATCGCTTGACCAGCCCGGGAATCACACCTAGCCCGGCAACCCCCAAACACTCTTCACTGCCCTCAAAAAGAGTCTGCAAGCCAAGACAGATCCCAAGAAAGGGCTTGTCTGCCTTGATATGGGCCAGAAGCGGCTCAATATAGCCCAAAGTACGCAGTCGCTCCATGGCATAACCGAAGCTGCCAACCCCAGGGAAAACAAGTTTTTCCGCCGTGACTATATCTTGCGGGCAAGCGACATCCCGAATCTCAAAACCTAGTTTTCGAATAGCATTACGGACGCTGCGGACATTGCCGGCCCCGTAGTCAAGAAGTGTGATCATTAAGGTTCACCTGTAACTTTTCATCATCAAAATATGCGCTGCAAAACAAAGAGGGCAACTATAGCAGGACAGGGAGGAATATACCAGTGTTTGCCTTGCTGTTTTCTGGTCTGGATCTAGCCTGGAGCAGGCCCGCTATGCACTCGGCCGCTTTTGATTCGGAGTCGGCCATACCTTTTCTGAACTCAAAATCCTCGTACATTTACGAAATCCCATATTGACCGGGAGAAAGAAAAACGGCCTGATGCGGGGCTTTTTAAGAATTCTTTGCCAGATTCCTTTCCAGGAATAAACCCGTTTCCAGACGTGACGCATGCCCTGGTGCAGTTGCTTTGGCGTCATATTCTTTGGAAAAAATGTGACGGTACCGTGATCATAATCCCGCCAATTTTTACTAAAAATCCGGTTCTCTTTGTCCATCTCTTTGAATATGGCTGTTCCCGGGAGTGGCGTCAGGGTAAGGGTAAAAGCTGTTTCCAACTGATTTTCCAGGATAAAGTCCGCTAACTCGTCAAAGACCGCGGGGGTATCATCATCAAAGCCAACAATAAAGGTACCCATAACTCCGATGTCGCGATCATGAAGGGCTTTAATACATTCCGTGTAGCGCGCGGTCTTATTGGAATGCTTCCCCATTTTATCAATATTGGTTTGATTGATGGACTCAAAGCCGATGTTGACGCTCATGCAGCCGGATTCCGCCATGAGATCGAGCATGGCTTCATCGCGCATAAGATTAAAGCTTGCATGTCCGTACCAGCGGATATCCAATTCTTTGAAGACTTCAAGCACGGCCCGGGCGTGGGCTGGTTCTGATATGAAATTGGAATCCATCACGTACAACAGGCGCCTTTCTACAAAATAGGGAATATCAGGATGCCAGTGTGCGGCCAGCCAATCCTTCCATTTTGCCTGCGGCGGCCGAGGACCAAAGAGTTCCATAAGTTCTTGGCGGATAGCCTCAGGTGGCCTGACCCGAAATTTTGAGCCAAAAAAGTCCTTCACCGCGCAGAATTGACATCCCACTGGACAGCCCCGGGTGGTTTCAATGATCTCACCAGGATGATAGAAGGTGTTATTAAAAAGATCCCGCCGAATGGGCGGCAATGTTGCCAGATCAACAGGGCCACCCTCATAGGTTTTCTTCAAAGCTCCTTTGCTGAAATCCGCAAGGATATCCTGCCAGACAGACTCTCCTTCATGGAGGATCACCGTATCCGCATGCTTAAGACCTTCGTCAGGAAGGGCTGTGACATGCATGCCGCCAAGAACAACCTTGGTCCCCATGGCGCATAACTTGTCACAGATCTCGTATGCCGAAGGCATGTGGTGAGTCTGGCCAACGACCAGGGCCAGGTCACAGGGCTGACCATAGGGGACCGGCTCATTGGCACAATCCACCAGACGGACAGTAAATGTATCCGGGGTCAGGGCGGCAATCATGGGCAGGCTGATGGCCGGATAGCCCAAAAGGGGCAGCTTGATGCCGAAGGCCTTGTTCCGCTCTTTGCAATCCATGGCCGGTGCGATGAGAAAAATATTAGGTTTTGTCATAGGTATCAAAAGAGTTCACGGATTCATGTAAAAAAGGTCTGGCCTGGACAAAGTACCAAGGAAATTTCACCCCAAATCAATTCAATTATGGCCGCGATTATAGCCGTGAACCTCAACAGAATCAAGTAATCAACTGGATCAAGGGATTTAATGGCAACCGAAGCAATTACCAATGCTTATTATGGTAGAGTCTGCTCTGGCACAAGCCATCATAATTGACAGAAAAGCACCTGTATTATATAGAAGCTGAATACTTTATATCTATCTTGAACACTTACCCCTTGAGGCTTCCATGATTTCCATCAATGAAAATTACCTGAAACTGCAGGCGTCCTATCTATTTTCCGACATTGCCAAAAGGGTTGCCAGCTTCCAGGAAAAGAATCCAGACAAGAACATCATCCGTTTAGGCATCGGTGACGTCACCAAACCTCTGCCGACTGCTTGCATAAAGGCATTACACGCCGCTGTCGATGAGATGGCAAACGAGGCCACCTTCCACGGCTACGGCCCGGAACAGGGCTACGCCTTCCTGCGCGAGGCCATTGCCAAAAATGATTTTCAGGCCCGGGGCGCTGACATTGCCGCCGACGAGATCTTCGTCAGCGACGGCGCCAAATGCGACACCGGCAATATCCAGGAACTCTTCACCACCAGCACTAAAATAGCCCTCCCCGACCCTGTTTATCCGGTTTATCTCGACACCAATGTCATGGCAGGCCGCACCGGTACCTTCAGCGGAGGCCGCTATCAGGGCATTACCTATCTTGACTCCGTTAAAGAAAATAACTACGTACCAGATCTGCCCAAGGAACGGGTTGACCTGATCTACCTCTGTTTCCCAAACAACCCAACCGGCAGTACCGCCACCAAGGAAGAGCTCAAGACCTGGGTTGACTACGCCCACAAGAACAAGGCCCTGATCCTCTTTGATGCGGCCTACGAGGCCTTTATCCGCGACGAGTCCTTGCCCAAATCAATCTATGAAATTGACGGCGCCAAAGAAGTGGCCATTGAATTTCGCAGCTTCTCGAAAAGCGCCGGTTTCACCGGCACCCGCTGCGCCTACACCGTAGTCCCGAAAGTGTGCAAGGCCTTTGACAGCTTTGGTGACAAGCAGCTCTTGCACCCCCTGTGGAACCGCCGCCATTGCACGAAATTCAACGGCGTCTCCTACCCCATCCAGAAGGCCGCCGAGGCCGTCTATAGTGCTGAGGGCAAGATACAAACCAGAGAGCTCACCGATTATTATCTGCGTAACGCCGCCCACATCAAGGCGGAAATCACCAATCTCGGCTTTGATTCGGTGGGTGGCGACAACTCTCCTTACATCTGGATTGATGGCCAGGGCCGTGACTCCTGGGAGTTCTTTGATCTGCTGCTCAACAAGGCCGGGGTGGTCTGCACCCCTGGGGCCGGTTTCGGCAAATGCGGCCAGGGCTATATCCGCCTCTCCGCCTTCAACTCCTATGAGAATGTAGTCAAGGCCATGGAGAGAATCAGCGAAGCGTTGAAATAGATTTTCCCCACACAAAAAACGCTTTCCCTAAACACAAAGGCACAAAGACACAAAGGGTTTACAAAAAAAACCTCTGTGTCTTTGTGCCTTTGTGTTTCAAAGCAGCCCTTCGCTGAACTCGATGATGGACCTTTTCTCTAGGCCTCTCTCAGCCATACTTCTTGCGTTTCCGCTCACGCAGCAAAAGCTTGACGGGCGAGTTGATCAAGCCTAAGTCTTCGCGGAACTGGTTGACCAGAAAGCGGTAATAGGAAAAATGAATACCTTTCGGGTAGTTAACAAAGAGAACAAAGGTGGGGGGGGAACTGGCCACCTGGGTGGTATAGTAGAGCTTAAGACGCCGACCATTATGCAGTGGCGGGGTGTGGGTTTCCGTGGCCCGCTTGAGCACCTGATTCAAGGCATTGGTGGAAAAAGTAGCCGTGTATTGCTGATAGACCTTGTCCACGGTGTCCAGGATTTTGGTCAACGACATGCCAGTGACCGCCGAGATCTTAATGGTGGGGGCATAGGGCATGAACTTGGTGGCCATGGCCACCTCATCCATAATCCATTTTTCCTTCTTCTTTTCACCACGCACCAAATCCCATTTATTCACCAGAATAAGACAAGCCCGCCCCCGATCCAGAGCGTAGCCGATTACCTTGGTATCCTGCTCGGTAATCCCCTCGCTGGCATCCACGAGAAGCAGGGCAATATCACAGCGTTCCAGGGAAGCCAGGGCCCGCATAACACTGAATTTCTCTATTTTCTCGAACACCTTGCCTTTGCGCCGGATACCAGCGGTGTCGATCAACAAGTACTGTTTACCGTTTCTGTCCAGAAGACTGTCCACCGAATCACGGGTGGTGCCCGGAATATCAGACACCAGCATGCGGTCCTGACCCAAGAGCTTATTGATCAGCGATGACTTGCCGACATTGGGCCGGCCGATACAGGCGATACGGATCGCCTCCTCGGGAATCTCACTACGCTCTTCCGGTATGGGTAAGCTGTCAAAAAAGAAATCGAAAAAGGTGGTCATACCAAAGCCATGGGAGGCAGATATCGCCCACAATTCATCAATACCCAGTTCATAAAACTGGCTGAGAATCTCCAATTCTTTTTCAGGACCATCCACCTTATTCACCAGATGATAGACCGGCTTTTCCAAACGGCGCAGCCTGCGAACTACCTCGTAATCTTCGGACAAAACACCGCCCACACCATCCATGACATGGAGAATGATGTCTGCTTCCTCAATGGCAGCCCAAGTCTGATCCTGGATCTGGCCGGAGATAACATCATGGGTGCCAAGCTCAATACCGCCGGTATCAACTAAGATAATCCGCCGTTCATTCCAAACAACCGGACCATAATGGCGATCACGGGTGACGCCGGGGGTGGGATCGACAATGGCCTTATTTGACTTGGTCAACCTATTGAAAAGCGTGGATTTCCCAACATTAGGACGTCCTACCAGGGCGACAATGAGAGTATCCTGGCCACGATCTTGACTTATATCATCATTCATATTTTTTCTAATCCGCGAGGGAATCACTTACTTTGGCATAGGGCGCTGCCTCGTGCAGATCGCCACAAATCTCTTCAACAAGCCCGGTAAGTCTTGGGAAACGTTCAGTTACATCTTGCAGCTGAGAAAGTAAGCTTGAGGCTGCAGGAATAATATATTGTTCAAAAAAACTCTTTCCCCTTTGTTGGGACAAAAAGGCAAAGGCTCCTAAAATCTGCAGATTTCGCTGCAGCGCTAAAAAAATGTAGCCCTGGCGGAAACGGTCCGGATCAAAATCCGGCATAAATCGAGCCGCCTGCTCAACATAATAATCAAAAACGATCTTTTGCTCCTCGCAGCTTAAGGAGGCATAAGGATCAATGAGCAAGGAGGCAAGGTCGTAGGCCAAAGGCCCTAATCTTGCTCCTTGAAAATCGATAATACGAACCTTACCTTCATGCACCATAAGGTTACGAGACTGAAAATCTCTATGCAACAGAAAATCGGCCCGTTCGCGGGCAGCACGCCGAGCCAACTGAACAAACTCGTTATTGAGACCATGCTCATCAACAAGCTTGCCAAGGTACTCCTTGCAAAAGGCCTGGAGAAAATAACCTGACTCCCGCTGGAGCATGAGCTCCATATTGTAACTTGGCGTATCCCAACAGCAGCGGCTGTCAAAGCCCTGCACGCCGACGACCTGGAGTTTCAAAAGACCGTCAACTGCCTGTAGATAATAGGGCTGCACCTCGCTAAACTGCTGCCGGGCCACCGTCAGGGAATGGAGATGGACATCTCCTACATCCTCAAAAAGGATAACACGTTTTTGACGATCATGCCCTAAGACCTTAGGCACAGGCACCCCAAGATCAGCAAGATGGCAGGCAATTGTATAACAGGACTTGGCCTCAGCCATGGCCTGGGGATGTGTCCGGGACGGGAAAACGGCCACACAGGGCAAATCACCACAAATTCGATAAAACCTGCGATCGGAGCCATCCCCCGTCAGTGGCTGTATCTGATCGGCATCAATTAGGCAGGACTGCTCAGCCAAGAGCCTAAGCAGCACCGCAACGTCACTCTCTTCTCCCAACTCTTCACTCTTTTTTAAGCATTTTGAAAAAATCATGCGACAATGGTGTCCATGAGCTGACTTCCAGGGGGAACAATGGCGCCATCCCAGACTACAACCCGTGTAAGCGAAGCTCCTGCCCCAATATGGGCTCCCTGCCCAACAACAGACCATTCATGGAGTTCAACATCCGATAAATTCAGGCCCTCGGCAAGGCAAAAGGGCGACGAGGCACCAAAGCGCGGATCCGTCAAGAGATGGGCGTGGAGATCAAGATAATCAGCCGGGGTGCCCATATCACTCCAATAATGATCCCGCGCCTTAAAACTTTGAATTCTCATCCCCTTAGCCATCCAATACCTATAGCAAGTTATTATATCATAAAAAGAGGCCTCGGGAATAACAGCCAGCAATTTGGGATCAAGGACATGAATACCGGTGAAGGCCTGAACTTCTGAGGCTTGCCCACAGGGTATAAAGTCAATGACAGCGCCAAGCGCATCAACACTTACCTTATTGAAACGAGGAAAATCATGAAGAACCAGGGTGACAGATTGTCCACCCTTAAGATGGGTATCATAGACCATCCCATAGTCAATGGTATGATAGATATCGCCATTTACCACCAATACAGGCTCTTTGCCAAGCCATTCCAGCGCATTCCGCAAACCACCCCCAGTTCCAAGCACAACATCTTCTCTAAAAACAGTAACCCCTCTTATTCCAGCCACAGCGTGTTCAATCTGGGGCCCGAGATGATGACAATTAACAGCAATTTCCTGAAAACCTGCGGCTTGCAGGTTGGCCAGGGTGTGGAGAAGAAGGGGGATGTTAAGTATGGGAAAAAGCGGTTTGGGGCGCTGATGGGTATAAGGCTGCAATCGGGTACCAAGCCCGGCTGCAAGAACCATAGCTTTCATAAAAGGTGTCCATTAAAAGAAACTCAGATGGAAATAGTGCCGGCGGCATCCTGCGAGACCCCGACAACGATAATGCCGGCCTTGTCCGCCGCCGCTATCACCATTTCGGCATCAAAAAGCAGGGATTGGCCCTTTTCAACAGCCAAAACCTTGGCTTTGACCTCTTTCATCGTTTCAATGGTCTGCAGACCGATGGCCGGCAGATCAAAGCGAAAATCCTGATCCGGCTTGCGCACCTTGACCACCACCGCCATCTCGTGGCCCAAGGCCCCACCACGACGGATGGCAGCATCCGTGCCTTCAATGGCCTCAACGGCAAGGACTGTCTGGTCGCGCACCACAACACATTGGCCAATATCAAGGTCGCCAATGGCCTTGGCCATGCGGAAACCGAAACGAATATCATTTTTCTGATTGGCGTCCGGCTTTTTTTTCGTCAAAACGCCCTGCGGGAAGAGAAGATCCTGCAAATAAGAGGTGGACTCCAGAACCTTAATGCCATCTTTCTCAAGCTCAGCAGCAATGGCCCTCAGGATGGCATCATCCTGTTTGATATCAATTTTGTTCCACAGGGTAAGACCGCGCAGATCAGGAAAAATATCACGAAAAATTCTGGTCTTGGTGATGGTGCCTAAGAAAACCGCCTCCACTACCCCTTCATCTTTAAAAAATTTGAGAATTTTACCAAGCTGGCCAAGTTTCACCCAACAAAAACCGTCGGCCAACTCTTCCATATCCGAAGCCGTCTCCCCTTTATGGCCGGCAATAAAGACCTTTCGCCCCTCTTTTTTGGCGGCCTGGCAAAAGAGGTGGGGAAATTGGCCACCTCCGGCAATAATCCCTATTTTATCACTCATCACTACTTAAACGGGCGACATTACGGTTAGACACCTTGAAAAAATTCACCATCCGCGCGACAGGGGCACAATCACCAAAATCTTTCATCACCTGAGCCAAGGCGTCTTGGAGCAGGAGATCCTCTGTCTTAAAAATGATCATAAAAGCCTTATTGAGATTGCGAATATCCTCACTGGAAAAACCAGCCCTTTTCAGGCCAATCCGGTTAATGGAACGAATCTGCAACTCGTTACGGATACCAGCGACAATAACATAGGGCGGAATATCAAGACTGATACCGCTCATCCCCCCGATATAGGCATACTCGCCAATTCGGACAAACTGATGAATGCCGCTCATGCCACCAATGGTCGCCCGGTTCCCCACTTCTACATGACCGCCTAGAGTAGCGTTATTGACCATGATGACGTGGTTGCCAACAATGCAATCATGGGCAACGTGACAGTATCCCATAAAAAGATTATTACTGCCTATGGTCGTTACCCCATGACCGCCAGGGGTACCGCGATGCATTGAGGAAAATTCTCGAATCTGATTGTTGTCACCAATAACGAGCTGGGTTTCTTCGTCATGGTATTTTAAATCCTGGGGAGGAAAGCCTATGCAGGTAAAACTGCCGATGAGGTTATTCTTGCCGATGGTGGTTTGACCGGATACATGGGCGTGAGCGCTGATAATAGTGCCTTCACCGATCTTAACACCGGCATCAATAACAGCATAAGGACCAACCTCTACGGAGGAGTCTAGTTCTGCCTTGGTATCAATAACAGCAGTGGGATGAATGGACATTCTTCTATTTTTCCAATATGAGATATTAATGTAAATCTTCAGTATTACTGCACAAATGAGCCTTTTACCATACTATGACCCATCAACAATGCCCCAGGCAGATGTATACTCCTGAGAGCGCACTCCGGAAAAAGTTCCTTTGCCGAGCAAACTGGCTGCTGGAAAACTGAAATAAAACCCGGGTGGCGGTGTGCTGCTCAAAAAATCAATTACGAAAAGGTGGCCATAAGTTGGGCCTCTGCCGCCACCGCCCCTTCAACAAGGGCCTTGCACTCCATTTTAATGACCTTGCCCTTCCGACGGGTAATAACCACATCATAGACAATCTGATCACCAGGAACCACCTTGCGCCTAAAGCGCGCCTTGTCAATTCCTGTAAAATAGACAAGATTTTCGCCCACCTTTTCCTGATCAGTGAGAAATGCTAAAACAGCGGCGGCCTGAGCCATGCCTTCAATAATGAGAACTCCGGGCATCACTGGTTCCACCGGGAAATGCCCCTGAAAAAAAGGCTCATTAATGGTAACATTTTTCAGTGCAGTTATTCTTTCACCAGCGATATAATCCAATACCCGATCAATAAGGAGGAAGGGATACCGATGGGGAAGGAGTCGTAGTATTTCCAGGATACCAAGATGGGCTTTTGGTTCACTCATTGCTTGCTCCACTTTTCTTAGTAAAAATTTGTCTTAACTTTCGTTATTTATTTTTTTCATCCAGGTTCGCAATTTTTTTGGTCAAGTCACGAACGTCTTTAACAAGTTGCGGCAGTTTTGAAAAGACCGAACTTGCCCTGAGCCAGGTCCGATGATCAATGGCCGGATAACCACTCACCACACTTCCAGCTGGAACGTTCCCTGCAACACCCGCCTTGCCACCCACCATAACGCCATCACCCAAAGTGACATGATCAGTAACAGCCACCTGACCGCCGAGCACAACTCCACGACCAAGACTGGTACTACCGGCAATGCCGCATTGAGCAACGAGCAAACATCCTTCACCAACAGTGACGTTGTGGGCAACTTGGACAAGATTATCAACCTTGGCACCCTGCTTAATGACGGTAACGCCAAAGGTGGCACGATCAACACAGGAATTAGCCCCAATCTCCACATCATCTTCTAAAACCACAATGCCGACATGGGGCCGCTTGACATGTCGACCGTGAGCATCCTGAACGTAGCCGTAGCCATCACTACCGATAACAGAACCACTCTGAATAATGACCCGGTTGCCAATTTTACATCCATACCGAATAACAACATTGGCCATAATGGTCACATCATCACCAATGACAACACCATCACCAACGACAACCCCAGGTTCAAGGGACACTCTTTCACCGATTGTAACATTATCAGCAAACACCACATGTGGACCGATAGAAACATGTTTTGAGATATAACACTTTTCGCCAATCACAACGGAGGGATGGATTCCGGTGGAAACAAACTCTTTTTCTAAGAATTTTCGATGAATGAGAGTGATTGCTAAGGCTGGATTTTTCACTTTAATAGCTGGCAGATCTGTTTCGGTATCAACAGGAATCACCACGGCACCGGCCGCAGTTTCAGCTAAAAGTGAAGCGTGGCCACTCTTGAGTAAAAAGCTGATCTCATGTTGTGTTGCGGCTTGAAGATCGGCCACCCCTGCCACTGCAACCTGACCATCACCCGAAACCTCACCACCGACAAAATCTGCAAGGTCCTGGATACTAAAAATATTATTCGTCATTTCTCTAATCCGAATTTTTGATCAAAAAAAGAGGCTGAACCTCTCACCCGAGAGATTCAGCCTCTGAGACATCTAGGGAAGACCTTGAATCAGTTACTGGAATTAATACGATCGCGCAAAATCCCGGATGGCTTAAAGGTAACCACCCGCCGGGACTCAAGGATAAGCTCTTTGCCCGTCTGGGGGTTCCGACCACGCCGGGAATTTTTTTCTTTAACGTTGAACTTACCAAATCCACTGATCAACAGATTCTCACCCTTGGCCAGACAACCTTTTGTTACCTTTAAAAAGGCCTCAACCGTTTCTGCGGCCTCAGCCTTTGTCAAATTATGAGTCTGATACACCTTCTGAACAAGATCTGCTTTAGTCAAAGTCATTTTTTCCTCCCTATCACCAGGTATTGCCCCATGAGTATGAGTTTTTCAAATAATCCCTAAAAAGAGTATATCTTTCTCGCCTGCCCTGTCCAGTGAAACCAATAAGAACATAGTTCTCATTAATTTTAACCCACAACACTTGCCATTTTAAAGATCGGCAGATACATGGCAATAACAAGACCACCAATAAGACCACCGAGAAAGACCATCATTACCGGCTCAATGGCAGAGGTGAGGTTATCGACGGCCTGATCAACCTCTTCATCATAGAAGTCAGCGATCTTTTCCAGCATAATGTCCAAGGCACCGGTGGACTCACCGACATTAATCATCTGCACCACCATACTGGGAAACACACCTGTCTCTTCAAGGGGTTCGGCAATGGTGCGGCCCTCGGTGATACTGTCAGCCACCCGGATGACAGCCTGTTCAATAATCTTATTCCCAGCAGTTCTGGCGACTACATTCAGCGACTCCAAAATCGGCACACCACTCTGGATCATGGTACCCAAGGTTCGGGTAAACTTAGCCACTGCAATCCGGCGCAGGAGGGTGCCGAGAACCGGGGCATTCAGCAACATCCGATCAATGGCATAATGGCCCTTTTCCGTGGCATGAATTTTCTTAAACACAAAACTTATGGCAAACATGGTCCCGACGACGACATACCATTTACTTTGGGCAGCGGCACTCATGTCCACAACAAATTGCGTAAGTGCAGGCAATTCCGAGCCAAAATCAGCAAACATCTTTGAGAAAACCGGGACGACAAAGATCAAAATAACCGCTGTAATGATTCCTGAAATGGCAAGACAAATAACCGGATAGGTCATAGCGCCTTTCACCTTTTTCTTCAACGTCATATTCTTTTCCATGAATACGGCAAGACGTCGTAAAATGGTATCGAGAATACCACCCACCTCACCGGCATCTACCATGTTGCAGTAGAGCGTATCAAAGGCCTTATCGTGCTTTTTCATAGCATCGGCAAAGGTGGTGCCGGTTTCCACATCCATCCGCACCTCGTTAAGCATTTTTTTGAAGGTGGGATTTTCCTGCTGATTACCAAGGATCTCAAGACTCTGCACCAAGGGCAGCCCAGCATCAATCATGGTGGAGAGCTGACGGGTGAAGATAACCACATCCTTGCCGGTTACCTTGGGCTGAAAGAGGGCGATATTTTCAAAAATATCTTTTGGTTTCTCTTTAAGAGTGGTGATTGTTATTCTGGTTTTTCTGAGCTGGGACTCGGCGGCAGACTCGGTGGGGGCTTCGATCTTGCCTTTCCGTTTCTCGCCGTACGAGTTGACCCCTTTCCACAAATAAATTGGCATATTTTACCTCGATTTTGACTTCACAAATGTGTAACCAAATGTTTTTCAAAGAGATTCTATAGAAATATTCTCTAAAAAACAAGAAGAATGAAGGTTACACCTTTCCAGCCCCCAATTAATTTGACTCAACCACAATCGCTTCATGCTCCGCAGGACATTACTAACTTTATCATTGACAAGGTCAAGCAGACCAACTATTAAATACTGTTTTTTCGGTACAGAACCCTCTTCAAACAATAGATAACGCCAACCTAGCAATAATATTACTTTTCTGGCGTTTAGCACAACATTTTATAGCTAATTTTTTTTAAGGAGCTAAGTCATGGCAAAGGCGAGCAAAAACAAAGCTGCCCAAAACACCGAGCAATACAGTAGTGGATTCTTTACACCTATCATTGAAAAATGTGACGGTTGTGATCGGATTATTGAAGTTGACAACAGTAAATTTTGTCAGACTTACGCCCTTCCAGACTCAAAATGGAAACTTGGCATCTGTAATTTCGCGACCCACGTGAAACCAGAAATCAAGGTCATCAAAATCAAGGTCAACCCGCTGAAAGCTGCAAAACGGGCCTCTGGTAAGAAAAAATAAATTTCTTTTTCAGCAGTCAAGGCAAATAAAAAAAGGTGCTTTATGTAATAAGCACCTTTTTTTATTTGGTATTTGGCCACTGGGAGCGAATAAACTCTTTATCCGCCAAAATGGCCCTGAATCTTTCATAATTCTCGGAAAAATGGTTGGGAGCTGCACCATTATCAATAATCATAGTGGCAACCCTTCTCAGTAAACTTTCCGACCTGTCATTTATTGCATTCAGTATCCGATCCATTACCTTCTGAGGTTTCATCTCATAAGGCGGCATTTTTTTAGTCAAGGCTAGTACCACTAGGTTCTCATTAAGTTCGGCGATCAATCTGATAATCCTTGGCACATCGTAAATATCCGCAACTTGCAAAAACTCCTCCTGCATCTCAGGATCAAGTCCTGCCAATACCACTCGAAGCTCCTCTTCGTTTTCCACATTCTCCTCACTGAAAAGAAGCCGGACATAAGGGGTCAGTTCCCCATGGGAAAGATTTCTCCTCCGACATTCTGTGACAAGCCACTCCACCTGCATCTCAGGACTCCGAGCAATAAAGGGTAAATAGTTTTGATACCATCGCCTCCTGCTCATCTCTTTTGTCTTTGGCTCACAGCTCTGGTCCATAATTTTCTCGGATGACCTTATCAATAATGTATGCGAAATATTCTTTGGTGAATGGCTTTGTAACATACTGGCTTACCCCTTCCCGGTAAGCCGTCAAAACACTATAGAGCTGTGCCTCGGCGGTCAATAAGACAAATGGGAGGTTGCGAGTAGCTTCACTGCTCCGCACCATCTTTAAAAATTCCATACCGGTTAATCCTGGCATGGATAAATCAGAGAGAATCAGCTTGATCTTACCCTCCGCAACTATTTCAAGAGCCATCTGCACACCCGAGGCCTCAAAAATGTCTACAAATCCCATTTCCCGTAGACGCTTTGCTATAATCTGCCTCATTATCTTCGAATCATCAACAATGAGGACGGAAATGGACTCGGTGGTCATCACAGGCACCCTAGCACCAAAAACTCTCTATTTCCCCAATGACATACATCATTACGTAAATTGATATACTTCATAGTAATCCCTAACCAATAACATTACCACGACTGGTGCCGCCGCGAGTCAATCTTACGTATTTTTTATCCAATTGACCCTTCTATCGCAGTACTGTAAAGTAAATTTCTCTAGGATTCATCCGTTTATTTCAAGGCTAAAGTCAGTTCCCCCTCAAATTTGAACAACGTCAACAACCATGCCAAAGAAACATTCGTCAACTCCCCTTCTCCCCATTTTCGTCATTTGTGCCGTAATTGTCGGCGGTCTCTTCTTCCTTTTTAAACCACGGCAAGAAATTCCTGTTACACCAGCATCACCAAGCCAAGAAACAATGCACTTCTCCCCTGATGAGTATATCGAAAAACCTCATCAAAACAAAAATATTGATGACAACCTCACAAGCCAATCCTCGGATGAACAGGAACCTCTTTTACGCCTGGCGCCGATGGAAGCCCCTTTAATCAATCCATGCTTTGCGGCAAGTCAAAAACTTGATCTTTTCTTCACCTACCTTGACGACCAGGAATATATTCAAAAATATCAATTCCCCCATGACAGCAAAGAATTGATCAGCAACCTCATTAATACTCTCTTAAAGTCGCCCCCTGTCATCAATGGCAAAATTCTTAGCAGTTCAGACATTATCCGGAACTCAGCTCATATCTACCGGACTCTGGGGACACAAAACCTTACCATCCTATATAAAATCATTGAAAACGAAGCTGACCTCATGGAAGAAACCTGCCGCTCTTTCCATGAATGGTTCAATATCTCAACACAATGCCTTAACCACTCCTACCCTTTGCGACCAAGCCTTGAGAGCCTCTATGAATATGCCTCATTTTTCTTGGAAACAACGGGTGGCAAAGCATACCTGGCACGCCGGGAAGGCAACCTCCGTCTCCTTGCTCAATATTACAGTGTACTCATTATCCATCAGGCAGACCAGCGTGAGCTGAACAAATACAACATCAAGCTGACACCTCTTCTCCCCCTTCTTATTGAAGAGATTGAGGAGTCGGATGAACTGGCAGACAAAAAAAGCTACCTTGCCTCTCTCTATGACATTCGTGAACAGCTTGCTGATCGTCCGGGATATCAATAAGAAAACCCCGTACACCAAATAAAAAAGGCGCCATGCAGGTTATGCATGGCGCCTTTTTTATTTGGTGTGCAAAAAATCCTAATCCCGGTTTCCCAGGAAACGCAGCAGCATTAAAAAGAGATTAATAAAATCAAGATAGAGGGTAAGAGCGCCCAGGATTGCCATTTTTTTCATGGCACCTTCACTGCCGGACATTGCCGTAACACCCATCTGACTTATGCGCTGGACATCATAGGCCGTAAGACCGGTAAAGACGATAACGCCGATTCCGGAAATCACCCAGCTCATCATGGAACTCTGCATAAAGATATTCACCACACTGGCAATAATGATTCCAATAAGCCCCATAAACATAAAAGAGCCTAAACTGGAAAGATCCTTTTTGGTGACATAGCCATAAATGGCCATGGAACCAAACATGCCTGCCGTTACCAAGAAAGTCGTGGCAACCGATGTGGCTGTATAGAGCATGAGAACCAAGGACAGGGTAACGCCATTTAAGGCAGAGTAGAGCAAAAAGAGTCCAGTGGCTGTTTTCGCCTCCAGCTTCTCAATACGAGCCGAAAGATAGACAACAATGCCAAGCTCGGCAAAGATGAGTCCATAAAAAACGATGCGATTAACATAAAAAAACTGCACGGCAGCTTCTGAAGAGGCCACCATAAAGGCAACCACGGCTGTAACTCCAAGGCCTATGGCCATCCAGTTAAAAACCTTTGCCAGAAAAATGGTAACTGCCTGGGTTTGGGCCGTACTAGTGTATGGGGCCCTATCTACTTGATTTTGAAACATCTACTTGTCTCCTTGAGTAAAAAAACAGTTAATAATGATCTCAATAATAATTTTGCCATTCATTTTAGGCAAGGCCTGTCATAAAATTCTTTTTGAAAATTGCCCTGGCTTCGTTTATTTGTCAGCCATCAGCCTGGCAAGAGGCCGGGTGCTGTCGAGCTGCTCCATGCCAATCTTGATAGCGGCGGTCAAGGGCACAGAAAGCAGCATGCCGGCAATCCCCCACATCCATCCCCAAAAAAGCAGGGAAAGAAGAACCACCAGCGGGCTCAAATTCAGACCACGCCCCATCACTTTTGGTTCCACGACATTTCCCACCACCATCTGAATAGTGATCAAAAGCCCTGCCACAATCAGGGTCTTTGTCACCGACCCCGTCTGAAAAAGGGTAATCGCCACCGGCGGCACCACTGAAATAAGTGAGCCGATATTGGGAATGAAATTAAGGGCAAAGGCAAGTACTCCCCACAACACGGCAAAATGAATACCAAAGAGCATAAGACAGATACTCACAAGGAACCCTGTCAGGGCGCTAATGGCTGTCTTTAAGCCAAGATAATGCTGGACGGCTTTATTGATTCGTCCCAGGGCCGCAAGTACCGGTTCGCTGTTTTCCCGTCCCAGAGACCGTACTACCCGGAGCGGAAATCCTTCCCTTTCAGCCATGAGAAAAATCAAAAAAAGCAAAACCCACATGGTATCGCCGAGAAAGGAAAAAAAGGAGCCGCTCATTTTCTGGACCATGGCACCAATGGGCTTAAAATCGGCCTGGCTGAAGCTCGCCAAAAAAGAGGCATACATCTCCTTTGCCTCAACCACAGACATCCCCGCTAAAGAAAGAAGGAGCTGTCCATAGCTCCAAAACTTTTCCTCAAAAAAAGGCAGCTGTTCATGAAATTCCTTGATATTGGCAGCGACCAAGCGACCAAACAGATACATAAAAATAAAACAAAGACAAACCACAACAAAAATACGTAGAAAATTCGGGATGTTAAGGCGAGCCAAAAGATCAAGGGGCATACCAAGGGCGTACACGAGAAGAATGGCAACGGCAAAAGGGACAAATAAAAATGACAGCGTTTTTAAAATCAGCGTGCCCAGAACAGCGATAAGGAGCCACGCCGCCCATTGCACCACTTTTTCACCAGGCATTTTTATTATTTTTTCCATCTCAGCCATTCTTACCCTCTGTGCTCTTGTAATCTCTGTCTTGTCTTACGCGTAACATACACAAAGCCTCTCACTGATGAGCACCACCCTTCAAGTTAACAAAATATTGGCGCGGAACACTCATGTTTCAGCCACAAAATGCGAAAAATCTCAGCTCTGCCACTGATTCAGACAGGTAAGGCTCTCCAATGTATGGTATACTACTCGATTTTCAACTCAGGAACAAAACTCATTTATGACGCTTCAACGTCCCCATAAACGCCAAAACTTACTCCAGACCGTTGCCACTCTCAGCAATGAAGAGCGGGCTGTCTTGCAACTTTTGGCGGTCCTGTATACCCCGATCCCCGATCACCTACTCAAAAAATGCCTTCTGGCCTGGCCAGCTTTTCCCAGTCAAAGCCTGGAGACAACCCCCCTTTCTTTTATTATCAAAAGGTTGGTGGACAAAAAACTTATCTCTGGACAACGGCAATGCCATGCCATCCTTACCGAACCTTTAACCAGGGAAATGGTTGCCGCTAAAAAATTAAACCCCCTGGTGAAAATTATCCGTCGCATCATGCCGCCGGAGGATAAACCATCACAAAACACCTGCCTGCGCGAAATGCGCTTTGGTCTCTATCTTCATGACTTTGATCACTTCAACTATTTTTTCCTGAGATATCACAGCTTCCCGACCCAGAAAGGTATCTCGCCCCTGACCAGAATCTTAAACAACCCCTTTTCCTCTTCTCTGATCCTCACCCTACCGATCCATCTGCGCATCCACGCCCTCCAGCATATCGTTACCGATTCCCTCAGCCGCATGCTCAACCTGGAAATACCCCTTCTTTTTCTCCTTGAGGATAAAAATTGGCGTTCTACTCCCAAGGCTGGTCTGGATTCCCTTGCCTATTTGCGCGGTGTTTGTTTCCTGTTTCGCGGCGAGTTTGCCAAGGTGAAGGAGCATTGCCGGTTTACCGAGGAGTCGGGCAGTTTCGGCATCTATGGTTGGTTGGCTTTCTGCCTGGGACAGATAGATGACTCCCTTGATTTTTTTGAATCAGACCTAAAAATACTGCGCCGCCAAAACGGCGCCGACTTTTTCTTCCCTGGCCCTGAAGGTTTTTTCTTTCTCCTTGCCCTGTTGAAGAAGGGGGATTTCAGTCAGGCTCACCGTATTCTCCATTTTATTAAAAATTTCATCCATAATCAGCCAGATAGCCCTCTGGCCCCATGTTTTCAGTCTCTGCAACAGTTTATTGTTTTCCGCCGCCGGTCTTTTGGGGCCTATAGTGAACCACCCGATTTTATCGGCGACAACTCACCGCTCTCCATTCTTATTGCCAACCTCTGCTATTTCTGGATTCACCACACCCTGCCGGACACACAGATCTCCACCTTAAGAAACTGTACCCAAAAAGCCCGCCATAACGGCTTTGAGTGGCTAGCCACAGAATTTTCTAGTCTGGCAGACCCCGGCAAGAAGACCGACGCCCCTTCTTTTGCCCTCGCCCACCTTATCCCTCCCCAGGAATCATGGCAGCGAGCTCTCAGTGCCTTAAGTGCCCTTAAAGATGAAGAGATTGCTGAGTTCAGTCAACCCAAAGTCAGACTTGCCTGGCTCATTGATTTTAGCGCCGGCTTTCTCACCATCTCCCCTCGCCTGCAAAAAAGAAAAAAAACTGGCATCTGGCCCTCCGGCCGACCTGTCTCCTTGCAGCGCCTTTTTAACAAAACACAGGTCGATTTTCTCAACAAACAGGACCATGAAATACTCTCAACCCTTAAAGAAATCACAGTGCGCGGCATCACCAGCTATGATTTCGACATGTCCCGCACCCTGCCGACCTTGATCGGCCACCCTCTCCTTTTCCTGGCCGAATCACCCGAAACACCAGTGGAAATAACAGCTGGCGTGCCTGAACTTTTTGTCTCAAAACAAGGTGACCAACTTCTGCTTCGTCTTACTCCAGAGATAGGCGATGAGCCCACCATCGCAATCCGTGAGGACAGGGCACGCTTTAAGATAGTCAAGATCACCCCGGAGCACCGACGTATTGTCGAAATTATCGGCTCGGAAGGGTTATTGATCCCCGAAGATGCCAAAGATCAGGTTCTTGGCACCTTGGGCATCCTGTCATCTTCGGTGACTGTCCACTCTGAGATTGGCCCGCAGGCAAGTGATGTCCCGCACATCCCTTCAGATCCTACTCCGGTGCTTCAGCTCACCCCGGTGGGTTCCGGTTTCCGCCTTGCCATGCTGATCCGCCCCTTTGGAGCAAAAGGTCCCTATCTGACGCCCACCTATGGCGCCCACACCCTGATTGCTGAAATGAGCGGCAAGAAACAACAGACGCACCGTGATTTTGACCTGGAAAAACAGAAATGCCAGAATGTCATTGCCAGCTGTCCCATTTTAGAAAGGGAAGATCATCTGGACTACCAATGGCAACTCAGCGATCCTGAGTCATGCCTGGTTCTTCTTGAAGAACTGCAGGCCTTGCAAGAACCTGTTCGTCTGGAATGGCCGGAAGGAGAAAAATTACGAATCACTAACAAGGTTGATTTTCGTCATATCAGGATGAAAATCAAGAAAAAAGGAAGCTGGTTCGAGGTTGATGGCAGCATCGAACTTGACCAGGATAAGGTGATGGACATGCGGCAGCTCCTGCAGCTCGTCCAAAACCGGCAGAGCCGTTTCATCCCTCTGCAAAACGGGCAGTTTATTTCCCTGTCCCGTGCTCTGCGCCGCCATCTTCATGATTTTGCCGTGGCCTCCCGTCATAAAGACAAAGAAATCATTCTGCACCCCCTGGCCGTTCACATGCTGGACACCTTTGAACATGACGGCAGCCAACTTTCCGGCACTCAAGCCTGGCATAACCAGCGGCAACGAATCATTGAGGCCCAGAAGCTTGAACCGTCTGTGCCATCAACCCTGCAGGCCAAACTACGCGATTACCAGATAGAAGGTTTCCGCTGGATGAGTCGCATAGCACACTGGGGAGGGGGTGCCTGCCTGGCCGACGATATGGGGCTTGGCAAAACCATCCAGGCTTTAGCCGTCATCCTCGAACGGGCAAGCGAAGGGCCCAGTCTTGTCATCGCTCCAACCTCGGTGTGTCTCAACTGGCAGGCAGAGGTGGATCAGTTCAGCCCTACCTTACGGCCAATTATCTTCGGCCAGCAGGATCGAACAGCTCTGATGGCAAATCTTGGCCCCTTTGATCTGATCATCGCAAGCTACGGCCTCCTCCAACAGGAGGAAAAACTTTTTTCCGAAATCAACTGGCAAACCATTATTCTTGATGAGGCTCAGGCCATTAAAAACATGACCACCAAACGCTCCAAGGCGGCCATGAATCTCCAGGCAAAATTCAAGGCCATCACCACCGGCACGCCCATTGAAAATCATCTGGGCGAACTCTGGAACCTTTTCAATTTCATCAACCCCGGCTTGCTTGGCAGTTTGAAAGATTTTAACCAGAATTTCGCCATCCCCATTGAACGTCATAACGATTCAGACAAACGACGCATCCTTAAAAAAATCCTGCAACCCTTTGTGCTGCGACGCCTTAAATCACAGGTCCTCGAAGAGCTCCCATCACGCACGGAAATCGTCCTTAAAGTAGAAATGAGTCAGGAAGAGGTCATTTTTTACGAGGCCCTACGCCAGGAATCCCTCGCCGGTATCACCAATGACTCTTCTACCGCCAACCGGCCCATGAAAATTCTGGCCGCCATAACACGTCTGCGTCAGGCAAGTTGCCATCCGCGCCTGGTGTCGCCGACAAGCAATATCCCCAGTTCCAAACTCAACCTCTTTGCCAAGGTTATTGACGATTTATTGGAGAACAACCATAAGGCCCTGGTTTTCAGCCAATTTGTCAGCCACCTGACCTTGATCCGTGAACATCTGGACGCCCGTGGCATATCGTATCAGTATCTTGACGGCTCAACTCCGCCCGTGCAAAGACAGAAACGGGTTGACTCCTTCCAAAACGGCGAGGGAGACCTCTTTCTCATCAGCCTGAAGGCCGGAGGTGTTGGTCTCAATCTCACGGCTGCCGACTATGTCATCCACATGGACCCTTGGTGGAACCCAGCTGTAGAGGATCAGGCTTCTGACCGTGCCCATCGCATCGGTCAGATCCACCCGGTAACTATTTACCGACTGGTCTGCTCTCATACCATTGAAGAGAAAATTCTCTCTCTGCATCGAGAGAAAAAAGACCTGGCCGATAGCCTCCTCGAAGGCACCGACATGCCAACAAGACTCGACACAGAGGCACTTCTCACCTTGCTCCAGGAAAACAGACCGTCTTCCTAGGACTGACGACCTTCTCTGCTTTTTCTGATTATTTCACGACCAAAACAAAACGGGCATCTTGCTTATCACAAGATGCCCGTTTCTGCTTTTTTAATGCTGCCGATTCGTGCAGCCCCTATTTCTCAGCAAGCTGCTCCGCGCTGGCATTTTCCTCATCAATCAGACGCATACCTTCCATCAGGAGCCCCATAAAATTACCAATGGACTCTGCCCCCATATCTTCCAAAGGAAGGCAAGAGGTAAACTTAAAAGAGCCGGTATGCTCGCGCAGGATGGCCCAGAAAGCCTCCTTGCCTTTTTTACCGGCATATTCAGCACGAATAATCACCCCGTCGCTGAAAGTAATCAAGCCTTTGCCCAGGGGCAACCGCAACTCGAAAACACCTGTTTTGCGGTTCTCATTGAACATCTGAAAAAGCTCACCGGGATTCACTTCATCGAGCTGACCGGAGACACCGGCAGCATACTCCTCAGTGCGGGCGGCATTAGCCAGCGACAGTCGCTGGACCAACATGCGGGTAAATGCCATCTGTAAGAAGGGGTATTTAACCAGGATATTACTCAAATCCCGACCGGACAACATGAGAACCCGTGTCGTCTCGGCGGTACGAATGGGGGCAGAAACCGGCTTGCCGGAAATCAGGCTCATCTCGCCAAAGATCTCGCCACGCTGGAGATTAGCAATGGGGCTGCCATCATCATCCAGGACATGAACGCTACCGGACATGATGACATAAAGAAATTTACCAGGTCTCCCCTTCTGGAGCACAATTTTACCGGCAGGGATGGTGTCTTGCTTGAAATACTCGACGATCTCCTTAAGATGGGCAGGCTCCAGGGCGGAAAAAAATGAAAAGGTGCCCAGCATATCCACCAGGGAACCAGACTCCAGAGCCATCTCCTTTTTCTCGGCGGCAGCAAGCATCCGCATCTGGGGGGTTAGATAGAGACCACCGCTTTCATCGATAGGGCCGAATTTGATAATGCCAGTACAGCCCGGGCAATTATATTCGTCCTTGAGGGCCTCGGGCCCTTTTTTCTTGCTGCTGAGATACTGTAACAGGATATCCGCCAGGCCTTTGGACAGAAAAAGACAGGCTGGCTTGCCATCAGGGGGCAGAAGGGCGAGTCCGGAAACGGAAAAATACTCATCCGCCTTATACATAGGACAGCCCCGAACCTCTAAAATCTGAAAATTTGTTTTAAGTAAATCCATAATATTGTCTAGCGAGACGATAAAGGGGCGTGTCTCAGATAAGCTCGAAGTTGAAGTAAAACCACCATCATAATTACCTTTTGCGCTGACGGCAAGAATCTTTCCATCTTCTCACCTCCTTTGCAGCCTGAACGACAACCTTCCGTGGTCCTGTCCACATAACACCCTCGGACATCCTCCAAAGAATAGGGAAAAATACCCACAGGCTGTTTTTAAAGAAAGCAATCAAGTACAATAACAAAAAAAGAGATTATCCGCTCAATCCAAACCCAATAAATTGTCGCCGTCCGTGAGGAATCTTATGAAAAAGAATGTCTGCAATTTTGAATTCGATGAGTTTGGCGGCACAAGCGCCCTTATCGCCCGCACCACCGGGCCCACCCTCCAGCATGATCATTACCTTAACAAGGGCACGGCATTCACCGAAGAAGAACGCCTGGAACTTGGATTGAGCGGCGCCCTGCCCCCATCCTGCCGAAATCTAGACAGTCAGGTCAAAAACAGCGCCGTCAAGGTGGATGAAAAAAAGGATGATATCGAGCGTTACATCTATATCCGCGCCCTCTTTGACCGTAACGTCACCCTGGCCCATGCCCTCATTGCCAGCAATATCCCCCATTATATGCGTATTATCTATACCCCCACCGTGGGTCTGGTCTGCCAGCGCTACTCCAATATCTACCGCAGCGCCAACGGGATTCATTTTTATCCCGGCAATATTCATCAGGCCGAAGAAATCCTCAAACGGTACACATACCGCGATATCCGGGTGGCCGTTGTCACCGACAACCAAGGCATCCTTGGCATTGGTGATCAGGGCACCGGCGGTATTGCCATCTGTCTCGGTAAACTTATGCTCTACACCCAGGGCGCCGGCATTGCCCCGTGGCATTGCCTGCCCATATCCCTTGACATTGGCACCAACAACCCGGATTTACTGGCCGACAAGGAATACCTGGGATGGCGCCATGAGCGCCTCACCGGCCAGGACTATCTCGATTTTATCGGCACCTTTTCAACGGCCTTTAAAAAGGTCTTTCCCCACGCCCTCTGTCAGTGGGAAGATTTTTCCAAACAGAACGCCTTTGCCATCCGCGACACCTATGTGGATGAGATGATCAGCTTTAACGATGACATCCAGGGCACCGGTGCGGTGACCCTGGCTGCGATCATTGCCGCCATGCGCATTAAGAAAGAAAAATTAAAAGACCAGGTCTATCTTGTCCATGGTGCCGGGGCTGGTGGCGTGGGGGTTGCCGAACAGATTTTTGTCGCCCTCTGCGAAGAAGGTCTGACTGCCCAGGAGGCGGCAGACCGCATCTTTACCACGGACAGCAAAGGCTTGGTGACAAACACCCAAAAGCTGCCCTCCTATAAGGAAAAATTTGCCAAAGATCCAAAACGTTTTCCCTGGATCGCCAAATCCTCACAAAACATCCTGCTTACCATCATCGCAGAGGCCAAGGTCACGGTTCTCATCGGCACCTCCGGCCAAACGGGCAGCTTCACCAAGGAGATCGCCGAGGCTGTGCTGGCCAATACGCCCAGACCGGTCATCCTACCCCTGTCAAATCCAACCGCCAACTGCGAGGCCACCCCGGAGGACATTATCCACTGGACCCATGGCAAGGCTCTCGTCGCCACGGGGAGTCCCTTTGCACCGGTTGAGTACAAGAAACATACCTTCCCCATCGGCCAATGCAATAATGTCTTTGTCTTTCCCGGCGTTGGTCTGGGCACCATCGGTTCAGGGGCAACCAAGGTTCTCCCCTCTTTCTTTACAGCTGCCGCCCATGCCGTCGCCCGGCAAGTAAGCGACAAGGCCTTGGCGCGCGGCGAACTTCTGCCGGCTGTCGAACAGCTACGGGAGGTCAGCATGGAGGTGGCGGTGGCAGTGGGAACCAAGGCCATCGAGGAAGGCGTTGCGCCCAGATGCAGCTTTAGCACATTTGAGCATCGAGGCAATCCTGGCCGTTTGCGGGCCCTGCTCTCCAATATGCGCTGGGAGCCCACCTACCTGCCCATCAAGCTCAATGAGGAATGCTGAAAAGGTGTTGTCCCTCAGTAGTCAACAACCAGATTACTGAGCGGAATCAGCTTTATCGAGGTCCACCATCACTTCGCCATCTTCATATGAAAAAGCGGTTGGCCCCCGATCATTTTTATCAAGGAACTCTGCCTTGCAAATACGAATTAAGGTATTGCCGTAACAATGATGCGTAATGGAAATATGCATATGGACTGCATCATCCCTGATCTTCTGTTTAACAATTTCTTTGGCTGCTGAAAGCTCCTTCAGCTTCTCAAGATTATTCTTCACATCAGCCAGGAGCCTGGCGTAAACAGCCTTGGCCTCGCCCTGCTCTACTTCAAGATATTTGGTCTGCAATGCCTTCAGGTCGAGGGTCTCCAATTTCAAAGTACTCTTAACCATCTGCAGATGGGTTTGACAGGCCTTGATCGCCCGACTCAATGCCTTAAGGGCTGCCAGCTGTTTGGGATGGGGCGCAAGATCCAAGGTGGTGGGCACATTGGATGGGGAACCACAACTCTTGGCTGTAATGCTGGAGGATGAACAGACAACGCCGCCGGCGATTGAACCGCCCCGCGCTCCGCTGCCCGGCCCAACCTCAATGGCTCCGATACTGCGAACATGGGATACATAGATATATTGCCGAACATGGATCTCGCCTTTAACCGCCAGCTTGGCCCCCTGGATATACCCAGCCTGCAGATTACCCAACACCGTCACCTCGGTGCTCTCACCAAAAATCCCGCCCTTTACCTCAAGATCACCCTGCACGAAAACCTTGGCACCTGGCTCAACAGCACCAGCCACCAAGACATCCTTGGTGGATTTAACCATAAAATCTGAGCAGATGGAGCCGTTAATCTGGAGATTGCAATCCACATCAACATTGCCGGTGGAAAAATCGACATTACCCTTCACCAGATAAAGGGGCTCCACAGTGATTGTTTCATTCTGATAGATAATAAGACCCGGCTGTTCAGCAAAAAAAACTCGTGTTCCGTTATCGCCTTCCTCAACACGGACGTTGTCCTTAGCCTCGACCTTGAGCTCCTGACCAGGTATCGTTTCCAGTTCAACTCCGCTCAGGGTATATCCAGTTTTCCCGGCTGTGGGCGGATACAACACAGCTATACACGCACCGCCATCAATGGTCTGAACAAGGTTCAAATCACGCATATCCATGGAGCCATCCTCACGGATCGTTCCAGCCACCTTGCCCCGGTCAACACTGAACTCTAAACGGCCATCTTCGCCTGGCACGGCAAGCATGCCACGGGCGACAGTATTCCAGACCGGTGCGGCACCTTGCTCCAAAAACTTACAGATTTCGGCAATTTCAGCGTGGACGATTCCATGACTGACGCCAGCCTTATTCAGGAGCTTGCAGATGTCATCGGCTGAGGGATGGCGATGGGGACGTAACTGAGGAAGATTGACATACCAGGCTGTCATTGCATTATCAGCCACAACGATGGGGGAGAAAATCGAGAGACGGCGATTGACCACGAGCAAATAGCCAAACGAGGCTGCCGTAAACTGCCGCATATCAACAAGATTGATGTTATCACCGGGAACAAGCTCGCAAAAAGCCGGGGCCTTCAGTGTCCGGCCAAAGATATCGCGCCCCGGTTTGCCCTTGAGGGGATCATGGCGGATTGCGACAACCTCACCTGCCCCGATAGCCTTGGCTAAAAAGGTGGGCTCCTCACCCGGACTCCTGTTCTGCTGAAAAAAATTCTGTAACGGCGAAAAATAAAGGCCTTTACCATCAATCTCCCAGGAGTCGACCCCGGAGATCTTCACCTCTACCTCCGAACCAAAAGCGGTATAGTCAAGACGTCCAGGAATACCCGGAGGTCTCCCCTCAGCCACCACCTGCTTACCGGTCCAGCCGGCAATACCAGCCACCGAAGCCGCAATCCTAGCAATCTTTTCAGGGAGAAGACCGAAAACGATATGGTTGGCCTGCAGAAGAGCCGTGATTTTTCCCGCATCCACTATGGAATCGGCAAGAGCGGGCGTCACAGCAACGAGGCAGGCCTCCATGCCATCAGCACGGACCTGGGCTGAGAGAGTCCCCCACTCCGCTGTAAAAACACACTCGCCTGCAGGATATTCAGGGGTACCAGCGACTTCAACGCCCTCAACCTGAACCTCGGCAGAGTCTTGCTGTGCGATATCTTGATCTTCTCCTGTCACCTCTCCCCCCCACACCCACTCGGGCATATCATCAGCTAACCATTCACATCTTCGCGATTTTTCCTTGAAGAGTCAACAAGATACAACAAGAGAGACGAGGGGAAAGAGCAATAAGAAGGCTACTCAGCGGAGAGCGCCGCCTTAAGAAATTCCCGATTGAGACGGGCGATATGCCTGATGGAAATACCTTTGGGGCACGCTGCCTCACACTCGCGCTCATTGGTACAGTTGCCAAAACCGAGATCGTCCATGGTTTTCACCATGCTCAGGGCCCGCTCCTTACGTTCCGGGTGGCCCTGGGGCAGTAAGGCAAGCTGGGAGACCTTGCCGCTGACAAAGAGCATGGCGGAAGCATTGGGGCAAGCCGCCACACAGGCCCCACAGCCGATACAGGCGGCGGCATCCATAGCCTGCTCGGCGTTTTTCTGGGAGATGGGGATGGCGTTGGCATCCGGGGCACCGCCGGCATTCACCGACACATAACCACCGGCCTGGATGATGGTATCAAAAGCGGAACGGTCCACCACCAGATCCTTCACCACCTTAAAGGCCTTGGCCCGAAAGGGCTCGATCACCAAGGTGTCACCGCTTTTAAAATGACGCATATGGAGCTGGCAAAGGGTGGTCTCCTTCTCCGGGCCATGGGGCTGACCGTTGACCACCGCCCCGCACATGCCGCAGATCCCTTCCCGACAGTCATGATCAAAGGCCACCGGTTCCTCGCCGGTGAGCAGCAGCTGTTCATTAAGAACATCGAGCATCTCCAAAAAGGACATGTCGGTTGAGATCTTGCGCAGGGTATAGGTGCTGAGCGCCCCTTTCGAGGTGCTGTTCTTCTGGCGCCAGACCTTGAGGGTCAGATTGATTGTGGCAGAATGTTTCATCAGTAAACCTATTTATAACTGCGGCTTGAAGGCTGCACATTTTCAAAAACCAGGGACTCTTTATGTAACACCGGCTTGGCTGCACCCTGGTACTCCCAGGCAGAGACGAAGGAGTAGTTGGCATCGTCACGCAGGGCCTCATGTTCGGGGGTCTGGCTCTCTTCCCGAAGATGGCAGCCACACGACTCGCCACGTTCCAGGGCGTCATGGACCATCAATTCGGCAAATTCAAGAAAATCTGCGACCCTTCCGGCCTTCTCCAGGGTCTGGTTGAACTCTTCCCCGGAACCGCTGACCCTGGCATTGTCCCAGAATTCGGCCCGGATTTCAGGAATTCTGACCAGGGCCTCTTCGAGACCGGCCTTGTTGCGGGCCATGCCGCAATGGTCCCAGAGCAACTTGCCAAGCTCCTTATGAAAATCATCCACAGTACGTTTGCCCTTTAAGTTAAGCAATCTCTGGACATAATCTCCTGCTTCCTG
>JAHJKA010000008.1 GCA_018822545.1 Pseudomonadota bacterium
AAGCTTCGGTTGGCCCATCTCAAGGATGTAAAGCGGGTGGTGGTGAAGGTGGGGAGCGCTGTGTTGACCGGTGATGTGGGTCTTCATCCTGAAACCATGGAAAATCTGGCCGATGAGATCACCTTTTTACGCGAGAGTGGCCGTGAAGTAATCTTGGTCAGCTCCGGGGCCGTGGCTGTGGGCCGCCGTAAACTCTGCATCATCCAGCCTGTCTTGTCCCTCCAGGAAAAACAGGCGACAGCCGCCGTGGGACAATGCGGACTCATGCATTATTATGACTCCCTCTTTGCCAAGCGCAACCTGCAAGTCGCTCAAGTCCTTCTCACCCATTCTGACCTGGCCCATCGTGGTCGCTATCTCAATATCAGAAATACCATGTCCACCCTCTTTGACTGGGGTGTTATTCCCATTATTAATGAGAATGACACGGTGAGCGCTGAGGAGTTGAAGTTTGGCGATAACGACACCTTAGGCGCCTTGGTTACCAACCTGATTGATGCCGATATCTTTATCTGCCTCACCGATGTGGATAGTCTCTATACCGGCAACCCCAACACTGACCCCCAAGCTACCCCCGTTCATACCGTTGCCACGATCACCGACGAGGTGGTGAATATGGCTGGAAATTCCGGGTCAACACTGGGTACGGGTGGCATGCGCAGCAAGATTCGGGCAGCCCAAATGGTTGCAGCCCGGGGCGGCTATTCCTTTATCGGTCCTGGCCGCCGTAAAGGCGTGATCCAGTCCCTTTTTAAAGGTGAGCTGGTGGGCACCTTTTTTCTGCCCCAGGAGGAGAAGCAAAAACTCCATTCCCGCAAGCACTGGATTGCCTATGTTCTGCGGCCCAAGGGCTTTCTCGTCCTTGACGATGGCGCCTGCCGGGCTGTGGGCCGCCAGGGCTCCAGTCTTTTACCGTCTGGCATCCTTGAAGTGCGCGGCGATTTTGATGCCGGTGATCCGGTCCATTGCTTGAATAAAGAGGGCAAGGCTGTGGCTGCCGGATTGGTTAATTACAAGAAGTCAGAGGTGGAGCAGATCTGCGGCCATCACAGCTCCGAAATTCCTGAAATCCTCGGCTACAAAGGTGATGACGAGGTCATCCATCGCGATAATCTCGTCAAGCTTTAAAAACGCTTTTTTTCACCACAAAGACACAAAGGCACAAAGGTTTTTTTACCCTTGTGCCTTTGTGTCTTTGTGGTATCTTTTTGTCCTATCTCGTTCATTTTATTTCTTGATTCATAAAGCCAACCCACGCACGGAAAGTTATGTCCATTGAACAAACCATTAAACAGATGGCGGTTGCTGCCAAGAAGGCGGCCCATGCCATGTCTATTTTGTCCACGGTGCAGAAGAATAATGTTTTAGGGCGCATGGCTGACGCCCTGGCTGCCCAAAAGTCCTATATCCAGGCGGAAAATGCCAAGGATTTAGAGGCAGGCAAGGCTAAAGGTCTGGCCCCTGCCATGCTTGATCGCCTGCAGCTCAGCGACAAGGTCATGGATTCTATGATCAAGGGGCTGCGCGAGGTCATTGCCCTGCCTGATCCCGTGGGTGAAATAAGCGATATGGGCAGACGGCCAAGCGGCATCACCGTGGGGCGGATGCGCATTCCTTTAGGCGTTATCGGCATGATCTACGAGTCGCGTCCCAATGTTACGGTGGATGCGGCGGCGTTGTGTCTTAAGGCCGGCAACGCCATCCTGCTGCGCGGCGGTTCCGAGGCCATTCATTCCAACCTGGCCCTGGCCAAGGTTCTCCAGGATGCCCTGGTGGCTGAACAGGTTGATCCGGCTGCCATCCAGGTTATTCCCACCACCGATCGGGCGGCAGTCACCTTTATGCTGCAGCTCGATGAGCAGATCGATCTCATCATCCCCCGCGGCGGTGAAGGCCTTATCCGTTTTGTCTCAGAAAATTCACGGATTCCTGTGCTCAAGCATTATAAGGGGGTCTGCCATGTTTTTGTCGATGACAGCGCCCAGCTTGATATGGGGGTGCGCATTGTCATGAACGCTAAGGTCCAGCGTCCTGGCGTCTGTAATGCCCTGGAGACCCTGCTGGTCCATAAGGATATTGCTGCGGCTTTTTTGCCGGCAGTGGCCAAGGAGCTGCTCGCTGCCGGGGTGGAAATTCGGGGCTGCGCGCAGACCTGTAAACTGGTGCCGGAGGCCAAGGCTGCCACTCCCGAAGACTGGCCCATGGAATTTTTGGCGCTGATTCTGGCGGTCAAGGTGGTGGATGATCTTGATGGGGCCATGGCCCATATCAGGCAGTATGGCTCCCAGCACACCGAGGTCATCGTCACCGAGAATTACAGCCATGGTCAGCGCTTCATCCGTGAGGTGGATGCCTCGGCCGTGATGATTAACGCCTCCACCCGCTTTTCCGATGGTGGTGAGTTTGGTCTGGGCGCTGAGATCGGCATTTCCACCACCAAGCTCCATGCCTACGGCCCCATGGGTCTCAAGGAGTTGACCACCAAGAAATTCATCGTCTATGGCGATGGTCAAGTCCGCGCCTGAACGCCTCGGTATCCTTGGGGGTACCTTCGATCCAGTGCATCTGGGCCATATTGCTGTGGCCCAGGCTGCCCTGGACGCTCTGGCGCTCGATGAAGTTCTCTTTATCCCTTCCTGTAAACCACCCCACAAGGTGGAACTTGCTCTTGCGCCTTTTAGCGACCGTCTGGCCATGCTCAGGCTGGCCCTGGTAGGCCATCTGCAATTCCCCGTCTCCGCCCTAGAGGGCGAACGGCAGGATCTCTCCTATACCATCGATACCTTAAAAGAGTTACGCAGCCGTCTCCCCGAGGAAACGACCCTTTTTTTTCTGATGGGCTTTGACGCCTTTGTCGAGATGGCAACCTGGAAGAGGTATCGCGATATTCCGCGGTTTGCCGATATCGTGGTCATCAACCGGCCCCATGCCCGGCTGGGGGGCATGGATGCTGCAGTCCACGATGTTTTTGGTGTGCAGGGCGGGGTGGTACAGGAAAAGCCGGGGCAATGGCGGCTGACCGCCGGCGGTCACATCCATGAACTCATCATGGCCGAGGTGCCGCTGTCCTCCACCGCCATCCGCCGGGCTTTGGCCCAGGGTGACGATGTCAGCGCCATGCTCCATCCTGATGTGGCGGCGTATATCCAGAAACACGGCTTATATCGGCGCTGATGTCTCTCTGCTAACGGCTGTTCCTTTCCGCTCATTGCAAGTCGGCCTGCTTCTTGGGGAATAATCCGGCTTGACCATGCTTGGATGGGCCCCTCCACGGCTATCGACATCACCACGGTAGATACGCCATCAATGCCCCCTGCCACTCATCTTCCACTTTTTGTATAAAAAAATGGAATTGTCTGAAAAATAATACGACACTCGTACTATTCATTTGTGAAATGATGAGCGTGCTGGGGCGATGTCCGGTAGTGCCTCGTCCTCTTGTCAAAGGGGCACAACTCAAAAAAATAAGGCGGCGGCATGGCTAAACAATCCCCTGATAACGTGACGGGCATGCGTTTGAGGGGAAATCAACTATGGAGGAAATATTTTTATGATGAAACTGAAAAAGATTTTAGTGGCAATAGTTCTTGGCGTTGTGTGTGCTTGCCAAGGCCAACAGGGCGACGTCCAGGCAGCAGAGAAAGAATATTTAGCATCTGCTGGTTGTAAAACCGAACATTTCCTGCTGGTGGATTTGGCTGAGGCGTATCAGCAGAAGACCGGCAAAACTATTCGGATCGCCTCAACAGGTAACAAAAAGGCGATTGATCTGATGTTGGACAACAAGATTGATTTTGCCTATACCTGCAAGCCGATCATCAGCCTCTCGAAAAAGCTCAAGCTTGATGCAAGCAAAATAAGCACATGGAAAAGTGTACCCATTGCCAAAGATCCCATTGCCATCGTGTCAAATAAGAAAAATGGTGTCTCTGATATTTCCGTTGCCCAGCTCACAGCGCTCTTTGAGGGGAAAATAAAAAATTGGCAGGAGATCGGTGGTACTGATTTGCCGGTCTTGACTGCTTATATAAACCCTGAGCTGGAAAGTGGCACGGTTCTCTTGTTTAAAGAGTTTACGGTGGGCATGGACGGTAAGCTTGATCCAGGTGCCAAGCAATTAAACGGCCCCTCAATGCTTGGTAATTATGTGGCAGCAACCCCCGGGGGCGTCACCTTTATTCCCTTGAACGCCTACGATGAAAAATTTGGTGACATTGTGAAAATTGACGGGGTGGAACCGGTTAAAGAAAATATCCTCAACGGTAAATATAGCCTCAGTGCCACCTATTATCTGACTTTCGATCAATCCGACAATAAGGATCTGGCTGATTTTGTTGAGTATTGTTTGTCAGCAGCAGGTCAAGGGGTGGTTGCTAAGAATTTTATTCCCTATTCCCAGTAAGATGCCGTTCGGCGCCTCCACTCCCTGGGGGCCTCAACCTGTGTAGACCTTTTGGAACGATGAAAAGGGTGTATGGATGTTGGTGTTTGGGCTGATCACGAGTTCTTGTCCAGGATTCGTGATCAGCCAAAGCCCATGTGGACGTTACCCTTTACTCAGTAAATAAAGGCCTGCCCTCTAACGCATGGTGTCGCTCAGCACTTCGGCATAAGCTGAGTGTTTGTGAATCGACTCGAAGCTTTCAACGCCAGCGGAGAACCATAGGATGTCCGGGTGGTTATCAGCGGCCTCAGCCACCTTGCGCACTGCATCCTCGACAAACATCGGATTCTCGTAGGCCTTTTCAGTGACGTATTTCTCGTCCGGTCTCTTTAAGAGCGAATAGACCTCGCAGGAGGCGCTTTTTTCCACCATGGTGATCAGATCCTCCATCCAGATGAAATTCCTGAATTTGACGTTGAGATTGATTTCGGCCCGCTGATTATGGGCCCCGTAATCACTGATCTCTTTTGAGCAGGGACACAACGTGGTGCTGGGCACCCAGATCGACATGATCAGGTCGTCACCGTCGTGGCCGGTGGAGCCGGTGAAGCGACAGGTGTACTCCATGAGGCCAGGCGTCTTGGTGATGGGTGCATATTTCTCGATGAAATAGGGAAAGGTCATCTCGAGCTGAGCGGACTCGGCCTGTAGCTCTTCCTTGACCTCGCGTAGCAGCTCAGGAAAGATCTCCACCGAGATATCGTTCTGGAATTTTTTCAAGACGCTGAGGAAGGTGGGGACACAATTCTGACGGAAGCGACGGGGCAGGTTGACCTGGAGGGTGATGGACGCCACGGTTGCCTGGTGTCCGCCTGCCATCTCCCTGATTTTGACGGGGAAACGGATATTTTTGATACCAACAGCTGTCAGATTCATAGCGCTTCATTCTTTACCGTGTTTTCCGGCAATGGCCAATCTTTTATTTGGTTCTTCGCTGATTTGCGGGAATTGCATTATTTTTGTCGCAGAATGGCCGGAAAAATGAGCGTAAAGTGAGAAAAGGTTAGCTTTTAAATTGTATCTAACTCTTTTCCTAAACACAAAGGCACAGAGGTATTGCATGAAGAAAACCTCAGTGTTTTTGTATCCCTCAGGGGGGTATTGAAAAGAATGCTTTGTGTTTGATAAGCAACCTTTTCCGGACTTCGACGATGAACCTTTTATTTTCCATTTTTTGATTCCCTTGATCATTTTTGCGTGTTTGAGATGACACGTAAGTATGGTAGTATGCAGGCCCTTGTTCAGGGAGGACACACAGGTAATGACAGCTGAGGAAAACAACAAGGTCAGGATCGATAAATGGCTGTGGGCTGCCAGGTTTTTTAAGACGCGCTCCACGGCGTCCCAGGCAGTAAGCGGCGGCAAGGTTCATGTCAATGATGCCCGGGTCAAGGCGGCCCGAATGGTTGCTGTGGGCGACAGACTGCGCATTAACCGCAATAATATCGAATTTATTGTCGATGTTGTGGCCTTGGCTGAAAAACGTGGGCCAGCCAAAGTAGCCCAGACTCTGTATCAGGAAACCGCAGAGAGCCTGGCCAGCCGTGAGCAGATCCGTGAAGAGCAAAAGGTTGAACGGCTTGTTACCGCCGGCATGGTGCCGCCAAAACGACCCGGCAAGAGAGACCGGCGGCTGATTAAGAAATTTATTCGGAAAAGTGATTTGTAAGAGACCACTGTTCTGCCATGGTGGATTTGAGCCAACAATAAGGCGGCAGGAAAAAATAAGGATGTTTGTCTTTTTTTTGTAATGTCTCTTGGTATTGATGTCATAATAGCAATAATATAAAAAGAGGAAGGGAGAGAATGAAAAAAGCTGAAAGGGCGCTCATCAGCCTTACTGACAAGTCTGGAATCGAAGGTTTTGCACGGGAACTTGAAGCCCTTGGCATCGAGATACTATCCACCGGTGGCACTGCCAAAAAGATGCGGGAAGAGGGGATAAAGGTGAAGGACGTCTCCGAGTTTACCGGTTTCCCTGAAATGCTTGATGGCCGGGTAAAGACCCTGCATCCCAAGGTCCATGGCGGTATTCTGGCCCAGAAGACCAATGCTGACCACCTGGCGCAGATGAAGGAACATGGCTTGCAGGCCATCGACATTGTCGCTGTAAATCTGTATGCTTTTGAAAAGACCGTGGCTGATCTAAGCTGTACCCTGGCCAATGCCATTGAAAATATCGATATCGGCGGCCCCACCATGTTGCGCGCTGCTGCCAAAAATTATGCCGATGTCACGGTCATTGTTGATCCGGCTGATTACGCCACCGTGATCAGCGAGATCAAGGCCACTGGCAACACCACCTTGCGCACCAGGTTTAAGCTGGCCCGCAAGGTTTTTGCCCTGACCTCAGCCTATGATACCGCCATTATTAAGTGGCTTGATAAGATTAACGCCGACAGCCATCCTGAACTTGGCTAATTTTTAGGTAGCAGTCGGAAGGTTGTAGGGGAGCTGTTTCCCTTTACGCTTTTACCGCAAGGCTTCACCCTGGAGATTGACTTGATGAAAATGGGAGTACTTCTTTCCGGTAGTGGTCGGACCCTGGATAATTTCCATGACCGTATTGCTGCCGGTACCATGCAGGGCGCCCTTGCGGTGGTGGTGTCCAATGTCCAGGATGCCCTTGGTTTGCAAAAGGCGGAAAAGTACGGCTATCCGGCTTTCCATGCCCAGGGCAACGAGGCCATTAACAAAATCCTCCTGGATCATGGTGTTGAACTGGTGCTTTTGGCCGGTTATCTCAAGCTTTATGTGCCGCCAGTCTCGTTGGCTCACAATGTCATCAATATCCATCCATCCCTGATTCCCGCCTTCTGCGGCAGCGGTTTTTACGGCATGCGTGTCCATCGGGCCGTGAAGGCCCGTGGGGTCAGGGTGACCGGTTGTACGGTGCATTTTGCCAATGAGGTTTATGATGAGGGGCCGATCATTGTTCAAAAATGTGTGCATGTCGATGATGACGACAGCCCTGATGACATTGCCCACCATGTTTTTGACATGGAATGTGAGGCCTTTCCCGAGGCCATCAATAGGGTTCATGATCTTGGCGTTGATTATTTCTGGCAGCGAGTTGCCGTAGCCAAGGAGGCACACTAATGACAAAACGCTCTGTCCTCATGACAGCCCAGGATATTGATCGCTCTTTGCAGCGCATGGCTTTGCAGATTATGGAGGCCAATCAGGGGGTGGATAAACTTGCCCTTATCGGCATCCATACCGGCGGGGTTTTTCTGGCCGATCGCATCAAGCAGATTATCAGTTTTCAGGAACATCGTGAGCTTCAGGTGGGGACTCTCGATATCACCCTCTATCGCGATGACTGGTCCCAGATCAGTCAGTTGCCCATTGTCAAGACAACGGACATCCCCTTTGCTGTCCAGGGGTGGACCATTGTTCTGATTGATGATGTCCTTTATTCAGGACGCACTGTGCGGGCAGCCTTGGATGCCATTATGGATCTCGGCCGGCCCCGTTCCATCCAGCTCGGGGTGCTTATTAATAGAAAATGCGGTCGTGAGTTGCCCATCCAGGCCAATTATGCCGGGTTGGATGTCCTTGAAAGCCACAACGAACATGTTTATGTATTGTTAAAGGAAAAGGCAGGTTGTGACGAGGTGATTTTGGAGAGTAGGGACACGTAGGAAAAAAGAGTTGCTGGGGCGGAGCAGGGCGCGCTTTCAGATTGAGAGCGGATTTGGACCGAGAGAGTAATGCCATGGCAGAGCAAGGTAAAAGGGCAGGGACCTTTGACGTGATCCGGCAACGGATCAAGGTAAAGCGCGAGGATTACAAACGCTATAAGTTTACCGACGACCAGAACAATATTCTCAAAACTTTTTTTGATCTTGCCCAGGAATTTGATTCCCTGGTGGAGTTTTACTCCATATCTGTTCTCATCCTTCCTCAGTACATGGATGTTATCTGTCGTCTCTATCTCATGGGTGATGGCGGCACACTGCAACTCGTCCAGGCCAGTGACAAAGAGCCACTTGCCACCCCGCAGCCGGCCCCTGCTTCGATTCAGCAGATCTCCCAGATCACCCGCCAGGCAAATACCTTGCTCCTGCCAATTTTTCTCGGCATTCCGGGCGGTAAACGTGAAGAGAGTTCGGGAGTTTTCGAGGTTATTGCCCCCCAGAAGATTTCCCAGCAGGTGGAGTTTTTCCTGGAAAAATTCACCAACCGGCTAGCGGTGTCTCTCACCGGTAAATTAGCTGCCCACCAGAGCCTCAAGCATATTGAGTTTGTCAGCAACTTGGTCACAGACATTGAGCACAATGTGATCATTCCCAATATGTACTTCAAACATCTCTTTAATAAGCTTCGCAAGAAGATTAAAGATATGGATGAACTTGAGCAGCAGATCAAGGCCATGAAAGAGGCCATGGGTATGACCGGCAATGAGTCGTGCCAGAAGATTCTCGACAAGGTGGCATCTCTCCACAAATCCCTTGACGATTATCATCAGGAGATGGAGAAGCATCATAAGAGCAGCAGTCTTTTTATTGAAAGCCTCTTCCGCCGCGATCACTTCACCCGGGGCGAACTGGTGCTGCGGACCAGAAAATGTATCGTGGTTGATGAGATCATTGCCCCCCAGCTTGAACATTACCACCGACGTTTTCTCAGTCAGGGGGTGGTGGTTGAGCACCCTGTTGATATGCAAGATGAAGAGATTGTTTTGCAGGTGGATGTGGGGCTGTTGGCCCAGGTGTATGCCAATCTGTTTTCCAATGCCTTGAAATACACCGAGACCGTGGATGTGGACGGCGGTTTGAAGCAACGTAAGGCCCTGGCCTATGGTCGAGAATTTGTTAAAGACTGTTTTGGGCCCGGAATTGACGGGGTTAAGTTCAATGTCTTTACCACCGGCCACCACCTGTCACCGGAGGACGCCGCCAAGATTTTTGATGAGGGATGTCGCGGTACGAATGTCGGCAACCAGCTCGGCACCGGCCATGGCTTAAGTTTTGTCAGGCAGGTCGTTGAGATTCATGGCGGTTCGGTGGGGTATGAGCCGGTTCTTCATGGTAATAATTTCTGGTTCTGTCTGCCGTTGCCCAAAGAAGAGGGCGACTCGTAAGACTGATCCTCAGTCGATTTGTGAGATGAAGAGCGCGCCATTGTTGGGTATTTCCCACCCTGTGGCGCGCTTTGTTGTTTGTTAGCTTTTTATACCACAAGGGCATAAGTTTCGTTTGAGCAGACAAGCTGCTCAACTCAGCTTTATACCACAAGGGCATAAGTTTCGTTTGAGCAGACAAGCTGCTCAACTCAGCTTTATACCACAAGGGCATAAGTTTCGTTTGAGCAGACAAGCTGCT
>JAHJKA010000049.1 GCA_018822545.1 Pseudomonadota bacterium
ACCCGGCCAGATAAGAGCCGATGGTGGCCGGCAGGACAAAATAACCATCGGCCAGGCCCTGCATCAGGGCGCTGGCCCCCAGACGATTGGCGCCATGATCGGAAAAATTGGCCTCACCGAGCACAAAGAGACCCGGGATGGTGGACATGAGATTGTAGTCAACCCAGAGGCCGCCCATGGTGTAATGGACAGCGGGGTAAATCATCATCGGGGTGGTCATGGGGTCACTGGCCGTGATCTTTTCGTACATCTGAAAAAGATTGCCGTATTTGCGGGTGATGGTCTGCTCACCGTCACGCTTGATGGCCTCGCTAAAATCAAGGTACACGGCCAGGCCGCTCTCACCTGCGCCCTTACCCTGATCGCACTGCTCCTTGGCATTACGGGAGGCCACATCACGGGGCACCAGATTACCGAAGCTCGGATATTTCTGCTCGAGATAATAATCCCGCTCTACCTCAGGAATTTCGGCAGGCGGCCGTTTGTCCCCCGGTTTTTTAGAGACCCAAACCCGGCCGTCATTACGCAGGCTTTCACTCATCAGGGTGAGCTTGGATTGATAATCGCCATGGACCGGGATACAGGTGGGGTGGATCTGGACGTAGCAAGGGTTGGCAAAACAGGCCCCGCGCTTATAGGCCCGGAAGGCCGCCGTGACATTGGAGGCCATGGCATTGGTGGAAAGATAAAAGGCATTGCCGTAACCACCGGTGGCCAGCACCACGGCATGGCCCCCATGGCTCTCAAGTTCTCCGGTTACAAGGTTTCGTACGACGATTCCCTTTGCCTGGCCATTCTCGACCACCAGATCAAGCATCTCGCGCCGTGGCATCATGGTGACCTTACCCAGCTTTATCTGGCGCGACAGCGAGGAATAGGCGCCCAACAACAGCTGCTGGCCGGTCTGGCCCCGGGCATAAAAGGTACGCGACACCTGAGCGCCGCCAAAGGAACGATTGGCGAGCTGGCCGCCATACTCCCGGGCAAAGGGCACGCCTTGGGCCACGCATTGATCGATGATATTATTGCTGAGCTGGGCCAGCCTGTAAACATTGGCCTCCCGGGACCGGAAATCACCGCCCTTGATGGTGTCGTAGAAGAGGCGAAAGACCGAGTCGCCATCATTCTGGTAATTCTTAGCGGCATTAATCCCGCCCTGGGCAGCAATGGAATGGGCCCGACGCGGGCTGTCATGGATGGTAAAACATTGCACGTTATAGCCAAGCTCAGCAAGCGTGGCAGCAGCCGAGGCCCCGGCCAGGCCGGAACCCACGACAATAATGGTATATTTACGCTTATTGGCCGGATTGACGAGCTTTGATGAAAAACAGTGCTTCTCCCATTTTTCTGCCAAGTTTCCGGCAGGTATTTTAGCGTCAAGTTTCATGGACAATGCCTTTTAATCAAATGAACATCAGAGAATAATGTCGGCTGCTAGCGTAAAAAACCATCCCACACGAGACCAAGGACAGGAATCACCATAAAAACCCCGGCAATAACCACGGCACCCAGCAGGGCAAACCTCTCCAGGGTCAGATCGTAAAGGGGGTGATTGATTCCCAGGCTCTGCCATAAACTCCACAGACCATGGCTCAAGTGAAGGCCCAGGGCGGCAAGTCCGCCAATATAGAAAAAGGAAACAGGCTGGCTGGCAAACTCATTGCGGATAAGGACACTGATCGGGCCCGTATGACTGGCGAAATGGACGGTAACCAGATGAAAAACAAGCAAGGCCAGGATCAGCAGGCCGGAATAGAACATGGTGCGCGAGCCCGGGGTACGGCCCCCGGAAGAACGACTGACCTCGTAGCGCGAAGGCCGGGCCAGACTGTTTCGAATAAACAAACTGGTGCCAAAACTGATATGAACAAGAAATAACAAAAGCAAGGCCACCTCGGCCACGGTCACCAACGGCCCGAGACCATGAAGATGGGCGGCATAACTGTTAAAGGCAGACTTCCCGAAAAAAATTGAAGTGTTGCCCAGCAGATGGACCACCAAAAAAAAGGCCAAACTCAAACCGCTCACGGCCATGATGTACTTGCGGCCCACTGAGGTGCCGCAAAAACGTCTCAAAACTTTCATGCACACTCCCGCAGGCATTCTCCAGGTATTAATACGGATACTCATCATAAAACAGCTGATGTTTTTTTGAAAGGGCTTTCAGGCGCAAGCAACATAGGACAGATCACAAAACTCATTTTTCAGCCAGTATCCTGGCCAGCAGCCGTTCCATACCACCCTCCTCCAGACGATACAGGCCTCTCTCTCGGGCCACCTGCCGGGCGCGCTTAAAATCTTCCGGAGCCAGAGGCCTATCCAAGGGTGGATAATCACCAGCATGAAAACAGGGATGGTATTGCCCCATCACATTGACGTACATGGAGGAAGAAAGTCCGGCTAAAAAACCAAAAATCTCCTCAGCCTCTTGAAGCCCGCCCGGCATAACAAGATGCCGGACCAAAAGTCCCCGTATCGCCAGCCCCTGACTGTCGAGTTCAAGATCACCCACCTGGCGGAACATCTCAGCAATGGCCGGCCTGGCAATATCAGGATAATCTGCGGCTACGCAGAATTTCTTGGATGAATGCGGGTCAATGAACTTAAAATCAGGCATGTAGATATCCACCACACCGTCAAGAAGACGTAAGGTCTCGACACTGTCATAGCCGCTGGAATTATAGACCAAAGGGATGGTCAAGCCCCGTTCACAGGCCAGAACCAGGGCAGCGAGAATCTGGGGTACCACATGGGAGGGCGTAACGAGATTGATATTATGGCAGCCCTGCTTCTGGAGGCTGATCATCATGGCAGCCAGCTGGCTGCTTTCAACCTCTACTCCCGCACCGCCATGACTGATTTCATGATTTTGGCAAAAGACGCAGCGCAGATTGCAGTGACTAAAAAATATGGTCCCAGAACCTGCCACCCCGGACAGCGGCGTTTCTTCGCCGAAATGGGGTTCATAACTCGCCACCATGGCCCGCGCTCCTGTCTTGCAAAACCCCTTTTCTCCGTCCAGCCGATTAACCTCGCAGCACCGCGGACAGAGCGAACAGCAAGCCAGACGCGCCTGAGCCTGTTCGGCCCGCTGCCGAAGTTCTCCTAAAATATGAAGCTTCAAGTATGAAGGTGACATGGTGGCAGGTTGAGGTGCTTGAGATTTTTTTGGAACATCATAGCTTCGCCATGGCAGGGACCCCAATCCGCATCGCCACATAACAGAGCAGGCACTCCAGAAGGAGTTAATCCTTTTTTTTCAGCAAATGCTCTTCTGTCTTCGATAAAGCCTTACGAATGCTTTGAGAAAGCACCTCAAAATCAACAGGCTTTTCAAGATAGATTTTAATACCGAAATCCTTGCTCGTTTCCTCTGAAACATTGCTACTGTAGCCGGAACACAAGATAACGGGCATCTCGGGTCGTATCTCAAGAATTTCCCTGATCATTTCCGTGCCGAGCATGTGGGGCATTGTCTGATCTGTAAGAATAAGATCAAAAGTATCCGGGTTGTTTTTAAAGACAGCAACAGCCTCTGCACCGCTATTACAGGCGGTCACATCATAGCCCAGGTACTCTAAACGTTTCAGCATAATCTCAAGGACAATCTTCTCATCATCAACTATCAAAATTCGCTCAGAGCCACCGATAAGATCTATGTCCCCCCCATCAACCGGATCAACTTCTTTATCGATAACGGGAAAATAGATCCTGAAACAGGTACCGGTGTCAGGATCGCTGGTAACACGAATCAGCCCACCATATTCTGCAACGATACCATGGACCACCGCCAAGCCCATGCCTGTGCCGCTGCCGACCTCCTTTGTGGTGAAAAAGGGGTCAAAAATGCGATCCTTTACCTCAGGCTCAATACCTCTACCGGTATCAGAAACAGACAACACAACATATTCACCGGGTATCGCCCCCGGCTCGCCAAGCAAATCTTCCTCCTGCAGGTGCTCCTGGACAAGAGTGACCGTAAGTATGCCTTTCCCTGTATCCATGGCCTGGACCGCATTGGTGCATAAATTCATCACAACCTGATGGATTTTCATGGGGTCAGCAAGAATTGCCCCTATTGATGTATCAATATCTTCCTTGATTTCGATACTGCTGGGAATTGTTGAGCGCAGCAGTTTCAAGACCTCTTTCACTATCGTGTAAGGGGCAAGGGATATAATTTCATGCTGATCCTTGCGGCTGAATGAAAGAATCTGCCGCACCAGATCTCTGGCCCTCATACCGCCCTTTATGACCTCTCGAATCTCTTCGACAGCGGGTTGCCCTTCAATATTACTTAGTTCCGCCATCTCGGCATAACCGATGACCCCCACCAGAATATTATTAAAATCATGGGCGATGCCACCAGCAAGGGTGCCGATGGCCTCCATCTTATGGGCCTGGCGAAGTCTGATTTCAAGAAGTTCCTTTTCTTGCTCAACCTGTTTTTTATCCGACAGATCAAGGGCCTGGCAGACAACAGCCTGAAATTCCCCCTTTTTGCCATACATTACACTGGAGGAAAACAACACCGGATACTCACGACCATTTTTTCCCCGATAGAACGTTTCTCGTTTATTAATGTGGGCGTGCTTTTTTAATTCAGTAAAAAGCGCTTCCTGAATGATACGGGAAAAGGGTTCGCCGATTAATTCATCCTCCTGAAAACCCAATAATGCGAGAGTCGCGGCATTTACTGTCTCGATCTGTCCCTCTGCATCCAAAACAATGAGTGAGTTGGTCATTGTTTGAAAAATTCTGTCCACATAATCCTTTGATACCGTTGTTTTTCTCAGATCAAGGGCCATAGCGTTAAAACTGTCAACAAGCATGCCAACTTCCCCTGTGGCAGTAATCGCAATTTGTTCAGAAAATTCCTCATGGGATAATTTCTGGACAGAGTCTGCCAACTTGACAAGGGGCAGCGAAAGATACTTGGACACAAAAAAGGCAGCGATAATGACGAGACAAAAAGATACCATAAAAACAATTGCCAGAAAGCGAAGCACCCTTTGCACATCCTGATAGAGCAAGGCCTCAGGAATACTAATACACACCTTCAAAAGCGGGGAATTATCGCCAATTGCCAGATCGCTGCTGGCAACCAAACCACCCTGAGGGGTAGAAACGTTGATTTTGGAGGGGGCACTCTGTATCGAAAAAGGACGAGGATCAAGGATGTCTTGACCTGATGCGCTCGTAAGAACCTGCCCGTCCGCTGAAAAAATCCAGACAGGATTTTCAGCAAAGATCTTGATGGCCCGGGCAAATGCAAAAAAATCACCCAAATTATAATCGATTATAACCGCACCACCGAATTCACCTATGTCAGGGTCGATTTTGGGGATACCGATTGAAAAAAGATAGTCGCCATCCTGATCGGCCGAAAGCCCGGTATGGATAATACTTCCGGGTGGTGAGGCCTCAAGGTCAACAAACAATTTACTTTCACGAAAAGAACGATAGTCTCTCATCCTTCCCTGCTGCCCGACGACAACCTTATCCATTCCCCGGCTGTCAACAAATCGAATACGCTCTATGCCGGCAAAATACTTAATCTTTTGCAAAAAGAGCCTTTCAAGTGCCCTCGCATTGATATCCTGCGTACTCTCTGAAGACATCAGAAATTCATCCAATAAAGGATTGGCTGATAAAAGTTTCAGTTCCCGGATTAACGTTTCCTGGATGGTGTTGCGAAAGGTCTCATTAATACCCTCTAATTCACGGAAGACAGCTTCGTTGGCGTAGCTTGAGATGGAACTGCGGCTAAAGAGATAGTACGTCGTTGTCAGTGCACTACAGACCACGATAAACACGGAAAGAAAGGCTATCAGCAGCCGGTGCAGAATTGATAAGCCCTGAATTTTAGTGTCGCCCTTTGCCATCAATCCAACACAGACGTTTCCACAATCTGCTCAATCCCCATCTGATCGGTAAGAATTATGCCAAGCATGTCCGCCCGTTTCCGGTTGACGATGAGCGGCCCGCGCTGAGGAGTCCGGGGTGGATAGGTTGCCGGACTCAGACCATTAACAAGGATATCAAAGCCGACCTGCACGGCCTCATAGCCTTGATTATAGCCGGAATCAAAGGCGACACAGAGACAACCTTTCTCCACAGCAAAGCCGGGCCCCACGGTTTCTGGAATAATGATATGGGTCAGATACCATTTCAACACTTCATCGGTGGAAACATTGTTGCCGGCCTTATCTTTAAGTGAAGCAAAATGTGCCAAAAAAAAGGCGTCAGTCTTGTGCTGGAGCTCCAGGGCCTTGGCCTGCCAGGATGCATAGTCGTCGGTAATCACCGTATCTACCAGAGTGAGGGGGAGTTCTTTTTTCTCTACCAGCCGCTCTATTGCCTTGGTGTAATTCCTCGCGGTATTTGAGCCATCAGAAAGGATAGCAAAGGACTTGATTCCCGGGGCAATGCTGCGCAGCAGATCAAAGCTCTCTAAGTAATACCCGCTCTGATAGATACCGGTGACATTATGCCCTGGCTTTTCTTTACTCTCAACCAAGCCATATTTTACCGGGGTATTATTAATTCCACAGAAGACAACAGGAACAGGAGAATCAAGAAATTTAGGCCCTAAAAATTTAGCAGCATTATCATCGTTCAGAAAAATAAGATCAGGTTGAAATTCTTTTGATTGTTCATAAAAAATAATACTCTTTGCTTCAATTTCGCCATCAGAACTTTGGCGCTTACTATCCATCCATAATTTCTTAATGATAAATCGTGAGGTGTCGACAAAATCATTTCTATCAAAATTTGCAACCTGCTGATCATTATCAAAAAAATTCAGCTCAAGCATGGCTGCATTAAACCCTTTTGTGATGCTCATAGTCCAGTCGAACTCCCGGTGGTAGCTATCAACAATAAGTATTTTCTTTTTTTCATGGGGAACAACTGCTGGGTCCTTGAGCACTGAAGCCTCTTCGATATACTCCTCGATACCCATTTCCTTACTGAGGGTGATGCCCAGCATCTTGGCTCGCTGCCTGTTTACCATAAGCGGGCCCCTTTTCGGGGCTCGGGGCGGGTAGGACGCAGGGCGAAAACCCTTGGCCAGGATATCATGGGCAATGCTCACAGCCTCATACCCCTGGTTATAGCCAGAATCATCTGCAGCACAAAGCCAACCCGCCTCTACCCGATAGCGGAACCCCACCGCCTCCGGGATGGTAATGTTTGCCAAATACCACTTTGCCGCCTCCTCGTTGCTGACCACCTTGCCGTTGTCATCCTTCAAGCCATTTGAAGAGGCGACAAAGAACGCATCCACCTTCTTCTGGAGTTCTAGGGCCTGTTGTTTCCATACCTCATAATCAGTCGTGGCAACGACAGCCATAAGCTTAAACGGCAGCTCCCCCTTGCGATCAAGATGCTCGATGGCCTTATTGTGAATCCTGCCGGTGGTCGTATCGTCTGAAAGAACGGCAAACGTCTTGACCTGAGGAACAATTTTTTTGAGCAGTTCAAGGCTCTCTTTATAGTATGTTTTCTGATACACCCCGGTGACATTATGACCTGGCGTTTCAATACTGTCGACAAGGCCATATTTTACAGGGGTGTTATTAACCCCCCAGACAACGATGGGAATTTTCGTATCGAGAAATTGATTTCCTATGTAATTGGCAGCATTATCGTCGCCGAGAAAAATAAGATCCGGATTAAATCGTTGAATAATCAATGAAAACTCTTTAGCGGTATTAGATTGTTCTTCCTTGCTCGGTTTCCTTTTGGTGTCCATCCACAAACGCGAGATAACTATCTTGGAGTTTTCAGCATAATCTTTGCTCTTGAATGCCTCTATTTCCTCCTGCTTCTCAAAATAACCAAAGGCCAACAGGGCATCACAAAGTCCCTGGCTCACATCCTGGGACCATTGATAGGCAGGATGATAGCTATCAACAATGATGATCCTGACTGGAGAGGTTACCTCAGCGCCCTGCCCTACGGAACAAAGCGCCCAGAGTGACAGGACAATCACGGCAAAGCTTATTTTTTTCACAAAGAACTCCTGGCTGAAAGCGTTAACCAATCGGGAATACACAATAATTTCAAGATAACCATGGAAAAACAAACCTCGCCGCCCACCTCAACCGTGGTGCATTCATGCATGGTATCAAAACCAAGACGAGGGATTCCAAAAAAAAATCTTTAAGAAGGAGATTCTTTTAATAAATAGACGAAGTACCCCATGTGCTCACGTAAAAACCAATACAAACATTAGAATTATCTGGATTAGGACCTATTTCATTATCCACCGCTCCAAGAGCGTGACGCAGGAAACCTTTCTGAGGAGATAAGTCCAGACAACATTCACCGTCTGAAAGATTTCAAGAGGCCGGACGAGCCCGTTTCTCTGCCCACTGGCGCAACTCTCCAATTTTCTCCTTATACGTCACCGAGAGGGGAACCGTTTCCTTAATTTCTGTCAGGATATCACCGTTGCTGACCTCCCTGCTCTCAGCAAAGGCGCGGTACAGCCCAGAGATCACCAACTGTTCGAGTTCAGCTCCGGTAAAACCAACCGATTCTACAGCAAATTTTTCAATATCAAAGGAGTCAGGATTCCTGTTTCTCTTTTTGAAATGAATGGCAAGAATAGTCTTACGTTCTTTCAAGTCCGGCAGGTCAATAAAGAAGATTTCATCAAACCGACCCTTACGAAGGAGCTCAGGGGGAAGTTTTTCAATATTGTTAGCAGTGGCGATGACAAAAACAGGGGCTGTCTTTTCCTGCATCCAGGTCAGGAAGGTGCCGAAGACCCGGGCCGAGGTTCCTGAGTCGGAGTCGTTTTTCGAGCCCATGCCGGAAAAAGCCTTATCTATCTCGTCCATCCACAAAATATTCGGCGCCAGGGATTCAGCAATCTTGATGGCGTCGCGCATGTTTTTTTCTGAAGAACCGATATAGGAGTCAAAAATCTTGCCCACATCAAGCTTGAGCAGAGGCAGGCTCCACAAAGAGGCCGTGGCCTTGGCGGCCAACGACTTGCCGCAGCCCTGAACACCGAGAAGTAGAAGTCCTTTTGGCTCAGGCAACCCGAAATCTCGAGCCTTCTGACTGAACGCCAGCCCCCGTTGACTCAGCCATTTCTTGAGCATATCCAGGCCGCCGACATTTTTCATATCTTCTGAAAAATCGTAATAATCAAGCATGCCTGATTTGCGGATCACCTTCTTTTTTTCGGAGACCACAAAAGGCAGATCTTGGGCATCAAAGGACTTGTCCCTGACCACCAATTTGGCAAAAAGATTTTCCGCTTCCATTTCGGTGAGACCACGGGCGGCATTGACTACTTTTTCAATGAGTACCGCATCAAGATTGGCAGTAATTTTATTGATATCGGTCAGCGGCGTGATGATATCCATCAGGATGCGCTTGAGATCTTCCGTATTCGGCAAAGGAATATCGATGGGGGTGATGGCATTTTCCAGACCAGGAGGTAAAACAAGGGCCGGCGCAATGATGCAGACGGTTTTGAAGCTTTTTTTCAGATTCGCAACCAGATCCCGTAGCTTACGGATGATCTGCGGCTGATCAAAAAAAGCATGGAAATCTTTAAGAACAAATATGCCAGGATCGTCGTGATCCATTATCGCCGCTAACGATTTAAACGGGTCCTTACCACGACTAAAGCGGTCGGTGTTGTAGAACCCTTCGGTCATGCTCCAGAAATAACAGGGTTTCTTGGCCTTTCGTGCCGCCTCTTCAAGGAGGCGTTCGGCCCGATTTTCCTCGGAGCTGATGATGTAGAGAATGGGATAGCGAGATTTGACATATAAAACTACTTCCTCGACCAGATCTTCCATGACGCACCGTGTTAAGGGTTAATATTTTTTAATTATTGTAGATAACAACGAACAAATTTACCATTTTCTGTATACTCTCACCTTCAGAACCCATTCTCGCTGTCCATCTTTATTTTTTGCATTATATCCTATGATGGGACGATGGGGAAAAATTCCCCGGTCACGAAAAATTCACGACGAAAACTCACAATAACTGTTAAGATGAGCTTTTCAAAGAAAATATCCTTTAATATGAACTTCTTAAGAATTCATTCTATGGTTGAATTTTTTTGTGCTTTCACTATAGAATGTTCCCCACCCCTGTATCATCCGCACGGCAAAGAGGTCGGAAAGGCTCCAGTCCTAATCATTAAAATCGATAAAATGAAGGAATCTTTATGAGCAAGCAAAGCAGAATGAACATGTTGGTCTTTTCCAGTGCCGACCATAGCCTGGACCGTGACAGCAGTTTTTTGTTGTGGGCAGGTTCCATACTGTTGACGATCATGTGCCTGTGCATGATCAATCCGGCCCAAGCGGCACAATACATCTCCTCGCCGCCCCTGGATAAGGAAATCACCCTTCCCGTCGGTAACGTGGCCAAAACAGCGTATACCCGTGTTCCTTTTATTACCTGGGGCGGTGACGAAGCCACTATCCTTGCCAACGGCAATCAGGCCAAGACGGCTTCCGGGAGCATTTTCGACAAACTGGGCTTGAAACTTGAACTTGTCAGGGAGGATGATTTCAAGAAACAGGTCGAGTCCTACATGAAAGGCTCCACCCCCTATCTCCGCGGCACACTGGGCATGATCAACATGGCTTCCGAACTTTTGGCCAAGGATCCACGCACCAAACCCGTGATCATTTATCAACTTACGTGGTCCAGCGGCGGGGACTGCCTGGTCGTTAAAAATGGCATCAAAACCGCCACCGCCCTGAAAGGTAAAACAGTGGCCATCCAGGCCTATGGACCACATGTCTACTATCTTTCAAAAATTCTAGCTGACGGTGGGCTTTCCCTCAAGGATATTAATATCAAATGGGTTCGCGACCTCACCGGCACGGAGAATACACCCATGGAAGCGTTCCACGACAGCAAAGTAGATGCCGCCATGGTGATCATTCCGGACGGACTCGTGCTGACGTCAAACGGCACCGTGGGCAACGGCTCCGAGGGCTCTGTCAAGGGTGCCCAGATACTCCTTTCCACCAAAACTGCAAACCGAATCATCAGCGATGTCTATGCCGTGCGCTCCGACTTCCTTAAAACACATCGCTCCGAAGTGGAGAGTTTTGTCCACGGGCTGCTGCTGGGCGAAGAGAATCTTCGCGAGTTATATCAAAATAAGAATACCCGGCTGGCCGAATATTCCAAAATGATCAAGGCCTCGGCAACCCTTCTTCTGGACAGCCCCGCAGCCACGGCTGACGCCGAAGCCCTCTATACCGACTGCGAATACACGGGCTATAAGGGTAATATCAAATTTTTTACCGACACCAACTATCCAAGGAATATGGATAAACTGTCCTCCCAGATTCAAGATGCCTTTATCAACATCGGACTGCTGCGCACAAGGACGCCCCTCACCCATGCATCCCTTGATTTCGCCGCCCTCAAATCCGGCCTTAAAAAGACAGCCATTGCCGAGGCCGCGAAATTCGACACGGCCCAAGTAGCGGCAGTCATTCAGCGCAAACAACAACAAGACACCTTGGCAGAGGGGGAGCTTTTCTCCTTTGAGGTCTATTTTCAACCAAACCAAAACCAGTTTTCTCCGGATATGTACATCGATGCCTTCAACAAGGTTATTGAACTCGCCACCACATACGGCGGTGCGATCATCACTGTAGAAGGCCATTCCGACCCTCTCGGTTATCTCAAATCAAAAAAACAGGGCTCGTCTGAGCTTGTCCTGCGCCACATGGGGCAATCGGCCAAAAACCTGAGCCTTTCCCGGGCCAATGCGGTCCGGACCAGCATCATCCAATACGCAAAGAGCAACGGCATTGTTATGGATGAAACCCAGTTCGCTGTGATTGGCCATGGTATTCTAAAGCCCAAAAACGGTTTGTGCTGTAGCGACCCTTGTCCTCCCAAAACCGAGCAGGAGTGGCGCAACAATATGCGGGTCGAGTTCCGCATCCTCCAGGTAGAGGCGGAAAGTTCCGTCTTTAAACCTTTATAAGAAAGGTGGGCATGATGCGAATAATCTCCAAATTAACCTTCCTGCTTGTCGGAACAGTATTATTTTGCCAGGGCTGCGACAATGCTCCGCCGCCCTCCGCACCGACCCCAAAAAAACCACCTGTCAGCAACAAAGCGACTGCGACGAATATCAACTACGCGTGGCCTCCGGCTACCGCGGATAGCCGAGACATCGTCATGGAGGCGGACCTGACAACCAAAAATTATTATGTCGTTTTTGATAGCAGCGGATCCATGAGTGAACGAAAATGCTCCCTGGATCGTACCAAGATTGAGGTGGGGAAGGATGCCTTGGCCAAATTCGCGGACCTCGTCCCAGCCGATGCCAACTTGGGCCTGCTCGTCTTTGAAAAGAGTTTTATCCAAGAACTAGTGCCCCTTGGCAAGGGAAACAGAAAAGAATTTGTCTCGGCGGTACGCAGACCTCAGCCGGCAGGGGAAACCCCCCTCCAAAACGCCCTCCAGACCGGGTACCAAAAACTCGAGGAACAGGGAAGAAAGCAACTCGGTTACGGTGACTATTACCTGGTTGTGGTCACCGACGGAGAAGCCAGCCAAGGACAGGATCCGACACCAACCGTCAAATGGATACTGGCCAATACACCGATACAAATACACACCATAGGCTTCTGTATCGGACCAGACCATTCTTTGAACATGAAAGGCCGCACGGTTTACAAGGCTGCCGACAATCCTGACCAGTTGCAGCAAGGATTGGCAGACGTTCTGGCAGAAGCCGAGGTTTTCGATGTCTCGGATTTTAATTTCTGATCATCGGGAGAGGTACTGGTGAATAAGAAGACATTGGGTGCCATTCTGCTTCTGTTGCTGAGCACGGCCACCATCCTGCTCATCTGGTATCTACTGCCCCGCTTTCTTGACCGGGAGCAGAAAACCACCAGTGATGCCCAGAAGATAAAGGGCAAGATCCATATCGCCTATGATAACTGGATCGGCTATTTCCCGCTTTGTTCACCGGAAATGAAAAGCCAAATGCGGCGCTCAGGCTGGCTACTCGTCTGCGAGGACGACAATGCCGATTATCCTGGCCGCATGAAACGGCTGGAGGAAGGGGAAATTGATTTGGCAGTGGCCACTGTCGACTCGTTTATCCTGAACGCCAAGGCCGTTGATTACCCTGCCACCATTACAATGGTCATCGATGAATCCAAGGGCGGCGATGCCATCCTTGCCCGCCAAGAAAAGGTGGCAAGCCTTGATGCACTGAAGGGCAGAAATGATGTCAAAATTGCCTTTACCCCCGGCAGCCCCAGTCACTTTCTTGCCAAAGCTGCGGCAGAGCATTTCAATGTCCCGGAGATTCACCCCTACGGCCCAAACCGCATTGAAACGGAAGGCTCGGAGAAAGCGCGTGACAAGCTGCTTTCCGGCACAGTCGATGTGGCAATTCTCTGGGAACCGGATGTATCAAAAGCTTTAGAGCACAAGGGTATCAAGAAAATACTCGGCACCGAAGACACCGAGCGTCTCATTGTCGACATTCTTCTGGTCAGACGCCAATTCGCTAAAAAGCAGCCAGAAACTGTCAAACTCCTGATGAACACCTACTTCAGGGTGCTTAAAAAGTATAGGGAAGACCCCAACCTCCTACGGGGGCATGTCAAAGACTCAATATCCTTGCCCGAGGATAAAATCGACTCTATGTTGCGTGGCGTGCACTGGGTATCCTTTACCGAAAACTGCGAGAAATGGTTCGGTATTGCCGCGCCTGGCAACTATGCCGATGAAGGCCTGATCGACACTATCGAATCCACGGTAAGGATACTTACTAGCGCCGGTGATTTTGCCAGCAACCCCATTCCTGATGGCGATTCCTATCGGCTGACCAGTTCCACATTTCTTGAAGAACTTTTTACTGAGGGCATTTCAGGATTCACGAAACCAGCCGCAGGCCTGCAACAAACCGGGCCGATCAACTCCTTGGAGGCAAGCTTCCCCGCCTTGAATGAGTCTGCGTGGGATACTTTGCAGGAGGTCGGCACCCTGAAAATAGACCCCATCGTCTTTCAGCAAGGATCGACAGAACTGGGTATTCTGGACAAACAGGTAGTTGATAATGCGGTGGAACGACTCAGGCATTACCCTAACTTCCGGGTCATCATCAAGGGCCATACCGCTACACGAGGCGACAGCATAGAAAACCTCCGGCTCTCCAAAGACCGGGCCGAAGCGGTTTCAAGATATCTTGAAATCACCTATAACATCAATCAAAACAGAGTGCGGGCGGTGGGCTATGGCGGCGAAAAACCGTTATCCCGCCAAGCTGGAGAATCCCAGCGGGCCTACGATTATCGACTGCCGCGGGTGGAACTTGTCCTGGCCCGTGAAGTGTATTAAGTGTCTGAAGGGTATACTTAATGACTTCAAGCCCCATGCAGATGAAAGATTATTCTCAGAAAGCCATCAAGAAAGAGGTGGTCAAAAACGGCCTCACCCACTGGCTGACTATCTATCCTCCCTCCCTGGGTCTGCCTCTGGGACTGGCCGCTCTCCTTTTCGATCTGCCCATTTTATATCTGGGCATGATAGGGGCTCTATCCCTGGGCTTGGGGAGTGCTATTATCAATATTTTCTTCCGCAACGAGGTCGTAGCTCAGAAATATATTGAGCAGCTTAATATCAAACTTAAAAGCCTGGAAAAACTCACCCTAGCGACCTTGCTCCACGACCTGAAGGACTGCCTGAAAATCCCTGGTGCGCAACAGTATGCCGGTCAGGCAGTTGAGCAGTATAATCGTATTCGAGAAAAGTACCGCAATGTGGAGATACTCCTTGGCAAAAAACTCAAAACCGGAGAATTAACCTATGCGAGGTTTCTCGGCTCAGCGGAACAAGTTTACTTGAGCGGCCTGGACAACCTGCGCCAAATTGAGTCCTCCCTGCACAGTGCCGGAAGCATTGATCCGGAATATATCGGCAACCGCCTCAAGAGCCTTGCGCAGAAAGGGGAACTCTCTCCGGCCGACGTCAAAGAAAAAAACACCCTTACCAAAAGACTCGAGCTGCGCCGGCAACAGTTTGAGAAAGTGAACACCCTCCTGACCAACAACGAGGAGGCCATGACCAAATTAGAAGAAACCACCGCAGCCATTGCAGAGATGCAGACGAGCGGAAAGTTCGCCCAGACCGATTATGAAACTGCGATATCACAGCTTCAGGAAATGGCGGAACGTGCCAGAACTTACAATAAATCATGAGGGAAATCATGCAGACGAAGGCGCACACCAAGGAATCTACTGTACTGAAACCATCCGACACCGAGCAGGTGAAGGAAGAGCTCGGACTTGTCGACCCGATGACCATTGAGGTGCCGGAAGAGGTCGATCCGGCCCTTGAGAAGATGGCCGATGAGTTTGTCAAGGCCATCCTCTCCTTTAATCCTGAAGAGGCCTCCCAGGCCGAACTTCGGCAGCAAAACATTGCGACGGTGGAGAATATCGGCGCCAAGACCCAGAAAGACGCTGCCCTGCGCAGCGCCATGCTCAAGGAACCCATCAGAAAACTGGCGGCCAAGGGCGAGGACGGCGGCGAAGTGGCTAATGCTCTCCTGGATCTCAACATCCAAGTGGAGGCCCTTGATCCAGGCAAATTCGATTTCGAGGCGGGCTGGTTCCCAAGGCTCCTGGGATTTATCCCTGGGGTGGGTAAGCCCATGAAGCGTTACTTCCTGAGATACGAATCCGCCCAGACTGTACTCGACGCCATTTTCCGATCCCTGGAAGGCGGCGCAGACATGCTCAAACGCGACAATCTCACCTTGAGCGAAGATCAAAAAAAGATGCGGGAGCTGACCGCCAAGCTTCAGAAGGCCATTGAGTTGGGTATGCTCCTAGACAGAAAGCTCAACACCGTCTTGGAACAGGAGGTTCCGTCAGATGATCCGCGCTTCCGGTTTATCCAAGAGGAGCTTCTTTTCCCCCTGCGACAGCGTGTGATTGACCTCCAGCAACAACTGGCCGTCAATCAGCAGGCCATTCTGGCCATTGAGATCGTAATCCGCAACAACAAGGAACTGGTGAGGGGCGTAAACCGCGCGGTCAACGTTACCTCAAATGCTCTCAATGTCGCGGTGACTGTGGCCCTTGCCCTGGCAAACCAGAAAATCGTCCTGGACCGCATAGAGGCGACCAACGCCACGACAAACAAACTCATCGGCGATACGGCCCGAAAATTACGGGAACAGGGGGTTGAGATCCATAAACAAGCCGCCACAAGCCAACTGGACATCAACACCCTGAAACAGGCATTCAACGATATCTCGCAGGCACTTAATGACATTTCCAAATTCAGGAAGGAGGCCCTGCCTCAGATGGCCGGGACCATCCTCGAACTTGACAGTCTGACCAAGTCCACCGAGGAATCCATCACCCGACTTGAAAAAGGGGATAAGGTGAGCCCCTCAATGTACCTGGAAATTGATTAATATCGATTCACTTAAGCCGGCACATACCCAAATGAGGAGGATTTTTTTATGAAAAAACTACTGCTATCTGTCTGCATCTTTCTGGTGACCCTTGGCATGGGTTTCAGTGCCCAGGGCGGCGAAAAATACAAAATCGCCTGGTCTCACTATACCGGATGGGAGCCCTGGGAATACATATCCCAGTCAGGAATCATGGCCAAATGGGCAAAAAAATACGGCATTGATGATATCGAGATCGTGCTCGTCAACGATTACATCGAAAGCATCAACATGTACACTACCGGTCAATTCCATGGCTGCACCATGACCAATATGGATGCCCTGACCATCCCTGCGGTGGGTGGTATCGACTCGACGGTTCTTGTTGTCGGTGACTTTTCCAACGGCAATGACGCCATTGTCCTCTTGAACGGTTCCTCGGTCAAAGACCTCAAAGACCGGAAACTGCGCATTGTCGAGCTTTCCGTGTCCCATTATCTGCTGACCAGAGCCCTTGACATGAACGGACTGACCGAAAGGGATCTCACCCTGGTAAACACCAGTGATGCCGACATCGCCGGCCTTTTCATCTCCGAAACTGAAAGAGATCCAAAGGCAGCTGTCTGTACCTGGAACCCACCCCTTATGCAGGTCCGTAACGTTAAAAACACGACAATGGTCTTTGATTCCTCCAAGATTCCCGGCGAGATCATCGATACCCTCGTGGTCAGGACAGATGCGCCCGACGCCCTCAAAAAAGCCCTCACCGGTGCCTGGTTCGAGGCCATGGTCAATATGTCGAGCCACAACAAGGTCGGCAAGCAGGCTCTGGACATCATGGCCAAGTCAGCGGGCGGCACTTTGGCCGAGTTCAAAGGCCAACTGAAAACAACCAATATGTTTTACAAGGCCGCCGAGGCCGCCAGCTTTGCCGAAAGCGACATACTCAAAAAAACCATGGAATACGTCCGTTCCTTTAGTTTCGACCACGGACTTTACGGTGAAGGCGCTCCGAGCAAAGACCTGGTTGGCATCCAGTTTCCTGACGGCTCGGTTATCGGGGACAAAAACAATGTCAAACTCCGTTTCGATTCGAAATTTATGCGCATGAAGGCCGCCGGTCAAATCTGAAAGACTCCTAAATAATGAAAAAACAGTCGCGGTAAACAGCCGGATAAAAAATCAATTTCCTCCGGCTGTCATCATACCTGCATTGTAACTGATACTTTTTTTAGGGGCCACTGCAGTTCATTCTGTTGTTGGAGGAAGGTGAAACAATGAGAAAATTGCCAGTCTTTTTGGGGCTCCACGCCTCACCGTCTACCTCCCTGAAATGGGTGCTGGCGGTTATCCCTTTTATCCTGCTGATTATGGTCTACCTCGTTGCCTCTGACATCAGGCACCGATCCAACCCATCGGACAAGCTGCTGCCCACGGTCAGCAAAATGTACACGGCCATTAACAAGGCAGCCTTTGAGGAAAACGCGCGGACTGGCCAATATCAGCTTTGGAACGATACGGCTTCAAGCCTGAAACGCATAGGCATCGGGCTTGGCGCTGCCGCCATCTGCGGATTGTTCTGCGGACTCAACCTCGGACTCTTACCGGGAATCAAGAATCTCTTTCTGCCCTTCACCACCTTTATCTCCATTATCCCACCCCTGGCTATCCTGCCAATCATGTTCATCCTGTTCGGGGTTGACGAACTGGCCAAAATTGTTCTCATTTTTATTGGCACCTTCCCCCTCATAACCAGAGACATCTACCTTACAGTCAAAAAGATCCCCAGAGAACAGATCATCAAATCCCTGACCTTGGGCGCCTCTCCTTTTTCAGTGACATACCTGATCATTTTACCACAAATCATGCCCAGACTCATCGATACTGTCCGCATCAGCATGGGGCCGGCCTGGCTTTTCTTGATAGCCTCTGAGGCCATCGCTGCAACTTCTGGTCTTGGCTACAGAATTTTTCTGGTCCGCCGCTATCTCGCCATGGACACTATTATCCCTTATGTGCTGTGGATTGTCTTTATCGGCATCACAGTGGACTGGGGCCTGCGAAAAATCGTGCAGACTAAGTACCGCTGGTACCTGGAATACTAACAACAGAGGCACACCCGGCCCAGGCAAAGGACAGGCCCTAAGGATCGAGCAACTCGGATTATGAACAACTGGAGAATGGCATGATAGAAAAATTGCGGGAAAAGAGCATACTCTTTCTGCACGATGTCTATAAACAATATGGTGACAAGGTTGTGCTTGATGACATCGACCTGGCCGTGGCCCCCGGCGAGATCGTCACCGTCGTGGGCCCAAGTGGTTGCGGGAAAACAACCCTTCTCCGGATGATCCTGGGCCAGGAATTTCCCACTTCAGGACAGATGCTCATCAACGGTAACCCTGTAGGACTCGCCGACTCGACACGTGGCATAGTCTACCAAAAATACTCTTTATTCCCCCACCTGAACGTGCTTGACAATGTCCTGACCGGCCCGAAGCTGAGTCTCCCTTTTTTTGAAAGAGGGCGCCACAAACAACAACTTACCGACGAGGCCATGTATTATCTCCGCAAGGTTAACCTTGCGGAACATTCCAACAAATTTCCCCATGAGCTTTCGGGGGGGATGCGGCAACGCGTGGCCATTGCCCAATCACTGATCATGAAACCAAAAATCATCCTCATGGACGAACCCTTCGGCGCTCTTGATCCAGGTACCAGAGAGAACATGCAGGTCTTTCTGCTCGAACTATGGGAAGAGTTTAAGATGACCTTCTTTTTTGTGACCCATGATTTGGAGGAGGCTGTCTTTCTGGGCACCAGGATTCTTGTGCTGTCGCAATACTATACCGATGACCGGGGCAATGGTGCGGGAATTCCGCGCGGTGCAAAAATTGTCTGTGATCATGCCCTACCCAAAGAAGCCCAATCAACCTCAGTGAAAGCCACCCAAAAGTTCGCTGAACTCATTCAGCGAATCAGAAAAGCAGGGTTTGACCCGGAATACCAGCAGCATGCCAAGGATTTCGACCTCAGCCACAGCGATTCTTTCAGGACCCTGCGTGAAGACCAATACACCGGAAACTAATACGGACAATGGTGCATTGAAAAAACAAATTATTCCCGGATGACTTCACCCATAACAAATCCTGTTTTGCGTCCTAAGCCTTATCCCTCGAGCATCGTCAATGCAAAATTGCATTCTTTTTTCTACAAGTCCTCCTTCACAATTTCCAGTTCCTGGAAATTATTAATCCGGATCATTGCGAGGGGTACAGCCTCCCTCAACATCTCTCCGCCAGCAAACGATACCAAACGGTAACAACTTGGCCGGACAGAAGTTACCTTATGGTTACACCGTTTTATCTCCTCTATCTCTTTAGATAAACCAGAAACTGCAACTAAACAAAAAAACATATAATTTCAGGCTGTTACACTTCACTATTTTGTCTAAAACAGTTCATCCTGCTGTTCGGCATGGTCTTTGCTCTTTGAATATGGAAACAAGCTTGCTCCCGTCATCATAGTGCGTGTTGACGGAACCCATAAAATATCACAGCAAGCAGACAGGACTGAAAGTCCTCCACGTAAACTTGACAATGAGAGCAAACATTTGCCAGGATACATCACACCGCTGACAAAAACTGACGTTTTAAAGGGATGACGCGAAGAAAGCCTGTCCACGTGGACAGCGACTTTCCTGCTAACTCAAAAATGAGGGAGGAGAAATGCACAGAGAGAGAATTGGCAAGGGGAGACAATACTCACAAGAGAACATCAACCAGGAAGGCTGATCTATGGAAATTGGTAAAGCGATGAGATTTATCGCAACCTTGAGTGTTGTGGTGGCTATTGGACTCTTTGCCTATGTGGTGAAAGCGTCCAACATGATATCGTATCTTTCCAGCGACCCGAAAGTATGTATCAACTGCCACACCATGAACACCGTTTATGCAACCTGGCAGCACAGTTCACACAGGAATCGAGCTACCTGTGTGGAGTGCCATCTGCCGAGGGACTCTTTTGCGCACAAAATGCTCGCAAAATCACGGGATGGCTTCAAACATTCCGTGGCCATGACGTTTCGCACCTACGGTCTTAATATCAGGGCCACCGAAAACGCGGCCGACCGCATTCAGGCCAACTGCATCATGTGTCACCAAGAAATGGTATCGCAGATTGCGATCAACAGCGGTTTGTACCAGGCTGCCGGCAGCAACACCGGCATCGACAGAAGATGCTGGGACTGCCATAGAGAGGTGCCCCATGGCATCAACACCAACCTGACCGCTACTCCTGATAATATCGGAGTGAAGGAATTATAATCCAACCAAAGAGGAGAATTAAAAATGAAAAAATCTGTACTGGTGACAATGGGATCAGTGGTTGTGATTGTTCCTTTGTTTCTGCTGGCCCTGTCCATCAACGAAAACAAGGCCGAGCAAAAGGTTATTAATGAAGTTCCAAAAATTAAACACATGGAAACCATCAGCGCCGAGTGGAGCAAGCATTTTCCCCGGCAGTACGATTCCTATGTGCAGACCAAGAAAAGCGACAAGATTACCGACATGCTTGAGAAAAACCCTGCTCTGGTGGTGTTGTGGGCAGGCTACGGCTTCTCCAAGGACTACAATGCCCCCCGCGGTCATTCCTATATGCTGGAGGACAATATCAACACCCTACGCACCGGCGCTCCGGTGGACGGCAACACCGGCCCCATGCCAACGGCCTGCTGGACCTGTAAATCGCCGGATGTTCCGCGCCTGATGGAAAAAATCGGCGAACTGGACTATTTCACCGGCAAATGGGCACGATTCGGCAGCGAGATTGTCAATCCGGTTGGCTGTGCTGACTGCCATGACAACGAGACCATGCGCCTCACCATTACCCGGCCCCACCTGAAACGCGCCCTGGATGCGGAAGGCAGCCTGAAAGCAGCTGACGCCACCCATCAGGATATGCGTACCCTGGTCTGCGCCCAGTGCCATGCGGAATATTACTTCAAGCCCACCGACTGGACCGATAAAAACGGTGAAAAGAAAGTGGCCAAGGTCGTTACCTTCCCTTGGGCAAATGGTTTTGCGGTGGAAGACATGGAGAAATACTATGATGATATCAACTTTGCCGACTGGACCCACCAAGTCAGCAAGACTCCCATGCTGAAAGCGCAACATCCGGGTTATGAACTTTACAAGACCGGTGTCCACGCCTTAAATGGTGTGTCCTGCGCTGACTGTCATATGCCTTATGTGCGTGAGGGTGGTGTCAAGTATTCGTCTCATAATGTTGGCAGCCCCTTGGATAACATCGCCAACACCTGCCTTAATTGCCACAGTTCAGATGAAAAAACCCTGCGTGACACCATTGCCAGAAAACTTGAGCGCAAGGATGAGCTGTCCAAAACGGCCATGGATGTCATCGGCAAGGCTCATCTTGAAGCAGGCAAGGCCTGGGAACTGGGCGCAACAGAAGAGGAAATGAAGCCAGTTCTTCTTGACATCAGGCATGCCCAGTGGCGTTGGGATTACTCCATAGCCAGCCACGGTTCCTTCTTCCACGCCCCTGAAGAAACCCTGCGAATCTTGGGTTCCGCCATCAACAAAGGTCAGGATGCCCGGGTGAAGTTACGCACCGTTCTGGCCCGTTACAATGCCGCTGACTATGTGGCACCTGATTTTTCCACCAAGGAAAAAGCGCAGCAGGTCATTGGCCTGCCCTACCAGAAGCTGGTTGATGAGAAGATGAATTTCCTCAACACCTTGCGAGAGGAATGGATCAAAGAGGCTACAGCAAAGGGTCTTTATGACCCGAAAACAAGAGAGGGCTTGGAATTTAAAACCTCCTACAAGTAAGCTTCATCTCATGTAACATCAGATAACTGCTTCATTCTACCAGTCCCGTCCGCCGCAAGGTGGGCGGGACTTTTTTTATCGCTATTCTGCCGCGAGTTGATGCTTTGGCCAAACGCGAAAAATGAATGGAACTTGAGGGGGAACTTGCAAGAAAACACTTCGGAAGATGACACCTAATACGAACAAGAACGGGGAGAGTCGAAACTAGACAACGACATCAATACGTTGGCTGGCCACTTTTTGTTGCTCAGCCTGAGCCTCTCGGACCTGTTGACGGGCTTGGAGTTCCGCGGCCTTAGCCTTGTCAAGACGCTCTTGGGCACGCTGCTCCTGAACCTGAGCCTCACTCCTGTTTTGGATGGCTTGCTGCTGCTCATCCCGGGTCTGCTGCACCCGGCGGGTGGCGGCCAGCTTGTCAGCTCTGAGCTGATCACTGGAATAAGAAGATGGTGATGGAGTGCTGTTACTTGCAATGTTGTTGGCTAACATCGTAACCTCCGCATCTGTAGAAGAAAAATTGTTCGGTATTCATCCTCAGATAGAATCAATCTGCCAAAGAAATTATCTAAGAATTTTACACGTACATTCAATATAATAAGCAGTGATAAAAAAAATGCCACAGAAATTATTTCTTTTGTTGCCAGGGTTATCGAACCACCATAAAAAGCTCTATAGCTTCATGGTTTAAAAAAATACAAAAAAATTCTTCGTGCGCATTGTGCCCGGCGTGGTAAAAAGACCTCCTTATCTCACTCTTTCAAACAATTCTGCCTTCAAAAAACCATGGCCCGTTGGCAAAACATACTCAAACAGGCGATCACTGCGCCAAAAGATCTCCCTGTGGGACTGCAGCCCTTCATGCCTGAATCAGGAGCGGTGGCTGATCAGTATCCCATGCGGATTAACACTTATTACCTGAACCTGATCAAAGAAAAAGGAGACCCCCTCTGGCTTCAAGCCGTGCCGCAGCCCCAGGAGCTTCATGATCAGGTCTGCGTGGCCGACCCCCTGGACGAGGAAAATTTAAGCCCTGTTGCCAATCTGGTCCATAAATATCCAGACCGTGTCCTCTTTCTGGTTACCAGTCAATGCGCCATGTACTGCAGATTTTGCACCCGAAAACGAAAAGTTGGCACGGCCAGCATGGTAATCAGCGATGACACCATACACGCCGGTCTGAACTATATCCGTACACACCCGGAGATCAAAGACGTGCTGATCTCAGGCGGCGACCCCCTTCTCTTAAGCGATGACAGGCTGGACTGGCTCCTTTCTTCGATACGCGCCATCCCATCAGTTGAAATCATCCGTATCGGCAGCCGAGTGCCCTGCACCCTGCCCATGCGGATTACCGCAAAACTCTGCCGTATATTGAAAAAATATCATCCCCTTTACATCAACACCCATTTTAACCATCCCGATGAGATTACTGCCGAAGCATCCTTGGCCTGCAAACGCCTTGCTGATGTCGGCATCCCACTAGGCTGCCAGACCGTGCTTTTAAAAGGGGTCAACGATGATGCCACGATCATGGCAACATTAATGCGCAAGCTCCTCACCATCCGGGTCAAACCCTACTATCTCTTCCAGGGTGACCTGACCCGTGGCACCAACCACTTCCGAACCACCATCGAAACTGGGCAAAAGATCATGCAACAGCTCATCGGCCACACCTCAGGCATGGCCGTGCCTACCTACGCCGTGGACGGCCCGGACGGTGCCGGCAAAATCCCCCTGACCCCTAACTATATTGAATCCCTGGGCAAACAGCTTTGCTTCACCAACTACCAGGGCAAAACCTGCTTTTATGACAATGGTGGCTGAAAAGAAACCCTGAATCTTTTGCAAATAATCAGGGTATGGAGCTGACCGTGGCCCTTCCAGAACTCTACCTCATTACCGTTCATGGTCAGGGAGTAAATCCGGCCCGGCTCCATGTTCATTTTAGCAGCGTCACCAGCCGGCAGGATAAAGAGAGAGGCCTTCTGGTTGCCACGCATATAGGTAAGAAAGGCGGCATTACATTTTCCCAGCTTACAAACGCGACCACCGACCAGAGTAAAACCACGACCCACCATATCGGGCAGCGCTATGGCTTGGCCCATTTTGGCCTCATACCAGGCAGGGATACCAGCCACCTCTTGCGCGGTGAAAGCCATAGCCTCCGGGCTGACATGATCATGCAGGGCCACTTGGGCCAACTCTTCAAGAGAAGAAAAACCATGCCTGCGATGGTGATTCCCCAAATGATTTAGAAAAAAAACAGGAAAGGAAAGAACGCTACCAAAATCTAGGAATGGCGCAAAAGGAACATGGGCGTCGAACCCTTGGCCAAGGCCTCTTATCTTACCAGGGCAGGAATCTTCAGGGCGGGAATCTTCAGGGCGGGAATCATGACACCATCAAGATCCCGATAATCCTGATGCTTATTTCTCCCTGCTGACGAAACAGCCCTGGGCAGCTTTTCAACCTTCACCCCCAGATACTCTGCCAACCGCCCTCTGTCTGAATAGAAAGGCCACCATACCCTGGTATTATAGAAACGAAAGGGGAAAGGATGGGGTTGCCCCTTAGCAAAGAGTAGCTCAAAGGCTGCCTTGGTATTTTCCTCATGGGCCATGGCCAGGGCCTCAAGGGAAACAGCTATTTTCTCGACCAGATCGGTCCTGAAGGAGGAAGGATACCGGGCCGCGATAAAACGCAGCTTGACGGCAGCCTGGCGGGTGAGACCTGGATGGCCTGCCTCTGCCGCAAGCTGGCCATAATCAAAAAGAGACAAAAGCACCTGGGCCGCCTTACCCGTGTCACGGAAACCCTTTTCGGTGATAAGCGCTACAGAACCCTGCGTGCCACCCCGCACAAAGGAAACATTTACCCTGGTTGCAACAGGCAGCGGCCCCACAATCTCCTGAATCTGGCTGGCCATGGAGATGGGTTTGCCATTGATTGCAATCACCTTGTCTCCGGGCTGGAGTCCGGCCTGAACAGCCGGAGAATTCCCCGCCACCTTGGCGAGAGTCGTATAAAGAAAACCGCTCTTGGGATCCCTTTTAAAATCAAGGCCCAGCCTTGAAACCATGGGGCTCTTGTCGAGAATTGCCTGGGCATGAAAGGCAAAATAATCCCCCCACAGGGCAAGGGGCATATCAGGGTACTTGAAGTAAAATTCCGAGCCATTAAAGTCAAGGGGCAGATAGGGTTGCCGGTTAACAATAGCTTTAAGCTGCTCAAGGCCTTTGGCATACTCGTTTTCGGCAAAAAGTTTTCGCGCCTTGTTAAAGAGAGCGACGTTCTCCATATCCATTTTTGTTAAGGCAGCCACGGTCCTTATCTTGCCGGCATCCACCACTCGCCAGGCATCGCTCACCACATCAAAGGTCAACAAAGTCCCCTGAGGGGCCACCGAACGTTCATCAAGAAGCTGAAGGCCATTGCTCACGGTGAACCGTTTAAATTTCCCCTGATCCACCAAGCCAACAATGCCGTGGGGACTTATTTCCACCTGACACTGTGGGGCAAGGGCCAGCGAAAATTCCTGCGCCTTCTTACTGGGATCAAGAGGCAACAACCGGATGCCGGCAAGCTCACTGACAATGATGTACGCACCATCCTTTGAAATTCGCACATCTTCAGGGCCTCTGAGGCCTGGTCCCAGTGGAAACTCAAGGCTGCGGAGTCGTTCGCCGCTCTCTTTATCAAAAAGCCAGACAAGATCGGCTTCTTTACCCTTTTTCTTCAAAACCCAGTCAAATTGGTACCGGCCGCCACGAACAAGAAGATTCTGCCCAGAGGGATCATAGGCCAGGTTCTTATCAAAACGGCCATTGACCTTATTTGAGTCAAAACTGCTCAGTTTTTTACCCGTGCTCACATCATATCTTTCAATGCGGCTGGCCACTTCAGCATCCATGCAGACAGCGAGTTCCTTGCCGTCGGGAGAAAAGGCCAGGCCACAGGCATCATTCAAAAAGGCGTCGTTTTGCAACTCAATCTCGGTGACTTTTCCGGGCTGAAAATATTCTATCCGGATAACGGAACGACCCATATCAGCAATGGAATCCTGAATAAAAAGAGCGGAAGCATGCATCCCGGCATCAGAACTGACCGCGAAATTACGGCCCATCTCAAGGGCACCCTTGTTTTTTACCACCGAGGTAAAACGCCAGACCTGGGTATCATTTTCATAGAAGAAAACCTGGCTTTGTTTATTACCAGCCACCGACGTCACAAAAAAACGCCCGTCACCGCTAAAACCCAAACCAACCGTCTTGTCATTACCGGGCTGGGGATAATGACGTCGACGCATACCCTCAAGCCGATACTCCTCAATCTTCCTGTTTAATTTGTCATTATCAAGGGAGATGACAACATCATCACCCAGGGCATAGATAAGACACTTGCCCACCACATGATCACCCTGACCGCATTTGGCAAGGGCATCTGATATGGCAAAATCAAGATCATCATAACCCCAGGTATACCAGGCATCAAAACGTTCATCCTCCTGTTTAAGGGCGAAAACTTTATAATGAAGGGGGCTGGCCTTATAGGTGTCGTAGGCGGCCTGCAATCTGGCCCTGAAGGTGGCGGCAAGGCCCTGCCCAGGTGCCCCGAGGAGACAAAGGAAGACGACAAACGAGACGCGAAGATATTTCCGGTGGAATTTTCTTTGGAGGAAATTCATAGATGACCTAGGTTTCAAAAAGGCTGTCAATGTGATCAAAAAGGTGGAGGGGAGCTGCCTATGCCACCGCCACTGCCTTGCTGGCGTGAGGGCTCACCACCAGAACGGGGCGCTGTCAGAATTCTTCCTGGTTCAACAAGGACTTCAACTGTGGCGGAGGCTGTTCGTCCTGCCTGGTCTTTAACCTCCATGACAAACTTTTCTCTACCCGTTGCCACAGTCGGGGCAACCTTAATGGTCCCCTCAAGCACACCTGGCAAGCCAACAGCATAGTTAAAAGTCACCCCTGGCTTCTGAGAAAAACTCATGGTGAAGGGCGGTGCAAAGGTATCCGGCACCATGATCTGAAAGGAGGTAGCTTCTCCGGTCCGCACAATGGCAGGCATATCAACCTGAAGTTGAAGACCGACAATCTCGACAAAAACCTCTTCGGCGACAATGGTGCCGTCAGGGGCGGTAAGCAGCGCCGTCATCCTGGCTTTTTCGCCAGCCGGGATCAGGCCAGGGGTCAGACGAACACCGAAACGGCTTACCTTCCGGGTAGGATCACGATCCTTATAGGCCGAACGGGTGGCAAGCTGTTTACCCTTACTATCAAAAACATCGAGCTGGATAAGGACAGAGGGAACATCATAGGCCAGATGGTAATAAACGAAAACATGGGGAGACTGATCCTCATACAAAACAGGCCGATGTTCCGTGCCCTGTGATGACTCATCAACCAGAAATGCGGTAATAGCGACAGGTTGCTTCACCTCAAAGGATTTAGAGACCTGAAAAGCAAGCTTTGGTTGGGCCGCATTTTGATGGGTGAAGCCCAGATAATAAAAACCGTTGGCCAATGCCTTGGTATTAACCTCAAAAGAGACAAACTCCTGACCGCCCACTTCTAAAATCTGGCGAATCTTTTCATATCCGGCAACAGGTTGGCCAGACTCGTCATAAAGCTGCCAGATCAAGTTGCCCAGAACAGTTTTTCCAGAACCACCGAGAAGGGGCACCCAACCTTGGGCGGTGACGAGCCTGCCATCGGTAATATATCCGGAAAGCAGTGGGCCGGACATGGAGTCAAGACGCAGCTCAAGATCAAAGGGTTGAGGTGAGATGTCCTGCCCTGCACTTGCCGGAGAACAAATCACCAATCCGACAACGAACGGGATTGCCACAATTATGAGAAAAATCCTTGTCAGAAACATCTTTGCACACATACCTGCTTCAGTGGATTTCAGGGTAAACATAGAAGAACAACAAGAGATAAATCGAGGGACAGAAAGCATCTATAGCAACCAAAAAGTATGGACACATCGGGACTGTTACAGGTCATTTATGACGTGTGTTGTTAAATAATAAACTCAGTACGCTTCAGGTGCCCCCTGACATCAGCTTTAATGTTTCAACGATAGTATGATTAGCAAGAAGAATCAACAACTGCTCTTTTTTAAGCAAATAAACAGCATTTCCCGAAGCGGCGCTGCCACATCCTCCACCTCGATGTTTATCATGCACCGAAAATCTGTCTTGCATTCCCGCTTCAGGCAGGGTTGGCAAGCAAGGTCCTTTTTCACCACCACGGCCTTCGGCGAATAAGGGCCGGTGGCGATATGATCCGTGGAGCCGAAAATAGCCACCAGAGGCGTTTGCACAGCAGCACCTACATGCATCAGCCCGGAATCGTTGGTGACAAAGGCATCGCATTGGGCAATGAGGGCCATGGCCTGGCCCAGTGTTGTTTTACCGGCCAGGCCGCTGATAAACTGGGGCCCGTGGCTGACAATAGTAGCGATACTTGCCGCGTCCGCCTTGGTGCCGAAAACAACGGCATGGATACCAAACTCCTCGTGGAGGCGGGCACAGAGTTCACCATAGCGTTCAGCAGGCCAACATTTGGCTGGACCAAAGGCTGCGCCAGGATTGATCCCCAGCAAGGCCTTGCCTCCCACTTCCTCCTTAAACGCCTTGGCCCACTGTGCATCTTCAGGGGTATGCTCTAAAAAAAGCTCATCCGCACCGCATTTAAGCCCCAAATCCTGCAGAAGGTACTGATAATAATGGACCTGATGCAACTGGCGCACCTCGGGGCAGATCGTGATCCCGGGCTTCAGGAAAAGCGACCTGCCGTCCCGACGATATCCAGCCCGAAGCGGGATACCGGCAAGCCAGACCAGAAACGCGGCCTTAAACGCATTTTGCAGAAGAATGGCGCAGTCAAATTTCTGCTGTTTCAGCTCAGCAGCCAAACGCCATAAGCCCTTAAAGCCTTTATGGACACCAGCCGTATCATAGATCATGATCTCATCGACATGGGGGCTGGCCCGGAAAACATCAGCCACCCAGGGATAGGCCAGCATGGTGATATGGGCATCCGGGAAATTCTCCCTGATGGTGCGCACTGCCGGCGTGGTCATGATGGCATCGCCGATCCAGTTTGTTGAACGCACCAGAATCTTTTTTGGTTGCATGGCGGGTAAAGAAAAGGACATCTATAGTATCTTCCCTGTGATATTTATGAAAAAAAGAATCGCCAACTCTGCTGAATTTACAGGGTCATGTCAAGACTTTTCGGGAGAAAGGGCGTTGTCCGCCAGAGGCAGAGCGTCCGAATCGGTGGCCTGTTCACGGCATGCTCCCGTAAGCTCGCAGAAGGCGCCGGTCTTGCCGATGACATGGAGGATGTCCCCCGGCTCAATAATGAAATAAGGGGGCGGTGAGGTTATCTGCTGTTCGCCGCGCTGGATACCAAGCACGGTGATGCCGTAACGCTTACGGAGGTTGGCCCCGGCCAGATTCTTCTTGTTTAACTCGCAGTCATGCCCGACATAGATCGTGTCAATCTTGACCTCAGCGCTGGTGCCAAGGTCACTGTCTGCCTTGCCTTTCTCTTGAGCAAACAGGCGACGGGCCGCATTGACCTGCTCCTTTTCACCAAACAGAAACAGCTGATCAAAGGGAAAGATCATGGTATCGGCGCTTGGATTATAGTGAACATAGCTGTGACGTGATACACCGATAATCGTTGCCCCTGTAAGACCACGAATATTGAGTTCGCCTATTTTCAGGCCACAGGCCATGGAGTCAACCCCGATTTCAACCTCATTTATATGGACTGGCCATGGATAGCGCCGGGCAATTTCACTTACCTGTCGGTGCCTTTCCACCTCTTCTAAAGTCAACTGTTCCTCAAAACTTTTCATGAAAAACGTTTCAATGCGGCTATCCAAACGCCTGATGCGCTGCCAGAAAAAAAGCAGCGCACCCAGGCTCACCAGTAGAAAGGCCACCAAGGCCGTACCCTGCGGCATATACGAGGCTGCCAGGGAAAAATAAAAGGCCGCCACCAGGGTGATAACCGCCACGGACACCACAGCATGGAGCAGGCGGAGAAACCGTCGTTCAATTTGTTTAAGAATGTCAATATTGGCAAAGGCCGCCTCGGTCACCATGACCACCAAGTCATCAATATTACGGACGATTGCCGAACCAAAGGGCAGCAGGGCAATGGCGGCCAGCAGCCAGATGGCCAGGGAAAGCCAGCCACTATACGCAGCATAGCGCGGCACGTTGCCGGCAAAATCCACCAGGAAATAGGCAGTGATCATCAGACCAGTCATCAGAATGATATAAAAAATGATAGCAAGCAGGGGGCGACGGATAAGGGCCAAGAGCTCATTGCGGCTGAGACGCAGCTGCAGCCCCTCAAAGAGGGTTTCATAATACCGATGAAAGGTAACCAGCAACCGCGGTAGTCTCTTGGCAGTATGCTCGATCAACGGCTCGACATTGGAGGCGAGCAGCTGACTCAGTATGGCGCTGAGGACGGAAACTCCCACGGCAATGGTCATGAAACTGGGGTCTGCAACCTTTAGATTAATGGCCAAGGCAACGATGATGAAACTGAACTCACCGATCTGCGCCTTCACCACCGCCGCCCGGAAACTGGTATCGGTCTTCTGGCCGACTAAAACCAACCCCAACCAGACGCTGGCAATCTTGACCACCACCACCATCAGCCCCATACCGACGATGGCAGGCCAGATATCAACAATAAGCCGGGGCTGAATAAGAATACCGATGGAGACAAAGAACACCGCAGTAAACACATTGCGCAACGGCTCCACGGCATGCTCAATTTTTTTTATGAGTTTCGACTGCGACAGGATAGAACCTGCCAAAAAAGCGCCGAGGGCCTCGGAGAAATGAAACTTCACCGCCAGCAGACTGACCGCCAGAACAAAGGCCACCGCACTTAAGGTAATCAGCTCTTCGCTGCCCTGACGGTCGAGAAAATTAATAACCTTGGGCGACAATAACTTGCCCAGGTAATAAATCCCCACCACAAACACCAGGATGAGAAAGGCAACCTTGGCAATGGCCATAAAACTGACCACCGAGGAAACGGCAACGCCGGAGAGCACCACCAGCATGGTGATGGCCAGAATATCTTCAAAAATAAGAATACCCACTGCCATCTGTCCATGGGGCGTATCCAGACTTTTGAGGTCACGGAGGATGGAAATGGTCACCATGGACGAACTGATGGCGAGCAGGCACCCGAGAAAAAGGCCAAAAAGCGAGCCCTGCTTGAAAAGCGGCGCGATCTGCAAACCGATAAAGACAAAAAGAGCCGTCTGCAAAACAACAGCACTCAAGGAGGGCAGCAGCACCTGGCGCATGCGCTTCAGATCAAACTCCATGCCGATATAAAACATCAAAAAAATGATGCCAAGCTGGGCCAGCTGCTCAATATTGTGGATATCGCTGATCGGCGACGCGGCAAAGAGATTGGGCCCCACCAAGAGACCACTGGCAATATAGCCGAGAAAGACAGGCCACTGCAGTTTGCTGAAAACGAGGCTGACCAGGGCGGCGCAGAGCAGCACCAGGGTAAAATCGTTGACCAGACCAATCTCATGCATTGCCATAAACCTCTAAAGTTTTATCCCAACCTGCCGGAGAGTGAGCCACAGTGTCCTTTGCCATTTTTTTAGCTCGTCTTGGAGCACAAGGGGTTGCGCCCAGCTTCCTTAACCGGCAGAGCACTATCTTCTTCCGGTGGCACCAGACCAAGCACAATCCAGTTGGCCTGGGGATTGGGCTGTTTCTCCACGGTAAAAATTTCCAGGGAACCACCTGGGGTGAGGGCAAAGAGGGGAATTGTGCTGCCGTGGTTGCTGTGAAGATACTCTGCAAAGGTAAAGCTTTCTGTAAGCTTAGTGCTGCGGATAGTCCAGCCCTGATGCAGGGCAGCCATTAGGGAAGAAAAGCTCACCTCTTTGCCAAAAAGAATGGGCCATTTTCGCGACGATGCCGCCTTCCTGTCCGCAGAAATCTCCTTATCCTTCTCGGTTTGCAGGGCATAAACCGCATTATAACCTAGCTCCATCCGGTAATGCAGGCACGACAACGAGTTTAATGATCCACGGGGCGACAGTCCCAGCATCCGGCCGATACCGACCAGATCAAGATGCCGACCGGCATGCTCAGAAACGGGCTGGCCATAATAGGTCGGCAACCCCTCCATGCGCGCCATGCTGATCTTCTCCCAGCTGGTATCAACCAGCAATACCCGGAACCCCTCCTGCTGTAAGGCCTTGCCAACCGCCCGGGCCAAGAGATTGGCGCCAACAATCAGAAATCCCTTCGGGTCAGGCTCAGCCACACCGAGCCACCTGGCAATGAACCCGGCTGTGGCGCTCTGCAATCCCACGGTACCGATGATCACCATGAAGGTCAGGGGCACCAAAAGGGGGGCCTCGACATAGCCGGTCTGCTCCAACCTTATGGCAAAAAGGGCTGAGATAGCCGCTGCCACGATACCCCGGGGGGCGATCCATGCCAAAAGATGTCGCTCCGGCCAGCTCAGCTTTGAGCCAAAGGACGAAATGACGACACTCAAGGGCCGCGACAGAAACTGGATGGAAAGAAAGACAAAAAGAGCAGGCCAGCCAAGCCTGACAAACATCTCGAAATCCACCCGAGCGGCCAGAACAATAAAAAGAACGGAGATCAAAAGGACGCTCAGACTCTCTTTAAAATCGATAATTTCATCAATATTGAGATTCTTGGAGTTAGCGAGCCACATGCCCATAACCGTGACGGTGAGCAAGCCTGATTCATGCTGAAGGGCGTTGGATATCGCAAAGACCATGATGACCACAGCCAGTGTGGAAACATTATGGAGAAATTCCGGCAGCCAGTGCAAACGCAGCAAGATGCTATAAAGATAGGCAGATACCACACCCAGAACCAGGCCGATGGCGACCATCTTGCCGAAAGCATAGAAAGTATGGCCCAGGGCGTTGCTGCCGGAGCCAAGCAGAATAAATTCATAAACCAAAACGGCCAGGGTGGCGCCGATGGGGTCAATGACAATACCTTCCCAACGCAGGATATTGGCCACCGATGCACTTGGTCTGACCGTGCGCAGCAGCGGTACAATCACGGTGGGCCCAGTGACCATGGTTATGGCACCAAAGAGAAATGATATTTCCCAGGAAAAACTCAAGGCATAATGGGTAGTTATCGAGGTAATCAGCAGGGTAATAAGGCCGCCGATGGAGACCATGTTACGAATTACCCTGCGGAGCCCGGCGATCTCGTGAAATTTCAGCGTCAGGCTGCCTTCAAAAAGAATAATGGCAACCGAAAGGGAGATAAACGGAAAGAGCAGATCACCAAACAGGGCATCGGAGTCAAGCCAGCCAAACACCGGCCCGGCAACGATACCACCGCAGAGCAGAAAGAGAATGGCCGGCAGCTTCACCCGCCAGGCCAACCATTGACAAAAGATTCCGGCAAAAACAACCAGGGAAAGTATTAACGCCTTATCTGCGACCATAAAAAAAACCTTCCCCTTGACCCACCCACAACATATGTTAACAAAAATCCAAACAGACTGAAATTATTAGCCCTTATCGGTGAATTATCCAACACTAATTTCAATATGCGCCATTGAGCCCTGAAACGAAGGCAAACAGGACAAGAATTTACCGTTTATCACCTTGCAATCTTGGTCATTGAGTGGTAAAAGGTCTTGTTTTTCAATGTCAAAATACACCTGCAAAGCCTGCACTTAAAGCCATCCGCTTTAAAACATCGCTAAACAGTGTAGAGCGACTCAAACCTCGCACATCCCTGCAAAGACCCTTTGGTGCCTGCCCCCTCTCCTTCCGGAGATTAAGGAAAACAGGTTGGGCATGGGATGGATGAACAACCAAAATTGGAGATTTACCCATGAGTAACATTAAAATGAAAGAGATGCTGGCTGCTGGCATGCATTTTGGTCATCAGACCAGACGCTGGAACCCTAAGATGAAACCGTATATTTTCGGGGCCCGCAACAAAATCTATGTCATCAACCTTGACAAAACCCTGCCCCTTTTCAACAAGGCCTATGAATTCATCGCCAACACCGTAGCTGACGGTGGCACCGTCATGTTCGTCGGCACCAAGCGCCAGGCCCAGGAAACCATCAAGGAAGAAGCCAAGCGCTGCGGCATGTTTTATATTAATCACCGCTGGCTCGGTGGCATGATGACCAATTTCCAGACCATCAAGCAGTCCGTTGACCGCATGAAGAAAATCCAGAACATGCAAGAAGACGGCACCATCACCCAATATAAGAAAAAAGAAGCACTAATGATGAAAAAAGACCTGATTAAGCTCCAGCGCAACCTGGGCGGTATTCAGGACATGAAGGGTCTGCCTTCTGCCATCTTCGTCATTGACCCAAAGCGTGAGAACATCGCCGTTGATGAGGCGCAAAGATTAGGAATTCCCGTTGTTGCCATTACCGACACCAACTGCGATCCTGACCGTATTGACTACATCATCCCCAGCAACGACGACGCCATCAAATCCATCAAGCTGATTACCAGCAAGATGGCTGATGCGGTTCTGGCCGGCAAGGCCCGTCGCGGTGAAGCTGTTGAGACAAACGAGGATCTGGCCGCTGCGATGACAGCAGCCAATACCGAGGCGCCTCAGGCCGAAGCTTAAAGCCCCTCCTCTGCGTACCAAGCCGCCCGACTCGTGATCATCTTTTGAGTCGGGCGTTTTTATATTTAAATATGAAAAGCATCTTCTCGCAATCGCAAGCAGGTGCCCAAGAACAGGATAAAAAGCTGTGAAAATTACAAGCCAAATGGTTAAAGAACTCCGCGACAAAACCAACGCGGGAATGATGGATTGCAAGAAGGCCCTTTCTGAACATGACGGTGACATGAACAAAGCCGTTGATTACCTGCGCCAAAAAGGATTGGCCGTGGCAGCCAAACGTGCTGATCGCGCCACCAGCGAAGGTATCATTGAGACCTATATTCATGCCGGCGGCAAACTTGGCGCCATGGTAGAAATTGGCTGCGAGACCGATTTTGTTGCCAAGACCGATGCCTTTATCGCTTTTGCCAAAGATATCGCCATGCACGTGGCAGCGGCCAACCCCATCAGCCTGGTCCGTGAAGATGTGCCTGCCGAGGTGTTTGAGCGTGAAAAGGCCATTTATATCCAGCAGGCCCTTGATTCCGGCAAACCCCAGAACATTGCTGAGAAAATGGTCACCGGTAAGATGGACAAGTACTACGCTGAAGTCTGTCTGCTTGAGCAAAAATTTGTCAAAGACCCGGATATCACTATCCAGGACATGCTCAACCAGCTCGTTGCTTCCATGGGTGAGAACATCACCATCAAGCGTTTTGCCCGTTTTGCCGTAGGCGCGTAATTTATTCTTGCTAGCCCAAAGGAGTATGCGGAGGATTTCCTCTGTGTACTCCTTTTTTTATGCAAAAATTATCGAGTACGTGCTATTGCTTCGTTGTTTTTATTGACTGATAAACCGCGCTGATTGCAGGAGGTAGTCCATGACCAAGGCCAAGTTCAAAAGGGTATTGCTCAAACTCTCAGGCGAGGCCCTGATGGGCGACGAAGAGTATGGCATCAGCACGAAAATTCTGGACTATCTGGCCAAAGAAGTCAAAGAGGTCACTGAGCTCGGCGTCCAAGTGGGCATGGTTATTGGCGCCGGCAATATATTTCGTGGCGTTTCCGGGGCCTCAAGCGGCATGGACCGGGCCGCCGCCGACAATATGGGCATGCTGGCCACGGTGATGAACTCCCTGGCCTTAAAAGATGCCTTAGATAATATCGGCGTTTCCACCGCCGTTCTTTCCGCCATTCCCATGGCAAGTGTCTGTGAGCCTTACTCGCGACTGCTGGCCCTTGACCATTTCCACCGTGGCGACGCGGTCATCTTTGCCGCCGGCACTGGCAATCCTTATTTCACCACCGATACAGCTGGCGTCCTGCGGGGCCTTGAGATCAATGCCAATCTTATCTGTAAGGCCACCCGCGTTGATGGGGTTTACGACAAGGATCCACTCAAGTATGATGATGCTGTCAAATTTGACCAGCTCACCTTCAGCGAGGTACTGCACCGTCGCCTGAAGGTTATGGATGCAGCGGCAATATCCCTGGCCATGGATAACCACCAGAAAATATTAGTTTTTGACCTTAATATCCCCGGCAATATCAAAAAAGCTGTGTGTGGCAAAAAGATTGGAACTCTTATTAGCGGAGAAAACGAATGAGTAAAGAACTATTGTCAGAAATGGCCAGCAAGATGGCCAAAAGCATGGAAGCCTTTCGTAACGATCTTTCCAAAATCCGGACAGGCCGAGCTTCCTTATCACTTTTTGACGGGGTCAAGGTTGATTCCTACGGGTCCCAGATGCCCCTAAACCAGGTTGCCACCCTGACCATCCCTGAAAGCCGGATGATCGTCATCCAGCCCTGGGACCCTCAGCTCTTACCTGCCATTGAAAAGGCCATTTTAAAATCAAATTTGGGCCTGACCCCGGCAAGCGACGGCAAAATAATCCGCATTTCCGTACCCCAACTCACTGAGGAACGCCGCAAGGACTTGGTCAAGCAGGTAAAAAAGACCTGCGAGGATTTCCGCATTAATATTCGCAACTGCCGCCGGGATACCCTTGATCATTTCAAGAAGATGAAAAAAGACAAGGAGATCTCCGAAGACGACCTCTTTAAATATTCGGATGAGGCCCAGAAGGAAACGGACCGCTTTATCAAGCAGATCGACGATGCTTTGATTGATAAAGAAAAAGAGGTTATGGAGGTTTAAATTTCCTTTGCAGCTTGACCCGGATAATCTCCCCAAACATATTGCCATCATCATGGATGGCAACGGGCGCTGGGCTCAGGCCCAGGGACTCATCCGCCTTATGGGCCACAAGGCAGGGGTCAAGGCCGTTAAAGAGATTGTCGAGGCGGCCCGCGAGCTCGCCATTCCTGTGCTCACCCTCTATGCCTTTTCCACGGAAAACTGGAACCGGCCGCACGACGAAGTCTCCGGCCTTATGACGCTTCTGAAAAACTACCTCAAAAGCGAACTTGAGGCCATGCTCAAAAACGACATCCAGCTCAGGGCTATTGGCGATCTGCAAAAACTCCCCGCGGATGTCTACGATATCCTCAGCGAAACCATGGAGCGCACCAAGGGTAACAAAGCCCTCATCCTCAATCTGGCGCTGAACTACGGCGGTCGCAACGAGCTGGTCCATGCCATTAAAGATATCGGCCGCAAGCTGCTCAGCGGCAAAGTGCAGGTAGATGATATTTCCGAGGATCTGGTGAATAACCACCTCTACACACGCGGCCTTCCTGACCCGGACCTTCTCATCCGTACCGGTGGCGAAGCCCGGCTTTCAAACTTTTTACTCTGGCAGTCTTCCTACTCGGAAATCTATTTCACTGACACGCCGTGGCCTGAGTTCAACAAAGAAAGTCTGAAAAAAGCCATTGCCGATTACCAGCAGCGCCAGCGGCGTTTCGGCAAAACAGGAGAACAGGTATGAGAACCAGGATCATCACCGGCGTTATTGCCATCTCTTTCTGGTTTTTTCTTCTCTACGCCGGATATTACAAACCCTTCTGGCTGGTGATGACCGTGATCGGCCTGCTCAGCTCCTATGAGTTTTTCAGCATGGTCCTGGGTGAACAGGAGAAAAAACTCCTGCCCCTGGTTGTTCCCCTGGCTGCAATTCCCCTGTACCTTATATTTACTCCCAGCCTCGAGCATCTGGCCGCGGGCATCTTTTTTGCCGCCCTGGCCGGATTCCTGCTTACACTGTATTCCTATAAGTCCCTGCCCGAGCCCTTCACCTTTATGGGCAAATATATTTTCGGCGTGGTCTACTGCGGCTTTCTCATGGGTCATATTATCCTGCTCATGGGACTCGACAGGGGGGGCTACTGGCTCATAGTACTCACCGCCATTGTCTCGGCCTCAGATAGCGGCGCCTATTTTGTCGGAAAATTCCTGGGCAAAACCAAGCTCTGTCCCCATATCAGCCCAGGAAAGACTGTGGCCGGTTTTGTCGGCGGCATCATCTTCGGCACCTTGGGCGGCATGCTGCTGGCCTTTCTGTTCTTACCGGAAATTTCTCTGGTGAAGATTGCCCTTTGTGGGGCCCTGCTCTCTGCACTGGGTGTGGCCGGCGACCTCACTGAATCAATCATTAAAAGGGCCACCGGCACCAAGGACTCAGGAAAACTTCTGCCCGGCCACGGTGGTGTTCTTGACCGCAGTGACTCCATGCTTTTTTGTGCCCCCGCCTTTTATTATATTCTCACCTTCAACCTGCTTTAAGTTGTCACAACCATGACTCTCAACATCTCCCTGCTCGGTTCTACAGGCTCCATTGGCACCAATGTCCTTGATGTGGTACGCCAATACCCAGGCAAATTCCGCATCGTCGGTCTGGCCGCCGGCAATAATGTTGAACGTCTTCGCGATCAGGTTGAGGCCTTTAACCCGCAACTCGTCTCGGTTGCCACCGAGAAAGGAGCTGCCAAACTCCTTGAGATGCTGGGCCCAAAATGGCGTGATAAAATCGTCCATGGCCGCCAGGGTGCCATTGCCGTTGCCACATTGCCTGATGCCACCACGGTGGTCTCTGCCATTGTCGGAGCAGCCGGACTCCTGCCGACCTTAAGCGCTATTGAGGCCGGTAAACATATTGGCCTGGCCAACAAAGAAACCCTGGTCATGGCTGGCGATCTAGTCATGAAGGCGGCCCGCAAGAACAAGGTCAACATCCTGCCCATTGACAGCGAACATAATGCCATCTTCCAGGCCCTGGCCGCAGGTCAGCGTCAGGATGTCTTCAAAATTATTCTCACTGCCTCAGGCGGCCCCTTCCGTGAAAAAAGCATGGAGGAGCTGTGGGACGTATCGCCAGACCAGGCCCTGGCCCACCCAAACTGGGAGATGGGCCGAAAAATATCCATCGATTCTGCAACGTTAATGAATAAAGGTCTTGAGGTTATTGAGGCCAGCTGGCTCTTTGACATCAAGGTCGAAGATATTGAGGTGGTCATCCACCCCCAGTCCATAGTGCATTCCATGGTGGAATTTATTGACGGCTCGGTGATTTCGCAGATGGGCGTTCCGGATATGCGTATCCCCATTGCCTACGCCCTCTCCTACCCGGACAGGTTGCGCATCAATCTGCCGAGGCTCAACCTCATAAAAAACCAGGACTTAAGCTTTCACGCCCCGGACTTTAAAAAATTCCCCGCCCTTAAACTTGCCTACCAGGCCTGTAAGCGTGGCGGCACCATGCCGGCCGCCCTCAATGCCGCCAATGAGATCGCCGTGGAGGCCTTTCTTAACGGCAAAATTCGTTTTCCGGAGATTGCCCTGGTGGTTGCTGAAACCCTGGAACGTCATGACCCCAAGGAAATTAAAGATGTCGACACCGTGCTGCAGGCCGATCTTTCAGCCCGTATGCAGGCAGAATCTGTGGTGGAGGCCTTAGGAATGCGTAGTCGTCAAAAAAGAGGCCTTGATCTTGCCGGTCCTGCGATGCCTGTCGCATAGCACGTAGAAAGTGACAGCAACACTCTGATACGGCCACCACATAATTTAACTACGCCAAGAATAGGTGGAACTCCACACCCATTCTGGCCTCTTTTAAACTATAACCAACCCTTTTCAATTAAACATACGTGTATCCCTTATGACCACTGCCTTTGCCTTTATCTTAGTTCTCGGAATCCTTATTTTCGTCCATGAATTCGGCCATTTCATTGTCGCCAAACTCTTCAATGTCAAAGTTCTGAAATTCTCCCTGGGCTTTGGCCCCAAAATGGTCGGCAAGACAATAGGTGATACCGAATATGTGGTAAGCGCCTTCCCCTTAGGGGGTTTTGTCAAAATGACCGGCGAAAATCTTGATGAAGAGGTGGCTCCCCTTGATGAGGCGCGCGCTTTCTCCCACAAGCCGGTATGGCAGCGTTTCTGTATTGTTTTTGCCGGACCTGCTTCCAATCTTCTCTTTACCGTTTTTCTGCTCAGCACCATCTTCATGGTGGTCGGCCTGCCCATCCTCCAACCGTCCAGCATGATCGGCGAGGTCACCACAGACGGGGCCGGCGCCCGGGCCGGTCTAATGACCGGAGACATCGTCACCCAGATCGATAGCCAGGAAATCAGCGACTGGTCTGAGGTCTATTATATAGTCACCGAGTCGGCAGGAAAAACCCTCAAGATTACCGTGGAGAGAAAGGGCGAAATCATTACGGTGGAAGCCACCCCTGAAGAGACGGACATCAAAAACGAGTTTGGTGAAGTCACCGGCCAAGGCTATCGCCTCGGAATTGCCCGGGACATGAGCGTCGAGTTCGAACCGGCTTCAATCAGCGCGTCTGTCGCCGCTGGTTTCAATCAAACCGTGGAAATGACACGTAAAACTCTGCTTGGTGTCTGGAAGATGCTGCAGCGTAACATCCCGGCTTCTGAAATCGGCGGCCCCATCCTCATTGCCCAGATTGCCGGTAAACAACTGCAATCAGGCTGGCTTGATTTCCTTTATTTCATGGGCTTTTTGAGCGTTAATTTGGGCATCTTGAATCTCCTGCCCATCCCGGTTTTGGATGGCGGCCACCTTGTCTTTTTCACCATGGAAGCAGTGCGCCGTAAACCACTCACCCGTGCCCTCCAGGAAAAAATGCAGCTTGTCGGCATTGTCCTTCTGGTCAGCCTCATGGTCTTTGCTTTTTACAATGATATTCTCCGCATAATCACTGCCTAATCATGGCCCATGTGCAGAGAAATATCAGTTGGAGTCCACCGCTGATCCTGGCCATTGACAACTCCACCATGTACGGCAATGTCGCCCTGACCTCAGCGGACGGCCTTCTGGCCGAGCATACCCTGCTGTCGCGCCTCACCCACTCAAAGAGACTCCTGACCTCCCTGGAAAACATCCTCCAGGAAAGCGATCTTGACTGGCACCAGCTCGACGCCCTTGCCGTCTGCCTCGGGCCGGGAAGCTTTACCGGCCTGCGTATTGGTCTAGCCACCATCAAGGGTATTGCCATGGCCACCGGCCTGCCGCTTATCGGCATCAGCAGCCTGGACGGTCTGGCCAGCCAACTGCCCTTTGCCAAGCAGCAGATCTGCACCATCCTCGATGCCCGCAAGCATGAAATTTATGCCGCCTTTTATGAGAGCAACGACAGCGGCGAGGTGGAGCGAACCAGCGATTATCTCGTCATGGAACCTGAGGAGCTTATCGCCGCCATCGACTGCCCCACCATCTTTGTTGGCGATGGCGTCAACGTCTATGCCGATTTACTCAAAGAAAGCTTAGGCGCACGAGCCCTCTTTGCCCCAGAGCACATTATCTTTCCTAGGGCCGCCACCATCGGCAAACTGGCCCTCACCCAGTATCAGCAAAAGCAATTTCTTGATCCAGCCTCTGCTGTCCCCCTCTATATCCGCGCCTCAGATGCTGAAATACAGCTCAAGAAAAAACGGAGCACCGCCACATAACGTCAACCCGGCAACTCCTTACCCTCTCCTGAAGCTCCATACCTGAGACAACACAAACTCACCAAGTCACAATTCCTTATCACAAAAAGGTTAGGATGCCGATCAAAGGAATTGACATCAAGTATTATTTCAGTATGTTATAAATCATTCGACCATAAATAATAGTCAGGAAACAGCACAGTGGGGAGACAAAGTCATCGCAAAGAATACGACCGCTCGAGCTATGAAACGAAGACGATTTTTCGCCCATGGAATTTCTTTCTGTAAAAACATGAAACTCATCTTATTTTTTTTACTGATCGTGTTTCCTGTCCATGCTCAAGCTGCCTGCGTTATTCTGCTGCATGGCCTGGCACGCACAGACAGCTCCATGAAAAAGCTTGAAAGTGAACTTCTGAAAGAAAATTTCAGGCCAATTAACGTTAAATACCCCTCCCGAGAGGACGCAATCGAGGTCCTTGCTGAAGAGACTATTCCCCCGGCCTTAGCACAATGCTCGCCAGAGGAAGAAGTCAACTTTGTCACCCACTCCATGGGGGGCATTCTGGTTCGCCAATACTTGTCACAGCACGAGATTACCAATCTTAATCATGTTGTTATGCTCGGCCCTCCCAACAAGGGCAGCGAAGTTGTCGACAAACTAGGCGACTTTCCAGGTTTTCATTTCTTAAATGGCGACGCCGGTATGCAATTGGGTACTGGAGAAATGAGTGTTCCCAACAAACTAGGCAAGGCCAATTTTGATGTTGGTATCATTGCCGGGACCAGAAGCATCAACCTGATTTTGTCCATGCTCATTCCGAGCACCGATGACGGGAAAATATCCATTGAACGCACTAAACTTGAAGGCATGCATGACCATCTTGAAATGCCCGTTACCCACCCCTTTATGATGAAAAATGATGACGTCATCGCCCAGGTCATCTATTACTTAAAAAACGGCACTTTCAAACGCGACAACAACCACATCCAGTCAAACACCCACGACTAGAACCTGCTCTTTGTAAAGTGCCTGCGCCGACACCACTTGAGCGGTGGACATTGTTGTCATAAAGAGCGTATTTTAAAGTACAATTCATTTCGACACCTCATAGTGTTGATGATCCCAGCTTGGATAAGATAAACAAGGAGGTTTGGCGTGGTAAAGGCTTTTGCTGATTTTAACGGTCTCGAGATATTCTTTCTGATATGTGCCATTATTGGCGGCTTCTTTGTATTGTTCAAACTCGTCATGCAATTTATTGGCGGTGATGCTGATACAGATGGTGGTCTATCCGGCGACCTTGATACCGAGCACGTGGATTCTGACGTGGGTTTCCGCTTACTCTCCATGCATGGACTCTCAGCCTTTTTTATGATGTTCGGCCTGGTAGGACTTGCCTTTTACCGCCAAAGCCAGGTTGGGGTCATCATCTCCATAGTCGGCGCGCTGACAGCCGGCATGCTCGCGGTGTGGGTCATCGGCAAACTCTTCCAAGGGGCGACACGCCTGCAGTCAAGCGGCACCCTGAAGACTGCTGATGCGGTGGGAAGCACCGGTACTGTATATCTGACCATCCCGGCCAAAGGAACAGGCATGGTCAGTCTCAACTTTCGCAACAGACTTCGTGAATTTGATGCCACTGAAAGAAATGGAGCCGAGGTGGCCACGGGCACGCCTGTCCGGGTTGTTGATGTGAAGGCTAATATCTTGGTCGTGGAAATTATTAACTAAAGCTGAGTTGAGCAGCTTGTCTGCTCAAACGAAACTTGTACCCCTCAAGGGTACTGAAAAGAGTGCCCTTGTGGTATAAAAAAGGAGTAGTCATTCATGTTTGATTTTTGGATTCTTCCCATTGCCGCCTTTCTTATCCTGGCAATAACGACAATCTCGTTTCTGGCATCTCGATATAAGCGTTGTCCATCCGACAAGATTCTGGTGGTCTACGGTAAGGTTGGTGCTGGCCAATCGGCAAATTGTATCCATGGTGGCGGCGCCTTGATCTGGCCGCTCATCCAGGATTATGCCTACATCAGCCTGACCCCGATCACCATCAGCATTCCCCTCCAAAAAGCCCTTTCCTTGCAGAATATCCGCATTAACGTTCCTTCGACGTTCACAGTGGGTATCAGTACGGAACCCGAGGTCATGACCTCCGCTGCCGAGCGCTTGCTCCACCTGTCGCAAAATGAAATTGAAGAGATGGCCAAGGAGATTATCTTTGGACAATTGCGCCTTACTGTGGCTTCGCTCACCATCGAGCAGATTAATCAGGACCGCGAAAGTTTTCTTGAATCAGTACGCAAAAATGTGTCGCCTGAGCTCAATAAAATCGGTCTGTTTCTGATCAACGTTAACATTACCGATATCACGGATGAGTCAGGCTATATTGATTCCATTGGTAAAAAAGCAGCCTCCGAGGCAATTAACCAGGCCAAGGTTGATGTGGCCGAACAAGAGAAGCTAGGCGCCATTGGTGAGGCCGTGGCCACCAAGGAAAAAGATGTCCGGGTGGCCGAGAACGTGGCCCAGGGTGAAAAAGGTAAGAAAAAGGCAGAGGCTGACCAGCGCATCTATGTGCAACAGCAGGAAGCAGAAGCCACCATCGGTGAGGCAGCTGCCAACCGTGAACAGGATATCAAGGTTGCTGAAAATGTCGCGGAGTCGGCAAAGGGTCAGAAAAAGGCCGAGGCTGATCGCCGTATCGTTGTCCAACAACAGGAAGCCCAGGCGGTGGATGGAGAAAACCGCGCCAAGGCTGATATCGCCGATGCCAATGCGGAACTGACCGTCAAACAGGCCGCCGCCCTCCAACGAGGTGAAGTAGCGCGACGCGAGGCTGAGGTTGAAATCCAGAAAGCACAATACAAGGCTGAACAGGAACGGCTCAACGCCGAAGAAATTGTCCGCCAGGAAATCGATAAGCGAAAAATTGAAATTGCCGCTGAAGCCGAAGCCGAAAAAACCCGGCGCGAGGCCAAAGGCCAGGCCGATGGTATCCTTCTCAAATATCAGGCCGAGGCCGAGGGTATTCGCAAGGTCCTTGAAAGTAAGGCCGCTGGTTATCTGAGCCTGGTCAAGGGCTGCAACGGCGATGCAAAAGCTGTGGCCACCCTGCTCATGACCGAGAAAATCGAACACATAGTCCAAATGCAGGTGGAGGCCATCCGCAACATCAAGATCGACAAGATCACGGTGTGGGACTCTGCCGGTGGTGATAAAGACGGCACAACAACCTCGAATTTTCTTTCCGGGTTGATTAAAAGCCTCCCACCTCTGCATGATGTAGCCGGCATGGCAGGCATCGAACTTCCTAAATATCTCGGTGAAATTTCTCCGGACAAGGTGGAGAAGATAGTTCCTCAAGAGGAAACTGCTTCCAGCGAAAAAGCTTAGACTGCTGTCACACCTCTTCTACGCTTGCTGGCAGATAAGAAAAAGGGCGCAATTTTTTATTAATTTAAAAAATCAGCGCCCTTTTTTTATCTGCGAATCACTCAATTTCACCCTGCCCTGTCAGGACCGCACATCAGGAAGGAGGATCAAGTTTGGCCGCGCAACGCCGGCAGTAGCGGGCATCGGCACCATGCTCTTCAGCACCACATTGCTTACAGGATAAGACTTGGCCCGAGGGAGTAAGACTGTTTGCCGCCCGCCCCATCTCCACCGTCACAATGCCGGTGGGCACGGCAATAATCCCGTAACCAAAGATCATAATCACCGAGGCCAGGGCCTGGCCAAGACTGGTGGTGGGCGAGATATCGCCATAGCCCACGGTGGTCAGCGTCACAATGGCCCAGTAAATACTGCGCGGAATACTGGTAAAACCACTGGCGGCCGATTCAATGACATACATCAACGACCCAAAAATAATAACCAGGCTGAGGATGGCATAAAGAAAGACAAAGATCTTTACCCGGCTGGCGCGCAAGGCCCGCATCAGCATATTGGCCTCGTCAAGAAACTTAACCAGCTTGAGAACACGAAAGACCCGCAGCACCCGGAGTACCCGGATAACAAGCAGATACTGACCGCCAGGAAACAACAGGCTGAGATAGGTGGGCAGGATGGCCAACAGATCCACCACGCCAAAAAAGCTGGTCACATAGCCGAGAGGACGACCGGCACAATAGAGCCTGAGGAGATATTCCACGGTAAAGGCCAGGGTGAAAAACCATTCAAGGAAATAAAGGATAGAGCCATACTGGCTGGCAATGGAACTGACGCTGTCAAGCATCACCGCAATGACGCTGAGCTTGATAAAGATGATGAGCCCCACATCAAAGAGCTTACCCATGGGGGTATCGGCCTCAAAAATCATCCGGGCCAGACGGTCTTTAAAGTTACCGCCGTTTTCGTTACCCATAAAGCCTTCCTTAAAGAGACATTTTCAGGAGATCATACCCCAGGAGAACCCCTTACGATAATTGCGTACGTAACGCGATCACCTTCTCATCCTCCAGATAATCATCAAAGGGCATCATCCGGTCGATAATGCCGTTGGGCAGAATTTCGATGATGCGGTTGGCAACGGAGGAGACAAACTGGTGATCGTGGGAGGCGAACAGGACGATCTCAGGGAAAGCGATCAGGGCGTTATTAAGGGCAGTGATGGATTCCAGGTCAAGATGGTTGGTGGGTTCATCCAGGATCAGGGCATTGGCCTCGGAAAGCATCATCCGCGACAACATGCAGCGTACCCGCTCCCCACCGGAGAGCACCGAGGTTTTCTTCAAAGCCTCTTCGCCGGAAAACAGCATCTTGCCCAGGAAACCACGGGCAAAGCTCTCGCCTTCGGTGACAGGGGTAAAACGGCTCAGCCACTCCACCAGATTGGAATCGTCCTGAAAAAAGGCGCTGTTGTCTTTAGGGAAATAAGAGGTGGTCATGGTCACCCCCCAGCGATAGCTGCCGCTGTCAGGGGCCATCTCGCCAGCCAGGATGGAAAACAGGGTGGATTTGGCCAGGCTGTTGGTGCTGCCAACGAAGGCAATCTTCTCGCCCTTGTTCACCGTCAAACTGAAATTCTTGAAAACGTCAACGCCGTCCACCACCTTACCTAAGTCCTTGATTTCCAAGATGTTATCACCACAGGCCCGACTGGCCTTAAAGTGAATAAAGGGGTACTTGCGGGAGGAAATCGGCATATCCTCGAGAGTGAGCTTGTCGAGGAGCTTTTTCCGGGAGGTTGCCTGTTTGGCCTTGGAGGCGTTGGAGGAGAAACGCGCGATGAAATCTTTGAGTTCCTGGGCCCGGGATGACACCTTCTTGTTCTCGTTCTGTTTCTGCTGGAGAACAAGCTGGCTGGCCTCATACCAAAAATCATAGTTGCCGACATAGACGGTGACCCGGCCGAAATCGATATCCGCCATATGGGTACAAACCTGGTTTAAGAAATGCCGGTCATGGGAGACGATGATCACCGTGTTGGTGAAGCGCTCCAGGAAATGCTCAAGCCAGGTGATGGAAGCGATATCCAGGTTGTTGGTGGGCTCATCGAGCAGCAGGATATCCGGGTTACCGAACAGGGCCTGGGCCAAAAGGACCCTGACCTTCTCACCGCCTTCAAGCTCCTTCATCTTTTTATGGTGGAATTCATCACCAATACCCAGGCCGGCAAGCAATGTGCCGGCCTCAGACTCGGCCTCATAACCGTTCATCTCGCCAAACTCGGCCTCAAGCTCGCCGCTGCGGATGCCGTCCTCGTCGGTAAAGTCGGTCTTGGCGTAGATGGCCTCGCGCTCAATCATGATCTCATAGAGACGGGCGTGGCCCATGATCACGGTATGGAGGACTGTTTCCTCGTCAAAGGCGAAATGATCCTGGCGCAACATGGCCAGGCGTTCTCGTGAGCCAATTGAGACCTCGCCTCTATCCGGCTCGATCTCCCCAGCCAGAATTTTTAGAAAGGTTGACTTACCGGCACCGTTGGCGCCAATCAGGCCATAGCAGTTACCGGGAGTAAATTTTATATTAACATCTTGAAAGATGATCCTCTTTCCGTAGGAGAGGGCAACATTGCTGGCATTTATCATGATCGTCTCGCGTTATTTCTTCTGGCCCACAGGGGCCGGGCAGTCCTTGAAAATAAAAAACCACAGGAAGTACCTGTGGCTACGTTGTTCCTTGTCTATAGCATTATTAGCGGTCTGACGGCAACGACTTTCCGCATTCTTCTTGTGCTTCTCCTTCTAAATAATGGTCTCTGATTCCTCCGTAGGACAGAGCGAAAAAAATCCGTAAAAACCCTTCAATTCTCTTGTTTGTTTGTTCTCGGCGAGGGTATCTTAGAGACCATCAACCTCGTATAAAGAGAATATCGGCCGTTAGTGATCATAATCTTTCAAGACCTGTGTTCTCGTATAAAACAAGCTCGTGATTTCAAGCTGTCGACAACGAACATCGCCATCCCCACATGCTTTCGCTTGCAGCACAAATACCGCTTAAACAAAGGAAACATTTACCATGAATACTCCAGTTTTAGACCCCAAAACCATGGTGTTCTGGACCCACATTGCCGCCACCATTATCTGCGGCGGCATTATTGGCATTGAGCGCCAACTCCGCGGCAAAGCAGCCGGCATCCGGACAAGCATTCTCATCTGCCTTGGCACCCATGTCTTCGTGAGCCTGCCCGCTTCTCTCGGCGGCACCACCATGGACCCCTCCCGTGTGCTGGGTCAGGTCGTCACCGGCATTGGTTTTATCGGCGCCGGGGTGATCATGTCAAAGGAGGGCCTTGTCAAAGGGGTGACCTCTGCCGCCATCATCTGGGTTCTTGCCGGCATCGGGGCAGCCATCGCCTTTGATCAACTGGCCATGGCCCTGGCCATCACCGTGGTCACGGTGGGCGTCCTTGTCGGTGTTGAGGTGCTGGAGTCGAGCTTCAAAAAGCTGCGCCGCGGCGTCCACTCCAAGTATCGCAAGCATAACGACTATTCCGGCGAATAGACTCCACCCCTCCATTCCTGTTTCACGAAAGGCCACATTGCTCGCAGCAAATGCCCCCAAGATGGCTAAAATTCACTAAAAGACAACACCTCCTTTTTCTTCTTACGGAGAAACTGATACACTGACCGTAAGAAACGTAACTAAGGAGGGGCTAACCAGATGAAAGGTGTCCATCAGCAATTATACACTGTAATTTTATTAATTTTGTCATTGCTTCTTTATGGCTGCCAGACAACCTCGTCAGTAAATAAGACCAGAACTTTAGCAGAACAAGAGGCCCAGGGCCTCATCCACACCGGCCTTCAACCTCTCTACCCCTCGCAGGCGCACTGCCTTGAAGTGGCTTCTTTCTTTGCCGACCGAACGCGCTACGACGGCAGTCTGCGCACCGTGTCCAGCAATAATGGCTATCATGGCGGTATTGATATCAGTGTGCCCTCCGGCACCCCCATTGTCGCCATTGCCGCCGGCACCGTGGTCCAGGTGGCCCGCGGCGGCCAGTTAGTGGGCAACAAAATCACCCTGCAGCATGCTCCGGCGGACACCGGCTGGCCGCTCTGGACCTACTCCAAATATCAACACCTGGCTGAACTCCCAGACCTTGCCCCCGGCCAACGGGTTAAAATGGGTCAGGTTATCGCCCTGTCTGGAAAAACAGGCACCGCCGGCAAACATTACGGCAAAGCTGGCTACCCCCACCTCCACATGAATGTCTACAGCAGCGACTCGTCGCATTTTATGATCAAGGGCCACAAACTCATTCCCGACCACATGCGATATGTTGACCCGCTGGCCTTCTATCTCGGCAAGGAGCTGGACAGCAATACCCTTCGCCTTCTTACTCCTGAAGACAAGACCTTTGCCGTGCCCTTCATGGACACCAGCGGCAACATAACACCGCCCGACACTAAGGTTGTCTGGCCTTTTCTGTGCACGCCAAGCTAAAACACCGATCATCCATCAACCTCTTGCGTCAAAGAGAGTGGTCGTAAATTATAGATAAAAATGGTACTGACCCGGCAATGAAGACATCATCACCACCACAAACGATCATTGGTTGGCGCGAGTGGGTGGTTTTGCCTGACTTGGGCATTCCTGCCATCAAGGCCAAGATTGACACCGGGGCCCGAACCTCGGCCCTGCACGCCTTCTTTGTCGAGCCCTTCACCGAAAACGGCATCCAAAAAGTCCGTTTCCAGATTCACCCCCTCCAGCAAAGGACTGACATTGAATTAACCTGCATCGCCGAGGTGATTGACCAACGAATGGTGACTGATTCTGGTGGACATCGTGAAATGCGATACGTTATAAGATCAAAAATCTTTGTGGGCGCAACTGCGATTGAAGCAGAAATAACATTAACCGACAGGGACACCATGCAGTTTCGTATGCTCCTGGGCCGTACTGCCCTTGCTGACAAATTCCTTGTCAGTGCTGACCTTTCATATCTCGAAGGGCGCAGACCTAAAAATACATATCGCCTGAAAAAGAAGAGGAAAAAACAGTGAAAATTGCCATCCTGTCCCGAAATAAAGACCTGTACTCCACCAATAGATTGGTGGAGGCCGCCAAAACCCGCGGTCATGAGGTTAAAGTTATTGACCCCCTCCGCTGCTATATGAACATCACTTCCCACAGGCCATCCATCCATTTCAAGGGTGAGCCCCTTGTAGGCTACGATGCAATCATTCCGCGCATCGGCGCTTCCATCACATTTTTCGGCACCGCTGTTGTCCGCCAATTTGAAATGATGGGGGTTTACAGCATAAACGAGTCCGTGGCAATTACCAGATCACGGGACAAACTCCGATCCCTGCAGCTTCTGGCCCGAAAGGGTATAGGTCTGCCTGTTACCGGATTTGCCCACTCCACAATGTATACCAAGCATCTGATTGATCTTGTCCATGGCGCCCCCCTGGTTATTAAACTGCTGGAAGGCACCCAGGGCATTGGGGTGGTGCTGGCGGAAACCCTGCAAGCTGCGGAAAGTGTTATCGAAGCTTTTCGAGGTCTCAACGCCAACATACTCGTGCAGGAATTTATTAAAGAAGCGGATGCCAAGGATGTCCGCTGTTTTGTGGTGGGCAACAAGGTTATTGCCGCCATGATGCGGGTGGGTAAAGAAGGTGATTTTCGCTCAAATATCCACCGGGGCGGTAGTGCCCAGAAGGTGAAAATAACCCCGGAAGAACGCTCCACCGCCGTGCGGGCCGCCAAGATCATGGGCTTGAATGTTGCGGGGGTTGATCTGCTACGCTCAGACCACGGACCTGTGGTTATGGAGGTTAATTCTTCTCCAGGCTTGCGCGGCATTGAAACAGCAACGGAAATAAACGTCGCAGAAATGATTATTGAATTCATTGAAAAAAATGCCATTCCTGGCAAAACTAAAACCAAAGGACAGGGTTAAGTGCCAAGCCGAAATCCCATCACAATTGGTGGAACCTGTGTCCAGCCAGGCGAACGGGCTACCATCGACCTGCCCATTGCCAGGCTTTACACCCACACGGAGATGACCCTGCCCGTCCATGTTGTCCATGGCAAGAAAGATGGGCCTGTTCTTTTTATCAGCGCCGCTATCCATGGCGATGAGATTAATGGGGTGGAGATTGTCCGGCGGCTGCTTAAGCTGAAACTGCTCAAGGAGCTCAAGGGCACCCTCATCGCCATCCCCATCGTCAATGTCTTTGGATTTATCAACCAATCCCGTTATCTCCCGGACAGACGCGATTTGAACCGCTCTTTCCCCGGCAGCTACACTGGGTCCCTGGCCTCACATCTTGCCCGACTTTTCATGGACGAAATTGTCGCTAAATGCACCCATGGTATCGATCTTCACAGCGGCTCAAGCCACCGCACCAACCTGCCGCAGATACGTGCCACCCTCGACAATCCTGAGGTGGAGCGCCTGGCCATTGCCTTTGGGGCGCCGGTCATTGTTAATGCCCGCCTGCGCGATAGTTCCCTGCGCGAGGCTGTCATTGACAGGGGCATCCCCATGCTGCTCTTTGAGGGCGGCGAGAGCCTGCGCTTTAACGAGCACCCCATAAACATCGGCTTAAAAGGTATTGTCTCAGTAATGCGAAACTTAGGCATGCTTCCCAAAAAGCCCCGGAAAAAAGCGCCCCAGCCGGTCATTGTCAAGGCCACCCACTGGGTACGGGCCAATAAAAGCGGTATTATCCACTCGGCCGTGCCCCTTGGTTCGCTGGTGAAAAAAAATCAGGTCATGGCCTGCATTATTGACCCAATTGGCGATAATGAGGAAAAGCTGCTGGCCCCCTTCGAAGGCATTATCATCGGCAGTCTCAAACTACCGCTGGTCCATAAAGGGGACGCCATTTTTCATCTCGCCTCAGCAGAGAGCCGCCAGGATCTTGAAGAAATAAGCGATATGGTTCTTGCCGAAACCCTGGTGAATGGCAAATGATCCTTTCTTGGCCATCTATCTGGTTATACTTGGGGAAATTCAACTCAGGAACTTGCTGCCACATTGGCCAACGTAACAACTTATATTTATTAGTAAAATTACTCTGGTGATACCACTATGAACATTCGAAAAATCACCTCTTTGACCATGCTCATCTCCTTTGTGTTTTGCATCGTCTCAAGTGTCATCTTGTATATTGCCCCACATGGTCGCGTCGCATATTGGTCAGATTGGCGGCTGTGGGGCTTAACCAAAACACAATGGAGCGAGCTCCATCTCAACTTGGGCCTTCTTCTTGTCTTGGTTGGCTTTCTGCACCTTTATTATAACTGGAGCGTCATAACTGCTTATTTAAAAAGCAAAGCCCGACAACTTAAGGTGTTTACTCTAAATTTCAATATTGCCCTGGTCCTCACCCTTCTTGTCGGCATGGGCACCTATTTTCAGATTCCTCCCCTGAGTACCATCCTTACTGTCGGAGGCGCCATAAAGGATGCCGCCAGCATCAAGTACGGCGAACCGCCCTATGGTCATGCTGAGCTTTCCTCTCTGAAAATGTTTGCCAAAAAAGTCGACCTTGATCTTGGTATAAGTATCGACTTACTGCACCAAGCTGATATTCATTTTACAAGTGATAAACAAACCATCCTTGCCATCGCCACGGAAAATAATCTGACCCCAAAACAGCTCTTCGAGATTATGCAACCGGCAACGCAAACGCAGAGCATCCCAGAGCATGCTGCCTTCCCCGATTCACCACCGCCAGGTTTCGGCAGAAAAACCCTGGCGGAGATTTCCACGGAGTTCAATCTGAATCTTCCGGATCTCCTCCAGGCCTTATCGCAAAGAGGGCTACAGGTGAAGCAAACCCAGAGCATAAAAGAAATTGCCGCCGACAATGACATGGAACCAATGGCGCTCTTTGAGATAATCAGAGACATCGTTAACGCTTCTTAAAGCGTTACAACCTGAAAATGAAACGTGCCATCAAAGAAGATTTGGTGGCATAAACTGACTCCACACCACGTAAAGCTTCATATTCTCACCAGTAACCACAGCTCAACCCATGTAAACAGGAAGAGAACCGTAACCCCAAAAGTCCTTGTTTCCCCGATTCCTTTCAGTTATATAAGTTGCAACGGTTCGCCCCCATAGCTCAGTGGATAGAGCATCGGATTCCTAATCCGTGTGCGCAAGTTCGATTCTTGCTGGGGGCACCATTCTCAATGTACCGTTCTCCCCCTCTTTTTTGCACTCCCAAGAATTTCTTTTCTGACCCCAACAATACGCAATTCTACCTATTTTTCCTGTTGACATTTATAGTTGCCCCATACATATTTAACGAGTCAACTATTAAGGAGTCAACAATGAGTATTTCCAGATACATTCATCAGGGCAATGAGGCGCAACCCATTCCCCGCCTGATTTATTTCACTGCCCAGGATTTTAAAAATCTGGCAGAAAAAATCCTCAAGCCCTACGAATTGACCATTGAGCAATTTCATCCTTTGAAGATTCTCTCCTTTGAGCCAGGCCTTACCCAGCGCCAGATCGGTGACGAGTGCAACAAGTCCGCTGCCAATCTCACCAGAATTCTTGACCGCCTTCAGAAAAAAAACCTTATTGACCGCCGGGAAAACCCGGAAGACCGCCGGGCTTCTTTGGTCTTTCTCACCAAGCACGGCGAATCCCTGGTCAAGGAGGTGTCCGTCATATTGGACTCTTTTGCCGCCAAATCTTTAGCTGATATCAGTGCCAAAGACCAACATGTTCTCCGCCAGGCCCTTGAAAAAATGAATGCCAATCTCCAGCACATCGACCTGAACACTTTATGAATCACTACGCTCAAGGAAAAAAAATGCGCCCCCTTCACTCCCTGATACTTATCACCCTTTTGCTTCCGGCCCTGGCAACTGCTCAAGAAATGCCACCGTCCCAGGTTATTGTCACCAAGGTCGTCCACGAAGAAATCGCCCAAAACCAATCGATGATCGGCACCCTGTATTATGAACGGGTAAGCCATGTTTCCAGTGAGCTTGCCGGTCTGGTTGCTGAGGTTCACATCAAGGAAGGCGACCAGATCAAACAGGGGGCCTCTGTCATCGTCCTTAATACTGAGATTCTTGACCTTGACATCAAACTTACCAAGACCCGCATCGACCAGATCGCCCTGCGCATTGAAAAGGCTGAGAAAAACTTTAAGCGCCTGGAGAGGCTCTATGCCAAGGACGGCGTCAGTGAAAAAGATTACGAGGATGCCCTCTACTCTTTCCAGGATCTCAACAAGGAGAAGCTGGCCACAGAGGACGCCTTGCAAAAACTCCTTGTACAGAAAAAGCGCAGCAACATCAAAGCACCCTTTGATGGATTGGTGCTCAGTAAAAATGTCGATCTTGGCGATTGGATCCACCAGGGCAAGGAGATCGTCACCATCGGCTCCACCAACGACCTCTTTGTCCAGGTGCCGGTGGGCGAGACCATGCTCCGCCACATCACCATTGGTGACAGCGTGCCGGTGAATATCAACGCCTTTGACCGCGAGCTGACCGGCACCATCCATGCCATTGCGCCCAAGGCCGACCCCCAGACCAAAAATGTTTTTTTGAAGGTGAAGATTCCTGCCCAGAAAGATATTGCCGAAAATATGTCTGCCACCATCTTTGTGGCGGCAAGCTCCAAGAAAATGCTCGCCATTATTCCGCGCGATGCCCTGATCAAATTTCAGGGCAAGGATTTCATCTATACCGTCAAAGAGGGCAAAGCTGCCATCCTGCCGGTGAACATCGTCGCCTTCCTCGGCCAAAGGGTGGGCGTTGATAACCCTTATATCGTGCCTGGCCTGCCTGTGGTCATCGAAGGCAATGAACGCCTGCGCCCTGATCAACCGGTGGTGGTGACAGGAGAAAAATAATGGACATCATCAAGACCTCCATAGAAAAACCGGTGGCCATCACCGTTGCCGTCATCCTGGTGGTTATGTTCGGCCTTATCGGCCTGAACAAGCTGCCCGTTCAGCTTACACCCGATGTCGAGACCCCGAAGATCACGGTGAACACCACCTGGCCCGGCGCCACGCCCTATGAGATAGAAAAGGAAATCATTGAAAAGCAGGAAGAGGCCCTTAAGGGTCTGCGAGGCCTGACTGAGCTTGAGAGCGCAAGCTTTAACAGCTATGGCGAGATCTCTCTGTCTTTCGAACTCGACACCGATCTTGACGCCGCCCTGCTCCGGGTCTCCAATAAGATGAACGAGGTGTCAAACTATCCGGAAAATTCTAACCAACCAGTCATCGAGGCAGCAGGCGCCAGCAGTTCGCCGGTGATCTGGATGATGTTGAAGACCAAACCTGAAAACAGCCACCACATCAACGAGTTCAAAACTTTTTTTGAAAACAATATCCGCCAGCATCTTGAACGGGTCAAGGGGGTTGGCTCTCTCTTTGTTTTTGGTGGCACGGAAAACGAGCTTCATATCACCCTGGATGCTGAAAAGATGGCCCGCAACAATATCACCATCAATCAGGTGATCGGCTCGGTGCGCAAAGCCAACACCACCATTTCGGCAGGCGTCCTCGGCATTGCCAAGAAAAATTACCGCATCCGAACAGTGAGTCAGTTCCAGTCACCCACCGAGGCACTCGATGTCGTTATTTTTGATGATGGCACCAAACGTGTTTATCTCCACGATGTGGCCCGGGTTGATAATGGCTTCAAAAAAGAAGATGTCGCTGTGGAGCAAAACGGCACCCAGGTCATTGTCATCGGTGTCCGTAAGGAGCAAGGCGCCAATGTTCTGGCCATGACCGAACAGATCGAAAGTAAGGTCACTCAGCTTAACGAAGGGTTGCTGGCCAAAAACGATCTGTACATCGACTGGGTATACGACCAGCGGCCTTACATCAATACTGCCATCGACCTGGTGAAACAGAACGTCCTGGTGGGCAGTATTCTGGCAATCTGCGTGTTGCTTATTTTTCTGCGCAGCATCCGATCCACCCTCACCACAGCGATTGCCATTCCCATTTCGGCCATCGGCACCTTTATCTTTTTGTGGATCATGGGCCGTAACCTGAACGTGGTGAGCCTGGCCGGTATCTCTTTTGCCGTGGGCATGCTGGTGGATAACTCCATCGTGGTTCTGGAAAATATCGACCGCCACCGCAAGATGGGCAAATCAGCCATGACTGCTGCCCATGATGGGGCCACCGAGGTCTGGGGAGCCGTGCTTGCCTCCACCGCCACCACGGTGGCTGTCTTTCTGCCGGTTATTTTTATGCAGGAAGAGGCAGGCCAGCTCTTTCGCGATATCGCCATTGCCATCACCTTCTCCATCATTCTGAGTCTCTTTGTCTCAGTCTCGGTGATTCCCTCCCTCTTCCATCTTTTTTATCGCAACCAGAAGAGCCCCACCCAAGAGGCCAAGCAGACTCAGACAGGCGCCTTTTTTAGTATGATCGGCACCTTTTTTGTCGCCAAACTGATGACACTTTCTGATTTCTGCCTGAAAACAAATCGCAGTCGGACTTTCATTGTGGTCCTTTTTACCAGCCTCTCCATCGCTCTCACCTGGCTCCTCATGCCCCCTGCCGAATATCTCCCCCAGGGCAACAGAAACCTGATCCTGAACATTCTCATTCCGCCCCCCGGCTATTCAGTGGACAAGATGAAGGAGATCGGCGGCTATGTATATAATGAAGTCGAACCCTATCTTAAGGAGGATGGCAAGGATGGCATCCCCCAGATCAAGGATATTTTCTATGTCGCTTCCGATCGCATGACCCTCTTTGGTGGCCTTTCTGCCTATGAAACCAGGGCCAAGGAGATGATGCCTCTTTTTAACCGTATCATGCACTCCATCCCCGGTGTTTTTGGGGTCAGTATCCAGGCCGGTATCTTTGAAAGTGATATTGGCGAGGGCAATAACATCGACATTAACGTTTCCGGGGTGAGCATTGAGGCCATGATCAATGCCTCCCGCACGCTCTTTGGTACGGTGAGCCAGAAAATCCCCGGCGCCCAAGTGCGCCCCGTTCCTTCGCTGGAAACGAGCTACCCTGAGGTCAGGATCATTCCCAACAAGGAAAAACTGGCGGCAAACGGCCTCAGTGAAGAGGATCTCGGCATCTATATTGATATTCTGATGGATGGCCGCAAAATCGATGAATATCGCCCTGAGGGTATTAAACAGGTGGACCTGCTGATCAAGGGTAACGACACCATCTTTACCACCCCGGAGGCCATCATCAAAAGCACCATTGTCAATAGTTTCGGCCAGCTGATCCGGGTGGGTGATGTCGCCGATCTTGTTTACACCGAAGGGATGCCGCAGATTAACCACCGGGAACGCCTGCGCACCATCACCCTGCAGGTCACACCACCCCCGGGCCTGCCTCTGCAGACCGCCATGGAAACCGTTCAAAATGAGGTGATCGCCGGTCTGCAAAATGCCGGTGCCCTTGATGGCGTTACAGTGACAGTGGGCGGTAATGCCGACAAATTAACGGAAACAAGACAGGCACTGCAGTGGAACCTGCTGCTGGCTTTGCTCATCACCTATCTGCTCATGGCCGCCCTGTTTGAGAATTTTCTCTACCCGCTGATCATTCTCTTTTCGGTACCCCTTGCTGCGGCCGGCGGTTTTGTCGGCCTGCGCCTGGTGGATATCTTCATTGCCCCCCAGGGTTTTGATGTCCTGGCCATGCTTGGCTTTATTATTCTGATCGGCACGGTGGTCAACAACGCCATTTTGATCGTCCATCAGTCCCTTAATAATGTACGCTACAACAACCTGCAGGGCGTGGCAGCCATCTCCGATGCCGTTCAGACCCGGATCAGGCCCATCTTCATGAGCGCCACCACCAGTGTTCTCGGCATGCTGCCCCTGGTGCTGTCAACGGGTTCGGGCAGTGAACTTTATCGGGGCCTGGGCAGCATCCTTCTTGGCGGCCTTGCCATGTCCACGCTATTCACCCTCTTTGTCATCCCCGCGCTGCTTGCCTTTGTCATCGGCATGGAAAGGAGTCGTCATGAAACTCTCTAGTCTGCTCTTTATTCTTCTTCTCACGGCCTCTTCCTGTTTCGGGGCCAGCCTCATCGAGCTGCAGAAAAACGCCATTGATAACCGGAAAATCATTGAACAATACCAGGCATATCTTGACAAGAGCAGTAAGGACGTCACCATTGCCAGAAGTAGCTTTATGCCCAATTTTGACGTGTCCTACTCCACCAACTCCCTGAATGAGAGCAATCCCCAGGAGGCCATCGACAATTCGGTGGCCTATGGTGTTATCACCTGGAATCTCTTTTCCGGCTTTTATGATTATTACAATATCCGCTCTGCCCGCCTCCTTGAAAAAGCCCAGCTTTACAAGCTGCAATCCGTCAAACAGGATATCCAGCTCAACGTTGCCTTGCGTTATCTCGAAATCTTCAATCGCCAAAGCAGCCTTGAGGTCGCCGAAGAATCCCATATCACCCTCAAAAAGCTGCATGAGGACGCCCAGAACCGCTTCTCGGTTGGCCTTATTGAAAAAAACGAGCTCCTGCGTTTTAAGGTGGATATGAACAATGCTGCTATCGCGGCCAAAAAAGCCCAGGCAGAACTCTCCAAAAGCTTGCAGCGCCTGGTGTTTGAGACAGATGCACCTATCAGCATGATTGATCTTGATTTCAAGGAGTTCAGCCAGTTACCCGTCCTTGAGAACCAGGAAAACTATCAGCTCAGCATGCTGACCAAGCGCAGCGAGATCATGGCCCTGGAAGAGCTGGCGAAGGCCGTTACCCTCCAGGTCAAGGCCGCCTATGCCGGCCGCTACCCTCGCCTGGATGTCAGCGGCAGCTATAGAAAATACGAGAACGACTATCTCACTGGTGACGGCGACTATTACGAAGAAGAGCTGCGCGGCAAAGCGGTGCTCACCATGACCCTCTTTGACGGTTTTTCCCAACAGGCTGAAGTCAGCAAGGCCAAAAGCGAAAAACGAAGCGTTGCGGCCCAGCTCCAGGAGTTAAAAAAATCCCTGCACATGGAGCTCACCAACCTCTTTCTCGACTATGACGTAAGCATCGACAATGCCGCTGTCTCCCTGGCCACCATCGAGCAGGCCGAAGAAAATTTGCGGATTACCAGATTAAAATACAAGGAAGGTCTTGAAAAGGAGTCTGATCTCCTGGATGCCATCACCAATCTGTCCCGGGCCAAATATACCTATGTCACGGCCCGCACTGAGGTCTTTGCCAATTATTTCAAGATTACCCGAGCGGTTGAAAATTTCAACACGACACCCATTGAGCTCGTAGACTCCATGGCCTCAACCAAACAAGAATCTTTTCAACAATGACCACTTTTAAATCACCCCTGGAACTCTATAAGATCCTGCCTCAGACCAACTGCAGGCAATGCGGCCTGCCCTCGTGCCTGGCCTTTGCCGCCGAGGTGCTCAAGGGAGGCAAACGTCTTGACTCCTGCCCCCACCTGTCCCCTAATATTCTCGACATCCACCAGAGCGACAGAAACAGCCCTACAGTTCTTGAGCAGGAGCTCAACGATTCCATGGATATCCTGCAGGCCCAGGTCGCTGATCTTGATTTCCAGGAAGCTGCCAAACGTTCAGGGGGTTTGGTGCACAACGGCAAACTGCTCATCAACTGCCTGGGCAACAAGTTTGAAATCAACGACAGGGGCAAGGTCTCCTCTCTCTGTCATACCAACCCCTGGTTTACCGTGCCTCTGCTCAACTATGTATTAAAAGGCAAAGGGACACCACCATCAGGTGAATGGGTGTCCTTCCGCGAATTGCCAGGCGGCAGCGAATGGAACCCCCTCTACCGGCAACGCTGCGAAAAACCCCTCAAGCAGCTGGCCGACAAACACCCTGAGCTTTTTGCCGACCTCATTGACATCTTCAGCGGCCGGCAACCACAGCATCATTTTGACGCGGACATCGGCGTCCAGCTCCTGCCCTACCCAAAACTACCGCTGCTCATCTGCTATTGGCAACCTGAAGAAGATTTGGTCTCCAAACTGCAGATATTTTACGACATCACCGCCGGTGACAACCTACCGACCGAATTCGTATACAGGTTAGGAGCAGGACTTGTCCGGATGCTTGAGAAAATCTCGCAGCGCCATACGCTTTAAGGGGAGTTGTTGGAATAAAACTGGGTGTTACAATTTTCTTGAGATGGCGAAATAAAAAGTGACGCCCTTACCTGTCTCTGATTCGCTCCATACCTTGCCGCCATGAAGTTCGGCAATCTCTTTGACTATGGCAAGGCCAAGACCGCTGCCGGAGACATTCTGGCTGGTCACTTCACGTGCAAAAAGTTCAAACACCTTTTGACAGGCTTCAGGGTCGAGACAGGCCCCGTCGTTATGCACTGAAAAGATGTGTAAGAGAGGAGCCTTCTCATAAGCAATGTCAATATGCGCCAAGCCCTCGCCACCATACTTCAAGGCATTATCAACAAAATTGCGAAAAACTCTTAACAGAGCCAATCTATCGGCAGTGACCTCAGGGATGTTTTCAGGCTCGTGCCACGTAATAGACCTATCATTCAAAGCCTTACTGTGCTCTTGGCGCACCTGGGCAAAAATATCTTTGGGATCGAGCACTTCAACGTCAATGGGTTGTTCTTTGGTGGAGATATAGATATTGATCTGCTCAACGAGCTTGGTAATCTGCTCAGCTGAACGGATAATCTGCTGACAATAACGACTGCCCTTCTCATCAAACAGATGGCCGTAGTGCTTCTCCAAAAGTTTAGTCAGACCATGGATGGAGACCACGGGATTTTTCAGATCGTGTGACACGGAGTAGGCAAAGAGCTTTATCTTTTCAAAGCTTTCCTCCAAACTCTGCTGGGTGGTATTTCTTTCGACAAGGCGCCTCTTACCATGAACAAAAGAAAAGACTATCACCAGCAGGCCGAGTAACCAGAACAAAATATGACTCAGATAAATAACGCGTAACGCTTTGGCCTCCAGGGCCTGGTAGGGCGCCATGGAAAAGGAAACGCCCACAGCGCCTCGCACGTCGCCGGCTTTGTACCCCTGGGCCGCATGACACTTGAGACAAAAGGCGTTGGTAATCATCGGCCGCATCAGTCTCAACCAGGACTCACCGTCATCGCCCTGAACAATCTCAAAGACCTCTTTTTCACCCTGCTCAAATTTGGCAAGGGCCCTTTTTTCCCAATCATCCGGGGCATTCTTCTCATTGAGAAGTTTCAGACTGGTGATATGGCCCTTGACCTCATAGAGTTCCTCATACTGCTCCATGATCTGCCGCATCATGTAGGCAGGATTAAGCAGGGTAAGCCGTTTGCCGCTGGGGGTGACAATATCACGCTCGGGGATATGACTTAAGGCCGGATTAGGGGGAGTTTCCTTGGTCTCGGGGACATAAACGCCGCCATGCTTGTTCCCCCAGAGACGAAAGGCTTGATCCTTATTAAAAATGGTTAGCGCCTCTTTCTGAGCGAGCTCCATTGTCCTGCCCTTCTCCATGTCTACATAGAAATATCCGGACAGAGAACAAAGAAATGACCAACCAAAAACAGCAAGAATCGTAACCCGTTGCACCGACTGCAGGTCGTTGTTATAGATTTTGTTCCAAATTCCCATGGTCACGTTAGCATCACGACACACAACACATAAATAAAAGACGACAAAGAGAGCAAACGCCTCCGCAAAAAAGCACAAATATTACAATATCATGAAATTATTGGATATCCAAAGAAAGATAGCAGAAGGTTTCGGAGCAGGGCATGAAGTCCTGCCGACCAGACAAGTCGTGCCCGTCAAAAGGAAATATCTACCTGCTTAGGGCCACAGACTTAGGACAAGAAACACATCAATCAGCCTGCGGCCTGCGGAAGAAAGCAGCCGAGCTTGACACTAGCTCTTAATGAGTTTGGCAATCTCGCCCTCTTCAGGGAAGCGGCCCAAGGCCTTTTTCGAAAAGATGTTTTTGCCGTCGACATCCACCTCAAAAACTCCACCTGAACTGGCAGTCAGTTGCACTCTCGCATCAAAGGCAGCCTGCAATTCGTCTCCCAAACTGGAAGCACGTGGCTTATAGTTTCACTTTGCGCAGTAGGTTATGATAATTTCCATCGAGCTCTTCTCCTTGAAATTAGACGGGATAAGCAAACAAATTAATCACTTCGCTGCTTGCTCGCCTCTCCATGAATATGCTATTATTTTAACAAATTACTTACAAGCAGAAAAACTGCCACACCATATGAACGTTGAGAAGTCCCCCTTCTTCTCATGGTAACCCATCCTGAAACCCTTTAAGGAGCACCAATGGCAGCAAAGGAAAAGCAAGAGAAGGTCGGTAGGAAGTTTTTCCGTATCCCCCTGGAAGACCCCCATGATGCTTCTATTACTATTAATGGCAAAAAATTTGCGGTGATTAATGTTGCCTCCCATGGCGTTGGCATTTATCTGGAGGACGCCGACACCTTTGATATCGACACAGAACTCACAGATGTCGATCTTTCAATTAATGGCACATCTTGCACAGTTAAGGGCCGCATTGCCCATGTAACCCCCGCCAGTATTCATTACCTCTGTGGCATTGAGATAATTGAGATGACCCAACAGGCAGCGGATATCCTTCAGGGCTTTATTGATCAGCATAACGCCAGCCTTTTTTCCTTTATGCCCTAGCAGACACCAAACCTATGTCTTTTGCGCCGGAACGAACAAACATCATTAAAGAAATAATGGCCGACGGCGCTCACTGCGGGGATCCAATACCCGTGATTGATGAGTTAACGCAACTCATCAGGCTGTACACTCCACAGAATCCTGTCGGCCCGAGCGGACGCAACACAACCCTCTCCTCGCCACTACTGTGCAAACTGCTCCCACCGGATTACAGCAGAAAAAAAAGCAACTTCCATCTCTCCCATGATGTTACCGAGGGCTTAGAGAACGCAATACGCTTTCTTCGGGATCAACTGCCGCTGGGCTCAAAAATGGAGATCACTAAATCAAAAATTGTAGAATACGCCCTTGAACTCCTCCTTGAGGACTTCGACGAATACGGAGTCGACTCTATCCTGGCCCAAAAAATCTTAAAAGAATTTCAGGATAAAGGCGATACTAATGAGCTTACTTAAAGAACGTTGAGAAACAACCCATGATTTTAACCTGCCCGCATTGCTCAAAAGAACACTCCATTGACGAGTCCAAAATCCCAGCGGACGTCACCAAGGTACGGTGCAAGTTTTGCAAACAACTTTTCCCCTTTGGTGAGGAAAAAAAGAGTGGCAGCCAGACGCCAAGGGTACGAAAAATTGCCGTCTCTTTAAGTAAAGGCGGGGTTGGCAAGACCACCACGGCAGTCAACCTGGCCCACGGTCTTTCTCTGGCCGGCTACAAGGTTCTTCTTATCGACACCGACACCCAGGGCCAATCAGCATTTATGTTGGGGGCAAAACCATCGGCCGGGCTCACGGAACTGGTCACCAATGAACTTGCACCGGAGGAATGCCTCTTCCAAGCCAGAGAAGATCTCTGGCTGCTCGCCGGCGGCAAATCTCTGGCCGGAGTCAAGAGGGTTATTGATCGTAAGGATTTCGGTGGAGAGATGACCTTGGCGGAGAAACTTGCTCCCCTTGAAGATCAATTTGACTATGTAATCGTTGACACATCACCGGGCTGGGATCCTCTGATTGTCAACGTGCTTTTTTATGTCACGGAAATACTCATACCTGTTTCTCTGGAAGTCATGACCTTGCAGGGACTTGTGGAGTTCTTGAAATCAATATCCTCCATCCAGAAATATCAACCGGAACTGGGCCTGAAATACATCCTGCCCACCTTTCTCGATAAACGGGTAAAAAGCACCTCCGGCATCCTCCACAAATTGGAAGAACTCTACGGCGACCACGTCTGCACGCCTATCCGTTACAACGTCCGACTCACCGAGGCCCCCGCCTATGGCCAGAGCATCTATGAATTCGCCCCAGGCAGTAACGGCGCCAACGACTACCGTGATCTGATCCGCAAGGTAACGGGCAACCAAAAACTTTTCACCTAAAAAACCAACTGCTTCCGTGCCATTTCCCTTGAGCACATTACCAGGGCAAATGCAGACTTACTCCTTGGTTTCCTTGAAGCCTTCCTTCATCCCCCGCCAGACACTTTTGCCGGCCCGCCCTGTTTTTTGAAAGATATCTTTGGATTCTTTTGCCACCTCTTTTGAGGCCTCTTTGATCTCTTTGTTGACTTCCTGACTCTCTTTATTACTCTCTTTATTCTCTTCCTTGGCCAAGGACAACTGCCCAGATAAAACCATTACCAACAAAGAAAAAAATACCACCAGCGCCTTTTTCATTGCCCTCTCCTTTTTCCCGACTACTAATCTGACAATTACGATAGACCCTTCCCCTGTCGTTTCCTATTCCGAGGTGGGGAAAATCACTACAAAGCTCCCTATACCCAAGAAAATTCCAAAAAACAAGCGCTGCCCATGATGCCCACGGCAGCAACTCCTGGCAGTAATGTCATTTTTTTGAACTCTTTTTTTATTTTAGGTTATAATGCTAACTTATCAACTATTTAGAATATTATGAAAAGAACCTCTCGAAAAGATCTTATCATCCTCGCCAATGCCGGCTCAGAAAGCCTGGGCAAAAAAGTGTCCGTGCTTTTTGGCTGTAGCTTTACGGCCATGGAGAAAAAAGAGTTTGCCGATGGCGAGATTTACCACGCCTTTCCCACCGATATTACTGGGAAAGATATTGTCATCATAGCGGCAACCCCTGACGACAGCTCTCTGCTTGAGCTTATTGACATGATTGACGGGTGCCATCACTACATGGCCCACAGCGTCAATGTCATTATCCCCTATCTAGGCTATTCAACAATGGAGCAGGCCAAACCAGGCATTCAGGAGATTCCGAAAGGCATTACCAGAACCAGGCAGATTTTTCGGGCCAGACCCCATTTTGCCGCCTTTGTCGACCTCCACTCAGAAGCGGTTCTGCATGCCCATGGGGGCGGCATTCACACCCTGCATCTCCAAACAGACGAGCTTATTGTCGCCAAAATCCGCTCCTTGAATATTGAGAATTTTGTCCTTGTCTCTCCCGATTATGGCCGCTCAAAATGGGTAGCCCGCCTGGCAGGCCTGCTTGGAGTCGCCCATACTGCTGCCGACAAAGACCGTTACGCCATGGACAAGACCATGGTAGGACAGGTGGCAAGTGTAGTCCAGGGTAAAACCGCCATTATTTGCGACGACATGATCCGCACAGGAGGCTCCATTATCCAGACAGCCGAGCGCTGTCTGGAGGCCGGCGCCACCGATATTATTCTCTTTGCCACCCACCTTGTCCTGGCTGGAGACTGCCGAAAAAGATTTAAACAAATCGGCATCAATAAAATTATTGGCGCCGACACCTATCCAGGAAGTAAAAGTGATGACCTGCTCGATATTTATACGGTGGCCCCTCTCCTGGAAAGGGCTATCAGCAAACAACTCCGAATCGTTGACTGATCATGACAAAAGATAAGCCAAGAGAAGAACGCTACCCCTGCCACGGCACCGCCAGCCTCTTTCTGGCCGCCGCCATTGACCCGACCGCCAGAACAAAAAAACTGCAAGGTCAACTTCTCGACATCTCCTGCAATGGCGCAAGTCTGGCCCTGGCGGAAATCATTACCGACCGCAAGCATCTGGCCTATGCACCGATGGAGTCTGACCTTCTCAAACTCTATATAGTTCTGAATATCGATGACGAAGAACTCATCATGCCTGTGACAACCACCTGGTTTAACAAAAAACTCAGCGAAGAGATTTTGCCTTTCCGGATCGGCATTGAGTTTGTTACCAACCTCACCTCTGAGCAGCTCAAGAAAATCCGCCGCCATTAGGAATCTTATCTGACTTACCTGAGACATTTTTTCTGCGCCCTCTACACTTTTGGCGGCATATAGAACCGCAAACGTAGGGCATTTGTCACCACAGATACGGAACTTAAGGCCATGGCTGCACCAGCAATCATCGGATTGAGAGTCGGACCGCCGAATATATAGAGAACACCGGCGGCAATCGGAATACCGATAATATTATAGGCAAAGGCCCAGAACAGATTCTGTTTGATATTGGTCATCGTCGCCCTGCTTAAGGCCAGGGCCGTAACCACGCCGTCGAGATTGCCCTTCATCAAGACCACATCCCCTGTTTCAATGGCAACATCAATGCCGGTTCCCATGGCTATACCGAGATCGGCCGTGGCCAGAGCCGGGGCATCATTGATTCCATCACCAACCATGGCAACCACTCGGCCACCTTGCTTCAACCTGCTCACTTCCTGCGCCTTATAATCAGGAAGAACACCGGCAATAACCCGATCAATGCCGGCTTCAGCGGCAATGGCGCGGGCTGTTTTCTCATTATCCCCGGTGAGCATTACCACCTCAATTCCCATATTCCGCAGTTTCTTAATCGTAGCCGGGGTTTCCCTTCTGACAGAATCGGCAACGCCGATAATGGCTTGCAAATCACCATCAATAGAAAGATAGAGTGCTGTCTTTCCTGCCAAGGATAGCTCTTCAGCCTGAGCCAGAACTTCAGGCAGCATCCCCTTGACCTGCCTTTCGTCCATAAGGGCTTTGTTGCCAAGAACAAGCGCACACATCTCTTCTTGATACGAAACCTGGGCCTCAATACCCCTGCCCGGAATGGCCTGAAAAGACAGTGGAGCAGTAAATGCTATATTCTTTTCCTTGGCATAGCCGACAAGGGCCTCGGCCAGGGGATGTTCAGAGTTGCTTTCCGCTGATGCAAGCAGGATGACAAGAGCGTCATCGTCAAACCGCTCAGACACGGACAGAAGATCGGTCAGAGATGGTCGGCCGTGGGTTAAGGTGCCGGTTTTATCAAAGACGATTATTTTTACCTTTTGGGCCATCTCCAGCGCTTCACCATTTTTCACCAACACGCCGAGCTGAGCCCCCCGACCGGTACCAACCATGATTGATGTCGGGGTTGCCAAGCCCATGGCACAGGGGCAAGCAATAACAAGCACCGCAATGAAAATACGAAGGGCAAAGGTGAAATCGGCATGGCCGATAAAATACCAGGACAATCCAGCCAACAGGGCAAGGACCATAACGGAGGGCACAAAATACAGACTGATGCGGTCAGCTAAATTAGCGATGGGAGCCTTAGACCCTTGAGCATCCTGAACCATCCTGACAATCCGTGCCAGCATGGTCTCCTGGCCCACCTTGTCGGCAACAACGGTAAGGGCGCCATTCTTATTCAAGGTGCCGCCATAGACCAGATCACCTGGTCTTTTCTTTAAGGCAACACTTTCACCGGTGAGCATGGACTCATCTACCGCGGACTCACCATGGATGACAACACCGTCGGTGGCCACACGATCTCCGGGGCGGACAAGAATATGATCCCCTTTGACAATCTCATTCACCAGAATTTCTGTCTGGCCGTTGTTATTGATTAAGATAGCGGTCTCCGGGGCCAATTCCATCAATTTACTGATGGCATCTGATGTTTTCAGTTTGGAACGCGCTTCTAAAAATTTCCCCAATGATACCAAGGCAATGAGCATGGCGGCAGACTCAAAATAGAGATCATGGGCCTTATGAAAGGGATCGATGCCCATGCCAATCTCAATGAGATTCCAGGTGGAATAAATAAAGGCGGCCCCTGTTCCCACCGCGATGAGAGAATCCATATTAGGAGCTTTTCTGACAAGGGCAGGAATACCGATAAGATAAAAACTCCTCCCTAACCAAAGAACAGGAACAACCAGGAAAAATTGAATAAGGGCAAAACGAAAAGGTTCCTGACTTGGACTCACTACAACCGGCAGAGAGAGTCCTACCATCTCACCCATTGACAAAATCATCACCAGCGTCGCCAAGACCAGGGCAGGCCAGAGACGACCAACCATTTTCCGCAATTTCTCTTGATTTTCTTTCTGCTTGGTTACAAAAGATGACTGCCCCTCTGCCTGACTAACAGATGCACTGAATCCGATATCTTTTATTTGTTGGACAACGTCTCGAACCTTAACCAGATCATTATTATAAACAACCACCGCCTTTTCCACAGCCAGATTGACAGCACAAGACTCAACACCTGTCATTGCTCCCACTACCTTTTCTATCCGGCTGGAACAGGAGGCACAGCTCATGCCTTGGATATCGAGAACAACCTGCTGTTTTTTTTCAGGAGTAACGATAAGTTCAAATCCCAAGCCCTTCACCTGACCGGCAATTTCAGCTATGGAGAGGGCAGCCTCGTCAAATTCAAGGGTCATAGTCTCCGTGGCCAGATTCACAAAGCAGCTTTTAACCCCGGCCACGGCGCCAACCACCTTTTCAATACGAGACGAACAGGAGGCGCAGTGCATGCCCCGGACGGGTAAGGATATTTTTTTCACGTTGAGCTGGTTCATAAAAATCCTTTCTTTTTAACAGTTTAGACCCAAGACCGCGTTAGGAATGGAAATAATCCTTGATACATGGCGGGGAGCAATATTAAAGTTATATATTATGTGAGTGATATCTTATTAATCTTATTCCAGATTACCCGTATCGCTCACCTGAAAAATGATCCATTACTAAGGAGCGCCACTATGGCCACGATTAAAATTAACGGTATGAAATGTCAACACTGTGTCTCCTCAGTCACCAAGGCCCTGGCAAGCATTAAGGGAGTTTCAGACGTCTCAGTTAACCTCGAAACTTCGGTAGCTTCCTATACTGCCGATGCCAGTGTCAGCAGCGACAAAATCAAAGAGGCCATCCGCAAAATTGGTTTTGAACCAGCATAATACCTTCTCGTACCAGTAAACAAGTAAGCCTTAAGGATATTTATTTCAACTGCAGAAACCTAAACAATTGACGAACCAATCCGAAAAAACATATCATGTTGTTTTAAAGGCTTACCGCAATCCGAATTTGTTGCCCCCAAACATACTTCAAGCCCCTGAAAGGTATTACTCATGAGTGCCTTAGTCCCTGACAAACCATGCGTTCTTTACCTTAACGGCAAGCCAGAAAACCGACAAGAATTCGTCGACAATTTTGGCACTGAACTTTTCATCCTCACCGCAGCCTCCGCTGAGGAAGGCCACACACTTCTCTGTCAACACGATGTGCAAGCAGTCATTGGCACCCTTGATCTCCCAGACGGCTCTATCATAAATTTCTTTTCTGAAATTCGGGCCAGTTTTCAAGATGTGTTCCGCATTCTTATTCTTGACAAGGCTGATTCGGAAATATGCATTCCTGCCGTCAACCAGGCCCATGTCTATCACATTTTCATAACCCCCTATGACCGAGAGGAAATGAAGGTTGTTATCCACCGTGGCGTGGAAATTCTCAAACAAAAACGACTTCTGGAAAAACAGATCCGCCATATAGAAATTGAAGAGGCCAGTCGCATGGCCGAGAATGCCAACCGCTTAAAAAGTCAGTTTTTGGCCAATATGAGCCATGAGATTCGCACCCCTTTAAACGCCATTATCGGCATGGCCCATCTCACCTTGGAAACGACCCTTTCGCACAAACAGATCGATTACATAAACAAGATTCATCAGGCATCACGTAATATGCTTGATATCATCAACGATATCCTTGATCTTTCAAAGATAGAAGCTGGCAAACTTGAGCTCAACCCAAGCGAATTCAACCTGGAAGATATCCTCCAGAACGTCACGGATATTGCCTCCATCAATGATCGCCAGAGCAATGTCGAACTCATCGTCGCCACCGCTCCGGAAGTACCGACCAGCCTGATTGGCGACCCCTTACGGTTGAGCCAGATTCTCATCAACCTGGTGAATAACGCCACAAAATTCACAGACATGGGAGAAATTATCATCAGCACAGAGGTGGTGGATAAAAATGATGACCACGTCACCCTGCGCTTTTCCGTCATGGATACCGGTATCGGCATGACACCAAACCAACAGGGCAAAATCTTCGAGGCCTTTCTGCAGGCTGACAACACAACGACCAATCATTATGGTGGTACCGGCCTTGGCCTTACCATCAGCAGACTGCTGGTGGGCCTTATGGGTGGCAGTCTCCAGGTTAAAAGCCAGTTGGGACAAGGATCCACCTTCACCTTTGACCTCCCTTTCGCCCGCCCGGCTTCACAGATTGCCTGCTCCGACCATCTCCCTGAAAGCCTGATTGGTATGGAGGTTCTGGTTGTCGATGACAACCCCACCGTTCAGAAAATTTTCAAAATTATCCTTGAATCCTTCGCCTTAAAGGTGACCATTGCCGGCTCCGGGGAGGAAGCCTTAATCCTTATAGATAAAGCAGCTGAAGATGGCACCCCGTTTCGACTCATCATCTGCGACTGGCAAATGGCAGGTCTAAACGGCATAGAATGTGCCCGTAAGGTGCTTAACAATACCAAGCTCCCTTTTAAACCTGCCATCATTATGGTCACAGCCTATGAAGCCAACGATATTTACCGCAAAACTGAAGAACTCGGCCTGGACGGACTTTTGTTCAAGCCGGTGAATAAGCAGACCCTTTTTGAAGGCATCATCGCGGCATTCAACAAAAAAATCGTTCCCTCCATTTTGACTGAACCTGACAAAAAAATTGAAAAAGACCTTAAAAAAACCATCGCCAATGCCGAAATTCTCATGGCAGAAGATAATGACATCAACCGGCAAGTGGCTCAAGAAATCCTGGAATCCTGGGGGAGCTCGGTAACAGTAGCCCATAACGGCCATGACGCTGTGGAGCTTGTAAAAAACCAACATTTCGACCTGATACTCATGGACATCCAAATGCCCGTCATGGACGGTTTTGAGGCCTGCCGGTCAATTCGGAAATGGGAACAGAGCAGCGACAGCCGCCGGATGCATGGCCCTCTGCCTATCATCGCTATGACAGCCTATGCCATGAGCGGCGACAAGGAGAAATGCCTGGCGGTCGGCATGAACGACCATGTTGCCAAACCCCTTGAGCCGAAAAACCTATTTGCCACCTTGGTCAAGTGGTTACCCAACCCGGAAAATATCGAAAATTATTCGCAAGAATCAGCCCGACCATCAACCACTATTCCCAGTGCACTCCCCGGCATCGACCAGGTAAGTGCCTTACGACGTCTTGCCGGCAACAAACTGCTCTACCGCAATCTCCTCATCCAGTTTGCCAGCGATTACCGTGAAATCCTGCCCCTCATAGAAAAATATATAATCGCTGGGAACCTTACCGAGGCCTCTAAAATTGTGCACACCTTAAAGGGGGTCGCCGGAAACATCGGTGCCCTTGAGGTTGTCCAAAGCGCCACGATTCTCGACAGGGAATTACGCAATAAAGGTGAAAATACCGCCGCCTTTTTCAAGATTCTCAAAGAGAAATTAATTCCCCTCCAGAAATTCCTGGCTGAGGCGTTCCACGAGTTAAACGACCAACTTCTCTATGAACAATGCATCACCAGTTCACTAATCGACCAGCAAACCCGAATCAAACAGCTTTCAATGTTTATCAACAACTCGGCCCCGGAGGCCAAACAGCTTTTCTACATCCTCAAACCCACCCTGCTTTCCGTGGCCACCGATGACACCTGGCAATTGCAGGAATTCCTGGAACAGGATGACTTTGAACAGGCCAAAGAGGCAATGGCCGCCATCTTGGCAACCATTGCCCAGTAAAGAAACACGCCCCACCGTCACATATAGAGACCGCCGTTGACGCTTATAACCTGGCCGGTTATATACCCCGCCTCCTCACCCATCAAAAAATTCACAATACCAGCCACCTCTGTACTGTTACCAAAACGGCCCAGGGGGATGGTGGGCAGCAACTTATCCTTTGGCAGTTTATCGGTCATTTCTGTTTCGATCAGACCGGGCGAGACAACATTGACCAGGACATTGCGCCGGGCAACCTCGCGGGCCAGAGCCTTGGAGGCCCCGATAAGACCCGCCTTGGCCGCTGAATAATTCATCTGCCCGGACTGCCCTGTTTCTCCGGAGATTGAAGATATGGCCACAATCCGTCCCTGCCTTGCAAAAAGCATATTCCTGGCAAGTATTCTGGTCAGCAGAAAATAGGCGGTCAGGTGGACACCGAGCACCGTATCCCATTGCTCCCTGGTCATGGTGGCAACCAAGGTGTCCCTGGTCACCCCGGCATTATGAACCAGGCCCCACACCGTATTTTCGCCAAGCAGGGGTTCAAGGGACGCCTTGACCGCCTCTTCATCGGCCACATCAAAGGGCAGGAGGCGGCAGACACCAGAATTCGCCTCAATCTCTTTCTGCACACGTACGGCACTCCCATGGTCGGAGCGATAATTGAGCCAGATCTCATATTCAGGAGCCAGACGTTTGGCAATGGCCGCACCAATACCGCGACTGGCCCCGGTGACCAGAACTATCTTTTTTTTGTCTTTCACGTATTCTTCCTTAGCGCAAGGTTTCTTGCAGTGATGGGATTTGCTTAAGCACTTCCGGGGTCAGAATTTCACTGAAATTCCAGGCAATGATATGCTTACCATTCTTGCCCTTTACCAGACTGTAGACATTATAATATTTATCATCCTGGGCTCCACTCAGCCTCGCCTGCCAAATAATCTCATTGGTCGCAAGCTTACGCAGTCGTAATTCCACGTCCAATTCAAACTCGTAGGAGACGTAGGGCAGACCAATCACCCTGGTCAACCAAGAGTACATGAAGGAGCCGTAAAAATAGCTGGTTTCTTTCACCAGACTACGATGCAATATACCCTCAAGACGGTATTCAAATCCTGAATGGTTGTTGTGCGGGATAAAAAACACCTCCTTGCTGGCCTTGGCTTCATTAAGAATTTCTGCCACGGCCAGAGCAACCGTGTAATTCATCGGCTTGGAGCTGAAGGGGGAAAAGGCCGTATAGAACTCTGGAATGTCGGTACCGATCTCGACCCAGAGGATGCCGGGGATAAGGCCTTTCCATTTTTGATTATCACTGCCATAGGCCTGGGGACGCATATCGACAAAGGGTTCAACACCAATAACCACGGAAGGGGGTGATTCAAAAGATGCGTGCGGGACGGCCGCAGGAGCATAGAGGGAAAGATCCAACAGCGGCGCTGCACAACCTGTCATAAAAAAAACCGACAGGAACAGTGCCAGCTGGAGAAATACAGTCACCTTAACCCCTTCTATTTTCATTCCCATTTCCCTTCCCCATTGGGTGAAATCTCTTTTTTTTACCTTTCAAAAGAGAGCTTTTCCGTTTAGTATCTATTTTTTAAAAAATAAGAATAATCACTGTTATAAATCACATTTTCTATAAAATAATTTTCAGCCTATGGCAAGCCAGGGCTTTGAGCCCACAATGCCTTTGCAGTTAAGATATTCTCTTTCATGACCCCTTCGCAACCATCTTCGCAAACCATCCTGACCATAGACTCCACTCTCCGCGATGGAGAACAGGCCGCCGGTGTTTATTTCACCCTTGCTGAAAAGGTGACCATTGCCACCGCCCTTGATGCAGCAGGCGTCTCGATACTTGACGCCGGATTCCCCATTGTCTCCAAAGAAGAAACCGCTGCCTTTGAAGCGGTGGCCCGGATCGGTCTCAAGGCCAAAGTTTTTGCCACGGTGCGTCCCGACATCGTCGAGATATCCTCTGCCAAGAAACTGGGGGCCAAAGGAGTCTTTCTCTTCTTCCCAATCTCACGAATCTTAAGCGGTCTCATCCGCACCATGACCCTTGATCAGTTCCAGAAGGTGATCATCACGGCGGTACAACACGCCATGGATCTTGATCTTGAGGTCTTCGTTGTCTTGGAAGACGCAGGTCGAGCAGGAAGAGGCACCGAAGCAGAAACCATATCCCGCCTGATCCCTGAAGGGGCCACCTCGTTTATCATTGCTGAAAGTGTCGGCGCTCTCACCCCGTGGGCCATGCACACCAAGATCAAAGAACTCTGTACCACCTTCCCAGAAGTCAAGTTCGGCATCCATTGCCACGATGATTATGGTCTGGCCACCGCCAACAGCCTGGCTGCCATTGAAGCTGGCGCCATCTACTTTTCCGGCACGGTCAACTCCATTGGTGAGCGGGCCGGCAACGCCTCTCTGGAAGAGGTTATCGTCGCCATCCAGAATCTTCTGCATTTTAAAACAGATGTTGACAGTCGATATCTTCTCAAGCTCTGTCGTCTTGTGGAAGAAGTCTCCGGATTTATCATCCCGCCGATCAAGCCCATCTGTGGTTCCAACACCTTCAAGTGTGAATCAGGTCTCCACTCCCGCGCTCTGCTCAGACAAAAGGGGAGCTACGAGCCCTATGCCCCGGAACAGGTTGGCCAGGAGAGATCTTTGTCCCTTGGCAAGCATTCCGGCATGGAACATCTTGACCACCTGCTCCGCGAAATGTCTCTTTCGTTAGAGGATACTAAAAAACGACAGCTCCTTGCCAAGATTAAAGGCTATCAGGAGGAGCATAAATCCTCTGATATGGCTGAATTTGTCAAACAATGCCGGGAGTTTTACCAGAATCACTCAGGGCTTCGTCAAGATGTCTTGCAACAACTGCTTATCGAGGTCCAAGATGGCGCAGACCCTGATTGACAAAATACTCGCCAGCCATCTTTTGCGCCAAGAGGATGATCATCTTCTCATCGTCTACGATCATCTCCTGCTCCATGATGCCACCGGCGCCCTGCTTATCAAGCCTTTCAAGAACCTGGGCAAGCCTTTGGCCCACCCGGAAAAAATTCTGGCGGCAGCCGATCATTTCGTACCGCCGGCCACGGCCGAAAGAGCAGAAATTCTTCAGCAATATCTTGATTTTACCACAGAACTCACGGGCATCAGGCGTAAACCATTTCAGGGTATCTGCCATCAGATCCTGGTGGAAGATGGCAGCGTGGGACCAGGGCAGTTCATCATCGGTGCCGATTCCCACACTATCATGGCAGGGGCCTTGGGCAGCATGGCCTGCGGCCTGGGCTCAACCGACATCCTTTTTTCCATGGTTACCGGCTACACATGGCTGCCGAGGCCTCCGGTCTGCAAACTTGAATTAACAGGAAACAGGGCACCTTTTATTCGCGGCAAAGATGTAGCCCTGGCGATTCTCACCGAAATCGGCGGCACCCGCGATCTGGCCGATTACGCCTTTGAATGTGTTGACCACACCAATGACCAGCTCAGCATGGATTCCCGCTTTTCTCTGGCCTGCATGGCTGCCGAGATGGGTGCTTCCTTTTTCATCATCATTCCGGACGCCATTACGACAAATTTTCTAGCCCAAAAGGGTAATACAACAAAACCACTGCTTCCCGATGCCGATGCCACCTACGACACAACCCTGACCATAGCCATGCCTGAGCAAAGCCTGGTCTCGGTGCCCCCTGCCCCCTGGGAGGTTGAAAAGGCAAGCGACCTTGGCCATATCAAGATCAACCAGGCCTTTGTCGGCTCCTGCACCGGTGGTCGTCTCGAGGATATCGCCGACACGGCCGCCATTGTCCGCGGCCAGAAAGTAGCTGAGAATGTCCGCCTGGTGGTCATCCCCGCCTCCCAGAATATCTATCTCCAAGCCATCCGCGCCGGCTATATTGAAGATATCATCATGGCAGGTGGCATTGTCGATGCCCCCTCCTGCGGCCCCTGCGGCGGTATTGATAAGGGCATCATCGGCATCGGCCAGACCATGATCGCCACCTCGAACCGCAATTTCCCGGGACGCACCGGCCCGGGCGACACCTATCTTGCCTCAGCACCGGTCGTGGCAGCAAGCGCCCTGACCGGGGTAATAACCGATCCACGCGTCATAAATTAGTAGGTGTTAACGGTTGACGGTTTGCAGTATACAGTTCATGGATGTTGTCTTTATCAAAAAAGAGCTTTCCACAAACCGGAAACAGTGAACGGTAAACCGTCAACTTTATGCAATAATCACTTAATCCCTAGTGACTGCGGCCAAACTTGCTAAAGTTCAATGCTAATGAGATAAGAATATGACCACCCACCAAGCCTATATCATCGGTGACAATATCTGCACCGACCTGATCCATCCCCCCGATTATTTCAGCCTGGACAAAAACAGGCGAAAGAAGGGTTTTTTGCGCGGCGTTTCCGCCACATGGGCCGATACTATTCAACCCGGGGCCATTATCATCGGCGGCGAAAATTTCGGTTGCGGCTCGTCCCGGGAGGTCACGGCCCAGGTCTTTCATGACCGTGGCGTCAAGATCGTTCTGGCCCGCAGCTTTGCCCGCATTTTTTACCGTAACATGGTCAACCTCGGTATCCCGGTCTGTCGATTCCGAGGCGATCACCCGTGGCAGCATGGCACCGAAATCACGGTGGACTATGATGCGGGGGCCTGCCAGATCAAGACCGACCAGGCATCCTTGACCTATGAGCCGCCATCAAGTTTTGTCAAACACCTTGTGGCCTGCGGCGGCCTGCTGCCGGCCATCGACATCCTCTTCAGCCATGCAGTGTAAATCTGCCACCGAGTTTCCTTGGGCAGGAAGTCATCCCTGGGATGTGGATATCGCCATTGTCGGCGCCGGTCCGGCCGGGCTTTCCGCAGCCATCCGCCTACGCTGGTTGAAAACCATGCCTCCCCTGCCCCTGTCTGCCTGCCTGATCAACTCCGGCCCCCTTGGTGGTCTGGCTCAGCTTGGCAACTCCATTCTCACCAGCCCCGGCCTGTCATTTCCAGCCGGGGAACTTGTCAAACGCCTGAAAAGAGATCTGCAGAAATGGCCTCTGCCCATACTGCGCGGCAAGGTTGTTGCCGTTGACCATAAAAAAGACCATTTCAAACTTACCCTGGAAGATGGCCGGCAACTTACGACGCTTGCCGTCATTATGGCCTGCGGCATGTTGGATATCCGCAACATGGCTGATTTCTGGCGTCAGGGTGTTGTGGCCACCTTCGGCAATAGAGAGAACATCTTTACCATCCTTAAAAAAGAACTGCCGACCTGCGCCAACCCCCTTGTCGTGGGCGGCCGCCATCTTCGCCACCTGGCCAAGACCATCCATACTCTCAATCCAAAAGCCACCCTTGTTGTACCGATCTCTCAGCAAGAGGTTGAGGAGTCAAGCAGCGCGCTCATCATGGGTGAACTGCAAGAAATTAAAGAAAAAGACGGCAAACTTGTCGCTGCCATCCTCAAAACAGCGCAGGGACTCATTGAAAGGCAGGTGGATAAGGTTATTCTTGAGTTTAATTCCCTTGAACTGGAACGTTCTCCGCTTCCGATGGGGGTTCCCAGCCAGAAAAACGGTTTTATGACAACCTGTGTTCATGCTCAAGATGTGACACCTGGCCTTTTTGGCGCTGGAGATTGCACGGGCCCGCCTTTTGCAGCGGTGGTGGCCTTGGGCCAGGGTGCGGAGGCGGCCTTTGCCGCCTATAGATTTGTCTATGAGATCAAGTATGGCGGGAAACCAGCCCTCTTTGCCTATTATGGCGACAGTGAGGTTACCGACACCTTAACGGAACGTGATGATTTCCCCTTGCATGGCAAGCTGGTGCCGGCAAAACTCATCCACGACTGCCCCTTACCCGAACTCAATCCTGCCTGGTCCTTAGTTGACGGCCGCCGATCAATTGCAGAACTCAGCAAGGAAAAAGGCCTTGGAGAAAAAGAGCTTTACGGCCAGCTGCGCAAGCTGATCCAGGAACGAGCCCTTACCTTTTGTCCGGTTCGATAAAGGGATTATAAGAGGTGTGCCACTTGCGCACCATCTGAAAGAACTGCATATTCATGCCGAGATAAAAGAGGGGATGGACACGCGGCCCTTTAATGATGCGGCGATAGATGGATGACAGGGAAAAGGTGTATCGCCACAGACATTTCAGCCCATCTTCAAGTTCAACAACGCTCATCTTCCCCGGCTTAAAAACACAGTGCAGGGTGTCATATTTCTGCCAATCACGGACAGCTATACGATCCTCTTTCTCCATCTGTTCATACAGACTGGTGCCAGGATAGGGCGTTCTGATAAAGGTCAGCGACCAGTCGAGCTGGTTATCGATTGAAAAATCAAAAATACGGCGGAAGATGCTACTCTCCTCATCATCAAAACCCACGACAAAGGTGCCCATAACGCCGATATTATTATCATGGAAGGCCTTGATGGCAGCAACATAATCATGGCGCGCCGCATAGGACTTGTGCATGGTCTTGAGATTCTCAGCTGACAGCGACTCAAAACCGACATTCACGGCCAGGCAGCCAGAAGCATTCATCCTCTTTAAAAACTCCTGATCCTGGGCAATATCGACGGTGGCATGGCACCACCACTTGACATCCAGGCGCTCAAGAACCTCCATGATCTCCAAGGCATACTTCCTATCAGCAGCGAAATTGGAATCGATAAAATAGATAAGGCGCCGCTCGATAAAATAGGGCATATCAAGACCAAGCTTAGCCATAAAACGACTGAAGCCATGGCGGAACCCACCGCCAAACAACGACTCAAGCTCAGCGGTGATTTCAGCCAGGGGCCGCTTGCGGTAACGATGCCCGAAAAATTTAGAAACCCCGCAAAAATCACAGTGATGGGGACAGCCGCGGGTGGTTTCGACAAGGGTGAGCGGAATATAATGTCTGGGGTTGAGCAGATCACGGCGCGGCCAGGGGAGCCCGGCCAGGGAATGGCTGGTGCCGCTGGTGTAGCGCTCTTTGAGCTCCCCTTTTTCCAGATCAGCCAGGAGTTCCTGCCAGACAAATTCGCCTTCGCCGATGATGACAGAATCCACATGGGCCAGAGCCTCATCGGGCAGGGTGGAGGCATGGACGCCCCCCATGACCGTGGGAATACCCCGTTTCTTAAACTCATCGGCAACTTCATAGGCCCTTGGGGCAATAGGGGTCTGGGCAGTAAGCGCCACGAGCCAGGGCCGATCATCAAAGTTGATAACCTGCTTCTCTTCGTCTATAATCTCCACCTCATAGTCGGACGGCGTCACCGCTGCCAGATAGGGGAGATTTAAAAAGCTGAGCTTGAAAACAAAATCCTCGTCCGGGCCACGGTTTCTGGCCGGCGAGATAAACAGAATTTTTTTCTTGGATTTACTGAGCATATGAAAACCGGCCTACACCGGTAAAAAATTGTTTTGAGGGTGCTTTTTCAAATTACCCTTTATTTATAAATACAGGAGCAGACATGCCTCTTTTTACCAAAGCACCCCTTACTGCCATCACCTCGAAAATCATCTTTCACGCCTCCACCTTAGGGTTGCCGGAACGCCAACAACTTGGCAAGGCAACCCTGTCACCAGAGGGATTCAGGCTCGATATTCCAGCCACGAAAGACACCAAGGCCATTCAGCTCCAGGTGCCGCTCACCAAGATCAGCAACCTGCGCGCCTTCCAGAAAAAGACCTACAGCTCGATCTTCTACGTGATCCAGGTCGATTACCTGAACGACAACAATGAGCCATGCATGGTTTCCTGCGAAATCCGCGTCTTTCTACGCCGTGGCCAGGCCCTGGTGGCGGTCAAGGAGTGGAAAGAGGTCTACAAACGGTTGTTAGCCCAAGCGTAGACGTATATTCTTATTCCCCATAGACCAGAAAACTGTGCTCAACAGTACTTCCTTCCTCGTTACAACTCTTTGTTCATTTTCGCCGCTCCGCTGCTGTTTACCAGCCAGTGAAACGGGCGAAAACGAACCAGCTAGCGGAGTGGGCGAAAAGGGCACCTCAACCAGCCCTGGCCTTCGGCACCGCTCGCTTTTCGCCGAAAAAGGTGAATTGCGGAAACTCGCGTAGTTTATGCCCGTAGTGTGGGTGCTCAGACATGCTGCAATTCTCTTTCCCTTTTCCGGCTCCCTGCTCGCTCAGGGCTGAATGGGGGGGGAAACCTTTTTTAAACTTACTCTTGCAGGCTGTTGAAAAACGTAGCGAGCGACGGAAAGACAAGGCAAAAAAAGATGAAAAAGCGGAGCTTACATGCGTAAGTGAGCATTTTGAATCTTTTTTTAACGAAGGATTTCCTAGCGCCGTAGTTTTTCACCAGCCTGTTAGATCTCCACCGTCTCGTTGGGCTCAAAGCCACTAAAACCGCCATGTATAGGCTTGCCGCGTTCACGCAGGAAGCTCTCGAAGGTCTGGAAATTATCCTGCACCCACAGGGGTTTGCCGAACACCTCATGCTGCATGACCTCAAAGCCGTACTTCATGAAATAACGATGATGGTGGCGGAGAATCTTGTTTTTTGAGAAAAACATGCGCCACAGTTCCATGGGCCGCCAATAAAACTTGCGGATCATGCCCAGGTGGAGCTCAGTGATCTTGTCAAGATCCTGGATCTCCTTGGTGGGCATGATGGCCTGGATGTAGTCGAATTTACGATAGTCTTCGTTCTTGATACGCCCAAGGGCCTTCATCTCCTGATGGAACTCAGTACCGGGCAGAGGGGTGACCACGTTGAGGCCGAAGTGATTGACGTACTTGGTGCAGAAATCAAAGAGTTTCTGGCGATCCTCCTTGGTTTCGTCCCAGTGACCGATCATCAGGGTGGCCATGATCATAAACTGATGCTTTTTTAAGATCTGCATGGCCTTCTCCACCGTTTCCATGGAGATGTCCTTGTCCAGGGTGTTTAAAACCTCCTGGTCAGAATATTCGACCCCAATCATAAACTGATAGACGCCGGCCTCTTTGAAACCAGCCATGAGATCCTGGTCGCGCACCACAATATCCGCCCGGCTCTGCAGCCAGAAATTCTGGCCCAGTTGGCGTTTTTTCATCTCAGCGATAAAGCCTTTGGAGCGCTCGCGGGTGAAGTTAAAGATATTATCGCCCACGTAAAAGGTGTCGCGATTATACTTTTTCTTGAGGAGCTCAAGCTCATCACCGATAAGCTCCGGGCAGCGGCCGCGCCACTTGCGATCCCAAAACTTCGACTCCGAACAAAACTTGCACCGATAACCACAGCCCCGGGCAAAATTCACTAAAAAGGCACGCTTGCCCTCGGAGGGCAGGCCAATGTATGGATGCTCCATATCCACCAGATGGTAAGCAGGGATGGGGAGAGAATCCAAATCCTCGATGAGGGGCCTCTTGTCGGTGACAATGATGCCATCACCATGAGGATCACGATAAGCCAGGCCTTTTATATGGGAAAAATCAGGGTTCCCGTCGGCGATATTTTCCAGAAATTCCCGGGTGGTATATTCCCCTTCCCCCATACAGATATAATCAATATCAGGGCATTCCCGGAAACACTCCTCGGCATTCAAGGTGGGATGGGCACCGCCCACCAAGATGACGGCATTGGGCAACACATCACGCACCAGGGAAGCGGCGTTATAACCGTCGTAGGTAAAATAAGTACAACCAACAGAAATACCCACCACATCGGGCTGGTAATCCCGCAGTTTTTTCTCCAGATCATGCCACGGACTTTTGTTCAAGGTACAGTCCATGAAATCGATGGTGAAATAATCCTCAAGATACGCAGCCAGCTGCAAACAGCCAGGGCTGGGAATCCACGCCTTAAGAATATCCCAGATACGATGAGGAGGATCAACCAGCAGAAATTTTAACGTCGTGTTCTTTGCCATAATATAGCCTTTAAAACATGTGTTCTAGCAAACAGTTATTGATTTATCACGAAATCTACGAAAAAACTCACCACAGAGACACAAAAGCACAGAGAGAAAAAATCTTTGTGTCTTTGTGCCTCTGTGGTTAACAAAACAACCCTCAACTTTCTTCAAGCACAGCATGGGCGCAGAGACGGCCGGAGGTCATTACTGCGGCAATACCGCCGCCGGGCATGGTCCAGTGGCCGGCCAGATACAAGCCACTCAAGGCTGTTTTATTGCCTAAACGATGGATACCAGCCTGTCCCGGCGTCTGGGCCCAGCCATAGGCGGCACCATCCGGATTTGCCGTCATCAACTGCAGATGCTCCGGGGCCAGTTCAAAGAGAAAGCGCAGCTTACCCGCTAAAGCGGGAAAACGCGTTCTCACCTCATTTTCCAAATTCCTGCGGATAAAACGGCGCTCAGGCCCAGTGGGCGATACGCCTGCCGCCAAAGGCACACTTAAACAGAGGGAATGATAGCCTTTCGGTGCCGATTCCCGATCCACCAGGGAAGGAATAAGAAGGTAATATACCCCGACATTTTCATTTCCGGCACCCTTACTTTCCCCCTGCGGCCAAATCTCGATATTTGGCGCCAGGCCGTGCACAGCATCCTCTGGCACCTGATAATAACTTATAAAATAAGAACCACTCTTCTCGAGATTGTCGCGCTTGGCCATAAATCTCTCGGGGAGACCTGACGCTTCGCGCAACAGCTCACTGCCATCACAGGCCAACACCACCTGTTCACAGGACAAACGCTCACCCCCCGCCACAACCGCGACCACCCGCTTTTCTTGACTAACCAGGGACGTCGCCCGGATTTGCGTCCGAACCACACCGCCCATATCGACAATGGCCATGCGCAAAACATCGGCAAGACGGCTCACCCCCCCTTCCACCATCCAGGCGCCACTGCCAAAGCTCATCTCGGTACAGGCAAAGGCCACCAGCGACAAACGGTCCAGGGGTAACATACAATAGCCAGCCCGGGCAGCCAGGCGAACCTGCAGCGCCTCAGGGATGGCCAGTTCATCAAAAAACTGCTGCACCGTACTTCTGCTGTAACGGGCAAGCTGCGGAAAACTGCGGGCAAACTGAAAGGCCATGGCCTTGGCTGGCACCCCGGCAATGGCCTCAAGCTCGCTAAAAAGCTCCCGCCATACGGCAAAACAACGGTCAATCTCGCTGACGCACGCCGGAAAATCTTTTTTCAGCTCCTGCTGTTGCTCCTCGAGAAAACCATGCTGCGCATAGACTGTACCATCTGGCAGGTAATACATGCGGGCCGGTTCACAGCTTAAGAAACGAATCGTATCTTCAATGGCAAGCTCAGCCAAGATGGCATAAATCACACCACCCTTGCCGCAACCGCCCAGGGCCTGAGTGGCGATATCGAAACGATGACCATGGCTGCTGTAGCTGCTGGCATAGCCACCCAGACGCTGATTTTTTTCAAGAAGCAGAACCTTCTTGCCGCTTTTGGCAAGTAAGGCGGCCGTACTGAGCCCGGCAAGACCGCCACCTATGACAATAACATCCGCCTTCAACGACCGCTTTTCCGTTCGACCAGGGTTGCGGCCTGTACCCCACCCCGGCTCGTGGAAAGAGTCATAACGTGAGAAGCGCCCTGACCAGCGAGCAATCCAGCCGCCAAGGCAAAACCACCTGCCAGCCCGGAATCACCCAGCTGAGAACGGATGGCGTGTCGGCTTGCATCAGGGGGCAAGAGCCCTTCCAGGGCCTGGTGAACAACACCGTCGACAATACCATTCTCAGGCCCAAAAACCTGTAAACGAGCACCAGCAACACCAGCCAGACAGGCCTGCACGGTCTCGCCAAGCTGAACATTGTCAGTACTAAAAGTCATGGGATCACAGCTCACATCCTGACTGGTAAAACAGCTGCGCACGACGCCATGCACTGGAGCAGATCGGTCTCTCGCCTCTTCTTCGGCCTCAAGAATCATGGCCACCGCCCCTTCACCGAGATGATAGCCCGGCTGCTCAAGAAAA